>JAEEJS010000048.1 GCA_016282015.1 Bacteroidales bacterium
CAACTGCCCCTACAACGCGAATATGCCTGGCTCAGGCATCAATTTCTGGGTTTATCACATCACCGACATCTTCGATTACGACAATGTCGGAGAAGTTGAGGATAACGAAAATGCGGTTAGCTTGGAGATTCATCCTAACCCCGCAAACGCATGGGTGGCGGTTGACTACACCCTCCCAGAAGGCTTCAACAACGCCGTCATTACTCTTACCAACAACATGGGCTTGGAGGTTTACACACAAAATGTGCAAGGCGAGTGCGGGCGGCATGTAATAGACTTGCAGAAACTACCTGTAGGTGTGTATATTCTGACTATAAAATGTGAAGAACACAGCCTAACTAATAAACTGGTTGTGACACGTTGACAAAATATTTGCAAATTGAAATTTATTAATTAAACTTACAGCTATGAAAAAACTAAATCTTTATACCATATTTGCGCTACTGCTTATGACGAGAAGTGTAGCGGTGTATGCTCAAGAATATGTGCCTATCATTCAAGAAGGCAATGTATGGAACACACTCGATGTTACGGTGGGTATGTATAACACTTATTACAACAATGTCAATTGGTTTTCGGGCGACACCATCATCGATGATGTGCGATATGCCAAACTCATGGGAATCACCAACGGAGGCGCTCCACATCTGTTTTCAGTGCTCAGGGAAGACAACGGCAAGGTATGGGAACGGTTGAATAATCAAAGGGAAATATTATTATATGACTTCACTGCCAATGTAGGTGATACCCTATGGTGTGGACTCTGGGCTGATGAATACCATTATAATATTGTTGATTCCATAAGCATAGAGCATATTGGCGGTGTTGACAGGAAAAAGTTCTGGTTTGGATTGGAATATGGTTGGTTTGGCATTATTACCGCTGCCGAGATATGGATTGAAGGAATTGGCAGCGATTTGGGGTTGCTCTATAGTGGTAGCGCAGGTATTTGTGGAGCATATTATTGTACATTATGCTTCCATCAAAACGATGAGCTTATCTGGCAAAATCCGAATTATGACGATTGCACTTTTGATGCAGTTGGGGAAAACAGCTTTGCAAATGAAATATTTGTTTGTCCAAACCCGGCAAAAGACGTTGTGAATATCAATTTTGCAGATGACACCGAATGCCAATCCGTCGCAATCTATTCCATTGACGGCCGCCTTGTTGTAGAGACGTTTCCTGAAACTTCTCAATCGTCAACCATCAACATCGCCAACCTCACTCCAGGTTTATACCTGATCAAAGTGCGAATGTCCAACGGCTCGGAGTTCACAGAACGAATTATTAAAGAATGAAACGTCTCAAATTATTAATACCAACTGTGTTTTTGCTGCTTGCTGCGTTTTGTTGTGTAAACAACATAGTCGAAACGCAGCAGGCGGCAACGCCTGAGCCTTACATCAAGCCCGACTCCGCCTTCGTGAGCCAGTCGCTGGCGTTTGCCGAAGAGCATAAGTGGGTGTCGTTCCATCTAAGCGTGCTTCGGTTGGAAGAGTCCAACATGCTACAAGACGGTCCGACCTACGATGTCATCATAAAATACGATGGAGACAACTCTATGGTGTTCTTCACCGACAACTTCAACCATTATATTGTCACAAAGGAGAATCCCGAAATCAAAAGCCTCCACTGGGATTGTCTCAGCATGGCTTGGTTCTACTTCCATCCCATTCCGTTTATCGACACCAAGCCCTATCTGAGGCAACTCACGTCGTGCAAAAAAGACATAGACGGCAACACACCGTTTTTCCGTTTCGAATCAGATTGGGCAATGGGACAAGCCGACTTCATGGTGAATGCCGAAACCTTCACCCTGTACCGCGCCGGCCACCGCACCTACCTCTGGAATGATGTCTATTGCTTCCACGACATCTCCTTCGAGGATAGGCAGCATTATGTCGATTCGATAATGGCAAATGATTAAAATGTGAGATTTTGGTACAATTGAGTATAAAAAATCATGAGGATTTGTACAACAAACAGCACAATTTTGAGATATTCGGCGTTTTTAACAAAATAAATTCAGAGAATTTAGGCAAAAGTTGTATCTTTGCAGAAATTTTCTGCTAATATGGAAAAAAGAGTTTTCAAACGCAAGTTATATGATAAGATGCTCCAATGGAAACAGGAGCGTGATGGTAAAACAGCTTTGCTCATCAAAGGCGCGCGTCGAGTAGGAAAATCTACGCTTGCCGAAGAATTTGCTCGTCGTGAGTATGAATCGTATATTATGATTGACTTTACTGAGGCCGCTCAAGAAGTGAGGGACTTGTTCAAAGACATATCGGACTTGGACAATCTGCTTTTTCAGCTTCAGTATCATTACAACAAGAGACTCACGCCGCGCAAATCTGTAATAATATTTGATGAAGTACAAGATTGCCCGTTGGCACGTCAAGCTATAAAGAAACTGGTAAATGACCATCGCTACGACTACATTGAAACAGGATCGCTTCTATCAATAAAGAAGAATACTAAGAATATTCGTATTCCGAGCGAAGAGACACGTCTGACACTGCATCCGATGGATTATGAAGAATTCCGATGGGCACTTGGTGACAATGTAACCGTGGATATGCTTCGTGAGGCTTATAATGTCAAACAGCCTTTGGGTGATGCCGTAATTCGCAAACTACTGCGTGATTTCAGATTGTATATGCTTGTTGGCGGTATGCCACAAGCGATAAATGAGTATTTAAGCACAAACAATCTTAGTGCAGTTGATGCAGTAAAGCGTGAAATCATTGAACTATATGCCGATGATTTCAGGAAAATTGATCCAACTGGCAAAGCAACGCGAATGTTTTATGCTGTACCGGCACAACTGACCGGGAATGCATCACGATATCAAATATCAAGCGTAATCGAGCAAGGCAAGCAGGAACGCGTTGAAGAGATTTTACAGGATATGGAAGACTCAAATGTTGTTGTTTTCTCGCACCATGCAGATGACCCTAACGTAGGATTGGCACTGCATGAGGATCTTGGACGGTATAAGATGTTCCTTAACGACACAGGTTTGTTTATAACACTGGCTTTCTGGGATAAAGACGTTACCGAAAATACAATATATCAGAGATTGCTAAGCGACAAACTGTCTGCAGATTTGGGATATGTGTATGAAAATATTGTTGCACAGATGCTTACGGCATCGGGAAACAGACTATTTTACCACACATGGCCAACAGATAGTGGCAAGCACAATTATGAAATTGACTTCCTGCTATCACGTGGAGCCAAAATTTTTCCTTTGGAAGTTAAATCTTCCGGTTACAAGACACATGCTTCGTTGGATGCATTTTGCGATAAATATTCAGATCGCGTTGGAGAACGTTTCCTGATATACACTAAGGATTATCGCCGAGATGGTTCAACCACACTGTTGCCAGTGGTAATGACAATGTTTGTATAAGTTAAAACAATATTGCCTTTGATTACATTTTTCACAATCTTTGCCCCATGAAAAAACATCTCGTCATAATTCTCGCGCTACTCTTTGCACTCTCGTCGTGCGACTCTGACTTGCGTCGCGCAAAACGCTATTACCAGCAGGCACAGAATGTTGCAGTTTCCGACCTCGACAGTGCGCTCATCCTCATCGACAGCGTTCTCAACATCATGGTGTTTCTCGACGACGACGCTGCAATGGTTTGTTTCAAAGACGCCGTAAAGTACTCGGAGCTTGCCGCTGACTCACTGGCGTTCGGATAGTGATTAATCGAAAGCGTTATATAATAGATTAAAGACTGTGTGATAAGCCAAGCCTAGAAAACTACGGCTTTCTCGAGATTGGCGTTCACATAGTCTTTAATCACTGGCATTAATGCTCTTTAAGCACCATCATCAGCGAATCAACAGCAATCTTGTATTGCGCCATGTTTTCGTCTTTTACAGGATCGGCACTTGGCGACTTAAACTTCAGCGGGTCGATGTAGGTGCCGTTTTTCTGTAGGCGGAAGTCGAGATGCGGCCCTGTGGCTGTGCCCGTCATGCCCACATATCCAATGGTCTGACCCTGTTTCACTTTCGAGCCTTTCGCAACACCTTTGGCAAAGCCGTTGAGGTGCATGTAGGTGGTGGTATAAGTGCTGTTGTGTTTTATCTTGATGTAGTTGCCGCCGCCTTTTCTGTCCCAGCCTTTCTCTACTACAGTGCCGTCACCGATCGATTGCACTGGAGTGCCGGTGGGCGCTGCGTAATCGACACCGTGATGCGGACGCACAACATGATGAACCGGATGCATTCTGTTGTTGGAGAACTTTGAGCTTATGCGACGGTAGTTGAGCGGAGCCTTCAGGAAGGCCTTTCGCATGTTGTCGCCATTTTCGTCGAAATATTCCTTGCGACCGTCCTGTGTGAAGCAGAAGGCGTATTTCCCGTCACCGCCACTTTTGAAATAAGCTGCCAAAACGTTACCTATACCGCAAGAAACAGTGTCACCTGCAATAAAACGCTCTTCGTAGATTACCTTACAGGAGTCGCCGGGCTGTATGCCGAAGAAATCGACAGTCCATGCATAGATGTCGGAAAGTTCGAGTATGAGGTTGGGATCGCAGCCGGCATCGGCCATGGCATTCCAAAGGCTGCTTGTGATTTCAACCCCTACATGCTCTATTTTTTTGATTACTTCCTTTTCGCCTCGCCATGCCGGAAGTGAGTCGGTGAGACCGAACACTGCGTAGTTGATATTGTCAATCTCATAAATCCAGTATTTTGCCTGCGGTATGCTGTCGCGAGTCATGAGGAAGGCGTATTTGTTGCCAACCCTTATCTTGCGGACATCGAAGACGTCGCGTTTGTTTCTGTCGATTTGGTTGATGGTGTTGTAGCTTACACCTTCTCTTAGCAAGATGTTGGCCAGAAACTCGTTTTTCTTCACCACATCCTCCTTGACGTCGAGTGAATCTATGCAGATGCCGTACAGATATACCGGTTCAGCAGGTTTCTCGGCCTCTTTTTTCTGAGCGTTGTTTCCGCAAGAAATCAGAAACAACAATGCTGTCAAGTAAGGTGTTAATTTTTTCATAATGATTTTATTTTTGAATTAATCAAATGTAGAGACGCACACCCGTACGTCTCTACTAATGGCTAATGGCTAATGGCTAATAGCTAATGCTATCTCTTCGCTACCTCGTATCCCGCTCTCACTGCCTGGACGTTAAGGTCTACCACATCCTGGCCTTTCTTGCCGAAGATATGTGCTATGGCCTCTTCAACCTTTTCCATAGAGATGCCGAGATAAGGCACTGTGGCGCCCAAAAGCACCATGTTCGAACGTGCCTTGAGCTGTTTGGCTATCTCGCTGGCATCGAACGACACTACATGATTGAGTTTCTTTAACTCGGCATACACCTTCTCAATGTCCGGGTAGTTGTTTATATTGATGAACGGGTCGGAGTTGGTTATCACCCAACCTTCCTTGCTGAGCCATGGCAGATAACGCAGGGCTTCCATCGGTTCGCTTGACAGAATTATATCGGCCTTGCCTTCTGGTATGACATCGGCAAAGATAGGTTCGTCTGACAAGCGCAGGTGTGAGAACACCGAGCCGCCGCGCTGCGACATGCCGTGGATTTCCGATTGTTTCAGGTTCATACCCATATTGAGGGCAGCATCTGAGATGATTTTGGCAACTGACACGATGCCGTCACCACCAACACCACACAAAACGATATCTTTTTTCATATTGACTTCTTTTTTAATGGGTTATTTCTTCAAATGTTTCTTAAGCTCGACGATGCAGGTGCGGTGAGGTATGATTACAGAAACACCGTTGTAATTCACTTCTTCTTCGATAATCCTCACGTTCTCGTCATGGTTTTTAGGCAGCGGCACGATGTCGCGGATGTGCTCAGGCTCCACTCCGAGGCCTTCGCAAATGCGGCGGATCTTGTTGTGTGCCGATGAAGGCTGACCGCCTGTCATAGCTGTGATGTCATTGTCGAGAATCATAACGACCACATTGGCCTTTTCGTTGACGCAGTCCATAAGACCGGTAAGGCCGCTGTGACCGAAGGTGCCGTCACCGATTACAGCCACGCTTGGGAAGATGCCCACCTCGCTGGCTCCCTTGGCCATGGTGATAGATGCTCCCATGCACACTGTTGTGTTGATGGCTCCCATGTTGAATCCCAGAGTGTAGCAGCCTATGTCGCCGAACACCTTACCGCCTTTATGGTTGGCCATGACGGCGTTCAAGGCGTTGTAACTGTCAACGTGAGGACATCCCTGGCAGAGCGCTGGAGGACGGTTGGTCACGACTTCCGGTACTGCTAATGTTGATTCTGTCTTAATTCCCAATGCCTTGGCCACTTTCTCTGCATTGAGTTCTCCGTCACGGCGAATGGTCTCGTCAAGACGGCCTCTCACTTTCTTGCCCTTGCCGAGGAAACCTTTGATGTGCTCCTCTACGAAAGGCTGTCCGTCTTCGAGAACGAGGATCTCGCCGCATTCGTCATACAGACGGTTGAGCATGTTGAACGGCAACGGATATTGTGTTATCTTCACTATTGGATATGGGCATTTTCCATCAGGGAAGTTTTCCATGAGGTAGTTGTATGCTATGCCTGTGGTAATGATGCCTATGCTCTTGTCTGGACCATCAATGAACTTGTTGTATCCTGATTCCTCAGACATCTTTGTGAATGTAGGCTGTTTGTCTATCAGCTGTCTGTAAAGGCGTTTGGCGTTGGCAGGAAGGAGCACGAACGACTTTGCGTCGGCCGGTTCTGTGAGCTCGTTCTGCTTGCGGACAGGTTTCAGCTCAACGCCGGCGCGGCTGTGTGCCAGACGTGTAGGGATGCGGTAAAGAACCGGAGTGCCGAGCTGCTCGCTCAACTCAAAACCGTAATGAACCATGTCGTAAGCCTCTTGCTGGTTGGAAGGCTCCAACATCGGTATCATGGCCCAGTGACCGTAAAAACGGCTGTCTTGCTCGTCCTGTGACGAGAACATGCTCGGATCGTCGGCAACGACTATCAATACGCCCTTGGTACCAATGATGGCGGCGTTCATAAATGGGTCGCCACACACGTTAAGTCCGACATGCTTCATACATGTCATGGCGCGTTTGCCGGCATAAGCGACGCCGAGGGAAGCCTCAAGAGCCGTCTTCTCGTTGGCGCACCAGTTGGCTCTGATGCCGAGTTCCTTGGCCTGTTTAGAGTTAATTACATACTCCGTAATCTGTGTAGAAGGAGTGCCCGGATAACTGTTGATGGCACTGCCTCCGGCATCAATAAAGCCCTGCGCAATGGCCTCATCACCAAGTAATAAGATCTTCTTCATTATGCAATATTTTTAGTTGATTAATTCCAATAAATACATTCGGCAAATATATGAAAAGTTTTTTAAATGCCAACATCTCGACGAAGATTATTAAAAAAATAAAAATATGTTGTGTATTAAAAAAAATTGTATCTTTGCATTTTGTATGAAGAATATTAGGAAACTTATAACGAGTGATGATTTGGTGCGCTACCTTCATTGGAGCCCCATAACCAAGCCCGTTGTGGCTTTGGCCCTGAGAATTTTGGGTTTTAGGACGATCAACCGTCTGTATACTCCTTCTGCCGATTTGTATGGTAAAGAGTTTACGGAGGATATGTTGCGCCATTACAACACCACATGTGATGTCAATGCCAACGAGTTGAAGGGCATTCCTGCCGAAGGTCCTTTCATTGTCGTGTGCAATCATCCGTTCGGAGCCATGGAGGGCATCATACTCTACGATGTCATTTCAAGAGTGCGCCCCGATTTCAAAATAATGGCCAATTTCATTCTTTCATACATTCCGAATCTGAAAGACGTGTTTTTCTCTGTCAATCCTTTTGAGAACAACAAGGATTGGGGTGGCGGCAGCACCGGAGGCATCAAGGCTTCACTGCAGCAGCTCACCGACGGTCACGGTTTGGGTGTGTTCCCGGCAGGAGAGGTGGCCCGTTATCACGGACACAGCTACCCGGAGGATATCCCGTGGTCGCCACAGATAGCCAAGATCATACAGAGGACACAGGTGCCGGTCATTCCTGTTTATTTCGACGGTACCAACTCCCGTAAATTCTACATCCTGGCCAAGATTCACTCCTTGCTCGGCACAGCCCGTTTGGTGAAGGAGATGCTGAACAAGCGCAACAAGAAAATCATAATGAAGATAGGCAAGCCTATTCTTCCGGCTGAGATTGCACAGTACGAGAGCCCTAAGGCCCTGGCTGAATATCTGAGAAGCAGAAGTTACGCTTTGGAGGCTAACATATATACCGAGTTGAAGAAATTCCGCTCACGCGTCAACGACCCAATCGACCCGCCATTCCGCCCGTCGGAGCTGGCTCGCGAGTTGAGCTCGATACGCAAGGATTCCTTGCTGTTCACCACGGCCAACTTTGAGTGCTACCTGGCCGATTACAATAGGATTCCGCGTGTCATACACGAAATAGGACGCCGTCGTGAGGAGGCTTTCCGCGCGGTGGGCGAGGGTACAGGCAAACAGATAGACACCGACGAATACGATGTTTACTACAAACATCTTATCCTTTGGGATACCGATGAGCAGAAGATTGCCGGCGGTTACCGTCTCGGCATGGGTAACGAGATAATGGAGAAATACGGCATCAAGGGTTTCTACGTCAACTCGCTCTTCGACATAGACCCGTCGCTTGAGAACATGCTCAAGGAAACCATCGAGTTGGGCCGTTCGTTTGTCTCTGTCGACTACCAGAAGGACATACTTCCGCTTATGTTGCTGCTGAAAGGACTTATGTATACCATAATGCGTTATCCGGCCATGAACTATTTCATCGGCCCTGTGAGCATCAGCAGTTGGTATCCGAAGTTCTACCAGAGCCTCATGGTTTATTACGTCAAGACCAAACACACAAACGAAGAGCTGTCAAAGCTGTTCAAGCCGCATACACCGTTCACTCCCGACTTCAACAAGTGCGACGTGGACGTCCTTATGGAGAAGAACATGGACACTGTCGAGAAGTTCGACCGTTACCTGATGAAGCTCAGCAATGGCGACTATCGCATGCCGACTTTGTTCAAGAAGTATCTGAAGATCAACTCCAAGTTCCTGTGTTTCAACGTGGATCCGGATTTCAACGACACTCTCGACGGACTGCTGCTTCTCAAGTTTACCGATTATCCTTTGGATGAGCTGGAGATGCTGCTCAAGGACGTGCCGGCCGAAGACAGGGGCCCGTTCCTCAAGAGATTCGGAAAAGAATAATTGCTCTTTTTACCATGATTTGAAATTTTTGTATTTTCATGCAGCAAAATACGAAATACTTCGTTATTGGTTAGAAAAGACAAATATAATACTGATATAAAATGGAAAATAACACTAAAAAATTGGAACGTTCCCGCACCAACAGAGTGGTGGCGGGTGTGTGCGCGGGTTTGGCAGACTATTTCAGCATAGATGTGGCCCTGATGCGTGTTCTCTTCGTAGTGGCTACAATATGCGGCAGCTTCGGATTCTGGCTGTACATCATCCTTTGGATAGTGGCACCTGAAGAAAACGTTTTAGGTCAGGAATATGCTGCACAAGACGCTTCAGTCGACATCACACCGAATGAAATAAGGCAAAAAACCAACAACGGAGCCCTGATAGCCAGTCTGGTGCTGATTTTCATAGGCATCATCGCGCTGCTCGACAACTTCGTGTCAGTGACATGGATCTGGAAACTGTGGCCTGTGACCTTGATCATGGTTGGAGTGGTAATTATTGTTAAATCTCAACAAAACAAGAACAATGAGCAATAATGAAAACAACACTAACGACAGCTTCAGCAGAGGTGTCTTTCTGATAATAATAGGTGCTATCGCACTTTTGATCACCTTCTTCGATTTCGATGTGGATTGGCACATCGTCGGAAAAATGTGGCCTGTGCTGCTGATAATAATAGGAGTGTGCCTGATGCCTATCAACAAATGGTTGAGAACCCTTTTAGCCGTGGCACTCTTCGCTTTGGGTTACTGGGCTTACGAAAACAAGTACGACAGTATCGTCATTATGGATGATGACACTGAGATTATCTCGTCCTATTCAGGAGATGATGATTGATTTTAAAAAATTGTTTCACTTGTAATAAAAAATTCATTATCTTTGCACGATTTTAAAATTTCTGTTTAAAACTGCAAGAAATGAATATCATTACGAAAAATACAAGACGGATTATAATGCTGGTCGTTATGCTGATGACCGGCATTATATCTTTTGCACAGGGAGACAACTCCATTAAAGGTTTTGTTTACGAGAAATCGAACGGTGAGCCTATGATGTTTGCCAATGTGTTTCTGAAAGGCACAACTTTCGGTTCAACCACCGACATCAACGGTTATTTCAGTATCACCCGTGTCCCGGACGGTGAGTATATCATCACTGTGACCATGGTGGGCTACGACACCATAGCCGAGAAAGTGTCTGTCAAAGGACAGCAGATTTTGAACAAGAAATTCAGCATGTCGGAGGCGTCCATCCAGCTGGAGGCTGTGAGCATCACCGCCGACAAGATAGAAGCCCGTACCGAAACCAAGACTTCGGTGGTCAACATCACTCCAAAGACAATCACCAAGATTCCTACAGTGGGCGGCCAGGCCGACCTCGCGCAGTACCTGCAGGTGCTGCCGGGCGTGGTGTTCACCGGTGACCAGGGCGGACAGCTCTACATACGAGGAGGTGCCCCTATCCAAAACAAGGTGCTCCTGGACGGTATGATAGTGTACAACCCATTCCACAGCATAGGACTTTTCTCGGTTTTTGACACCGACATCATTCGTAACGCAGAGGTTTACACCGGAGGTTTCGGCGCTGAATACGGCGGCAGAGTCTCCTCTGTTATGGACATCATCACCCGCGACGGTAACAAGAAGCGCATTTCAGGAAAAATCGGCGGCACCACTTTCGGCGCCAAGATCATGGTGGAAGGTCCTCTCAAGAAAGCCAAGAAGGACGACGATATGACCATGTCGTTCATCATTTCGGCCAAGAACTCATACCTGGAGCAAACCAGCCAGTCGATATACAGCTCGATAGTGAAAGAAGTGCTGCCATACAACTTCCAGGATGTGTACGGCAAGATATCACTCAACACAGCCAACGGCAGTAAGATCAACTTCTTCGGCTTCAGCTTCAACGACCAGGTTAACAACTACAAGGCCATTTCAGACTTCAGCTGGAAGTCGTACGGAGGCGGTACCAACTTCGTGCTCATTCCGGGCAAGTCGCCAGTGCTCATCGAAGGTAATGTGGCTTATTCAAAATATGAGGCCGGCCTGACCGAGGCCAACAACCCCGGACGTTCAAGTTCTATTGACGGTTTCAACGCTGGCTTCACATTCTCATACTTCCTCGGCAAGAACACCTTGAAGTACGGTGTCGAGATGTTGGGATTCAAGACAGTGTTCGACTACACCAAGTCGAACGGTATCAAGCTTAACCAGACCGAGAATACCACCGAGCTGGGCGCCTTCATCAAATACAAATGGCAGATCAACAAACTCATCATCGAGCCTAGCTTGCGTGTACAGTGGTACGCTTCACTGGCTGAGATTTCACCGGAGCCTCGTCTGGCCATCAAGTATAACGTCAACGACTGGTTCCGCGTGAAGGCGGCTGCAGGTATGTACTCGCAGAACCTCATCGCAGCCAACAGCGACCGCGACGTGGTCAACCTCTTCTACGGCTTCCTTTCGGGACAGGAGAGCATTCCAAAGACATTCGACGGCAAGAAAGTGGACTCACGTCTGCAGAAGGCCAACCATTTCATCATTGGTACAGAGTTTGACGTGATGGACAATGTGACTCTCAATGTTGAAGGCTACCTGAAAGATTTCGTACAGCTGACAAGCATGAACCGCAACCAGCTCTATTCGTCAACCAACTTCCCTCCAGGCACTCCTGAGATTCTCTGGAAAGACTTCATGGTGGAGAACGGTAAGGCATACGGAGTGGACTTCTCGTTGAAATATGAGTATATGAGATGGTATGTTTGGATGGCTTATTCGTTGGCCTATGTCAACAAGAACTACGAGAACGAGTTCGGCGACCTGATCAACTACCGCACTCACTACGACCGTCGTCACAATATTAATATACTTGTGACCTACACAGGCGGTGCACGCCGTCAGTGGGAGTTCAGCGGCCGTTGGAACTTGGGTTCGGGCTTCCCGTTCACACAGGTGAGCGGCTTCTACGAGCACTACCAGTTTGACGATATGGGCATGAGCATCATTGGCACATCGGGCGACACAGGCATCATCTACGGTGAGCTTAACAAAGGCCAGCTGCCTTGGTACCATCGTCTTGACATAGATGTGAAACGCAAATTCTACTTCAGCGAACATACCCAACTGGAGGTCGACTTCAGTATCACCAACGTCTACAACAGAGACAACATCTTCTACGTAGATATCATAACCAGCGAGAAAATATATCAGTTGCCGCTGATGCCGAGCCTCGGCCTGACACTCAGTTTCTAATTATGACAAAACCTTCTTTAAAAAAGATACCACACGAGATGACAATACACGGTCATACTCGTGTGGATAACTATTATTGGCTGAAAGAACGCGAAAATCCTGAGGTTATTGACTATCTGAAGGCTGAAAACACTTATCTGGAAGCTATGATGAAGCATACCGAGCCTCTTCAGGATCAGCTGTTTAAAGAGATTACCGGCCGCATTAAGCAGGATGACATGTCGGTGCCTGTGAAACATCATGGCTATTGGTATTACACCCGCTTCGAAGAGGGAATGGAGTATCCGCTATATTGCAGAAAGCCTGCCAAGGCGGGAGACAACCCTGCCATAATTTCAAACGAAGTGGCTCATTCCTCAGCCGACGAGCAGGTGCTTTTGGACGGATACGAGATGTCCAAAGGCTATGCTTTCTTCGATGTGGGAGGTTACAGCATAAGCCCCGACAACAGACTGATAGCATACAGCATAGACACAGTCAGCCGTCGTCAGTACCAGATTTTCTTCAAGGAGATAGCCAGCGGCAAGATGTTTTCGGAAGTCATACAGAACACCTCGGGCAATATGGTCTGGGCCAACGACAACAAAACCGTGTTCTATTCGGTCAAAGACGAGTCGCTGCGTTCATGCCGTATAATGCGTCATGAGATAGGCACAGACCCAAAAGACGATGTGGAGGTCTACTACGAGGACGACGCCACTTTTTATGCTTTCGTAAGCAAGACAAAATCCGAGAAATACATAGTCATTATTCTGGAAAGCACCCTCACTTCGGAGATACGCTTCATAGACGCCGGCCGTCCGAAAGACGAGTTCAGGGTGTTCAACCCCCGACAGCACGACTTGCTTTACGGAGTGGGGCATTACGGCGATTATTTCTATATTCTGACCAATGCCGACGGCGCCAGAAACTACAAAATCATGCGCACTCCGGTAGGAGCCACCGAAAAGGCAAACTGGGAGGAGGTGATAGCGCACCGCGAGGATGTGTTGATTGAAGACTACGACATTTTCAACGATTTTCTGGTGATAGAGGAGCGTTGTCAAGGCTTGGTCAACCTGAGAGTCATGAGCTGGGACGGCAAGACAGATCATTACATCAACTTCGGGGAGCCGGCCTACACTGTCGAGACCTCGGCCAATCCGGAATTTGACACTCATCAGCTGAGATACATCTACACCTCAATGACCACTCCGGCCACCGTCTATCAGTATGATATGGTGGAGAAAAAGGCCGAGTTGCTGAAACGTCAGGAGGTGGTGGGAGGATTCAATCCTTCGGATTACGTGACCGAACGCCTGATGGCCCCCGCCAAAGGCGGGGTGATGGTGCCTATTTCGCTGGTCTACAGGAAGGGTCTGGTCAAAAACGGCGAAAATCCGCTGGTCTTGTACGGCTATGGCTCGTATGGCAACAGCATGGATGCCTATTTCTCCATATCAAGGCTGAGCCTGCTCGACAGAGGCTTTGTGTGGGCTATCACACACGTTCGCGGAGGAGAGGAGATGGGCCGTTGGTGGTATGAGGACGGTAAGCTTCTGAAGAAGAAAAACACTTTCACCGACTTTATAGCCTGCGGTGAATACCTTATTAAAGAAGGCTTCACCAACAGCAGAAAGATGTTCGCCATGGGCGGAAGCGCAGGCGGACTTCTGGTGGGAGCGGTAGCCAACATGGCGCCTGAACTGTTCCGCGGCATAGTGGCTCAAGTGCCTTTTGTGGATGTGGTGACTACCATGCTTGACGACAGCATTCCGCTGACAACGGGCGAGTACGACGAATGGGGCAACCCCAACGAGAAAGAATATTACGACTACATACTTTCATATTCACCTTACGACAATGTGGAGGCTAAGGACTATCCGGCCATGTTTGTGTCGACTGGATTGCATGACAGTCAGGTGCAGTATTGGGAGCCGGCCAAGTGGGTGGCCAAATTGCGCGAACTGAAGGCCGACGACAACCCTTTGTACCTGAAAACCGACATGGACTACGGTCATGGCGGAGCGTCGGGACGTTTTGAGCCTTTCCACGAGGTGGCAATGGAATATGCATTCATATTGGATATACTTGAAAAATGATAATATACCAACTTTTAACAAGAGTGTTCGGTGCTACGCCTGAAAAGCGTTGCAGCACCTTCAGTGACATTAGCGATGAGGCTATTGAGAGAATCAAATCGTTGAGCGCCAGCCATATTTGGCTTACTGGCGTGATACGCCATTCAGGCTGGCGCGACAGCAGCGCCGCTGTCACCAAGGGTAAGGCCGGTTCGCCCTACGCTATAACCGACTACTATGATATCGACCCTGATTTGGCTGACAATGAGGAGAATAGGATGGAGGAGTTCGTACAGACGGTGGAGAGGATTCACAGTCACGGCCTGAAGGTGATCATTGACTTGGTTCCAAACCATGTGGCCAGGGAGTACAAGGGCGATTTCGGTAAAAACGACGATAAAAGCCTGCAGTTTTCACCGCATAACAATTTCTACTACTGCCCGAATGAGCGGTTTGTGGCTCCGACAGGCGACGACAGCTACGAGGAGTTTCCTGCCAAGGTCACGGGTAACGATGTGTTTTCGCCACGTCCTTCGCTGAACGACTGGTATGACACCGCCAAGTTGAACTACGGCATAGACTACCATGACGGTCGCAAGTATTTTAGCCCCATACCAGACACTTGGCTGAAGATGCGGGAGATTATAAAGTTCTGGTGCTCGAAGGGAGTGGACGGCTTCCGTGCCGATATGGCGGAGATGGTGCCGGCTGAATACTGGAGTTGGGTGATAGCCGAGGTTCGCAAATCGTACCAGGTTACGATGATAGCCGAGATTTATCAGCCTCAGCTCTACCGGAGTTACATAGCTGCCGGATTCGATTATCTCTACGACAAGGTGGGTCTGTACAACACCCTTGAGAATATTTACCGTTTCGGACAGAGGGCCGACAGCATTTCCGAGGTTTGGAAAGGCTTGGGCGACATGGACGACAAGATGCTGCGCTTCATGGAGAACCACGACGAAGTGCGTTTGGCCTCGCGTTGTTTCATGCAAACCCCTGAGAACGCGGTTCCGTTTGTGGCATTGTCGGCTTTGATGAACCGCGGCCCGTTTATGATTTACAACGGACAGGAGTACGGCGAAGCCGCCGCCGATTCCGACAACGGACGCACCTCCATATTCGATTACGTGTACATGCCGGCCATGATAGACCGCAACTCACGTACTCACGTTTTCAGTTTCTATCGTGATTTGATGAGTTTCCGTGAATCGCATCCGGCCATAATGCAGGGCGCCTTTTACGACCTGATGTGGGCTAATCCGTGGTACAATAATTTCGATCCGCAATATGTTTATGCGTTTTTGCGTTATCATGGAGATGATAAGCTGCTGATTGTCATCAATTTCAATCTGAACGAAGAACGTAATGTGACAGTGACCATACCCGAAGACGCAAGACGTCTGCTGGGCGGTTGCGATGAAAAAATTGAAGTGAAATTGTCGCCAAGGGACGTTAAAGTCGTACAATTATAAAACAAAAACATAAAAACAATGAAGATCGTTGAAAAAGACAGTTGGTTGAACCCGGTGGCTGACGAGGTGCAGCATCGCTACGACCGTTATCAATACCGTCTGAAATCCATCAAGGACCACTATGGAAGCTTGAGCGCGTTTGCCTCGGCGCACCGGTTCTTCGGTTTTCAGTACGACCGTATGCGCCGAGGCTGGTGGTACCGCGAATGGGCCCCCGGCGCACATTACATGTCGATTTACGGCGACTTCAACAATTGGAACCGCTATTCCCATCCTCTCGCAGACGAGGGTGACGGCATATGGACCATCTTCCTGCCTGATTCGGAATACAAAGACAAGCTCACACATGGCAGTCTGTTAAAGGTGCTGGTGCAGTCGAGCATAGGCGAGCAGGAACGTCTGCCGGTGTACATCAACCGTGTGGTACAGGATGGGGTCACCAAAGACTTCTCCGCACAGTTCTGGAACCCGGAGCATCCTTACAAATTCACCCACAAAACCCCTAAACTGGGCGACGAACCTCTGCTAATATACGAGTCGCATGTCGGTATGGCGCAGGAGAGAGAAGGGGTGGGCACTTACACAGAGTTTACCGAACAGATTTTGCCACGCATCAAAGCCGACGGCTACAACGCCGTTCAGCTTATGGCTATAGCCGAGCATCCCTACTACGGTTCGTTCGGCTACCATGTGTCGAATTTCTTCGCCGCCAGCTCGCGTTTCGGCACCCCCGAGGAGCTGAAGCAACTGGTCGACACCGCCCACGGCATGGGACTGCTGGTGATTATGGATTTGGTACACTCCCACACAGTGAAAAACGTGCGCGAGGGCCTGAACCTGTTCGACGGCACAGAATACCAATATTTAAAAGGTGGGCGAGAAGGTGAACATCCGTTGTGGGACTCCATGCTTTTCAACTACGGCAAGACCGAGACCTTGCAGCTGTTGCTCTCAAACGTCAGGTATTGGCTTGAGGAATATCGTTTTGACGGCTTCCGCTTTGACGGCGTCACTTCCATGCTTTATCGCGACCACGGCATAGGTGCCACCTTCGACGATCCCTGGAAGTATTTCGGCGATAATGTCGACAACGACGCAGTGACCTATCTGCAGCTGGCCAACAAGTTGATTCATGACATAGACAAGCACAATATTTCAATAGCTGAAGACGTGAGCGGAATGCCCGGGCTGTGCGCTCCCATGGAAGACGGCGGCATAGGTTTCGACTACCGTCTCGGCATGGGACTGCCCGACTTCTGGATAAAGGTGCTCAAAGACCAGACCGATGAGCAGTGGAACATGCACGAGTTTTTCTACACCATGACCAACCGCATGCCTGATGTCAAGACCATAGCCTACGCCGAGTCGCACGATCAGGCTCTGGTGGGTGACAAGACCTTGGCGTTCAGGCTTATGGACAAGGAAATGTATACCTCCATGTCGAAAGACTCCCACAATCTAATAGTCGACCGGGGTATAGCCCTTCACAAAATGATACGCCTGTTTACCATCAGCCTTGGCGGTGACGCCTGGCTCAATTTTATGGGCAATGAGTTCGGACATCCGGAATGGATAGATTTTCCACGCTATGATAACGGCTGGAGTTACAAATACGCCCGACGTCAGTGGTCGCTGGCCGACAACGGCTATCTGAAATACCAGTGGCTGGGTGATTTTGACAAGGCTATGATCGATTTTGTTAAGCGAACCAAACTGCTGCAATCCGATCCGGCATGGTTGATGAATATAGATGAAGACAACAAAACCATAGTATTTGAGCGTAATAATTTGATATTTGTTTTCAATTGGGGACAGAAGTCCATACCAAATTATAGAATCAATGTCAAGAAAACTGGTGATTATCACATAATTTTCAGTACTGACGACCCCTGCTACGGAGGCTTTGGAAATATCAATAATAATACTATTTTTCCATCTGAACAGGTTTATAATCAAGTATTTATGAATATCTATAATGTGGCCAGAACCGCTGTAGTATATCAATGTTGATAAAAATAAGCCGTTGTTGATAAATAATTAGCACGTTGTATTGTTATAAATCTGTAACTTTGCGTCAAAAGAGAGGATGCCGAAAATCTCATAAAGAGTAGGCAAAATTAAAATCTATTAAAAATGAAAAAATTATTTATCACAATCGCTTTCGTAGCAGCAGCTATGTTCAGTCAGGCTCAGGGCCTCTTCATCGGTGGTAACATCGGTTTGACATCAACCAAGTTCATGTCAGACGCAAAAGAATTCAGTTTCGAAATTGCACCTAACGTAGGTTACATGTTTGCAGATAACATGGGCGTTGGTCTCGAATTGGGTTATGGTTACAAGAAAGAGACTCCGGTTATCGGTGACGATGTTAAGACTTCAACATTCGCTTTCGCTCCTTACTTCCGTTATGTCTTCGCACAGCTTGACAACTTCAAGTTCTACGGTGATGTGAAAGTCGCTTTCATGTTTGGTAAACATGGTGATGACAAGACCTCAGGCTTCGGCGTCGGTCTCGTCCCAGGTTTCAGCTATGACTTCACAGAGCATTTTGCAATGATTGCAAATCTGAACATTCTTTCAATCGGTTACACACAGTACAAGGTTGAAGATGCCAAACAGACAAACTTCGGTGTCGGTGTCAACCAGAACACAGACCTTTCAGTTGGTTTCGTTTACAACTTCTAATATTAGAACTGTATAAAATAAAAGCCGGATCGCAAGATCCGGCTTTTTTGTTTTGTCAAGGTTTTACTTGCAGCTGTCACAACCGCCACCGCAGCTGTCGCAGCCTTCACCCTCCTGATGGTGATGGCAATGACCGCAACCGCCTCCCATGTCTTCCTCGCGAAGCTCGCGCACGGCGATAATCTCACCTTCGAAGAAGAGAGGCACACCGGCCAGCTGATGGTTGAAGTCTATCTCCACCAGTTCGGCAGTGACTTTCTTGATTGTACCCGGCAGAATGTTGCCGTCACCCACGTTGAACTGCAGGGTGTTGCCTTCCTTGCAGAGCTCGCTCAGGTTGCCTTTCTCGTCCATGAACATGTCTTTCTTGACGGTGTATACCATCTCCTGGTTGAACTCACCGTAACCCTCGGCAGGAGTGAGGCGGAATCCGAATGTGTCGCCCGGTTCCAAACCTTGCAGGTTTTCCTCAAAGCGTGGCAAAAACATGCCGTGTCCGAAAATGCCCTCCAACGGGCGGTCTTTTGTGGCCTGGTCGATGACAGCGCCTTCTTTTGTGTCGTTGTGCAAAGTGTATGTCAATGTCACAACAGTGTTATTTCCAACTTTCATATTGATAATTAGTTTTAATTAAACTTCAAACTTTAGTAAATCCCGAACATCTTTCTCAGCACCCATTCCATGGTGATTATTCCCAGGATAATGAAAAACAGCGCCTTCATGTTTATCAGATCGTCGTAACGGGTCTCTTCGCGTGAGATGGAGGTTATCCGTTCGTCGTTTTTCAAATCACCGGCCAGCTTGCGGATTTCTGTGATGTAATAATGCTTTCCTCCGGTCTGGTCAGCCAGCGAACGCATGCGGTTGATGTCGGCTGTCAGGTCTTGGGCTTCTATGCCTATGGCTTCAACAGGGAAGGTGCCCCGGGCGTTGTATTCCACTCCGCCCATAGTGGCATGGGCCGAGTAGTTGTATATGCCTTCTGGCAACATTCCTATGTTCAGGCTGTATGTGTTCTCACCTTTGGAGAAGACGTAGTCGTACGAATCGCCCGTTTTCTTGTTTCTCAATGTAAGGCTAAGCTCGGGCTCGTTGACCAACTCGCGGCTGGGGTTACGCAACTCGGCTGTCAGGCTGACGCTCTCGGTGGTGATGTAGCTGTCTTTATGATTGACGGTCAGCTCCTTGTCCTTTTCAGTAAGCAGATATTTCACTGTCTTGTTGAAAATCTCGTTGAAGCCATCGTTGTTTTTGTGATGGTAATACTCGTACAGTTTCCAGCGCCAGCAGCCTGTTCCAAAAAGGAAGGCGGTCTTGTTGCCGCCGGCGTCGGCCGAGAAGGCTATCAGAGGATTGGGGGTCTCAACGTCCATAATGTTCATCAGCAGCAACTCGTCGTGACGCTGGTTGAACATCATCTCCAGATGCGGCAAAGCCAAAGGCGGATAGGTGCGCAGCTCGTTTTTGATATCGGAACTGACGGTAAACAGCCCGAAACCGTTGTTGTAACGTCCGCGTATGTCGAGGTTTGAGCTGACAGCACCGTGTTTTATAGTCACAGCGTCCTGTGCTTGGTTGAAAACCTCAAAATCGGTTGCCGGCCCGACCACATACAGAGTAGGCAAGGCGACATCCTGGCGGATATCGGCAGTCTGATGCAGCAGTAATAGGTCGTAATCACCAATATTTTCAACACTTTCGCCATATTTCACATCGAACTCGAAATGGTCGTCCAAGGCCGATTTTATGGCGGCTATGTCGGGATGAGGAGCCTTGGCTATGCAGAGCACACGATATTTCTTGTCGGTTACTGTGATGAAGACGGTGCGTTTGCGGTCGCCTGCGTAGATGTCAATTTGTTTGGTGCCTTCGTTCTCTGAATCTATATTGAAATCGAAGGTTTTAGAGAAGCGGTTCGAGCTGACGCTTGCCTTGGCAGAGCCTACTTCCACTCCGTCCATCTTAACCTTCACATCCATGTCCTTGCCTTTACAGTTGGTGGCATTGGCTGTCACCCGCAACGGAAACAGCATATTGGCCGGCACGGTTTTGTTGTATTTCACCTCAGTGATGGCCGTGTTGGGGTGGGCGACGGTGTCTCCCAAGGTGACTGTGTAAATGGGGAAGGGGTAATTGTCAATATTGAGCTCTGGGTTAACACCTTGGTTTACAATGCCGTCAGAGAGCAAAACCACAGCTCCCACGTTCTTTTTGTAATACTGACGGCCTATGGTTGACAAGGCGTTTGATACATTGGTATATTGTTCTGAGAAGTTGATTTCGCCCGAATCGGACAGACCGTTGCCTGCCGAGCTGCCGAAAAGCACTGTTTCCACATCGTAACTCTTGTCAAGCGCCTGCTGAATGGAATCAAGGGCTTTCGGATAATTCCGCTTGTAGTAGACCGAGTCGGCTGTCATGGCAACGGAGGCGGAGTTGTCTTGGGCGAAAACTATGATGGGTTGCTCGATCTTGCTTGTTTTCTGCTTGATATACGGGTTGACATATAGCACCACCGGCACCGCCACCACTATGGTGCGGAAGGCAAACAACAGCACGGTCAGCGGCTTGCTGTACTTCTTCGAAAAGAGGTACAAAAGCGAGGCGTAGACTAGTCCTATCGCTAATGCTATTAAAATCAACAACATATTGAAAAGCCTGAAAAAATTTTTTGCAAAAATACGAAAAATTAGTTTAGAGTGGAAGGTGTAAAGTTTAAAGTAGTCGAAAAGTTTGATAGTTAAGCAGATTGAGAGATAATCAGAAAAAAAGGAATAATATCAAAAAAAATTAGTAATTTTGTAGTTTGTTTTAAAGTCATGAAAAAGTTCCTTGTGATACAAACGGCATCGATAGGCGATGTGATTCTGGCCACCGCCGTGTGCGAGAAGTTGCATGTCTATTATCCTGACAGTCAGATAGATATGCTCATCAAGAAAGGCTACGAAAGTCTGTTCGAAGGGCATCCTTTCCTGAAAAATGTATACGTTTGGAACAAGAAAGACCACAAATACTGCAACCTGCTTTCAATACTGAAAAAGGTGCGCGCCGAAGGTTACGACTTGATAGTCAATGTGCAACGCTATGCGGCTACAGGTCTGCTGACAGCGTTCGGCAAGGCGAAGGAGACCTCGGGTTTCGACAAGAACCCCTTCAGCTGTTTCTTCACCTATAAAGTGAAACATGAGATTGGAGTGCACGGGCTGCATGAGGTGGATCGCAACCAGCGTCTGATAGCCCATCTGACCGACGACAAGGCGATGCGTCCTGGACTGTATCCTAGTGAGGCGGTTTTTGAAAAGGTAAAGCCTTATAAATCATCAAGATATATCTGCGTGGCTCCCTGTTCGCTCTGGTTTACCAAGCAATTTCCTGAAGACTGCTGGAAGAAATTTTTGAGGCTGGTGCCCGAAGACACCAAGGTATACCTGCTAGGTGGAAAAGATGACATAGCCCTTTGTGACCGCATAATAGCCAACGTAGCAGGCAAAAATGTGGAGAGCTTGGCCGGAAAGTTGAACCTTCTGGAGTCGGCTGCCCTGATGCGTGACGCGGCCATGAACTATGTCAATGACTCTTCACCTATGCATCTGGCCAGCTCGCAGAATGCTCCCACCACAGCCATCTTCTGCTCGACAGTGGCCGATTTCGGTTTCGGACCTTTGTCTGAAAACTCGGTAGTGGTGGAGGAGAGGAGCGGTCTCAAATGCCGACCCTGCGGACTGCATGGCTACAAACAATGCCCTAAAGGCCATTTTGATTGTGCTTATTTAATTGATATTAAAGAACTTACAAATAGATTATGAATACTTTTGAAGAAGAAGTCAATATTTGTGTGAAGATGCTCGCGGAGGGCAAGGTTATAGTTTATCCTACCGACACCATCTGGGGTATAGGCTGCGACGCCACCAACCCGCGTGCCATCGACAGGATTTCAAAGATCAAACAACGTCCGGCCGACAAGAAAGGTCTTATCATACTGGTGGACGAAATCGAACGCATCAAAGATTACGTCAAATCTCCGTCACCTATAGTGGGTGACCTCATAAAATCTGCCACAAACCCATTGAGTATCATATACAAAGAGTCGATGGGACTGGCCAAGAACCTTTCGGCTGACGGCAGCGTCTGCATTCGTGTCACCACCAACGAATTCTGCAAAGAGGTTATTAGACGGTTGGGTCATCCCATCACATCCACCTCGGCTAACCTCAGCGGAGAGCCTTCCCCGTCCAATTTCATCGACATCTCGGAAAACATGAAAAATGCAGCCGACTATGTGGTAAGCCTCTACCATGATGTGGTTGTCAAGCCCAAGGCTTCAACTATCATTAGAATGAATGACGATAACACTTTTGACATAATTAGAAGTTAGCAATTACCGGCTATGAAGAGACTTTTTTTAATTGTATTGTTGACTGCCAGTCAGTTGGGTGTGGCTCAGAATAAGGCTTCTCAAGCCGAGACTACGCAAAAGATGGCTACCACCATGTATTTGATTGACAATTTCTATGTGGACAGCACCGACATGCCGAAGTTGACAGAGGAGGCCATAGTGGCCATGCTCAAGGCTCTTGACCCGCACAGCACCTACATAGCTCCCAAAGATGTGAAGAAAGCCAACGAGAATCTGGAAGGCAGCTTCGAAGGAATAGGTGTGACTTTCCAGATATTGCGCGACACTATTCTTGTGGTGTCGGCAGTGCCCGGCGGTCCGTCGGAGAAAGTCGGCATCATGGCGGGCGACAGAATAGTGACAATCGATGGGGAAGACGCCTTCGGCAAAAAGGTGAACAACGAATTTGTGACCTCCCATCTTCGCGGTAAAAAGGGAACCAAGGTGATGCTGGGCATCAAGCGCGGCGACGACAAGGAACTTATCGACTTTGAGATTGTAAGGGACAAGATTCCGTTGAACAGCATCAACACTTACTTCATGGTCGACAAGAATGTAGGTTATATCAAACTGGACCAGTTTGCCCAAAACTCTTTGGATGAATTCAAAAAAGCCCTGTCCGACCTCAAAAAGCAGGGCATGAAATCGCTGATTTTCGATTTGAGAGGCAATTCGGGCGGATATCTGCAGACAGCCTTCAGCTTGGGAAATGAATTCCTTGGTAAAGGTAAAACCGTAGTGTTCACTGAGGGTCTGAAGAGTCCCAAGCAGGTGTATGCCACCGAAAGCGACGGCGATTTCCGTGACGGCAACCTGGTGATTTTAATTGACGAGGGCAGCGCTTCGGCCAGCGAGATCGTATCGGGCGCTATCCAGGACTGGGACCGTGGAGTGCTCATCGGACGCCGCTCCTTCGGCAAGGGATTGGTGCAGCGACCTTTTAACCTTCCAGACGGAGCTCAGATACGACTCACCACGGCGCGTTACTACACCCCGACCGGCCGTTGCATTCAGCGTTCCTACGAAAAGGGTTCAGAGGATTATTTCAAAGAGATGACCAAGCGTCTGGCTCATGGCGAGTATTACCATGCCGACAGCATACACTTCCCCGATTCGCTTAAGTATTACACTCTCAACAGCGGTCGTACGGTTTACGGAGGCGGCGGCATAATGCCCGACATCTTCATGCCGGCTGACACCACCTACAACAGCAAGCTCCTTACCGACCTTATCAGAAAAACTGTGTTCAACAACTATTGCATCGACTACGTGCTTAAAAACAGAGATGCCATACATAAGAAATACCCTGATTTCGCTTCATACAACAAAAACTTCGAGGTCACTGATGACATGATAGACGGTCTCAAGGCTATGGCCGAAACCAAAGGCGTGGCTTGGGACGATGAACAGTACTTGCGCTCTGAGATGTGGGTGAAACTCAGGATGAAAGGAATGATAGCCCAGAACGTTTGGGATGTCGACAAATTCTATCAGGTGGTCATGAGGGAAGACAAGATGATACAGAAGGCTGTAGAGGTCCTGAACTCCAAAAAGGAGTACAAGAGAATTTTATCAAAATGATTTTTTTTAATTTTTTGGCAAAAAACATACCGCAGTTAAATTTAAATTAGTATCTTTGCGGACTTTAATCAGGTAATTTTGTAGATAAAATCATTTAAAATTTCAAATAATTTAACATTCAATCAATTCAAAATGAAAAAATTACAACTCAGAAAGCTCGCAATGGCATTGGTAGTCGTAATGTTCGGCTTCCAGGCTTTTGCACAGGGTCGCATCGACCTCGCGCCAACAGCTAAAGACGCTCAGGGCGCACAGAACGTGACAATGAGCGGCTTCACCGCTACATTCTCATTCAACAGCATTGAGAGTCAGCTCGTTTCAACAGAAAAGGGTGATTTCTCAATCATCTCATTAGACAATTCGGTTCCTGCCGGTAACATCGGTGAACCTCAGGTCCCTGTAAAGCGTGAGCTTATTGCTGTTCCATTTGGAGCAAATCCGGTTGTGACAGTGAAGAACTACACTGTTAAAGAGTACAGACTCGCCGACTATGGCATTGAGAGAATCTATCCTCAGCAGCCATCACAGAACAAGAGCGAGAAAGAAAATCCATTCGCCTATAACGAAGCAGCATATGCAACAAGAGGTTTCAACGAGGATCTTCCACTTGCTATGGTTACAGTTATGGGTACAATGCGTGGCGTTCAGATCGGCGCTCTGCAGCTCAATGCTGTCAGATACAATGCCGCTACCAACACCATCCGCGTTTACAACGACATCGATGTTGAAGTGACATTCGAAAACGCCGACCTCGCTCTCACAGAGAAAACCTTGGTCAACACCTACAGCCCTTACTTCAGAACAGTTTATGCTACATTGTTCAACGAAAGAGCTATCCTTGACGTTTACGATGAGCACCCTGACCTCTGGGCAGTGCCTGTAAAGGTTTTGGTTGTCGCTAACCGTATGTTCGAATCAACTCTGGAGCCATGGATCACATGGAAGACTGAAAAAGGTTTCTACATGGATGTCAACTACACAGACGAAATCGGAACATCAGGTGCAGCTATCAAGACCTTCATCACCGACAAGTACAATGAGGGTGTTGCAAACGGTCAGGCCCCGACATGGGTTGTCATCGTCGGTGACAAGAACCAGGTCGCTCCATCACAGAACGGTCAGGCAACCAACAAGGTGACCGACCTTTACTACTATGCAGTGGCAGGCAACGACGTGTTCGGTGATATGTACCACAGCCGTTTCACTTGCGAGACAGTTGAGGAACTCCAGAACGTCCTTGACAAATCTTTGATGTATGAGCAGTACACCATGCCGGATCCGAGCTATCTGGACAATGTCCTTCTCATCGCCGGTTGGGATGGAACATACAATCCTAAAATCGGTAAGCCAACCATTCAGTACGCAATGTACTACTACTACAACGAAGAGCACGGCTTCGCCAATGTGTACAACTTCCTGCAGACTCCTTACAACCAGCCTTATGCAAGCTTGAACACAGGTGTCAACTTCGTCAACTACACTGCCCACGGTGGTGAGACAAGTTGGTCAGACCCAGGCTTTAGCGTTAGCGACGTCAACGCACTGACAAACAATGGTAAATACTTCCTCGCTATGGGTAACTGCTGCTTGGCAGCCGACTGGGGTTACACCAACAAGAGCTTAGGTGAAGCTATGATTATCGCCCCTAACAAAGGCGCTTACGCTTACATCGGCTCATGCCCAAGCACATACTGGTATGAAGACTACTACTTCGGAGTAGGTTGCACAACCACACAGAACCAGATGCCATTGATTGAAAACACAACAATGGGTGTTTACGATGCCACATTCCGTGATGACTTCAACAGCGTTTCAGCTATCCCATTCGTAGGTAACGTCGCTGTGGCTTACGGACACGCCAACGGTTATCAGGGCAGCGTGACAGACCAGTACTACTGGGAGTGCTACCACGTCCTCGGTGACGGTACTGTTACCCCATACCACACAAATCCTATTGAGAACACAGTTTCTCACATGCCAACACTTCCTATCGGCATGGACTTCTACACAGTGGAAGCTGATCCGGGTTCATACGTTGGTATTTCAAAGGACGGCGTCCTCTATGGTGCCGGTGAAATCGGTGAAGAAGGTACAGCTGACATTCCGATCACTCCTATTACATCAGGTGGTGACGTGAAGATCGTCGTTACACACCCACAGCGTCAGCCATACGTGGCAGTGGTTCCTGCAGCAGCAATGACAGGCCCGTACATCGCAGTCGATGCTTACACTCCAGGTTCAGTTCCTTGCAACGAGGAGATGGGTATCTCAATCACAATGAAGAATGTCGGTGCTGATGCTACAACAGGCACAACCAACGTCGTTCTCTCAAGCGATGATCTTAACGTCACAATTATCGACGGTGAAGCTTCATTCAGCGCACTTCCGGCAGGTTCAACAATCACCCTGGAAAATGAGTTCTCATTCATCCTGGCCAGCGGTATTGCTGACAATACCAAAATCCAGCTCAACGTGACCTCAACATGCGGTTCAGATGTTTGGACAGGCAAAGTCATGATTACAGTGGCATCACCAGTCCTCTCATACGTTGGAGCACAGTGGGAAGGCACCTTCGAGCCAGGTAACACATACCCGGTTATCGCCACTTTCCACAATGCAGGTCACTATGAGGCAGCAAACGGTGTTGTGACAGCAACAAGCACAAGCAGCTATGTGACAATTGAAGAAGCACAGTATAACGTCGGTACAATCGCTGTCGACGGCGATGCTACAGCTATCTTCAATGTAACAATCGATGCAGCTTGCCCAACCACAGAACACCTCCCAATCGCATTCGATTTGGCAGTTGACAACGATTACATAGCAAGCGGTGAAGTTGTTTTGAAGAACAGCTGTATGGTGATATTCAACCTCGTAGACTCATACGGTGACGGTTGGAACGGCAACCAGTTGACAGTTGCATTCAGCGACGGCACACCACAACAGACCCTTACAATCGCTAACGGCAGTGCTGCCACATACAGCTTTGACATCAACGCCAATGTTCAGGTGACATTAGGCTGGATCACAGGCAGCTACACTTACGAGTGCTCATTCACAGTTGAGTATGAAGGTGGTGATATTATCACTACTGAAAGCAACTTGAGCAGCGGCTACTCATTCCAGTTCACTGTCAACTGCGCTGGCGAGCCTATGAACTTCGACCCAGTCCAGAACCTCGAGGCAGTTGCAGAACTCAACACAATCACTTTGACATGGGATGCTCCTGCATCAGGTACTCCATTGTCATACACAGTCAAACGTAACGGCGTTGAGATTGATGAGGTGACAGTGCTCAGATATGTTGACGAAGACCTTGCATGGGAAACAACATACACCTATAACATCATCGCCAACTACGAAGGCGGCACTTCAATTCCTGTGTCAATCCAGGCTACAACTGGTGAGGACGGCATGGGTGAGAACGTCGCTACATTCGGTGTCTATCCTAACCCTGCACAGGATGTGTTGAACATCGTCACAGATGCTCAGAACTTCGAGTATCAGATCATCAACAGCGTCGGTCAGGTCGTGATTAGCGGCAAGGCTAGCGGCAATGAGACAATCAATGTTGATAATCTCAACGGCGTTTACTTCTTGAGAATCGTTGCCGACGGCAACATGGTCATCCGCAAGATTACCGTCAAGTAAACAAAAAAAATAAAAAATATTTTAAGGACGTCGGGTGTCGGCGTCCTTTTTTTATATATCTTTGCACCTCAAATATTAATAAATTTAAGACAAATCATAAATCCAATTAATAAAAAATGAGAAAATCATTATTACTTACAGCAGTGATCCTGATGATTTCCTTTATGGGATTCGCTCAGGAATGGCATGGAATCACAAGTGATTCTCCTGTCAAGATGAAGACAAAAGTTATGTCTTCAACAGAAAATGAAATCGTGGTCGATGTTCAGATCGGCGGTTTCTACACAACAAACGTAAGAACTCCGGAAGGCAAGCAGGCCATTGTCAGCGTCGACAAGATGGTTGCCATGCTTGAGGCTGGTGCCCCTGACCTCCCGATGGCTCCAATTCCGGCTATCATCGGCGACCGCGCTGAGATGACAGTGAATGTGATTAATTCAACTTATGTTGATATTGAAAACGTTGAAGTGGCTCCTTCAAAAGGTAACTTCAGCCGTCAGATCAATCCTAACGATGTCCCTTACACTTACGGTGAGATGTACCAGCAGAACGCTTTCTGGCCGGCTACACAGGCTTACCTCGAGGCTCCATACATCTTGAGAGACTTCCGTGGTCAGAACATCATGGTCCGCCCATTCGCTTACAACCCTGTGACAAAGACTCTGCGTGTCTACACACAGATGACAATTGCCATGACAAAGGTTAGCGACAACGGCGAGAACCAGAAAGTCAGCCGCAGAAGCAGCACCATCAAAGTTGATCCGGAACGCAAAGCCGAGTACGAGCGCCGTTTCGTCAACTTCAGCGAGATGACAGCCAAGTATCCTTTCGATGAGGACTACGGCGAACTCGTCATCATTTGCCCAGACCAGTACATGTCAGAAATGGAAGAGTTTGTCGCTTGGAAAGAGCAGTCAGGCCGTCCTACCACACTGGTCAGCTTGTCAGAAGCAGGTGGTAACAACGACAACAACATCAAGAACTACATTGCAAGCATTTACAATGACCCGGATCGTAACCTCGAATTCATCCTTTTGATCGGTGAATATAACGAACTCACACCTCACTCAATGACAGGTGGCCGTTCAGACAACTGGTTCGGTCAGTTGGAAGGCTCAGACTACTACCTTGAGGCTCTCACCGGACGTTTCTCAGTTCAGAACGCAGCACAGTTGCAGACTCATATCAACAAGGTTATCAATTATGAGCGCGACATTCAGGCCGACATTACCTGGGGTGATAAAGGTCTTGGTATCGGTTACATTGGCGCAGGTAATGGTCACTACGGTGAAGACGACTACCAGCACATCGACTTGATCCGTGACACCCTTCTGCACTACACTTACGAGTCAGTGACAGACCTTCACGGCGGTGGCGGTGGCGCAAGCCAGTCATCAATCAGCGGCGCTGTAAACAACGGTGTCAGCATTATCAACTACTGCAACCACGGTTCACCAACTTCATGGGGTGTCGCTAACTACAGCACAAGCGACGTCAACCAGTTGGTTAACGACTACAAACTCCCTGTAGTGTGGTCAGTCGCTTGCCAGAACGGTCAGTTCGATGTCAACGAATGCTTCGCTGAGGCATGGTTGCGTGCAACCAACAACTCAACAGGCGTTCCTACAGGCGCTGTGGGCGGTATGTTCTCATGGATTTCACAGCCTTGGGTTCCTCCGATGTACGGTCAGGACGAAATGGTTGACATTCTTGCAGAATGGCGCAGCCAGGACCTCTACAACCACACTTTGGGCGGTGTTTCATTGAACGGTAGCATGTACATCCTCGATGCAGCTCCTTCAGACAACGGTTCAACATTCAACACATGGTTGCTGTTCGGCGACCCGAGCTTGATGGTTCGTACAGCCAACCCTACAGACATGAACGTGAGCCTTTCTCCTTCAAATCTGATGATCGGCATGAGCCAGCTTCAGGTCGAAACAGAGAATACTTCATGCGGTATCGCAACTTTGACAAATGCTGAAGGCGTTATCGCTTCTGCTAGAATCATCAACAATATAGCCACTTTGAGCTTCCCTTCACTCAGCGCAGTGGAAACACTGACACTCACAGTGATAGGCTATAACAAAGTGACACATATCGAGCAGTTGGAAGTCCTTCCGGCAGAAGGCGCTTACATTTCAGTTGACGCTTTCACTCCTGGTACAGTTCCATGCAACGAGCAGCAGACAATGAGCATGACATTCAAGAACGTTGGTGTTGACCCGACAGCAGGCACAACAAACGTGGTTTTGTCAAGCACAAATGATAATATCAGCTTCATAGACAACGAAGGTTCATTCGGAGTCCTCGGTGCAAACGAGACAGTGACATTGAATGACGAGTTCTCATTCACAGTGGCTCCTGGCGTCGCTGACGGCACACAGATTCAGATCGACGTGACAGCCACATGCGGTACGAACGTATGGACAGGCAAAGCCAAGATTACCGTGGGCGCTCCTGTTATGTCATTCTATAGCTATCAGAGCAATGCAGGATTTGTCCCAGGTGAGACAGAGACAGTGGTTGCCGAGTTCGTCAACGACGGTCACTACATGGCTACCAACTCAATTGTGACAATTTCAAGCACAAGCGCTTATGTTTCATTTGAGGATGATACATACGAACTTGGCACAATCGCCCCTGAAGGTATTGGAACCTCAGTGTTCAACGTGATTATCGACCAGGCTTGCCCGACTACAGAAGTGATCGAGCTTACATTCACATTTGCAGCCGACAACGATGTCACTGCTACAGGTAACGGTCTGTTGAGAAACAGCTGCAATGTGGTGTTCAACCTCAGTGACTCATATGGTGACGGTTGGAACGGCGCACATCTGAATGTTGCATTCAGCGACGGCACACCTTCGCAGAGCCTCGCAGTTAACTCAGGCAATACAGCTTCTTACACCATATTGATTGCAAGTGGTACTGTTGTTACACTCACATGGTCAACCGGTAGCTATGACAGCGAATGCTCATTCACTGTTTCATACGAAGACGGTGATCAGATCACCTCTGTGAGCGCTCCAAGTTCAAGCTACAACTTCCAGTTTACAGTCAACTGCAGCGGTGACCCTGTGGCAGCTGCTCCAGTCCGTAACCTCGAAGGTTTGGTTGAAGGCAATGCTGTGACTCTCACATGGGATGCTCCTGAAACAGGTACTCCAGTGTCATACATAATCAAACGTAACGGCATCGATATCGATGAAGTGACAGTGTTGAGATTTGTTGACGAAGATCTTGAATGGGAAATGACCTACACATACGTTGTGATTGCCAACTACGGTGAAGTTCAGTCACTGCCGGCAAGTGTCACAGTTGAGACAGGTGAGGATTCAGTTGGTGAGAACAACCTCAGCCTGGGTATCTATCCTAACCCGGCCAAGGATGTGATCAACATCAGAACTAACGCACAGAGCTTTGAGTATCAGCTTATCAACAGCATCGGTCAGGTGGTGTTGAGCGGCAACGGTGAAGGCAATGCCGAACTGAACGTGAACGAGTTCAGCGGAGTATACTTCCTCAAAGTTGTTGCCAACGGCAGCTCAGAAATCCAGAAAGTCATCATCAAGTAATTGACTTTTTGAAAAAAATTAAAGGACGCCGGCTGCCGGCGTCCTTTTTTTGTATATATTTGCGGAAAAAATTAAGACCATGAAAAAACTAATTTTATCAATCGTAGCTTTAATGTGCATGCAATTCGCATTTGCACAGGGATGGAACGTACAGCTTGTCTCATCCACCGACAAAGAAATAGTCGTTGAACTTACAGTCGACGGATATCTGTCAAATAATGTAACCACACCGAAAGGTGAGGCTGTAGTTATTACCAACAGTAAAATGATGTCGATGACGCAGGCAGGCGAGCCTGATGTGCCAAGCCTGGTCATACCGGCTGTCATTGGGGACCGCGCTCTAATGGGAATAGAGGTGGTTGACGCCCAGTATGTCGATTATGAAAATGTGGAAATTGCTCCGTCAAAAGGCGATTTTCCGCGTAGCATCAATCCTGAAGACGTGCCTTATACATACGGCGCAATGTATCAGCAGGACGCTTTTTATCCTGCACAACCAGCCCAACTCCACGAGCCTTACATTCATCGTGACTTAAGAGCACAGAATATGGTGGTTACACCTTATTTATATAACCCAGTCACCAAGGTTTTGAGAGTTTACAATCACATCACCCTGAGAATGAAAGCTTTGGGCACTGATACCAGAAATGTCATAGACAGTCGCTCCAACACTCTGAGTGTTGACAAGGAATTCAAGAAGATATACGAGAGCCGCTATATCAACTACGAAGCCTCAATGTCGAAATACAACTCCATTGAGGAAGATGGAGAGCTCCTTATCATCTGCCATGACGCTTTTATGTCGGCAATGGAGCCTTTTGTGGCATGGAAGAAACAGATTGGCCGTCCGACGACCATGGTCGGCACAAGCACTACAGGCGCTACAGCCGTGCTTATCAAGTCGTATATTCAGAATTATTACGCTGCCCATCCTAATTTGACCGACATATTGCTTGTTGGTGATGTAGCTCAGATTCCTGGAATTTACATAGAGGCAGGTGGTGAGTATCCATACGGCTATTCGGGCTTTGGCGACCTGCAGTACGGACAGCTGTCCGGCAACGACTATTACAATGAGGTGATAGTGGGCCGTTTCTGCTGCGAGACAGAGGAACAAGTGACAAATCATGTAAACAAGGTGTTGAACTACGAGCGTGATTTGGATGAGACAGCCACATGGCTTTCGGTGGGCGAAGGTGTCAGCAAGAACGAAGGCGCCGGCGGCGGTCACTACGGTGAGGCCGACTATGTGCATATCGACTATATCAGAGATGATTTGCTTGGTTACAATTACACCGAGGTGCATCGCGACTATCAGGGTGTGACTGGTGTCACCGCGAGTGCAGCTACTGTCAGCCAACACATCAATGATGGCGTGAGCATCATCAACTACTGCAATCACGGCAACATTACATTGTGGGGAGTTTTCAGCTACAACAACAATAATGTCAACGCTTTGACCAACGACTACAAGTTGCCATACATCATCTCAGTTGCATGTCTTAACGGAAAATATGACCATAACGGACCTTGTTTCGCTGAGGCTTGGATGCGTGCCACCAACAACAGCAACGGCAATCCTACAGGTGCCATAGGCGGTATGTTCTCATACATTTCACAACCTTGGCAGCCGCCAATGTATGGCCAGGACGAGATGGTAGACATCCTGGTTGAGTCGCAGGCCAACAACATCCGCCGCACCATGGGTGGGGTGTCAATCAACGGAAACATGAAGGTTTTGGATTTGGGAGCAAGTAATAATGCCAATAAGGGAACTTACAACACCTGGATTCTGTTCGGCGACCCAACCTTGACTTTGCGCAATGCAGTACCTACAATAATGAGCATTTCGGCTCCGACCACCATCAGTACCACAGCTACAAGCTATACAGTGAATGCCACCGATGCTGAGGGCGCTTTGGCAACCTTGACCAGAAATGGCGAAATCATGGGTTCGGCTACCATAAACAATGGCACAGCTACCATAACTTTTGCTGCTCCTATAAGCACAGGTGCAGCCACTTTGACAGTGTTCGGCTACAACAAGAAAACCTACACTATGCCTATAAGCATCACCTCGGGCGGTGGTCCTACACCTGATCCTGTGACAGTCAATGTTGTAGCGGCCCAGCCTATAGTACCTAGGGGCAACAGCACACAACTCAACGCCTTGGCTTCTGGTGGCGACGGCACATACGTCTACAGTTGGACGCCAGCTGCATCGTTGAACAATGCAAATATAGCCAATCCTGTAGCAACTCCGTTGACTACAACTACCTACACCTGCACAGTGACCAGTGCCGGAATGTCGGCCTCCAAGACTTGTGTGGTAACAGTGGTGAATGCCCCAACCAATCTGACAGCCACGGTGGTTGATGACCATGACGTGCTTCTCACCTGGAGCGCAGTCACCCCTGTCACTACTTACACCATTTTCCGTGACGGAGAGGAGATTTACAACGGCATCACAACCACCACATTCACTGTCGAGGATCTTGAACCAGGTACATACACCTTCAATGTGGCAGCTCACTATAGCGGAGTGACATCGCCTATGTCTGAGGCCTGTGTCGTGACAATCGAAGAGGGGGGGTGCCCGGGTCCGGACAACTTCATGGGAACATATTGCTGGACCATTTACGAGTTTTATGTGAAGCTTGAATGGGATGAGGCTGAATATGAGTACAACCTCGATCAGTACGAGGTTTACAGAAGCACCGACGGTGTGAATTTTGAGATGATACAGCGTATAGTCAGAACACCTTCCATCTCTCATTACGGCTGTGTGGATGACGGTGTTTATGAACCAGGAAAGTATATTTATCAGATAATAGCTTATTATGTCAACGACTGTCAGTCGGAGCCTATCACCATAGCGGTGGAAGTGACTTCGGCAGACGAAGTTCAGGCAAGCGAAGCTGTCGTCTATCCTAATCCTACATCCGACAAAATCAGTGTCAAGGCTGAGGCAATGCGACAGATTTCAGTTTACAATGCCATGGGTCAGGTTGTGATGATCCAGGCTGTGGACAGCGACGAAGCCCTGCTTGACCTGAGTCAGTTTGAGAATGGAATGTATCTGGTTAATATTTCGACAGATAAAGGCAACTTTGTAAAGAGAATAAGTGTTTTAAGATGAAGATAAAGTTTATCGGCGCGGCGCGCGAGGTGACAGGCAGTAAGCATCTTTTGGTCACCGACAAAGGTAAGAAACTGTTGCTCGACTGCGGAATGTTTCAGGGTAAGGGTCTGGAGACTGATGCCATGAACCGCAACACCATGGTTGAGCCTTCGGAAATAGACAGTATCATATTGACCCATGCCCATATCGACCACTCGGGACTTATTCCTTATTTCTATAAGAGGGGTTTCCGCGGCTCGGTGATATGCACTACAGCCACTCGCGAACTGTGTTCGATAATGCTGCCCGACAGCGGCTTCATACAGGAAAACGATACCCATTGGTTCAACAAGAAACGCTCACGTCAGGGTCTGAAACCGGTGGAACCTATCTACACCGAGAAGGACGCCCGCGACTGCATGGAGCTGTTTATCACAACTGAACCTAACCGCAGATTTTACATAGACAACAACATCAGCGTCAAATTCTACAACACTGGTCACATGCTTGGCAGCGCCTGCGCCACCATCATGATAGACGAGAACGGAACAGTCACAAAGATAGGCTACACCGGCGACATCGGACGAGATAGCAACTACCTTTTGCGTCCGCCGGCGCCATTCGAGCAGTGCGACTACCTCATCACCGAGAGCACCTATGGCGACCGCCTGCACAAAGACAAGGAAGGAGCCGAGGAGGAGTTGTTGCATGTGATAGAAGACACCTGCGTCAGAAAGAAAGGCAAACTTATAATCCCTTCGTTCGCCATTGGCCGTACGCAGGAGATAGTGTATATACTCAACAATTTCTACAATGCCGGCAAGTTGCCGCGCATCCCGGTCTATGTTGACAGCCCTCTGGCCATCAACGCCACAGCCATATTCAAGATGCATCTGGACGACTTCAACAAGGGCGTAGCCGAGGTGTTACGTTACGATGACGATCCGTTTGGCTTCAACACCCTGCATTACATCACCGATGTGGCAAAGAGCAAGGCGTTGAACGAGAGCAAAGAGCCCTGCATCATCATCTCGGCATCGGGCATGATGGAGGCTGGCCGTGTGAAGCATCATCTGGCAAACAGTGTCGACAACCCCAAGAACACTGTGTTGGCGGTTGGCTATTGCGCCCCGACAACCCTTGGCGCCCGCATTGTGGCAGGGGAGAAGGATATTTCGATTTTCGGCATGCCGCATCATGTGAACGCCGACGTCTACAGCATTGACGCCTTCAGCGGTCATGGTGACTATAAGGAGATGGCCGAGTATCTCAAATGCCAGAATCCTGATAAGGTGAAAAAGGTGTTCATAGTGCACGGCGAGGCCAAGGTGCAGGAGACTTACGCCAAGTTCCTTGCCAAAAACAACGGCTACAAGGATATCATGATTCCGGAACCCGGAGAGACTGTGAAGCTTTAATTGACAGCTAACAAAAAATCTTGACCGTGGTCAAGATTTTTTAGTATTTTTGCAGCCCGGAAGGCGATTGTCGCGGGCGGAAGCAATTCCGCGTGAGGAAAGTCGGGACAGCACAGAGCACCATGCTTCATAATGAGAAGGCGCCTGCAAAGGCGACAGAAAGTGCCACAGAAAATTACCGCCCTGAGCTTGTCGAAGGGTAAGGGTGAAAACGCGAGGCAAGAGCTCACGACGCCGCGCGGTGACGCGCGGCGGAGGTAAACCTCATGGGCTGCAAAACCAAATATACCGACGTTTGAGGGCTGCTCGTCCGAGTCGGGTGGGTGGGTCGCTTGAGCCTGACGGTGACGTCAGGTCTAGAGAAATGACAATCGCTCAGCAATGAGAACAGAATCCCGCTTATGCCTTCCTTTTTGTCTTTGGGTGCCTAGACATCCAAAGACAAAATTTTTTACACTAAATGCTTGTATGACACGTTATTTTTCCGTAAATTCGCAAAAATTTTGTCAGTATGCCAAGCAGAAGAATAATATTCATCATAACTTTATTATTAACTCTTGTAACGTGCTCATTGTCAGCGCAAAAGCGAATTGACGGCTATGACCCTGAAGCGGTGTTTCAAGAGGCTAAGACCCTGTTCGATAATCAGAACTACAGTTCGGCGGCCGAACTTTTCCATCGCTATCTGAGCCTGTCGGAAGGCCAGAGCGAGCAGAAGAGGGTTGAAGCCCGTTTTTACGAGGCCGCATGCTCGTCATACATGGGGGCAGGCGAGGAGCAGCTGATGCTTTTCTCAAAGGAAAACCCTACCAGTACCCTGGCACCTAAGGCCGACTTCCTCTATGCCAACACCCTCTTCAAAAACAAGAAATACCGCGACGCTCTCAAGAAATACGAGGCCATAGATGACGATGCCCTGTCCACTGACGACAAGGCTGAGTTTTATTTCAAGAAGGGCTTGGCCTATTACCAGACCAACGACATGGACAAGGCCGCTCCATTGTTTTACAGAACGGCTTTTATGGACAGTCCTTATCAGGATGACGCCCGTTACTACTATGCTCACATTCAGTATGTGAAAAAGAATTACGACGAGGCGAGGTTCCATTTTAAAAAGATAGAAGACACTCCGAAATACAAGGACGTGGTGCCTCTTTACCTAATGCAGATAGACTACACAGAAGGCAATTTCGCCACAGTGACTCTGGCTGCCGACTCAGTGCTGGTCAATGCCGACAAGTCGCGCAAGGTGGAGCTGGCTCTGATAATAGCCGAGTCGTGGTACGAACAGCAGGACTATGCCAAGGCTTTGAAGTATTACAACATAGCCCGTGAGAATACCAAGCGTACCTTCCCTCGTGAGGTGGAGTTCCAGATGGGTTTCTGCAAGATGAAGCAGGCCGACTATGAGGGCGCCATCACCAACTTCCAGAATGCCACCAAGAAACGTAATGACGACGAACTGGCGCAGTATGCTTCATATTACCTGGCCCAATGCTACAGCAAGACCAATCAGGACAAATTCGCCCGCAATGCCTACCTCGTCGCTCACAAAAACGACTTCGACCACGAAATGAGCGAGGATGCTCTGTTCAACTATGCCAAGTTGAGCTTTATCAGCGGAGTTGACCCTTTCAACGAGGCTGTGGCCCAACTGGACGAATACATAGAGACTCACCCTGATTCTCCTCGCAAGGACGAGGCCCGTCTGCTGGTGATACATCTTTATCTCAACAATAAGGATTACGCAAAAGCCATTCGCGCATTGGAGAAATATCCCGATATGAATGACGAGATGCAGGCTATCTACGCCCGCCTTACTTATGATATCGGAATTCAGGACTACAACTCTTCCTATTACGAAGGCGCCATTACCTATTTGGCCAAGACTGTCTCCAACCGCAAGACGCCGGCTCTCATCAAGGCGGAGGCATACTATTGGCTGGCCGACAGCTATATGCAGCAAAAAGACTATACTAATGCAGAGAAGTTCTTTGGAGCTTTCCTCAAATCGGAGGGTTCGGGTCAGACGGATCTGGTGCCTCTGGCACATTACAACCTCGGCTACATAGCATATTCCAAAGGCGGATTTGCAGCTGCCACCAAGGAGTTCAACTACTTCATCAACATGACCAACGGTGACCGTGAGTATGAGTCGGACGCCTGGATGCGTGTGGGCGACTGCTATTTTATGGAACGTAATTACAGCAAAGCCATCACGGCCTACACCAATGCCATGAAGCTCAGTCCCCGCAACGCCGACTACGCTCTCTTCCAGCAGGGTATGGGACACGGCGCTCTGGGCGACATGAACTCAAAAGTGAGAAGCATGGACCGTCTTGTGAAGGATTATCCCACATCCTCATTCTACGACAGGGCTATTTATGAAATGGGTATGGCTCACTTGAGCGCCAAAGACCAGCGTTCGGCCATAGCGGCTTTCAGCAAGTTGGTGAAAGACCGTCCGCGTTCGGCATACGCCCGTCAGGGACAGATGAAGATTGGAATGTTGTATTACAACGACAATCAATACGATAATGCTCTGACTGCTTTGCAGAAAGTGGTGAAAGACTATCCTAACACAGAAGAGGCCCGCGAGGCGCTCAATATCATGCGCAGTATCTACATGGAGCAGAATCAGATTGCTGAATTTTACAAATACACCGAAGAGAAAGGCATAGCGACGAGCGTGACAGAGCAGGATTCGATTTCATTTGCCACCGCTGAAAACTTCTTCCAGCAAGGTCAGTATGAAGACGCTTTGAAAGCTGTAAACCAATATATCAAGCAGTTTCCGAAAGGTGCTTACCTCTTGAAAGCCAACTATTACGGCTACACATCTTTGGAGAAGATGGGACGTCTCGATGTCGCGGAGAGAAGACCTTATTTTGAATATATCGCATCGCAGCCTGACAACGACTATACCGACAATGCATTGTTGGAACTTGCGGGCATGGAGGAGGTCGAGGAGCACTATGCCGAAGCTAAGGCATATTACGAGAGAGTACTTAAAATTACTGAGAATCAAAAAGTTAAGATGCAAGCTGTTTATGGTCTGATGGGTTGTGAGTACAAGCTCGGAAACTACGACGCGACAATAGAATTAAGCGAACAGTTGGCGGAGATGAAGGATATCGGGCAGTATAAGAAAAATCGTTTGAACTATTACGCCGGAATGTCACTATACAACAAACACGAGTATTCGGCGGCTATACCCAAGCTGCAGGAATGTGCGAAGAAAGAAAGATCGATATTAGGATCCGATGCCGCATATCATGTGGTGTTGGCGAATTTTAACCTTGGCAACCTTGACGAGGCAGAGAACGCCGTGTTTTACATTTCCGATAATTTTAGTAATGTCTCAAATTATGACGTGGCAATGTCGTTCATCGTGCTGAGCGATATCTATGTCGCCAAAGGCAATGTATTCCAAGCTAAAGCCACGTTGCAAAGCATAATCGACAACTATACCACTGGCAAACCGAAAGAACTGGCAAAACAGAAACTCGCGGCTATAGAGAAAGAGGAATTAAAGAATGAGGAGGCAGCAGAATGAAAATAAAATCGTTGATAATCAGTATATTATTTGTTTGCGTGGCATTCGTTGCCAACGCACAGCAGCATAACGAACAAGTCACAGTGGAAGGCTCATATCGTCCGCAGATCAAACGTTCGGAGCGTCTGACCAAGAATCCCGAGATGCCCAAGAACGATTTCAACATCCCGACATACAAAGCCGAGGCCAAGGATTTCAGCTACGGCTACAACATGGAGCTGGAGACCATGAGCGCTCTCAACTACAAGGCTGAATACGGCGTGGAAAGCAAAAATAACTTCCTCAAAGCCGGTTTGGGTACCCGTTTGTCGCCAGTGTTTTTGTTCCGCCACTATTCCGACATCTCGCGTACCATGAGCCTGGGAGTGGGCGTGCGCCATTTCTCGTCTTGGCTCAACTTGAGCGATTATAAGAAGTCGTCTTTCATGAACAATGGCTTCAACCTGATGACAGTCAACAAGTTCAAGAGCGGTCAGCTGCGCGCTTTCGCCGACTATAAATACGATATGTACCACCTTCGCGCATACGATGATGTGGAGAACCCCAACGGACGTAACATTCATTCATTGAATATCGGAGCCAAATGGCTTGCCAACGGCACCAGCTACCGCAGCTTCTATGACGAATTGGGCGCCGACTACCGTGCCACATGGATTATGGGAGGTACAGTGGAGCATCAGCTTAACGCTTTGTTCCACATAGCCTATTCCGACAATTGGATTAGTGACAAGAATGTAGACGACCTCCAGACCATTACCACTGATGTGGAGTTTAACTTCAACAGCATAGACCAGAGTCAGATACTGATAGCCGTCAACCCGCATTTTGCCATGAGTGGCGACTTTTACCATTTGCACCTGGGCGCCCGTGTCGATTTCAAGACGGGCGGCAACGTGAGCGTCTATCCAGATGTGACAGGCAGCGTGTTCATTCTCGACAATATGTTTGAGTTTTATGCCAAGTTTGGCGGACGTTCAAAGATCAACACCTTTGCAGATATTGTGGCTGAAAACCCGTTTGTGACAACAAATTTCGACAAATTCGGAGAGTTCGGTTACGAGAAGACAAGCTTTGAATTCCAAGGCGGTTTGAAAGCCAGAGTGGCCAACAATATAGATGCCCACTTGGGAGTGCGTTACCGTACTATCAAAAATAGCGTTTTCTATGCTCCTGACCGCGATTTTTACGCCTCATACGAAGAGGATGCGGCCGTTTATCATCTGCAGGCCTTCGACTTGGTGTTCAACAACTACAATGTGGTGAACTTCCTTGCGGATGTCCGTTGGAAAGCTATGGAAAAGCTTGATATTGCGGCTGAGTTGTCAATCAACAGCTACACCATGAAACCTTCGGCCGACATTATGCCCGCCGACCCAACTGAGACAAATCTTTACGACAAAGCCTGGTATAAACCTTCTTTCACCATGACATTGCGTGGCGACTATGAGTTGAATGAGACATGGAAATTCAACTCTGCGATGACTCTTCTGGGCAAACGCTTGGCTGTGAATCCGCGAGGCGAGGCTGAACAGATGAAGCCGGCTGTGGATTTCCAGGTTGGCGCCGACTACCGTATCCAAAAAGACCTGGCCGCATTCGCCGAGGTGCATAATGTGTTTCACCAGAAATACCAGCTTTTTTACAACTATCCCAGTGCCGGATTTGAGTTATTTGTAGGTCTGAAATACAAGTTCTGAACAGCCTGTTTTATAGTATGAAAAATGACGTAAAAAATTGCATTTTTGCGTCATTTTTTTCATTGTTATTTCGAGGAAAATTATTACCTTTGCGAACTGATTATTGAAAAGTTAATAAAAATAGAAAAGTTATAATAAAAAATGACAGAAGAAGAGAGAATACAGAATGCTGAGAGCAACTATGGTGCCAACAACATTCAGGTTTTGGAAGGTTTGGAAGCGGTTCGCAAGCGCCCTGCCATGTACATAGGCGACGTGAACGTACGTGGATTGCATCACTTGGTTTACGAGGTGGTCGATAACTCCATAGACGAAGCCATGGCCGGATATTGCGATACGGTTGAAATTGAGATCCTGCCGGGCAATTCCATTTCCGTTGTGGATAACGGACGTGGTATCCCGACCGGTATGCACGAGAAGGAGAAAAAGTCTGCTCTTGAAGTTGTTCTGACAGTGCTTCACGCTGGCGGTAAGTTCGATAAGGGCTCATATAAGGTTTCAGGCGGTCTGCATGGCGTGGGCGTGAGCTGCGTCAACGCCCTATCAAAACACCTCAAAGCCGAGGTGCACCGTGAGGGCAAGATCTTTGTGCAGGAATACGAATACGGCAAACCGCTCTACCCGGTCAAAGTAGTTGGCGAGGCTAACGATCATGGCACCCGCATCACCTTCACTCCGGACGACAGCATTTTCCTCACAACTGAATACAGCTACGACATACTCGCAGCACGTATGCGTGAATTGGCCTACCTCAACAAGGGCATCAGAATCACTCTCGCCGACAAGCGTATAGATCCGGAAACGGGCAACGAAGGCAAGAGTGACGAGTTCCATTCACAGAACGGTCTGATTGACTTCATCAACTACCTGGATGAAAACCGTGAGAAACTCACTTCGGAGCCTATAGCCATTCAGGGCGAGACAGACAGCGTTCCGGTTGAGATAGCTCTCGAATACAACACTTCTTATTCAGAAAATCTGCATTCATACGTCAACAATATCAATACTCACGAAGGCGGTACTCATCTTGCAGGTTTCCGTCGTGGTTTGACAAGAACCCTAAAGGCCTACGCCGAGAAGGAAGGAATGTTTGCAAAGTTGAAATTCGAAATCAACGGCGACGACTTCCGTGAGGGCTTGACAGCTATCATTTCAGTTAAGGTGCCGGAGCCTCAGTTCGAGGGTCAGACCAAGACCAAGCTCGGCAACAACGAGGTGATGGGTATAGTCGACAAGATAGTGAGTGAGCATCTGGCAAATTATCTGGAGGAACATCCGAGAGAGGCCAAGATGATTGTGGACAAGGTAGTTTTGGCAGCAACAGCACGTCACGCCGCCCGAAAGGCGCGCGAGCTGGTGCAGCGCAAGGGCGCCCTTTCGGGCGGCGGTCTCCCAGGCAAGCTGGCCGACTGTTCCGAACGTGACCCTGAACTCACCGAGCTTTATCTCGTTGAGGGTGACTCTGCAGGCGGATCGGCAAAACAGGGCCGTGACCGTAAGTTCCAGGCTATACTGCCTCTGAGGGGTAAGATCCTGAACGTTGAGAAAGCCATGCAGCACCGTGCTTTCGAGAGCGAGGAAATCAGAAACATCTATACCGCTCTTGGTGTAACCATCGGAACAGAAGAAGACTCCAAGGCATTGAACATAGAAAAGCTGCGTTACCACAAGATCATCATCATGACCGATGCTGATGTGGACGGTAGCCACATTTCCACTTTGATTCTGACATTCTTCTACCGTTACATGCCTGAACTTATCGAGAAGGGCTATGTTTACATCGCTACACCGCCACTGTATCTCGTTAAGAAAGGCAAGAAAGAGCGCTACTGCTGGACAGAGGAACAGCGTTTACAGTTGCTCGAAGAAATGGGACAGGATGCACATGTACAGCGTTACAAAGGTCTTGGTGAAATGAATCCGGAACAGCTCTGGATGACCACTATGAACCCTGAGTTCCGCACTCTGCGTAAGATTCATATCCAAAACGGAGCTGAAGCCGACTACATCTTCTCAATGCTGATGGGCGACGAGGTCGGTCCACGCCGTGAATTCATCGAGCAGAACGCCACATACGCAAATATCGACGCATAAAATTTATTGTTATGGATAACAAACTTGATATTTTAACAAAGAAAATCTACGAGCAGGGTGTCGAAAAAGCAAATCACGACGCTGTTGAAATCGTGGAAAACGCCAAGAAAGAAGCTGAAAAGATTCTGAACGAGGCTAAAAATCAGGCCGAGAGCATTATCGCAAAGGCCAACAAAGAGGCTGAAGAGCTGCAAACCAAAGTCACTGCCGACGTGAAGATGGCTGCCACACAGAGCATTGCCCTCACCAAGCAGGAAATCGAGAAGATGATAGTGATGAACGCCGCTGAAAAGGGCGTCAAGGCATCACTCAGCTCGGCAGACTTTGTGAAAGAACTGGTCAAAGACGTCGTCAAGGCATTCAACCCGGACAACGCTTCGCCTGTGGCTTTGGATATCATACTCCCGGAATCTTTGAAGAAAGAAGTCGAGCCATTCGTCAAGAACGAGATAGCCAATGCGTTCAAGGCCGAGGTGAGAGTGGAATTCTCAAAGAAGATGAACGGCGGCTTCAAGGTTGCTCCGCAAGACGGAGGCTACGTGCTGCAGTTTACCGACGACGAGTTTATGCAGCTTATCGCCAATTACCTGCGTCCGGCAACTAAGAAAATCCTCTTCGGCTAATGGATAACTACGTTTATATAGTAGCAAGTCTGCCGGATTTGACAGCGGGTTTTGAGAATACAAGCTTTGACTATGCTGCCACCAAGGAGTTTGTCATGGAACAGCTCTCGGAGAAAGACCAGAAACTGGTAGAGTTTTTCGAGGAGGGTTTCAATGAGGAGACTCTGGGTTCTGACTTCTATGCCAAAGCCGCTGAGAGCAAGAACCGTTTCATCCGTGAGTATTTCGACTTCGACGCCCGTTTGCGTAACATGAAGGTTGCGTATCTGGCCAAGCGTCTGGGCAAGGATGGAGATGCCTACTTCGTCGACATGCCCGAAGCCGATTTCGAGGAACACCAGCAGATTCAGGAAATACTCGAAGACGCCGACTTTGTCCGTCGCGAGCAGAAGATGGACGAGCTGAAATGGGAGAAAGCCAGCGACATAGCCCGTATGGACTATTTCAACATGAACGCCATACTCGCGTTTATGGCAAAAGCCAAGACAGTACAGCGTTGGGTGGAACTCGACCCTGCGAAGGGACAGGAGATGTTTGAGAAGATGGTGAAAGAGGTTCGCGGAACCTTTGATAATAAGTCTTTAGTCTTTAGTCGTTAGACTTTAGACAAAACCACTAAAAACTAAAGACTAACAACTAAAGTCTAAAAACAAAAAGAATATAATATGACAACAGGAAAAGTTACAGGAATTATATCCAACCTGGTCACCGTCGAGGTGAACGGCCCTGTGGCACAGAATGAAATCTGCCTCATCGACCTCAATGGTATCAAGCTGATGGCAGAGGTCATCAAGGTGAACGGCAACAAGGCGTCCGTGCAGGTGTTCGAAAGCACCCGCGACCTGACAATCGGCTGCCCGGTTGAGTTCCAAGGCTACATGCTGGAAGTTACACTCGGACCAGGACTGCTTTCGAGTAATTTCGATGGCTTGCAGAATAACCTATCCACCATGGAAGGGGTGTTTCTGAAACGTGGTGAATACACCAAGGCTTTGGATGAGGAAAAACTTTGGGACTTCACGCCTATAGCCAAGGCAGGCGACAAAGTGATAGCCGCCGACTGGCTGGGTGAGGTCAAAGAAGGCTGGCTGCCTCATAAAATCATGGTGCCTTTCGCATTTGAAGGCACTTACACAGTGAAGAAAGTGGCTGAAGCCGGTCAGTATAAAATCACAGACACCATAGCTGTGTTGACCAATGCCGATGGCGAAGATGTCAACGTCAATATGATGCAGAAATGGCCGGTCAAAGTGGCTGTGGGCGGTTACGTCGAGAAACCTCGCCCGTTAAAGGTGATGGAGACAGGTGTGCGCTGCATAGACACACTGAATCCTATAGCGGAAGGCGGTACCGGATTTATCCCTGGCCCGTTCGGATGCGGCAAGACAGTGCTTCAGCATGCTTTGGCTGAGCAGGCCGACGCCGACGTCATCATCATGGCTGCCTGCGGTGAGCGTGCTAATGAGGTGGTGGAAATCTTCACCGAGTTCCCTGAACTTAAAGACAAACACACCGGCCGTAGCCTGATGGAACGTACCATCATCATCTGCAACACTTCAAACATGCCGGTGGCAGCCCGTGAGGCTTCAGTGTACACCGCCATGACCCTTGGTGAATACTATCGCGCCATGGGAATGAAGGTGTTGCTGCTGGCCGACTCAACATCACGTTGGGCTCAGGCATTGCGTGAGATGAGTAACCGTTTGGAAGAGCTTCCAGGTCAGGACGGTTTCCCAGTCGACCTTTCGGCTATCATCTCCAACTTCTATGCCCGTGCAGGTTATGTGAAACTCAACAACGGAGCCACAGGTTCAATCACCTTCATAGGAACAGTGTCGCCTGCTGGCGGTAACCTTAAGGAACCTGTCACCGAGTCGACAAAGAAAGCTGCACGTTGCTTCTACGGATTGTCGCAGAACCGCGCCGATAAGAAACGTTATCCGGCTGTAGACCCTGTCGAATCATATTCGAAATATCTTGAATATCCTGAAATTATTGAATATCTCGACAATAAGATTGAAAAAGGCTGGGTTGACAAGGTCACCAAGACTAAATACATCATCCGCAAAGGTAAGGATGCCTACGAGCAGATTAACATCTTGGGCGATGATGGCGTGCCTATGTCATACCATGAGCAGTATTGGAAATCTGAACTTATTGATTATGTCATTCTTCAGCAGGACGCTTTTGACGATATCGACGGTTGCTCACCGTTGGAACGTCAGAAGTTCATGCTCGACCTTATGCTTGAAATCTGCGACCGCAGCTTCAAGTTTGAAAACTTCGAGGCGTGCATGACTTACTTCAAGAACCTGATCAATATCTGCCGTCAGATTAACTACTCGGAATATAAGTCAGAGCAATTTGAAAAATATCTTGGACAGTTAAAGGAGGAACTTAAACATGAGTGAGAAAGCCTTTCAACGCATATATACAAAGCTGACAGCTATCACCAAGGCCACTGTAACCCTTGAAGCTCAAGGAGTTGCAAACGATGAGCTCGCTCTCGTGGCTGGCCGTCTGGCCCAGGTGGTGAAGATTAAAGATAAAGCCGTAACATTGCAGGTGTTCGGTGGCACGGAAGATATTCCTACCAATGCCGAGGTTACCTTCTTCGGCGAACCTCCTACACTCAACGTGAGCGACGACCTGGCAGGACGTTTCTTCAACGCTTACGGTGAGCCTATAGACGGCGGTCCGGCAGTGGAGGGCGAGAAGCGCCAGATTGGCGGTCCTTCGGTGAACCCTTACAAACGTCGCATGCCTTCGGAACTGATTCCTACAGGTATAGCCGGCATCGACTTGAACAACACATTGGTCTCCGGTCAGAAGATTCCATTCTTCGCCGACCCGGACCAGCCATATAACAAGGTGATGAGCATGGTGGCTCTGCGTGCAGATGTCGATAAGATTATCTTGGGCGGCATGGGCTTGACCAACGACGATTACCTGTTCTTTAAGAATGAATTTGAGAGTGCTGGCGCTTTGCATAAAATCATCAGCTTCGTGAACACCACCGACCAGCCGCCTGTAGAGCGTCTGCTTATCCCAGACATGGCCCTGACAGCCGCTGAGTATTTTGCTGTGGATAAACACGAGAAAGTGCTTGTGCTTCTTACAGATATGACGCTTTACGCCGACGCTTTGAGTATAGTTTCGAACCGTATGGACCAGATTCCTTCCAAGGATTCTATGCCGGGTTCGCTCTATTCAGACTTGGCAAAGATTTACGAGAAAGCGGTGCAGTTGCCTGATGGCGGCTCTATCACCATCATAGCTGTGACCACCTTGAACGACGGCGATATCACTCACGCTATTCCGGATAACACCGGTTATATCACTGAGGGACAGTTGTTCTTGCGTGCCGACCCTGATTCCGGCAAGGTTATTGTCGACCCGTTCCGTTCGCTTTCACGTCTGAAACAGCATGTTCAGAATAAGAAGACCCGTGAGGACCACAGCGCCGTGATGAATACTTCAGTTCGTCTTTATGCCGATGCCTCCAACGCGAAAACAAAGTTGGAAAACGGTTTCGACTTGAGCGACTATGACCTCCGTTGCCTCGACTATGCTAAGGAATACGCCACACGTCTGCTCGCCATCGACGTCAATATCCCGATAACCGAGATGCTTGACACCGCTTGGGAGTTGTTTGGCAAGTATTTCACCAAAGCCGAGACCGGTCTGAAAGAGAAACTTATCGAAAAATATTGGAAAGGGGAGTGATGAGTCATGGCGATTAAATTCCAATATAACAAGACTTCGCTGAATGAGCTTAACAAGCAGCTCAAGACGCGTACCCGTGCGCTTCCGACTCTGAAGAGCAAGGAGAGTGCGCTGCGCCTTGAGGTGAAGAAAGCTAAGAAGCATTCGGAAAGTCTTGTCGCACAACTGGAGGCCGAACTCAAATCGTATGAGTACATGGCCCGGCTTTGGAATGAATTTGAGCCAGGACTGATTTCTGTAACCGATGTCAAACTGAAGACAGTTAAGGTGGCGGGCGTGCCGGTGCCGGCATTGGAAGAGGTGCTTTACGAGGTTAAAGACATTAACCTCTTCACCAAGCCCATGTGGTATGCCGACGGCGTCCAAATCCTGAAAAACCTTGCACAGCTCGGCATTGAGTCGGAGGTTTACGTTGAAGTGAGCCGTGTGCTCGACTTCCAGCGTAAAAAGACCACACAAAAAGTAAACCTTTACGAAAAGGTGCAGATACCTGGCTATAACGAAGCCATCAGAAAGATTAAGCGATACATGGAAGATGCGGAGAACCTTGACAAGGCTTCGCAGAAAATCATGAAAAACAAACACACCCTTGAGGAGGAGGCGGAGTATGGTAACTGAAATGACGAAATATAATTTCATCCTGCTGAGTGGCGATGTTGAAGAGTTTCTCAAGAAACTGCAGGGAGTGGGAGTGGTTGACATTACCCGTTCCACCAAACCTGTGGACGAGAAGTCGGAGACCTTGTCGTCGAAGGCTGGAAATTACCGTAAAGCCTTGACTTTGCTGAAGAAAGTGACGCCTGCGGAGTTTGCCGACAAAACTTACGGCGACCTCGCGGAAACCGTCATCAACACCGTTAACGAACGTGAGATGATGGAGAACCAACTGACTCAGCTTCATAGAGATTTGGCTGAACGCCTGCCATGGGGTCAGTTTGATGTCAAAAACTTCAAGAAACTTGAGGAACAAGGCCTGAAGTTGCATTTCTACAAGGTGAAAGCCTCGGCAATGGATCCGGCTTGGGCTGAGAATTACGCTCTAAGCGAGATTTCCAATGATGGTACCTGGAGTTACTTCGTGGTGGTTTCAGATGACGAGAACTACGAATTCCCGTTGAAAGAACTGCCGGCTCCAGATAGTGATTGCACGGCTATTGAAAAGAAAATCAATGATTTGGAATACGAAATCGAGAAGAATTATCGGCTGATGTCCGAGCTGAAATGTCATGAGAACGACCTTCAGCGTGAACTCGATAAGACTATGTCCAAACTCGATTTGCATCTGGCTCGCATCTCGGGAACCAAAGCTGCAGAAGACTATATCACAGTGCTTGAAGGTTTTGTTCCTACAGAGAAGGAAGCGGAGATGACGGCATTGCTTGAAAGCGAGGAGGTGCTTTACTTGGTCGACAAGGCCAAAGTTGAGGACAATCCGCCTATCAAATTGAAAAACAACAGTTATGTGTCGATGTTTGAGATGTTGACAGACATGTACGGCCGTCCGAAGTACAACGAGTTCGACCCTACGGTGTTCATCTCAATCTTCTTCATGCTGTTCTTTGCATTCTGTATGGGTGACGCCGGTTACGGTTTGGTGCTCATAATAGCCAGCTTGGCAATGAAGAAAATGTTGGGCGATATAGCTAAAATCGGTCTCGTTTTAGGTATAGCAACCACTGTCATAGGTTTCCTGTTCCATACTTTCTTCTCTATGGATATGCTCTCATGGAGCATTCTCCCTGAGGCGGTGAAGAAATGTATGCTCCCTTCACAGATCGCAGGCTACGACGGCACTATGGTGCTGGCCATAGTAGTCGGTGTGGTGCATTTAAGCCTTGCAATGATAATAAAGACCTATCAAGCCACCAAAGTTAACGGTTTTGCCAACTCTCTCGGGACCTGGGGCTGGACCTTGCTGATTGTAGGTGGAGTCATTGTGGGTGCTTTCGCACTGGTTGGAGTTTTGGAGAGTTCTGTGGCGACATGGATAATTATAATATTGGGAATATTGTCGGCATTGGGAATCTTCTTCCTCAACAACTTGCATCGCAATCCGTTGATTAACTTTGGCGCCGGCCTTTGGGATACCTACCAGATGGTTACCGGTTTGCTAGGTGATGTGCTGAGTTACCTTCGTTTATATGCTCTCGGTTTGGCAGGAGCCAAGCTTGGCGAGGCATTCAATGCCATTGGCACTCAGGCACTTGGCGACGGCGGTGCAAACTGGATATGGTTCATACTCATAATTGTGGTGGGTCATGCGCTCAATATAGTTATGTGCGTGCTTGGAGCATTCGTGCATCCTTTGCGACTCAATTTCCTGGAGTTCTTCAAGAATTCAGGTTATGAAGGCACGGGACGTAAGTACAATCCGTTAAAAATTAAAACTTTGAATTATTAAATTTTAAAATCTTAAATATTATGACAGCAACAATTTTAGGTTATCTCGGTTTAGGTCTGGTTTTGGCCTTGGCTGGTATCGGAAGTTCAATCGGTACTTCTATAGCTGGCAATGCAGCAGAGGGCGGTCTTAAGAAACGCCCTGAGTCATCAGGTAGCTTCATCGTTTTGTCGGCTCTTCCGGCAACACAGGGTATCTACGGTTTCGTGGCCTTCTTCATGCTTCTTAGCAGAATGAAAGCCGATCCGTCACAAGGATTGCTCATCTTCGGTGTGGGTCTCTGCGTCGGTTTGGTCTGTATGATTTCAGCCATCCGTCAGGGTCAGGTTTGCGCCAACGGTATAGTCGGCGTCAGCCAGGGACACGATGTGTTCACCAACACTCTTATCTACGCCGCTCTCCCTGAATTCTACGCGATTTTGGGTTTGGTTGGCGCTTTGATGGTGTAATAAACCGAAAATAATCAGTGAAATCTGTAGAGACGTGCCAAAGCACGTCTCTACGTTTTTTTATCTGCAGGCTTTTAAAATTCTGTCTTTTCCTCTGAAATCCCTGATGGTTTCAATATTTCGGAATCCTTTTTCTAGGCAAAGCGATTGCATTTCTTTACCGAATCTCTCGTTGATTTCAAACCAAACTTCACCATTGGGTTTTAATGATTTTTGTGCGAATTCCAAAATCTTTCTGTAGAAAACCAAAGGGTCGTGGTCGCTGACAAATAGGGCAGTGGAGGGCTCGTAATTCAGGACATTGGCGCGCATTTCAGATTTTTCGCTCTCGCATACGTAGGGCGGGTTGCTGACGATAATGTCGAACTGCCCGTTTAATAAACCATGGTTTTGTGGATTTAAAATGTCGTCTTTAATAAAGGTGACTGGGGCGCTGTTGGCTTCAGCGTTCTTTTTTGCTACCTCCAAGGCCTTTTCAGAAACATCAACGGCAGTGACGAGGCTGTTTTTCAATAACTTGGCGAGACTGATGGCTATGCAGCCGCTGCCGGTGCCGATATCCAAAATTGAATTCGGTATGGACGTGGCGCGCCGCGTATCCACGGAATTTGTAATCATTTTGACCATTTCTTCGGTTTCCGGCCTCGGTATCAGAACGTTCTCATCCACAGAAAACCGCCTCCCGCAGAATTCTGTCTCACCAGTTACATATTGAACTGGCTTGTTTTTTAGCAGTTCCTTAACTGCGAAATGCAAGGTCAGCAACTCCGATTCGCTCAAACGCAGTTCGGGGTTTAGGGCGATATTCACTTTGTCAATGCCGAAATAGTGCTCCAACAAAATCATAATCAAAGCATTAGCCTCATCGGAGCCGTAGAGTTTCTCCAACTCGCCTGCATAATACTTGCGACAGTCCCTAACTGAATTTGATGGTGTTTTCATTCCACAAAGATAGCAAAAAGTCTTTAGTCCTTAGTTCTTAGTCTTTAGTTTTTGAAATAATTAATACTAAAGTCTAAAGACTAACGACTAAAGTCTTAAAATTTTATTATCTTTGCATGATGTTATTCGATGATTCATATAAAATCGTGACTTCGGCAGGTGAGGGGCTTTACAAGGAGAAAGGCTCCAAATTCATTGCTGAGGCGTTTCCGGTGCATTCTGAGGCGGAGGTGAAAGAACATGTGGCTGAGATAAAGAAGAAGTATTTCGACGCCAAACATCATTGCTATGCCTTCATGATAGGGCCCGATAAGGCCTGTTATCGCTCCAGCGACGACGGTGAACCCTCGGGCACCGCAGGTAAGCCGATTTTGAACCAGATACTCTCAAAAGACGTCACAAACGTGTGCGTTGTGGTAACACGTTACTTCGGCGGGCAGCTGCTAGGAGTGCCAGGTCTTATTAACGCATACAAGTCAGCTGCCCGCGAGGCGCTCGACAATTGCAGCATTGTTGAAAAAACAATTGACGAAGTCTATTCTCTGGAATTTGACTATCCTCTGCTTAACGAGGTGATGCGAATCCTCAAAGATGAAAATTTGCAACAGCAAAACCCAAAATTTGAAATCCGTTGCTATTTGGAAATCTCAATCAGGCAAAGCGATTCCGACAGAATTATAGCCAAAATTAAACGTCTGTACGGTGTGGATGTAAAATACCTTAAAACTGTATAGAAATCAATATGTTGGGACGGATTTTGCATTGATTTTGCTCTTACGCTCGTAAGTTAGCGAATTAATTTTTAAAAATCAATGCAAAAAAAATATTTTTATTCACTTTTTTATGTTCATATTTGTACAAGAAATTTTGCCAAAATTGGGCATTTGTAAAACTTTGATTTTTAACAATTTGTAAAACGAGGTGAACAAGAGTTTGTATGATATATGGGATGCGTGTCTCGCGATGATTCGGGAGAATGTTCAGCCGCAAGCTTACTCGACTTGGTTCGAGCCGATTAAGCCTGTCGACTACAGGAACAATCTCCTGACCATACAGGTGCCGTCTGAATTTTTCTACGAATATCTTGAAACTCATTACATTAAGGTGATGAAGGCCACCATCCGTAAGGTGCTGGGCCCGGAGGGCAAACTCGAGTACAGCATCATTATGGACAACGATGCCGACCGCCCTCTGAAAGTGAGACAGCCTTCAGTGGACCGCACCAACACCAAGAATCCGCCCAAGCAGATTCAGATTGACTTCGACAAGCCTAAGAGTGCAATGCCCAACCCATTTGTGTTGCCGGGCATCAAGAAAATCAACATTGAGTCGAATCTCAACGAAAACTACTGCATGGAAAACTTCGTGGTGGGCGAATGCAACCGCGTGGCATATGAAGCCGGTCTGGCAGTGGCAAAGAATCCAGGACGCACCTCGTTCAACCCTATGTTTATTTTCAGTCCTACCGGCATGGGTAAAACTCATGTGTGCCAGGCCGTCGGATTGGAAACCAAGAAACATCATCCCGAGCTGACAGTGTTGTATGTCAACGCCGAGCAGTTTCTGATGCAGTTCCAGGCGGCATGCCGCAACAACAGTTCCAAGAATAGCCGCGATGACTTCGTGCATTTCTATCAGATGATAGATGTGCTCATCATTGACGATATACAGTTCCTTTCGGGCAAACCTAAAACCCAGGACACTTTGTTCCATATTTTCAATCATTTGCAGCAGACCGGCAAGCAACTTATTTTCACTTGCGATAAGCCGCCTGCGGAGCTTAAGGATATGGAGCAGAGGCTGATCTCCCGTTTCAAATGGGGATTGTCGGCCGAGATGACACTGCCTGATGTGGAAACCCGCCGCAGTATCCTTAAACGTAAAGCATACAACGAAGGAGTGGATCTATCCGACGAGGTGGTCAACTACATAGCCGAGCATATCAAGACCAACGTCCGCGAGATGGAAGGCTTCCTGATTTCGCTGATCGCGCAATCGTCGCTTAACCGTAAGGCCATCACCATCAACTTGGCCAAGCAGATGGTGGAGCGTTTTGTCAACAACTCGAATCAGGAGATTACAATCAGCTACATCATCAACACAGTATGCGAGGAGATGGGAACTTCGCAAGCCGACTTCTTCACCACCACACGTAAGCGTAACGTGGTGCAGGCCCGTCAGCTGTCTATGTATTTCGCCAAGAAATACACCAAGGCTTCGCTCAATATCATTGGCGAGCAATGCGGCGGCAAGGATCACGCTACGGTGATACACTCTTTGAAGACTGTAGCCAACCTTCTCGACACCGACAAACAGTTCCGCACTATAGCCGACACCATAGAGCAGAACCTTAAATAAGCTATGAATCAACAATTTGGAAAATTATATCTGATACCGACCTTGCTTGGGGCAACTTCGGCCGAGCAGGTCATACCGGCTGGCACTCTGGAAATTGTCAGAACCATACGCTTTTTTGTAGTGGAAAACGTGCGTACTGCCCGTCGCATGCTCAGCAAGATGCACATGCCTTGCCCCATTGACGAGCTTGAGTTTGTGGAACTCGACAAGCACAACCCGCAAAATCCCGATTTGATGACTTATCTGGGGGAGGCCCTCAACGGCCACGATGTAGGTCTGATGTCTGAGGCTGGAACCCCCTGCGTGGCCGATCCGGGAGCGTTAATAGTGGAACTCGCACATCAGGCAGGAATACAGGTGGTGCCTTTGACAGGCCCCAACGCGATGATTCTGGCGCTTATGGCCTCGGGCTTTAACGGACAGTCGTTTTGCTTCCACGGGTATCTGCCCATAAAAAATCCCGATAGGGTCCAGAAGATAAAGACATTGGAGCGTCAGTCGCTCGCCAACGACGAGACCGAAATGTTCATCGAAACGCCTTTCCGCAACAATACCATGATAGAGGAGCTCCTCCGCAGCTGTCACCCGACCACTATGCTCTGTGTGGCGAGCGACATCACCATGGAAGACGAGAAGATTGTGAGCAAACCCATTTCCGAATGGAAATCAGTAAAATACGACTGGAACAAAAAACCAGCGGTGTTTCTGCTTTACTGCCCGAAATTCCGCAAGAAATATTAGTTTCCAGTTACCGATGGCAATCAAAAAAGGCTCCGAATTCGGAGCCTTTTCTATTCATTATCAAAGTTTGTTGACTAGATGAGTTTTCTCAGCATAGTGAAGACGCTCTGTTCCGCTGCGGCATATCTGCCGTCGGCAAAAAACACCATCTTCATTCTGTCGAAGAGGTTCTGACGGTCGAGCTCATCCTTGATGTACAATTCCTTGCATTCGCGGATGGTGTCGAGTCGTTCCACGTCGCTGTCGGCCTCAAAACCGTTGTAAATCCTTACAAACGTTACGGGGTCGGTGTGAGCGCCCATGGCAATGAGTTCCTGCTTTGAAATGTTGAAGTCGGCATTGGCCGCCACAAACAGGCAGTAAATCTCAAATTCTTCTTTTGATAATCCTTTCATAACTGTTAACTATGCGGTTACACGTTCCAACCATTTCACCATGCCGAACATCACTGACATTGAAATCAGGCAGATAGCGAGGAACACGCCCCAGCATACCCAGATATCCCATGCGTTGTACATGAGAGGTCCGACAAAGATGAAGAGGTTGCCTATAGCTGTTGCACCAAGCCACAAGCCCTGGCACAAGCCAACCATGTGACGTGGAGCCACCTTCGATACGAACGAGAGTCCGAGAGGTGAAATGAACAGTTCTGCGACTGTCAGGAAGAAGTAAGTCACAATCAAAACCCATGGTCCTGACTTGGCGAGACCTGCAGCTTCCATCTCAGAGGCGTTCATTGCACGGAACACATCGCCTGAAGGATAGTTGCATGAAATTGAAAGCACCATCAGGAAGAGGTAAGCTAAACCTGCGATTCCCATACCGTAAGCGATCTTGCGAGGTGTAGAAACGCCTCTGCCTTTTTTCACCAACCATGCGAAGGCTGCCATTACGATAGGAGTCAGGATGATGACATACAATGGGTTAAGTGCTTGCCAAATTTCAGCAGGGAAGAAGTCGGTAATGACGAAGTCGCGGGCCAACAGTGTCAGCGATTGGCTGTTCTGGTGGAATGAGAGCCAGAAGAAGATGGCGATACCGAGAACTGCAAACAAAGCGTAGAGACGCTGTTTGATTTCCTTTGCCATTGCGAGTTTTTCCTCTTGTGTGTATTCGACCACTTCGGCTTTCTCTTTCTTTGAAGGCTGTGGGAATATCTTCTTTGTGCAGAGGAACACTATGAGTGAAATCATCATGGCGACCACCGATGCGATAAATGCATAGTGAACACCTGTGTTGAACACGTCGATATACTGTGAGCTGAACGACACCAGGTCTGTTGGAGCTGAACCGGCGTCAAGCAATGACTTAGCCATGTTTTCGGTGAACTTCTGTGTCTGTTCGCCATTGGCCAGATATTGATGGCAAAGTGCCGGCATGTCAGCGTTGTAGACGAAGTTGTGTGCCTTTAACCACCAGTTGCGGAGCATAGGAGCCACGAACGGAGCGATAACACCGCCGATGTTGATGAACACGTAGAAAATCTGGAAACCGCTGTCGCGACGGTCTTTAGCCTCAGCCAAAGCCTCAGGGCCTTTTTCGGCAGCCTCAACCTCAAACTTGTCGTAAAGTTTACCGACCAAAGCCTGCAGGTTGCCTTTGAACAAACCGTTACCGAATGAGATGCAGAGCAATGCGAAGCAGGTGAAGATCAAGATGCCCCACCAGGCGCCGCCGTTGTCAAGTATGATGCCGTTGGCGTCCTTGCTGAACATTGGGATAGCCAGTCCGACATAACCTGCTGCCATGATAATCAAACCCCACTGGATGGTTCTCGGATAGTTCTGAGTGCGGTCAGCAATGATACCGCCCACCAAACTCAAAACGTAAATTCCGAAATAGAACACCGAGTAGATGATACTGGCGGTCTTGTCCGGCAAACCGAATTTTGAAACGAGGAACAACAGAAGGATAGCGTTCATGATGTAGTAACCGAAACGCTCGCCCATGTTGCTTAATGCTGCTGCGATCAAGCCTTTAGGATGATATTTCTTGGCTTGATGGAGATAGTAGACCAAGAATGGGATGACGACAATCAAAATGCCGATCAAAATCACCAATGTACGGTTGGTCTGCCATAAATTTGCAATGGATAATAATGACATAAACTTAAATTTTTAAAAATCGTACAAAATTATTAAAAACTTTTAATATGAACAAGAAAAATCGTAATTTTGCAACTTTAATCTTCAAATCATTGAATATTTAAATAAAGGTCATGGAAATATCGAGCAAATACAGTCCGCAAGCGACAGAAGAGAAGTGGTATGAGCACTGGATGAACAAGAATTATTTTCACTCGACTCCCGATGAGCGCGAGCCTTACACCATAGTTATCCCGCCACCGAATGTCACTGGCGTGCTTCACATGGGTCACATGCTGAACAACACCATTCAGGATGTACTCATCCGCCGTGCGCGTATGATGGGCAAGAATGCCTGCTGGGTGCCCGGCACAGACCATGCCTCTATAGCCACTGAAGCCAAAGTTGTTAACAAATTGGCTCAGCAAGGCATCAAGAAAACCGACATAGGACGCGAGAAATTCCTCGAGCATGCCTGGGATTGGACCCACGAACACGGTGGAATCATCCTCAAGCAGCTCCGCAAGCTCGGTTGCTCCTGCGATTGGGAACGCACCTCGTTCACCATGGACGAAATCCGTTCAAAGAGCGTTATTCACGTGTTCTGCGACCTTTATAAGAAAGGCCTTATCTACCGCGGAGTGCGTATGGTCAACTGGGACCCGAAGGCTCTCACAGCGTTGAGCGACGAGGAAGTCATCTATAAAGAAGAACATAGCAAGCTTTTCTATCTCAGATATAAGATTGAAGGCGAGAATGGCTACGCTGTAGTGGCTACAACCCGTCCTGAGACCATTATGGGCGATACCGCCATGTGTATCAATCCTAACGACCCCAAGAACCAGCACCTGAAAGGCAAGAAGGTCATAGTGCCGTTGGTGAACCGTGTGATTCCGGTCATAGAAGACGAATACGTCGATATCGAATTCGGTACAGGCTGCCTGAAGGTGACTCCGGCTCACGACGTGAACGACTACATGCTGGGTGAAAAGCATAATTTGCAGACTATCAATATCTTCAACGACGACGCCACCATAAGCGAGGCTGCCGGCCTTTATGTGGGCATGGACCGTGACGCGGTGCGCAAGCAGATTGTCATCGATCTGAAGGAAGCCGACCTTCTGGAGAAAGTTGAAGACTATAATAATAAGGTGGGCTATTCGGAGCGTACCAACGTGGCTATAGAGCCTAAACTTTCGATGCAGTGGTTCCTCAAGATGGAACATCTCGCCCAGATTGCTCTGAAGCCTGTCGAGACCGGCGACATTCAGTTCTATCCTGCCAAATATGTCAACCTCTACCGTCACTGGTTGGAGAACATCAAAGACTGGTGCATCAGCCGTCAGCTGTGGTGGGGACATCAGATTCCGGCATATTACCTGCCTGAAGGCGGTTATGTGGTGGCTGAATCTGATGAAGAGGCACTTAAAGCAGCACGTGAAAAGACTGGTAATAATAGTTTGACAATGAGTGATTTGCGTCGTGACAGCGACTGTCTCGACACTTGGTTCAGCTCATGGCTGTGGCCTCTCTCGTTGTTCAACGGCATACTCGATCCGAACAACAAAGAATTCAAATACTATTACCCGACAAACGACCTCATCACCGCTCCGGATATCATCTTCTTCTGGGTGGCCAGAATGATTATGGCAGGAGAGGAGTACCAGGGAAAGGTGCCTTTCAGCAAGGTGTATTTCACCGGTATAGTGCGCGACAAACTAGGCCGCAAGATGTCGAAGTCGCTGGGTAACTCTCCGGACCCAATCGAGCTTATCGAAAACTACGGCGCTGACGGCGTGCGTATGGGAATGCTGCTTTCTGCTCCTGCCGGCAACGACATTCTGTTCGATGTAGCCCTCTGCGAGCAGGGACGTAACTTCTGCAACAAGATTTGGAACGCTCTCCGCTTGGTGCGTGGCTGGAATGTGGATGAAAACGCCCCTCAGCCTGACACAGCTAAGATGGCAGTGAAGTGGTTCGACGCCCGTTACAACCAAGTTTTGGCCGAGATGAACGACAATTTCGATAAATACCGTCTCTCGGACGCTCTGATGGGCGCATACAAGCTCACATGGGACGACTTCTGCTCATGGTATCTTGAGATGGTCAAGGCTCCTATGGGACAGGCAGTTGACGGTGCCACATACAAGGCTACAGTCACATTCTTTGAGAATCTGATGAAGCTTCTGCACCCGTTCATGCCATTCATCACAGAGGAGATTTATCATAACCTCGCTGACCGCAAAGATGGCGACGATATCATAATAGCCCAGCTTCCTAAACAGAAAGCCATTGACAACCAGGTGCTAGCACAGTTCGATTTCACTATGGATGTCATCAACAACATCCGTAAGATCCGTGCCGAAAAGAATATTTCCTACAAGGAAGCTCTGGAACTTGTGGTTATAGACGAGGGTGGTGCCAATAAGGATTTCGATTGCATAATCGAGAAGCTGACCAACATCAAATCTATAGCTTACACCACCGAGAAACCGGCCGACGCTTTCGGATTCCTGGTCCGCTCAAAGGAATACTTCATTCCGGTGACCGACTCTGTCGATACAGAGGCTGAGCTGAAGAAACTTGAAGAAGAGTTGAAGTATGCCCAAGGTTTCCTGAAGTCGGTAGAGGCTAAGCTTTCAAACGAGAAGTTTGTAAACGGAGCTCCAGCCGCTGTGGTCGACAAGGAACGCAAGAAAAAGGCTGACGCTGAGGCTAAGATTGCCGTCATCATGCAACAGATGGCAGCAATGAAGAAATAAGCCATTAGTCTTTAGTCTCTAGTCTTTAGTCATTAGTAGTTATAAATAGCTAATGGCTAGTGGCTAATGGCTAATGACTAGTCATCTTCTTCAACTAAAAACAAAGCTAACTGCTTGATACCTTGAGCTCCTACGACCAATTGATTGTCAATTTCGGTGCTGCGGCTAGGGCCACTGATTATTACGGTTTCAGCAGGTTTGCGGGAACCGTATTTTTCTTTTATAAGCTTTAGGGCGTCTTTCATGCTGGCCACTATCTGGCTTGGCGAGGCGTATACCAAAAGCACGTCGGCATTGGAGTAGGCCGCTGGCGAACCGGCGCAATGGTCTGTTAAAACCACACTGCCAGTCTGTGCTATCAGGCATTCGCAGTCGGTTATGCTTACGGTTTTCTTACGCTTGACTCCATAGTCGCCGCACAGTTCAATGCCCGAATCACTGAAGACATTTTCCATTTTTTTGCTGGTGGAGCAGAGGGGGGCCCACTGGTTGTCGACTAGGTACTGCTTCATGGCATCCAGGAAATTCTCCTTGCTCTCGAAGTAAATGAAAATGCCTCCGTTGTCACGGAAACGCTCTACAAATGTGAAGTCGGCACCGTCTTCTTCCTTGAAGGGAGTCCAGGTGTCGACCTGCATGTTGACGTCGCGGAAGGTGTTCTCGTCTTTGGCGATAAGAGCCGAACGCACCTTGGCAAGGATTTGTTCCTTGTTGGTGCGTTCGCTTAATCCGTTTAACGAGAATAACTTCACTGTCTTATGCTATTGATGTGTTTTCGTCTTTTCTGCTAAAGTTGCGTTCCTCGGTTTTCCATGGACGCTCGCCGAATATGGCCACCAGATCGTCGCTGAATATCACTTCCTTGTCGATAAGCTTCTCGGCCAGCTGTGTGAGACCTTCTTTGTGCTCATTCAAGATACGCAGAGCTTCCTGATATGCCTTTTCGATGATCTTGCTCACCTCGGCATCAATCTTTTCGGCTGTCTTCTCGCTGAAAGGTTTCTGGAATGAATATTCCTGCTGACCTGTTGAGTCATAATAGCTTACGTTGCCTATGGTCTCGTCAAGGCCGTAGTACATCACCATGGCGTGGGCCTGTTTCGACACTTTTTCGAGGTCGTTGAGAGCTCCTGTGGAAATCTGTCCGAAGATAATCTGTTCTGCGGCGCGGCCTCCGAGGGTAGCCACCATCTCGTGGAACATCTGTTCTTTAGTCGTTATCTGCCTCTCATCGGGTAGGTACCAGGCCGCGCCTAATGCCTTGCCGCGTGGCACTATAGTTACCTTAACCAATGGATGGGCATGCTCGAGCATCCAGCTTGTGGTGGCATGTCCGGCTTCATGGAAGGCGATGACCTTCTTTTCGGAAGGCGTTATCACGGAGTTTTTCTTCTCCAAACCGCCCACTATACGGTCTATGGCGTCGAGGAAGTCTTGCTTTTCGATGGCATCCTTGCTGCGGCGTGCCGCTATCAGGGCTGCTTCATTGCACACATTGGCGATGTCGGCTCCAGAGAAGCCCGGAGTCTGCTTAGCAAGGAATTCCTTGTCGACGTCGCCTGCCAATTTCAGTCCGCGCATGTGGACTTCGAATATCTCGCGCCGGCCGTTGAGGTCGGGGAGTTCCACATAAATCTGGCGGTCGAAACGGCCGGCGCGCATCAATGCCTTATCCAGAATGTCGGCACGGTTGGTTGCAGCCAACACTATAACTCCAGAGTTGGTGCCGAAGCCGTCCATCTCGGTAAGCAGCTGATTGAGAGTGCTTTCGCGTTCATCATTGCCGCCGCTCATTATGTTTTTGCCACGGGCACGTCCTATGGCGTCTATTTCGTCTATGAATATGATGCAAGGCGACTTTTCCTTGGCCTGTTTGAAGAGGTCGCGAACACGCGATGCGCCTACGCCCACAAACATCTCCACGAAATCAGAACCGGAAATGCTGAAGAAAGGCACGTTGGCCTCGCCGGCTACCGATTTGGCCAGCAAAGTCTTACCTGTTCCTGGAGGGCCCACCAGCAGCACGCCTTTAGGAATCTTACCGCCCAAACGTGTGTATTTCTTAGGGTTCTTCAGGAAATCGACTATCTCCATCACCTCTTCTTTGGCTTCTTCAAGTCCGGCCACGTCTTTGAAAGTGGTCTTAGTGTCTTTTTCCTGATCGTATAGCTGTGCCTTCGACTTGCCGATGTTGAATATCTGGCCGCCACCCATTCCGCCTGCACCGCCGCTCATTCTGCGTGTTATGAATATCCAGAACACCACAAGCAACAGCAGAGGCACCACCCAGCTGATAACCTCGGCGCCCCAGTTATGGCGCTCCACCGGTATCACCTCTACAGGGTTGGCCATGCCTTGCTGAGCCTCGTCAACCTTAGTGTACAAGCGGTCTTCCGACACATTGAGCCTGTAGTTTGGCGAGGTGCCGAAAGTCTGCGGTTTCTCGTTGGGGAAATACTTGCGCATACCCTGGTCGTTAAGGTAAATCTCGGCTGTCCTGCCGTTGACCAGCTCGATTTTAGACACATCGCCGTCACGGAGCATCTTGCTCAGTTCTGTCATGGTGGTCTCCTTTATCGAACTAGAACCGTTGAACACCATCGACCCTACAAAAAAGGCTATCAGGATAACGTATATCCAGTAAAAGCCTAATTTTTTCTTTGGTTTGTTGTTTTGACTCTGATTATTAAATGGATTCTGATTTTCTGCCATTTTTTAAAAATTTATTCTTCATAAATGCGCTTTTCCGTATCAGCCCACAAATCCTCCAATTTGTAGAATTCGCGTTTTGATTCCAGAAAAACATGAACCACTACGTCTATGTAGTCTAACAAAATCCATTCCGAATTTTCAAAACCCTCCTCGTGGTACACGTGAACGTGCAGTTTGTTGCGCACATTTTCGATAATTTTCTCAGCTATGGCGTTGACTTGAGTCTTCGATTGAGCGTGACATATGGCAAAATAATCGGTCACTGCCGATTGTAACTCTCTCATATCCAAGGTTGTAACATCTTTAGCCTTCATCTCCAGCATGGTCTCGACTATGGTTGCCAAGACCTCTTCAGTGTTGTCATTTTCGTGCCTAATTCTCATCTTGTGATAAATTTTTGCAAAGATACTCAATAAATTCAAAGAATGAAAACTATATTTAAGAAAAAATGTTTATTTTTGTTTTTTCAATGTAAATACAACCATTCAATGCAAAACGGGCTGACATATTTTCACTTTGATGAGATAAACTCAACTAACTCTTATCTTTATGACAAAATGTCAGTAGGTGAGGATGTGGCCGACACTGTGGTTTCGGCCTCTTATCAGACTGCGGGCCGCGGTATGGACAAAAACAGCTGGGAGAGCGCTGAAGGCCAGAATCTGCTGTTTAGCATTGCATTGAATGTCAGTTATTTGGAAGCCAAAAACCAGTTTAAAATCTCTCAAGCGGTGGCTGTTGCCATAGTCGACACTCTTCAAAGCATAGTCAACAGGCCGGGGCTTTCGGTAAAATGGCCCAACGACATCTATTTCGGCGACAAAAAACTCTGCGGTATGCTCATTCAAAACACCGTGGAGGGTAGAATGATGGGTGTTTCCATAATTGGTATAGGGCTGAATGTCAATCAGATAGAGTTTAGTAAACGCTTGCCGAATCCGATTTCATTAAAGATGATAACGGGGGAGGAGTTGAATCTTCAAAATCTGCTTGAAAAACTGACAGCAAACATTAAGAATGCGGTTGAAAGTCTTGAAAATCAATCGTGTTTTGAAAGTTTGGATAAAAAATACACCGATAAGCTTTACCGTTACCGCCAATGGGCTGATTATCTCTATAAAAACGAAGTCAAATCCATGATAATCAATGGATTTGACTTATTTGGAAGGCTTTTGCTCACTGATAAATCAGGAGCAGAGGCTGTATGTGACGTTAAAGAGATACAGTTTTGTCTGCCATCATCTCCACAAGATTCTGAAGCGGACGCTTAGCCATCATAGCCAGAAGAGGGTTGAGGTCGGCGTCGATTTCGTACATCACGCGGCAACGGTTACCCATACCTGCTATCTTTATGCTAAGGGTGAACTGAAAAGGAGTCTTTCCGGTAGGCACCAACTGCACGAGGTTGTTCGGTATGCGCTGGCTCACCAACAGTGCCAGATTGCCCATTCCCTGAACTGTGAACGAGAGGGTGTCATAGTCGGCCTTCACGTTGACGACCTGCTCCGGCAGCAGAGCCGGAATATTGCGCATATCGCTCATGAGCTCGAAAAACTCCTGCTCGCTCTTGCTGCAATCTACATATTGTGACTGAAATATCATATTTTCTTACATTTGGTGAGCTTCTGACCAGGCCTGAGGGTTCTTTCTCCATTCCATCAAGCTCTGCATCTGATCGTCGCTAACATATTTTTCTTCAACGGCTTTAGTGATAAGAGCCTCATAGTTGCTGATAGTCACCAGTTCGCAGTTGGCTTTCTGGAAAGCTTCGGCAGCTGCCGGCAGCTGATAGGTGAAAATAGCCATCATACCCTTTACTTTGGCGCCTTTCTCGCGCAAAGCTTCAACGGCTGCAAGACTTGATTTTCCTGTAGAAACGAGGTCTTCAATCACCACTACTGAAGCGCCCTGCGGCACTACGCCTTCCACCTGGTTGTTGAGACCGTGCGACTTGGCTTCGGAACGCACATAGCAGAATGGCAGGCCCAATTCCTGAGCCACCAAAGCGCCCTGAGGTATGCCGCCTGTTGCCACGCCGGCTATTACATCCGGTTTGCCGAATTTGGCCACACACATCTTCGAGAAAGCCTCGCGGATGAATGTTCTGATGTTAGGATACGACATGGTGATACGGTTGTCGCAGTAGATGGGTGATTTTAATCCACTGGCCCATGTAAAAGGACTTGCAGGATTCAATTTTATTGCTTTAATTTGCAGCAGGAAATTAGCTAATGTTAGAGCAGTTTCTTTTTCGTTCATAACGTGTAAAAATTTGATGCAAATGTACAGACTTTTTTGTAACACTCGGACGTTGTCCGCAAATAATTTTTCTGAATATGTTTTGGCCGAACATGTCGACTATACTGAAAAATCATTGGAATTGGCAGAGAAGACGCGACAATGGCTCGAAGATGAGACAATAGAGAACCTCGATTTTGGCGACTCTGACGGCGTGGATGTGGCTCTGGCCATGAAGGCTGTGTTTGAGCAGGTCCCGGCGGCGGGTGGATTGGTAATCATTGACAATCAGTTTGTTGCCATCGAAAGAAAAGGCATAGCTGACATACCTAAAGGGCATATCGAGAAGGGCGAGAGTCCAGAGGTGGCTGCCTTGCGCGAGGTGGAGGAGGAGACGGGTATTACCAATCTCGAAATAATAAGGGAACTACCAGCCACTTGGCATTGCTATCGTCCGGATAATCAATGGACTATCAAGAAAACCAGCTGGTATCTGATGCGTACCTCGAGCGACCGGCCTTTTGTACCTCAGACAGAAGAGGGAATCACCAAGGTTTATCTGGTCGGCAAAGACCAATTGGAGGAGTTTGAGAAACATACCTTCGATTCACTTAAAAGTTTAGTTGCTGAAGTTAGTCCGTATTTGTAAATTTTTACTATCTTTGCATAAATTATTTGTCATGAAAACAGGAATTTTCGCCGGTTCGTTCGATCCAATCACACTCGGACACGAGGACATAGTGCTGCAGGCTATGCCGCTTTTTGACGAGATTATCATAGCCGTAGGCGTTAATATCGACAAGAAATACAGTTATCCGCTTGACGACCGCATAAAATGGATTAAAAACACATTTTCGGCCTATCCGAAGGTAAAAGTGGTCAGTTACGAAGGCCTTACGGTCGATTTGTGCAAAAAAACGAAAGCCGGCTTCATAATCCGCGGGCTGCGCAACACAACCGATTTTGAGTACGAAAGCATCATAGCTGAGGCCAACAAGAGGCTCTGTCCCGAGGTTGACACTGTGTTTTTCCTCTCAAGGCCTGAGTTGCGTTGCATTTCATCCACTGTGGTGCGCGATGTGCTGAAAAATCAGGGCGACGCCCGTCAGTTCATTCCTGAAAAGTCGGGTTTTTATGAGAAATAAGGCGTTTTGGGGGGTGATGGCGGCTTTGTTGCTGCCCTTGTTTGCCGCAGGGCAGAACGTGAGCATAACCGGCACTACAAACCGGCCCGACGAGCTGGTGCGACTGCTGTCCTACGACGAGATGTTTACCTGTCATCAGACCCTGCTGGCCGACACCCGTTCCGACAAGGACGGAAAATTCCATCTTGAGGCTTCGATAAATGAAATCACCCCGGCTCAAATCGCCCTCGGTTTGGAGCGTGTGGATGTGATTTTAAGCCCTGACGGAAGCTATGATTTCGAGATAACCGTACCTGAAAAACAGCCCGATGCATCCTTTTTCGAAAAGGAACAGCCTACCCTTGTTATCAATTCCATAAATGACGGTGGTGTGTATTTGCAATATATTGATGCAGAGTTGTTTATCAACGATTATATCTACCAAAACTTTAATACTATTTATCGAGGCAGAAAGCTTTCTCTTCTCGACTCATTGGACGCAAAACTGGCTGAGAATGTGGGTGAGATCAAGTCGGATTATGTGCTTGACATGGTTAAGTACAAAAAGGCGGCCGTAGTAACGGCTGTAAGCTCAAAAAAAGCCATGGCTGACTATTTTGACGGACAGGCGGTTTTGTACTCGCAGACGGCTTATATGGACGCTTTTTTCGAATTATTCAAGTCGGATGTCAGTGACAATGACTTTTTGTCACGCAATCCACAGCTGGCCGAGTTGATTGCCATGAATGAACAGCAGAAAAAGTGCAAGGCGAATCCTGCTGAAAAGCAGAATGTGATTAACTATCTGGAAAACATTATAAAAACTACCAAATACGCAGGGAACAAGCTGGTGGCGACCAATCTTATCACCTCAATTGAAGACCTTTCGTACGACTCCAAGGCTCCTGATTTCGCCTTAAAGGACAAAAATGGCAATATAATACAGCTGTCAGATTATAAAAACGACATGGTATTGTTGCAATTTGTCGATGGATATTCGCCTTTGTTAGAGCATGAATTCGCCACTTTGAACGAGTTGCGGAAGCAGTGGAACGACACCATACAAGTGGTGACAATAGCTACAGAAGATTCTTTTGATGAGGTTTTACAACTATTTGAAAAACAAGGTTTTGAATGGCAATTGTTAAACCTTTACAATAATATGCTTTTGCTTGAAAAATACCATGTTGTGACCTTCCCAAGCTACATCATTTTGAAGAAAAAAGGCCGCGTTGGAATGGCTCCGGCACCCTCGCCTGAACACCAACTGGAAAAACATGTGAGAAGAATTAGCAAGTATTTGTAAATTTTTTATTATTTTTGCATAATTTTTGATACAGATGTTTTTTTAAAACATAATATTCACGAAAAGCTAAGGAAAAATGGGTTTTTTAACAAGATTATTCGGTGACAAGTCAACGCGTGACAACAAGGCTTTGCAGCCGTTGTTGCAGAAAACACTCGATGCATACGAGAACATTAAGAATTTGGATATTGACAGTCTGCGTCATAAGACTGTGGAATTTAAGGAATACATCCGCAATTATGTGGCTGAGGATGAGGCTAAGATAGCCGAGCTTAAGGCCAATGTGGAGGCCAATCCTGACATGGATTTGGAGAAAAAGAACGACATCTACGAGCAGGTCGACAAGTTGGAGAAGAAGCTTCTCGACAAGGTTGACGAGGCTCTTGACCATGTGATGCCTGAGGCTTTCGCCGTTTTGAAGGAGACAGCCAGACGTTTCAAGGAAAACGAGGTGATTGAAGCTACAGCCACAGACCTCGACCGCGATTTGGCGGCAAAATGCGAGAATATCCGCATTGAGGGCGACCGTGTGTTTTACGACACCAGCTGGGTTGCCGGCGGCAACATGATCCGTTGGGATATGGTGCACTACGATGTGCAAATCATAGGCGGTATAGTATTGCATCAGGGTAAGATTGCAGAAATGGCTACAGGTGAAGGTAAGACCCTGGTGGCTACCTTGCCGGTTTATCTGCGCGGTCTGTCAGGACGTGGAGTGCATGTGGTGACAGTTAACGACTACCTCGCAAAACGTGACTCGGAGTGGATGGGACCTCTGTATAACTTCCTTGGACTCACCATCGACTGCATAGACAAGCACCAGCCTAACTCGGCTGAGCGCCGCGCTGCCTACAACTCCGACATCACTTACGGTACAAACAACGAATTCGGTTTCGACTACCTGCGTGACAACATGACACGCTCGCCTGAAGAAATGGTGCAGCGTCCGCGTCATTACTACGCCATAGTGGACGAGGTCGACTCTGTGTTGATTGACGATGCCCGTACGCCTCTCATCATCAGCGGACCTATTCCTCATGGTGAAGATCAAGAATTTATTCAGCTTAAGCCGGATGTTGTCAAGCTTTACGAGGCTCAGAAACGCCTTGTGACACAATGCCTTGCCGAAGCTAAGAAGATATTGACCAATCCTAATGCCACTGAAGATGAGAAATCGCACGGTGCCGACCAGTTGTTCCGCGCGTTCCACGGACTCCCGAAGAACACCGCTCTCATCAAGTTCCTTTCGGAAGAGGGTATGAAGTCTTTGCTTCTGAAGACTGAAGGCTTCTACATGCAGGAGCAGAGCAAGAACATGCACATCATTGACGACGAGTTGTATTTCGTCATAGACGAAAAACTCAATACAGTGGTGCTTACCGATAAAGGTAACGAGGAATTGGCCAAGGCATACAACGATCCGTCGTTCTTCATCATTCCGGATGTGGGTTCGGAGATTGCCGAACTTGAGAAGTCGGGCTTGAGCGACGACGAGAAAGTGTTGAAGAAATCGGAGATACTGCGTGTGTTCTCGGAAAAGTCAGACCGTGTGCACACAGTGCAGCAGCTGCTGAAGGCATACACCCTGTTTGAGAAAGACGTCGACTATGTGGTCATAGACAACAAGGTCAAGATTGTGGATGAGCAGACAGGCCGTATCATGGAAGGCCGCCGCTGGTCGGACGGTTTGCATCAGGCTGTGGAGGCTAAGGAAAACGTCGATGTGGAAGCAGCCACCCAGACCTATGCCACCATCACCCTGCAGAACTACTTCCGCATGTACCACAAGCTGGCCGGTATGACAGGTACCGCTATCACAGAAGCCGGCGAGTTCTGGGATATCTACAAACTGGATGTGGTTGAGATACCGACTAACAAACCTATAGCCCGTATCGACCACGACGATTTGATTTACAAGACAAAACGTGAGAAATATTCAGCCATCATAGCAAATATTGAGGAGCTTGTCAAAGAGGGCAGACCTGTGCTGGTGGGTACCACTTCGGTGGAGGTGTCAGAGCTGTTGAGCAGAATGCTGACACGTGCCAATATCAAGCACAATGTGTTGAACGCCAAGTTGCACTTCAAGGAGGCTCAGATTGTGAAAGACGCCGGTCAGGCCGGCACCGTTACCATAGCCACCAACATGGCTGGCCGTGGTACCGATATCAAGTTGGGACCGGGAGTGAAAGAGGCGGGCGGTTTGGCCATCATTGGTACTGAACGTCACGAGTCACGCCGTGTTGACCGTCAGCTGAGAGGCCGTTCAGGCCGTCAGGGCGATCCGGGTAGCTCACAGTTCTTCGTCTCATTGGAAGACGACTTGATGCGTCTGTTCGGCTCTGAACGTATAGCAGGCATCATGGACCGTCTGGGCATGAAGGAAGGCGAGGTGATTCAGCATTCAATGATTACCAAGCAGATAGACAAGGCCCAAAAGAAAGTGGAGGAGAACCACTTCGGTGTACGTAAACACTTGCTCGATTATGACGACGTGATGAACATGCAGCGTAAGGCTATTTACGAAAAACGCCATCACGCCTTGTTCGGCGAACGTTTGGAGATAGATATCAACAACATGATGTACGACCTCGGCGAGTCTATCATCAGCCGCCACAAGGAAGACGAAAGCTACGACGAGCTGAAACTCGACGTGCTGTCGAACATGGGTGTTGAGGTGCCTTTTGACGAGAATGAGTTCAAGCATGGCAAACTCGATGCTTTGGCCGACCAACTCTTCGAAAAAGCTCTCGAATCATACAACAGGAAAATGCAGCTGGTGGGGCAGAAGACCTTGCCGGTTATCAAGCAGATATACGAAAACCAGCCCGGACTGAAATATATCTTGATTCCGTTCACCGACGGCAAGAAAGGCATCAATGTTTCGGTTAATATCGAGAAGGCGGTGCAGAATGGCGAGCGTGAGATATCGCTAGCACTGGAAAAGTTCATAACGCTCGCCATGATAGACGACGCATGGGTTGAACATCTCCGCGAGATTGACGATTTGAAGCAGGCAGTGCAAAACAGCGCCCATTATGAACAGAAGGATCCATTGGTTATCTACAAGATGGAGTCGTATAACCTGTTCGAGAACATGATTCTGAAGATGAATACCGATGTCATCTCCTTCCTGATGAAGTCAGACCTCCCGGCGCCGGATCCGAACAACGCCCGTGCCCAGCGTGCCAAGGCTGTTGACCGCAGCAAACTCAAGGAGCAGCGCAACGACCTCTTGTCAAAGGCTAACACAAACACTCAGGAGAATCAAGTGACTCAACCTATACATGTCGAAAAGAAAGTGGGCCGCAATGACCCTTGTCCTTGCGGTTCAGGCAAGAAATATAAAAACTGTCACGGAAGATTGGAATGAAACATTTTTTAACTACTGTAACCATCATGCTTCTGGCGTTGACAGTCAACGCCCAGGACAGCCTTGTCGCAAGTAAAACCGACACCGTACAGACATTGAAAAAACGTCCGAAAGTGGGAGTGGTGCTCAGCGGCGGAGGAGCAAAAGGCTTCGCTCACATTGGAGCACTCAAAGTGATAGAGGAGGCCGGCATCCCTATTGACTACATTGCTGGAACGAGTATGGGTTCAATAGTCGGCGGACTTTATGCCGTGGGATACGACCCCGAAATGATGAAAAAACTGTGTACCGAGCAGGACTGGGACAAAATTATCAAAGACCAGATTCCCCGCAAGTTCCTTCCTCTGGAAAAACGTATAAACGAGCGGCACTATATCTTAACTGTGCCGTGCAAAAAAGGCAAACTGAAGTTGAAACGCTCATTTGTTGATGGCATGTACGTCAACATGTTGCTTACACGTCTTACGCTTCCGGCATACAAAGACCGTGATTTTGACAGCCTGCCTGTGCCTTTCCTGTGCATAGGTACCGATATGCTCTCGGCCGACGCCATTGAATTCAACAAAGGTTCCCTGGCTCAGTCCATACGTTCAAGTATGTCCATACCATTCTTGTTCGAGCCAGTCAGTTATGACGGATATCTGCTATGCGACGGAGGTCTGACCAACAACTTCCCGGTGCGCAACGTACGTGAGCACGGAGCAGACATCATCATCGGAGTGGATTTGGAAATTATCAAATCCAATCCCGAAGTGCTGGACAACTCTCTGAAAGTGCTGGAACGCCTCATCGCTGTTGTGTCTCAAGACGAGAGTAACAAGGCGAGAGAAGAATGTGACATTCTTATCAGACCGGATATCGGTAAAGCCAACATAATGTCGTTCAACGACTTCGACCCGATTATGAAATGTGGCGAAGAGGGCGCCAGAGCCAAATTCCCCGAGCTGAAGCGCCTTGCCGATTCGCTTCAGGCTCTTGGACCGTTCGAGGTGGAGCGTCATCATACCCAACCTATCGACTCAATCACCTTGGCAGGCGTTGAGGTGGAGGGAGTGGACGAATATCAAGCCGGAATACTGAAATCGGAGTTTGGAAGTGAGTTTCCCCACACGTTCGCCGTTGACGAGATAGAGACGATATTGATTAAGATATATTCTCAAGGCTATTATTCCAACGTTTGGTATGAGGTGATAGATCGTCCAGAAGGCGATATCCTGATTTTACACAGCAAAACCACTACATCGCTTACATTTTCACTTGGACTTCACTATGACAACAACTACGGTGTTGGTGCATTGTTGAATATGAATGCCAGAACAAAACACTTTACCTATAACGTGGATTTGAATATATCGGACAATCCTTACGTCAAAGCCAGAGCTACCCATCGTTACACCAAATTATTGAGCGGATCGGCAGAGCTGGCAGCCATGGGTATAATGTCAAATCTATACTCCGAAGACGGCAAGATTGTAGCTCCGTATAAATTGCAAACGAATTATCTGGATATGTATCTCCAGATGACACCGTCTGTTACACAAGCGTTTAGATTGGGACTCAGAGCCGATTATTACATCATGAAGGACGAGAAATATGTGAGTGATCCTGACATGGAATCCGATGACGAATACAGAATTTCACCTAAAGCATATTTCAACTACTTCTTCAATAATGAGGACCAAACCGATTTCCCGCGCAAAGGATGGAATATAAACCTGCAGGCTAATTTTTTGCCATACAATGGCTTTTATGATGAAGACTTCGAACATCCTATGTTCACAGTTCAGGCGGATGTAAGAAAATCATTCTCTATAGGAAAACGTCATGCCTTCAGATTGGGCGGTGTTTGGGCACAGCGTCTGGGTGATACTCCGCTTAACGCAGTTGACATGTTTTTATTCGGAGGTCAGTCAAAGATGAGATATCTCAATAATCTTATCAGCTTTACCGGCTTGCCATTCCAAGCTGTATACACCGAATTCGGAGCATATGCCAAAACGGCATGGCAGTACAACTTCTATAAGAATTTCTATGCAATAGCCAGTTGCGATGCCGGTTATTTCAAGAATTACCTCGATATATACAGAAAGAACATGTCTTCCGATGACATTATTAATCTGCTGCATAACTTGGGTGAAAACAGTTTCGACACCTGGTTTATGAGTGATAATTTTATCATTGGCGCAGGTTTGACCCTTGGAATAAAAACCTTGTTCGGTCCTATTGAAGTGCAAGTTTCGAAAACCAACAAGGTGGATAAGTGGTGTTTATTTGTCAATGTTGGTTTTTGGTTTTAGATAACACTAATATAAACATGATATGAACTACTTAAAAAATTATTTCGCTAGATTCTTAATGATATTCTTCATGATTGGGATAATATCCGTTAACGACATCTTTGCCCAAAGTGCCAAAAAGAAGGAGAAAGAGCGTCCGACTGTGGGCGTGGTGCTCTGCGGTGGCGGTGCCAAAGGTTTCGGACTGATTAGAATACTTAAAGCAATAGATGAAGCCGGTATTCCGGTCGATTATATTGCCGGTACTTCAATCGGTTCAATCATCGGTTCGCTTTATGCTGTGGGTTACGATCCCGACGAAATAGAGAAGATGGTGCGCGCTCAGGACTGGAACGCTGTCATATACGACCAGATACCTCAAAAGTATCTGCCTATTGAAAAGAAAGTTGACACCAGACGATACCTCGCCTCTTTCCCGATAAGCAACGGTAAGATCAAGGTAAAATCGTCAGTGGTGGACGGAGTGTACGTCAACATGCTGCTGTCGCGCCTGATGCTTCCGGCACACAACATTCGTGATTACAACAAGTTGCCGGTGCCTTTCTTTTGCATAGCGACCGATGTGGAGCATGCATGCCAGTATGAGATGACAAAAGGCGATCTGGCACGTTCGGTCAGAGCGAGTATGTCAATCCCATTCTTGTTCAAACCCGTGCGTCTTGACAACAGACTGCTCATAGACGGCGGCATGATTAACAATTTCCCGGTCAGAAACATGAAGGAACGCGGAGCGGACATCATAATAGGCATAGACCTTGAGGACGCTACCATACCGGCATCTGAAATTGACAACTCTTTGTTGCTCCTTACCAGTTTGATGAACCTTTCTTCGCTTGAGGAAAGTTTGTATGCCCGCAGCAATTGCGACATCTATATCAGACCTGACATGCACGGACGCAATATGCTTTCGTTCGACGATTACGATTCCATCATTTATTTTGGTCAGGTGGCTGCCGACCAGTTTATGCCAAAGTTCAAACGCCTTGCAGACTCGTTGCAGATGATAGAGTATTTCGAAATCGAGCGTCCGCATACAAAACCGATGGAAACCATCAAGGTGGTGGGTGTTAAGGTGGAAGGTATAGAGGATAGCCACAACGTAGTGGTGGCACAGGAATTCGGTACGATATTCCCACAAGAGATGACAATCACAGATATAGAGGATGCCATATTGAGACTCAGGGCCACTGGTTACTATGAGAATTTCTGGTACGGAATTGAAGACGCTAAGGGAGGATACATTCTCAAAGTGCACTGCGAAGAGATATCAGACAGGACTGCGGCAGTGGCCATTCACTATGACAATGACTACGGTATTGGTGCCTTGGTCAACTTCACCATTAAGAATGTGGTGCACAGTATCGACCGTTCCACCTTGCGTTTCGACCTGAACATAGCTGAGAATCCATATTTCAAAGTGACTTTCGACAGACACCACAGAAAGGTCTTCAGATTCGGAGCTGATTTTGGTGTCTATTCATTGACAATGAACCAATACCACAAAGGCACTCTCACCAACTCATACAGCATTCAGGCCAACAAACTTGACCTCCATGCCAAACTGGTTCCAAATTTGAGAAGCCTCATTAAGATAGGCGCTGTGGCCGATCTTATCCACATGAACGATGTGGTCGGAGACGGCGGACTCAAAGACAATTACAATCTGTTCTCCTATCTGTATTTGAACTTTTACTATGAGAACCTGGATGCTCCTTCATTCGCAAGAAAGGGCTGGCGAATAGACATGACAGCCAAGATGATATTCTATCAAGGTGTGACTGACGAAGTTACCATGGTTAATATGAGTAACAGTGGCATGCAAAGCTCGTTTGTGGCATATCTCGATATGTTGAAAACCATTCCGATAGGCAAGAAGAGCGCTTTGATATTTGAACTTGAAGGTGCGACGAGACTTGGAGATGCCGAACTGCCAGTGTTCTATCATTATTTTGTCGGTGGACAGTCAAAGATGAAGTATTTCGACAACATCATCTCATTCAGCGGACTTGCATTCACCGAAAGTGTAGTGGAACATCTTGCCTTCAATAAGATAGCATGGCAATGGAATTTCTACGGATCATTATATAGCACCTTGCATTTCGACTATGGATTTATGCATGAAACATATGACAAATGGTTCGATTCGGGTAGTTTTGTACTCGGATGCGGTGCTTCTTTAGGTATCAACACATTACTCGGTCCTGTGGAAGTCAGCGTGATGGGCTCCAACTGCAACAGCGGCGTGATGGGATTCATCAATGTGGGTTATTGGTTCTAGGATTTAAAGGTTTAAATTATGAAATACAAAAGAGTATTATTGAAACTTAGCGGTGAGGCTTTGATGGGCAACCAACAGTTTGGAATAGATCCTCAACGCTTGAACGATTATGCTGAAGAAATAGCAGCTGCAGTTAAAAACGGCGCTCAGATCGGTATTGTGATAGGCGGTGGCAACATTTTCCGCGGCCTTCAGGGAGCAAGCAAGGGTATGGACCGTATACAAGGCGACTACATGGGCATGTTGGCTACAGTCATCAACAGTATGGCTTTGCAGTCGACTCTGCAGGCCAAGGGTGTGAAGGCCGCCCTTTTATCGGGACTTTACATCGACCGCATAGCCGATTCCATGAGTAGCGCCAAGGCAATAAAACTGCTTGAGGACGGATACGTAGTCCTTATCGGAGGCGGTACAGGCAACCCGTTCTTCACTACCGACACCGGCTCGGCTCTGCGCGCAGTGGAAATCAAGGCTGAAATCATCCTTAAAGGCACACGCGTTGACGGAATATATACAGCCGATCCTGAAAAAGACCCTACAGCGAAGAAGTTCGATACCATCACCTACGACGAGGCCTACAGCCGCAACCTTAAAGTGATGGATTTGACTGCTTTCACAATGTGTAAGGAAAACAATATGCCTATGCTGGTGTTCGACATGAATACCAAAGGCAATCTCACCAAGGTGCTCAACGGCGAAAAGATCGGTACCATTGTAACTAAATAGTTTGCTCTTGGCTTTATCAGTTGATGAAAGAGGTGAAGCGATATAGGTATGAAAATGTGCTTCTGTGGCTGATACTGCTTGTGGCGGCTGTCTTGCGACTTTGGGACTTGGGCTCGGTGCCTTTTATGCACGACGAGTTCAGCGCCTTACAGCGCACCGGTTACGACAATTTCCATGACCTCATTCGCGAGGGCGTTATGTTGGGTGACTCGCATCCGGCAGGCGTCCAGGTGCTGCTTTATCTCTTGGTCGGAATATTTGGCTGGAACGCTTTCTGGCTCAAGTTGCCCTTCGCCCTGATGGGCGTGGCTTCGGTGTATCTGACCTATGTCATAGCCAGGCAGTGGTTCAACAAAAATGTGGCACTGGTGTCGGCTGCCTTCATGAGCGTGAGCGAACTGTTCCTCTTTTACAGCCAGCTGGCCCGGCCTTACTCGCCCGGACTGTTCTGCGTACTGTTGTTCGTGTATTTCTGGAACCGGATGCTCTTCGACCGCCGCGCGGCTACACTGGGGACGTGCGTCGGATTCGCTCTTTCGGCTTTCCTGGCCAGCCAGATGCAGATGTTTTCTATGGCGGAAGCGGGGCTGATAGCTGTCAGCGGCTTGTTTTTCCTGAAAAATGTTGATGGAACGCGTCGCCGACTTTATTTATGGAGCTGCGCGGCGGCAGTGCTGCTTTTTTTGCCTACGCTCCCGGTTTTCTACTATCAGCTGTTTGTATATGGCAGCATAGGAGGGTGGCTTGCCAAACCTGAAGCCGGCTTCCTGACAGACTTCCTGCAGTATACCATGAACTACAGCAAACTGTTTGTCTTCAGCATGATGATAGTGGTTTTGCTGCCACTCCTAATAGGACAAAGAAACCGCGACAAACAGACAGCCATGAGAATCTGCTGTCTTGTATGGTTTGTGGTCCCTTTGGCTCTGGCATGGGCTTATTCGCTGATGAAGGAACCGATTTTACAGTATAGCACCCTCATCTTCAGCTTCCCTTTCCTGATAATTGCGGCTTTCTCGTTTTTCGACAGGAAGACTTCAATTAAGACCATGGGTGCTGTTGTCGGATGGGTGGTTTTGATAGGAATGACCTCTTTGATAGTCGACCGACAGTATTTCAAGCAGGTTTATCATCAGGGTTTCGACCAGGTGGCGGTTGAGATGGGTAAGGCTCAGCAAAAATATGCCGATAGCATAGGCTTTGTGTCTTATTCCGACCGCACATTCATGGCCGAGTTTTATCAGAAAAAGGCAGGTATTAAAAATGCCGCATATTTTTCTGAGACTGACGATATGTTTGATTGTCAGCAATATATCATGTCGTTGGATAAAGATTATCTGGGAGTTGGGCTCACCGATCATGCCGATATGCCTTGGGAACTTTCAGCCGTGGCCGCATATCCATACTTGGTTGAGGAAAACACTTGGTTCACAACGCGTTATCTCACTCTGACAAAGATTGACAACGGCAGCCCGCTTTTGAATGTCTTGAAGGAAAATGTGGAGGTGAAAAGCGGAAATGAATGGGTGTGCAACACCAAAATCAACGCCTCTGACATCATTTTACCAGCAACTGAAAGGATAGGGTTTATTGCCGACATCAAGGCAGACGATACCATTAATGATATAGCGTTGGTAGTCGAGATTGTCAATTCCGAAACTGATGAACACCTGTTCTGGAAGGGATATGAGAATAAAAACCATCAGATATTGCCTCAAGAGCGTGTCTTCCTGACCAATGGATTTTTCCTTCCCGAAATGGATTATGGCGGCAAGCTTATCAAGGTTTATATTTGGAATAAGGATAAAAGGGCATTATCAGTCAACAAATTATCCTATTATATTGTAAAAAAGAATTCATATTTTTACGGATTGTATAATCCATTATGAGAAAAAGTATTATTTTTGTGACGAAAAATTTAAAAAAGATATGACAGACGAATCTCAATTTATTTTGGATGCCACCACAGAGTCGATGGAAGGTGCAGTTAAGCACTTGGAGGCTGAGTTTCAGAAAATCAGAGCCGGCAAGGCTAGCCCAATGATGCTGCAGGGCGTGAAGGTTGAATACTACGGAACTCTGGTTCCTATCGAACAGACAGCCAACATAGGCACTCCTGACGCACGTCAGATTATTGTGATGCCTTTCGACAAGAGCTCAATCGGAGCTATCGACAAGGCTATACAGGCTGCAAACCTCGGTTTCAACCCTAAGAATGAGGGCGATTTCCTGAGAATTTTGGTCCCGCCATTGACAGAGGAGCGCCGTAAGGAGCTTGCAAAACGCGCCAAGACATCAGCTGAGGAAACCAAAGTCGGTATCCGCAACATCCGCCGCAACTCGAACGACGATGCTAAAAAGCTTGAAAAAGAAGGTGTGTCTGAAGATGAGGTTAAGCAACTTCAGGACGAAATCCAGAAACTCACTGACAAATACGTGAAAAAGGTCGACGACCTTTACGAACTCAAGCAGAAAGACATCCTGACAGTTTAGTCAAGAATATTCTCTAATGCCAAACCAAACAGCTTGCTCAGGCTAATACCCATGCAGGCTGCTTGTTTTGGCATGATTGATGCCTCAGACATGCCTGGCACTATGTTTACCTCAATGAAAACCAACTGTTTGGGCGTCATGATATAGTCGAAACGGGCAAAGCCCTTGCATTCGAACTTGTCATAAAGCATAGCCGAAGTGGCCTTAACCTCGATTTCTGAAACCTCATCCAATTCAGCCGGTGTAATTTCATCCGATTTTCCTGCGGTATATTTAGCCTCGTAGTCGAAGAAGTCGTTTTTGCTGACAATCTCGGTGATGGGGAATACCATTGTGCGGCCTTTCACTTCCATTACTGTGCAAGCCAGCTCACGGCCTTTCACAAATTTCTCGCACATTACCTGATCGCCGGCCTTGAATGCGAATTCCACAGCCTTGTCGAAATCGGCCGCTTCTTTTACCTTGGTTACACCCACCGACGAACCGTTTCGTGTAGGCTTGACAAACAATGGCAACCCTAATTCCTTGATAATCTTAGCTGCATCGTAGCTGTCGCCCTTGTTGATGATGACAGAAGGGGAGACGTTGGCGCCCGCAGCGGCCGCTATCTTTTTGCAAAAGTCTTTGTGGAAAGTCAGGGCCGAAGTGGTGAAACCCGACGAAGTGTAAGGGATTCCAAGCATCTCGAAGTATCCGAGCAGTTGTCCGTCTTCGCCCGGGACACCGTGTATGGCATTGAAAACGGCGTCGAAAACAATCTTTTTACCTTTGACTTTAATTGAGAAATCGTTCTTGTCGACCTCAGTCTCGGTGCCGTCGTCTTCCAGATGGTACCATCTGTCTTTCAGAACCACAATGACATAAGCCTCATATTTGGAAGCATCCAAGTGCTTTTTCACAACTTTCGCGCTGCTGATGGAGATTTCGTATTCTCCAGAGTATCCGCCACAGACTATCGCTATTTTTTTCATGTCAAATAAACTTAAATTCAATTATTTTCGTTATCTTTGCGAGTTCAAAATTACAAAAAACGACTCAATTGCAAACGAAAAAAATAAAAAATGAAAGCATTTCGTTTTTTGAAAGATAAATGGTTTTACATCAGCCTGATTATCATGGTGTTATTCATGGTGGGCGTGATGGAATACTCGTTTCATTACCTCGATAAATACACCCGTCACGGTCAGGAATTTGCCGTTCCGGACATGGTTGGCATGACTTACGGCGACGCTGTGGCGCAGTATGGTGACGCTTTTACGTTTATAGTTGTCGACAGCGTTTACATCAAGAACTTCCCTGAAGGCGCGGTTTTCCAACAAAATCCGGCTCCGGGTTCTATGGTCAAGCAGGGTAGAAATATGTACATAGTGCGTACTACCATTTCTCCTGAAATAGTGCCTATGCCAAACCTCCGTAACCTTTCTCTGCGTCAGGCCATGGTCAGTCTCAATTCCGTGGGACTGCGTGTAGACAAGCTGGTGTTTGTGGAGTATTTCGCCCGCAACGCCGTTGTTGAGCAGAAATTCAAGAACCAAGTTATAGAGCCTAACGATAATGTGGTGAAAGGCTCGGCCATAACTCTTGAAGTGGGATACGGAAAGGGCAATCGCAATACCAACCTTCCTGACCTCATCGGAGTGAATGTCAGCGAAACCAAGGAAAAGATCAACGCAGCCTCGCTCAATATGGGTACAGAAGTGTTTGTGGATGACGATGATCCAGAAAATCTGTTTGTAATCAGGATGGATCCGGAGTATTCACGCGACCTTACCGTGCCATTGGGATCTAATGTGAATGTTTGGTATAAATCGATAAAGAACTTCGATTTCAACTGGTATCTCTACGAGAAATACCGTCGCGACTCCTTGGTTGAGGTGATGCGTGTCAGAAAATTCAAACAGGACACCATCGACTATATCATCGACAGTTTCAACTACATTCTCAAAAACAGAAGTTTCTCCTACGACCCGCAGAAGCGTGAGCTTGACAAAGCCATGATGTTCAAGGATTGGACCGTCAGGGAGGTGCCTCTGGAACTTGACACTGTCGACTATTTTGACTTTGAATTTGACGATATTGATACAAATTACTTCTACGATGAATAAGAAATTCTCACTTATCATATTATTCACCCTTATCGGCATGATTGCCGGACAAGCTCAGGAATACCTTACAGGTTTTAACGGAGGTTTCCCTGAAGAACCGCAACAGAAGCTGCGTACGGACGAAGCTGTGAGCCTGCCGTTTTTTGACGATTTCACCAATAAGGGTAAATATCCGGATGCCACAAAATGGCAGCCGGGCAATGTGTTTGTCAACTCGGGATTTCCTATGATGCCTGTCAACTACCGCGCCGCTACACTGGACGTGATAGACGAGTTCGGCAAGGTGTATTCCAGAGGCAGCAGCTCTCCTTTCATTGGCGATTCCCTGCTTTCGGTGAAGATACGTCTGGACAGCATAGGAGGTCAGGCCTTGACAGCAGCCGACTCGCTGTATTTCAGCTTTTACTACCAACCGGGTGGCTTTGGCGACTGCCCCGACCGCGACGACTCACTGGTGCTTCAGTTCGGCTATGGCTACGACGAAGTAGTTTACGACTCGGTTAACCAATATTATGTGACAGTCAGAAAGACCGGATGGAAGCAAGTCTGGGCCACCAAAGGTGTGGAACTCGACACCTTCCTGCTCGATTGCGACGACAACCAATACTTCAAAAAGGTGATGATTCCTATCACGGACTCATGCTACTTTGTGGAGGATTTCAGAGTGTTGTTCTTTAATTATGGCACCATGCCTTACGTCATGTATGCCAATGACAGGAGCAACATGGATATTTGGAATATAGATCTCGTCTATCTGGATGTTGACAGAAGCTTGGAGGAAGACACCTATCCTCTGGTCGGCTTTACCCACACAGCCCCATCCATGTTGAAGCGTTATCAGGCTATGCCTTACAAGCACTACAAGGAGAATCCCATCAATGAGTTCGATGTTGAGGGCTTCGAGCTGTATCTTACAAATCTGGATGTCAATATGCATCAGGTTAAGTATACCTGCGAGATAGAGGATAACAACTCAGGTTGGGCTTATTCGTACGAGGCCAGTCCGTTTTTGCTTGAGCAGTATCAGGTGTCTGGTGTAGAACAGCATCATATGCACCTGGATGGCTTTATCTATCCGTACGATGTACCGGCGGACAGCACTTCATTCACTATCCGTCACTATATCGAGGTGGTGGACGAGCACGGTGACGAGGTTGCTGGCGACTCCATAATACGTCATCAGGGATTTTACAATTACTTCGCCTACGATGACGGTACTCCTGAAATGGGCTACGGTCTGGTTCCGGACGACACCTATTTCGCGGCACAGTTCCAAGTGTCCATGCTGGATACTCTGGGCGGAGTGCAGATGTTGTTCAACCGTACATTCGAAGATGCCAATTACAACTTCTTCGACATAGTGGTGTGGCGCGACAACAACGGCAAACCGGGTGAGATAATATACACTCTTGCTGATCAGCGTCCCGAATGGAACGACAGCCTTATCTACAACTACTCGTTTTACAAATTTGACGAAGTGGTGAAGGTGAACAGCGTGTTCTATGTGGGCGTGCGCCAGCAGTATTCCAAGAGCATTAACATAGGTTACGACTCTTCGGTCGACAATCATCAGTATAATTTCTATGATGTGGGCGAAGGCTGGAAGAACAGTTCTTTCCCGGGTTCCCTGATGATACGTCCGGTGATGGGAAAACATGCCTATATGGTAGGAGTGGGTGAGAATCAGGATGTGGTGAGCAATCTGACGGTTTATCCGAATCCGGCCTCCAGTGTGATACATCTGGATGGTGTGGATGAATACAATTGTAAGGAAATATTCATTTATGACCTTGCCGGAAGATCTGTCGGACAGTACAATTACAGCCCTGAGCTTAATGTGGAGAGTTTGTCAGAGGGCGTTTATTTCTTAAAGGTCGTTGACAAAAATGGCGGTTATAGAACTGCTAAACTGTTGATATCCAAATAAATCGAATATGTCTGAAGATTTTGTGGGAGTTCTTGGCGACAATGGTGAGGAAAGTACCGAGCTTTTCGAACATTTCCGCATAGTGGCTGACAAAGGTCAGACTTTGGTCAGGGTCGACAAATTCCTGCAGAACCGTTTGGAGAATGTGTCACGCAACCGTGTGCAGAATGCGGCCAAAGCCGGCAGCATACTGGTTAACGACAAGCCGGTGAAATCCAACTACAAGGTGAAGCCTTTCGATGTGGTGACAGTGGTTCTGGCTTATCCGCCGCGCGAAATCGTCATCACTCCCGAAAACATACCCCTGGAGGTGGTCTACGAAGATGAAGATGTCATAGTGGTCAACAAACAGGCCGGTTTGGTGGTGCATCCCGGACACGGCAACTTTGACGGCACTTTACTCAATGCTTTAGCCTATCATTTCAAAGAGAACGGTTCGAAAGTGGAAAACGGCTTCGGCTATCTGGTGCACCGCATAGACAAGGATACCACCGGTTTGATGATAGTGGCCAAGAACGAGACAGCACAGACAGTGCTGGCAGCTCAGTTTTTCGAACATTCCATCACGCGACGCTACCAGGCTTTGGTTTGGGGCGACTTCTCTGAGGACGAGGGCACCATAGAGGGGAATATCGGACGCTCGGTTCGCGACCGTGTCGCTATGGCCGTTTATCCGGATGGCAGTCAAGGAAAGGATGCCGTGACGCATTACAGGGTATTGGAGAGGTTCAACTACGTCACTTTGGTGGAATGCCGCCTTGAGACCGGTCGCACACACCAGATCCGCGTGCACATGCAGTACGCCGGACATCCGTTGTTCAACGACGCTCTTTACGGTGGTGACCGTATCTTGAAAGGAACCACTTTTACAAAATACCGTCAGTTCATTGACAATTGCTTCAACGAGATACCTCGTCACTGCCTTCATGCCAAGGTACTGGGTTTTGTGCATCCCACAACAGGCAAACAGATGCTGTTCGACTCGGAGCTACCGGCCGACATGCAGGCTGTATTGGCAAAATGGAGGACTTATCTCAAAACCAGAACAGAAGAAAATTAAAAACATAATATTATGATAGTTATCACAGGCGCAGCGGGATTCATTGCGAGTGTTGTGGCAGGATGCCTCAACCAACAAGGTAGATACGACCTTGTGCTCGTTGACGATTTCTCGAAAAAACAAAAGGAAAGAAACTATATCAACAAACAATATCAGCTTCTTCTCGACAGAAAGGAGCTTCACAGCTGGTTGAAAGACAATCACGACAAGGTTGATTTTGTGGTGCATTTGGGGGCCCGTACCGACACTACCGAGTTTGACTGGAATGTGTTCATTGAGCTCAATGTGGATTACACAGAGCGTTTGTGGACACTATGCACAGAGTATCAGATTCCTTTGGTGTACGCATCAAGCGCCGCCACCTACGGCGGCGGCGAGCTGGGCTACAACGACAGCCACGACGTGGTCGAAAAACTGCAGCCGCTCAATCCTTACGGACGCTCCAAAAATGAGATAGACAAATGGATACTCAAGCAGGAGAAGTGCCCTCCGTTCTGGGCTGGCTTGAAGTTCTTTAATGTATATGGTCCGAACGAGTATCACAAAGGCCGCATGGCTTCAGTCATACTGCATTCATTCCATCAGATACAGGATACAGGTGAGGTCAAACTGTTCCGTTCACACCGTCCCGATTTCAAAGACGGCCAGCAGCTGCGCGACTTCATCTATGTGAAAGACATAGCTTCGGTCATACTTTTCCTCATTGAGAAACGTCCTGAAAGCGGCTTGTATAATCTCGGCACCGGTCATGCCCGTTCGTTCTACGACTTGGCGGCCAACACCTTCAAGGCGATGGGGAAGGATGTCAATATCAAGTTTATCGACACTCCGCTTGACATACGCGACAAATACCAGTATTTCACTGAGGCCAATATGGAGAAGCTCCGTAAAGCAGGGTACGACAAACCGTTCACCTCGCTCGAAGACGGAGTGTTTGACTATGTTACGAATTACTTGTTAAAGGATAAAACTTTTTAATTTTGAAAGTTGACAGTTGAGAGTTAATCAAAATTAACTTTCAACTGTCAACTGTTTCTGCTTCTCTGCCAGCTGTTTGTCCAAGTCGACCAGGAATTCTCTGGCATCGTTCAGAGTCCGAATCATCAGGGCATTTTCCTCCAGTTTGTTGAATTTGGTCTTCATGGCGTCTTTTGCACCCTGAATGGTGTAGCCTTTAACCTTTACCAACTGATAGATTATCTGGAGATAGCGCAAGTCGCGCTCGGTGTAGAGTCTGTTGCCCTTTGTGCTTTTGCGCGGCCGAAGCACGTCAAACTCGCTCTCCCAGTAGCGTATGGTGGATGTCTGTACGTTGAACATATCCGCCACTTCGCCGATTCGGTAATATAACTTCTTGATTTCCATATCAATCCATTGTCATTGATTGCTGCTCGGATAAAACGAGAATAGTCTCGTATTCCTCTGGCGTAATATCGTTATAGAAGAAGTCGACAGGGTTGATGGCCTTGCCGTTCTTGATAACTTCGTAATGAAGGTGAGGTGCAGTCGATTTGCCTGTGTTGCCCACCAGTGCAATGTTTTCGCCTCGTGTCACCTTTTGACCGGTCTTGACAAGGGCTTTCTGAATATGTGCATAACGTGTCTTGTAGCCATATCCGTGGTTTACAAGCACGTAGTTGCCATATCCGTTGCTGCCCGTAACCACTTTTTCCACCACTCCGTCGCCTGTGCAGTAGATCTTGGTGCCCATGGGTGCGCTGAAGTCAGTGCCGCTATGCATTTTCTGCACCTTGTAGAACGGGTCGGTACGATGTCCGAAATGCGAGGAAATTCTGTAGATATCAACGTCTTTTACAGGCATGATTGCCGGGATGCAGCTCAACATTTCAGATTTTCTGGCAGCCATATCGTAAACCTCGTCGAACGACTGCGACTGAACCAGCATCTGGCTTTCAAGCATGTCGAGTTTTTGGGTTGTTTCCTTAACTATCTCGGAGTTGTCATAGCCTTCAAGAGCAAGATAACGGTTTGAACCGCCATGACCGGCTTTTCTCATCGAAGCCGGTATCGGGTCGGCTTCAAAAATCATTCGGTAGATATTGTCGTCGCGGTCCTGCATCTCGCCGAGCATGTTGTCGATAGACTGTAATCTGCTGTTTATGATATCGTATTGAAGCTGCATGAACTCCAGTTCACGAGCCTGCATGCGCTCTTTCGGCGTTCCAATTGTGTTTTGGATGAGTAGCATGACGGCAAAACCTACTATGCCAGCTGTGAAAATAAAAACTGACAGTCTCCACAACCGTTTAGCCTTTGATGGCTTATATTCTTCGTAATCAAGCGTTTGTGGATTGTAGATATATTTTTTAATTGCCATTAAAATCTCGTTTTTTATACGATAAACGATTTATTTACGTTTTTAAAGTGCAAAGATAATAATTTTTTTGTTAACTTTGCCAGATTTTTTTAGTGAAATATTAGAAAGTAATGAAAGCTAGCGAAATTCGTAAGAGTTTTTTGGATTTTTTTCAGTCAAAAGAGCACCTTGTAGTGCCTTCGGCACCAATAGTTGTAAAGAATGATCCTACCTTGATGTTCACCAATGCGGGTATGAATCAGTTTAAGGATGTTTTCTTGGGTAACAACCCTCGCAAGGCTCCGCGTGTGACTGATATCCAAAAGTGTCTGCGTGTGTCCGGTAAGCACAACGACTTGGAGGAAGTGGGCCGTGACACTTATCATCACACCATGTTCGAAATGATGGGTAACTGGTCGTTCGGCGACTATTTCAAGAAGGAAGCCATAGCATGGGCTTGGGAGTTCCTGACTGAAGTGATGAAGATAGACAAGGACAAACTCTATGTCACGGTGTTCGGTGGAGACCAAAAAGACGGTATGTCGCCCGACAACGAGGCTTACGAATACTGGAAGGAGCATGTGGATGAGTCAAGAATCATCTACGGTTCAAAGAAAGACAATTTCTGGGAGATGGGTGAGACAGGCCCTTGTGGACCTTGTTCCGAAATCCACATTGACATACGCGACGAGGAAGCCCGCAAGAAGATCAACGGCCGTGACCTTGTCAACAAAGACGATCCGGAAGTCATTGAAATTTGGAACCTGGTGTTCATGCAATACAACCGTTTGGCTAACGGCTCTCTGGTTGACCTCCCGGCCAAACATGTCGACACAGGCATGGGATTTGAACGTCTGGTCCGTGTGATGCAGGGCAAAAAGTCGAACTACGACACCGACGTGTTCACACCTATAATTAATGAGATTTCCAAGCTTTCTGGCATAGAATACGGCAAAGAGGCCAAGAGCGACATAGCCATGCGCGTCGTCGCTGACCACCTCCGTGCGGTCAGCTTCGCCATTGCCGACGGCCAGTTGCCGTCCAACAATGGCGCCGGCTACGTCATCCGCCGTATCCTCCGCCGCGCCGTGCGTTACGGCTACACCTTCCTGAAGTTCACCGAGCCCTTCGTTTACAACCTGCTGCCGGTGCTCGTCAGAGAGATGGGTGAGCAATATCCTGAAATCAAGACACAGCAGACTCTGGTCTCTAAAGTGATATATGAAGAAGAAGCTTCGTTCTTGCGTACTCTAGCACTCGGTATCAAGCGCTTCGAGAACTATGTCGAGCAGAACAAAGGTGCCAAGCTCATAGACGGCGCTTTCGCTTTCGAGCTGTTCGACACCTACGGTTTCCCTGTCGATTTGACCAACCTTATGGCAGAGGAGAAAGGCCTGGAGGTGGATATGGAAGGCTTTAACGCCAACCTGAAGGAGCAGAAAGACCGTTCGCGCAAGGCAGCCGAGAAGATGTCGGGCGACTGGGTGGTGCTCATCAACGATGACAAACCTACATGTTTTGTGGGTTATACCGATATGGAATGCCAGGCCAAGATAGTGAAGTTCAGAGAAGTGGTTGCCAAAGGCAAGAAACATTTTGAGATAGTTCTGGACAAGACTCCGTTCTATGCCGAGATGGGCGGTCAGGTGGGTGATAAAGGCGTTTTGGTATCGGAGAACGAGACACTCAACGTGATAAATACCGTTAAGGAAAACGACCTGAGCATACATATTACCGACAGCCTGCCGCAGCAGCCGGAGGCAGTGTTCACAGCCAAGGTCGATGTGGAAAGACGTCTCAAGATTGAGGCTAACCATACAGCCACACACTTGATGCATGCAGCTCTTCGCCAGGTTCTTGGGACACATGTTGAGCAAAAGGGTTCTATGGTCGACGACGAACGTCTGCGTTTCGACTTCAGCCACTTCGCCAAGATGAGCGATGAGGAGATTCACCAAGTCGAGACCATAGTCAATCAGAAAATCAGGGAAGATCTGCAGAACGACACAGCCGTAGACGTCCCGGTGGACGAGGCCCGCAAGATGGGTGCCATGGCACTGTTCGGCGAGAAATATGGCGACAAGGTACGCGTGGTTACTTTCGGTAAGGACTATTCGTGCGAGCTCTGCGGAGGTACACATATAGCTTCGACAGGCCGCATCGGCTCGTTCAAGATTATGAGCGAAAGCGCCATAGCAGCCGGTGTGCGTCGTATAGAGGCCATCACAGGCGAGGCGGTGATAGACTACCTCGACGCTCAGATTGATACTCTAAACAAGGTAAAAGCTATAGTCAAGCAGTCGGGCGATGTGGTCAAGGCAGTGGAAACTCTGTCGGCCCAGAACTCGCAGCTGCAGAAGAAGATAGAGTCCATGATGATGGCTCAGGCCGTCAGCGACGCCAGAAACGCCTACGACAAGGCTGCGGAATGGGAAGGCCATAAGGTTGTGGTCGCCCGTGTAGACGCCGACATGAACCAGATGCGCAACATAGCTGCGGCATTGAAGGACATAGACGCCGAAGCTGTGGCCGTCATGGGCGGAGTGTTCGAAGAAAAACCAGCTCTCTGTGTGATGTTGCCTCAGAGTCTCGTTGATGGCAAGCACCTCGACGCCGCCGCCATGGTGCGCGAGGCAGCCAAGGAGATCCAAGGTGGCGGCGGCGGTCAAAAGACCCTCGCCACAGCTGGCGGTAAGAATGCTTCAGGCATCGACAAAGCCATGGATATTTTGAAGAACAGTTTTAAATAAGAAGGTGAATAAAAGGTTTATAATAAGTGTAGTCGCCATCATAGGATTGGTAGCTCTGTTCTTCGCCGGTTGCAAGAAAAACAACCACGATACCCTTGTGGCATTGGGCGATGAGCATTACATGAAAACCATCGACAGCGTCTATCCCAAGAAATATCGCGACGTGTGGCACACCATAAAGCCGACGGCGTCGGTCAATGACCCTACATACGACAAAGTGTACGAAGGCATATTCCCGCCTGATATCACTGGCGAATACCTGATGCAGGGCATATTCGTGAACGGCAACGACAGCACTATAGAGAATAGCGGCATACACAAACCTGTCCCGTACAACCAGTATCCTCCGCAACAGACTGTTCAGCTTAAAGTCTTATCACAAAAGAACGGTATAGCCAAGTTGAAGTACATAGAACAGTATCCGGGTATGATAATACCATCGGAATACGACGTTGATACAGCCTATGTCTATGGTTATAAAGACGGCACAGACGGCTATTTCACTCTGGTCTTCGATTTGCACGATGAGTCTTACGGACAGGATAACCATCTGGGCATACTGATATCCGGCAAACATACCGAAGACGGCATCTACGGTATCAACAAATGGAAACTGTTCAAGTCTGGCAGCAGTAACTACGTTGAAGGCGGTCAGCATTATTATTATGACGATTTTGCGGAGAACGATGAGTAAGATGAAGAAACTGACAGCCATATTGATATTTGTTCTCGCCCTGGGATTCCAGACAGTGGCACAGGTCGACTATAGTTTCGGCAATATCAAGAAGAAACGTAACATGAGAAACGTCCCTACCATTGGAATCAAGGGAGGTTACACCATGAACAATATGCATTTCGCCAACAAGGTTTACAACGACCTCTCAGGCGATGGGGTGAACGCTCCGGCTTACGGTCTGTTCCTGGAATTTCCTAGCAGTAAATACCTGGGCTTTTCTTTAGGTTTCGAACTGTTGATGGTGCAGCGCGGCATGACCAAAGATTTCATGTTCAGGAATCTGTACCACGAGATTGACAAAGTTGAGACGAAATATATAGATTTCAGAATACCTGTGACCTATTATTTCTTCAGGTATAGCGTGATCAATCCGTATATATTTGTGGCCGCCGACTTTGCTTGGTGCTACTCCGGGGTGGTGTCAAAAAACTTCCCTGACAACAGCGATTGGAATTTGTCTGTTGACATGTCCAAGTCGGATGCCGTTATACGTCCATACGACATCAGTGCCATAGCGGGCGTGGGTCTGCGCTTTAACCTCAATTTTGAAGTCTTTACAATAGTTATAAAGCTTGACGCAGATTACAATTTCGGACTCATAAACACCATTCCTTCGGAAAAGGGTACACCTATAGACGTGAATGCCTACACCTTCGATAAGGACGATACACGTACAAACAGAGGTCTTGAGTTTATGGTGAGCATAGGGCTGCCGCTGAAGTTCAACTTCGCACGCGACGCCTGTACCAGATGGTAATTCGGCTTACCTTTCAAGCACGAATTTCTTAGTTACCGAGAAGTCTTTTCCAACAATCTTCACCAGATACAATCCGTTCGCAAGATCGCGCATTGAATATGGCGTTACGTTGTTTTCGGTGCTGCTGTAGAACTGATCTATGAGTGCTCCGTCGTAGCTGTAAATGCTGATGATCAAAGGCATAGTTGCGAGATATTCGCTATATCCGATGTACAGTTCGCCGTTTGAAGGGTTGGGGAACACATTGACCATATTGTCGAAATTGATTTCTCCTACCGAGAATCCAGGATACTTGTAACCCTCTGTCCAAATGAACTTCTCTGTTGAGACGCTTCCGCACAATGTGGTGATTTCGCACTTGAGCAGGGCGTTGCCTTCAGAGTTGATGTAAACATACACTTTGTTCTTAATGGTGTCGTCCTCAAGAATATACCATAACGACTGATCCTCCGTGCCACTTACGTGGTTAGGAGTGTCGTAATAGCTGAAGAGGCTCCAGGTATATGTTGGCGGATAGTCATCTTCAGTGCCTGCACCGGCCAGATTCTGCACATTGTACTCGTAAACATGCGGCAGGTAGGCAAAGCCGGCTTCCACCAGAGTGTCGCCGTACAACTCTTCGTCAACGCTTGGCTGACTGTAGAGTTTCAACCAGTTGTATTCGATTCTCGGGCATCCGCTAACGCCAAGGAATTCATGACTGTCATGATATTCATAGCCTTCGTATTCCATGAAGATGGAGTAGCTGTCGACAGCGCTGCTTGGTGACCAGATGTAATATCCGTCTTCGTTCACACAGCGGTCCTTACGCTCTTGAGGCTCTTCACCTTCAGTGGTGAATTTTAAGTTGTTATCGTTCAGATGCAGGGTGATGGTATATTCACAGCCGTTATCGTTATAGAAGGTGCGCGGATAGTCGCCCAGGTCTGTAAATGTCTCGTTGGCTGCCTCCCAGTAGTACTCGTTGCATTGCATATCGGTAGGGGTGTAGTCTACGTCTTCCACCTGCCATACTGTGACGCTCTTGTTGTCGCTCATGCTGTATACGCCATCTGAAACAGTGCAAGTAAATGATGTGGTGGATGAAAGTCCCTTGGTTTCAATGGCAGAGGTGCCTTGTCCCGACTCAATCAGGTTGGCGGGCTCCCACAGGTAAGAGTAGTTGCCGCTGCCGCCGGAGGCTGTGGCCTGAAGAGTGGTGGAGAAGCTCTTGCAGAGGGCCGCTTCGCCCGTCACTTCGACAAAAGCATAAAACTGGTCGCCCAGGCTGATGGTGATGTGGCCTGTGTTTTCACAACCATGTGCACTGGTGATTTTCAGGTTGATGGTGACCGGCTCGTCGGCTTCCAAACCTACTGTGGTCACTGAGGCTGTACCTTGGCCTGATGCTATAAGGTTGGCCGGAGTCCAATGATATGAGGCTCCCGACATAGGTGTCACCGACAAATTGGCCGACTGACCGTAGTTGACATGGTTAGGACCTTCAATGTCCACTGTAGGCAGCTCATTTACTGTCACGCTGAACTCAGGTGTCTGGGTGGTATATCCATCTGATATTTCGCAGGAATAAACGAAGGTGCCCGCTGCTGTCATGTTCTGTGTGAGGGTGGAGCTGTTGCCGCCAACAGGGCTGCCGTCCTTCTTCCACTGGTAGGTGTAAACTCCGGTGCCTCCATATACATTGGCCTGTAAAGTTGTCGATTCATTTTGGCAAATGTTGTTGTCGCCCGTGATGTTGGCCGACATGGAGCTCTGTATAGTCACAGTCTTGGTCTTGGTGTCAGAGCACGAACCGTTTTGACCTCCGGTTATTGTGACTGTATAGCTTACGTTGTAGTTACCTGGGGCTGTATAGGTGTGTGTCGGGTTGGCAGAGGTGCTTGAGCCGCCGTCACCGAAGTTCCACGAACGCGAGGTTATTTGGCTGGTATGTCCTGAAGGTGTGGTGGTTTCGGCGCCGGTAAACTGTATGTCTTGTCCGACTATGCACTGATTGGGGAAGGTGAAATCAGAAGTGGGGCGTGGAAGCACTGTCACGTTAATTGATTCGGAACCGCTCTGAGTACCGGCTGTTATGGAGCATGTGTAAACTCCAGCCATATTCAGAGTGGCATTGCTACGTGTCCAAGTGCGGCCGTTATGTGTCTGGTTATCTGGACTCGTCCAAGTGTATGTGCCTCCTTCAACCACGTCGGCCACAAGGTTCAGTGTTTCGCCATAGCAAGGAGTGTTAGCTGACAACAATGGGTTGATGATGGAGCAGTCGGTGGTACCGGTGCCTGCAGTCTTACTGAAGTTGATGTTACATTGCTGGTTTGAGAAATTGGTGATGACCAGAATATAATATTGCCCAGTCTGTGCGCTGGCTGGAATCTGGCAGTTTTCCGTTGCGGCGGGAGAATAACTGCAACTGACAACTTTCGAACCTGTTAATCCGTTCGGACATGGAGCTATGGGATCTTCAAAAGGTCCCCAACAGCAGAAGTCAATATCGTGACTTGGCGTGCTGTACATGTAAATGGTCATGGCACCGGCTGTTGCCATTCTCATATAATACCATGCAGGATTAGGTCTGGTGGACAAACAATTATAATCAGGACCAGATTCACCATTACCCGCATTGACACCTGCAGGGAACTGGTATAAGCCATTGTCGGTGCAGAAAGGATCGGCATTGGCGCAGAGGTTGTTTTGACGGTCTTTCTGGTATACATCCATCATCATAGATGATATGAAATTGTCCGGCAATGAAGATTTCCATTCATACAACAGATCTCCGGCTTCCTCTTTGCTCATACTTTCAAAATCGGACGTAGCCTCGTCGAGCAGGCTGTTAAACACTCTCTCCAAATTTATATTTCCAGCTACTTTGCTTGTCTCTATTATGAATATACCGTCTCTATCGCTTGTTGAGACATTGAATCTGACATCATTGTTCAAGGTGTAAAGCAGATGCATTCTCTGCCCAAACAGGTCGATCTTGGCAATATCAAGTTCCAATCTGTTTTGAATCTTGTCAAAAGTATAAAGATTCTTTGATGTCTGTGCCTTTATTGAGATTGTAAGTAATAAAGCCGCAACCAGTAATAATGCTTTTCTCATTCTGATATGAATTTTCGTAAAATAACTAACAATTTAACCTACAAAAATACAAATAATTCTTTATATGTTCAAAAATTCGCAGAGTTTTTGAACGGCTCGTCCTCTGTGCGATATCTTGTTTTTCACTTCCATCGACATTTCTGCAAAGGTTTCTTCAAAGCCGTCGGGTTGGAAAATAGGGTCGTAGCCGAAGCCGCCATCGCCATGTTCCTCCTCGGTGATTTTGCCGTTAACTATTCCTTCGAAGAAATATTGTTTGCCGTCTAGATTCAAGGCTATAACAGTGCGGAAACGGGCCTTGCGGTTGGTTTTGCCTTTCATGGCAGCAAGCATTTTCACAACATTGTCGTGGTAAGAGCAGCCTTCGCCTGCATAACGGGCAGAGTATACTCCCGGAGCACCGTCCAATGCCTCAACTTCCAGACCGGTGTCGTCAGCAAAACAATTCAAATGATAGTTGTTCGTCACGAAATCGGCTTTGATTTTGGCGTTATCCTGAAGTGTGTCGCCATCTTCAACTATGTCTGTCTCACATCCTATGTCGCGTAATCCCACGACATCATAATTCTTTAATATATTTCTAATCTCCGCTAACTTGTTTTTATTATGCGTTGCAAAAACTATCTTTTTCATAACTGTTAACTTCAAACTATAACGTCCCATTTTACGGGCACTATATTATTATTAATAAGGTATTCATTTGTCTTTGAAAAATGCCTGCATCCGAAAAATCCGCGGCTTGCCGAAAGAGGGGAGGGATGCACGGTTTTCAGTATGAGATGCTTGTTGTGGTCTATGAGCCCTTCCTTGGCTATGGCGTAGTTGCCCCACAACAGGAATACCAAATGTTCCTTTTTCTCAGAGAGTGCCCGTATGGCGGCGTCTGTAAACTGCTGCCAACCTATGCGGGCGTGAGACGCCGCCATGTTGGCTCTAACTGTCAGTGACGCGTTGAGTAGCAGCACACCTTCGTCGGCCCATTTTTCCAAATTGCCGTTATGCGGTATGGGCATCCCTATGTCGGTATGCAATTCTTTGAATATGTTCTGCAGGCTGGGTGGCGGCTGAATGCCATTGGGCACAGAGAATGCGAGCCCGTGGGCCTGTCCCTCGCCATGATAAGGGTCTTGTCCCAGAATCACCACCTTTACCTTGTCAAAAGGGGTGCGGTTGAAGGCGTTGAAGATTAATGGCGAGGGCGGGTACACCACATGCGTACGTTTTTCCTCTATGAGGAACGACTTTATGCCTGCAAAGTAGGGTGAGGCAAACTCATCTTTGAGAGCCTCGTACCATCCTTCTTCTATCACCGGTTTCTTGATTTCAACCATAGTGAAAAATTTTTATATTTGATGTACAAAATTAGAAAAAATATCGTTAATTTGTAGACTGAAAATTAATAATAGTATTATATGAAGAAAGTAGCTTTGTTATTGGCTTTGGCGTTCACTCTTGGAGTGGTTTTCACTTCATGCCGTCAGTCAAAATCATGCCCTGCATACGGCGAGCATCAGCAGTATCAGAGGGAAAACGTTTATTAGTTTTTTTAAACTATAATTAAAAAAAAAGGCTCCCAATCGGGAGCCTTTTTTGATTTTACCGTTTATTAGTACACCAGGAACTTGGCTGTGTTCACTTTGTCGCCAGCCTGCAGGCGGAGGATATATGATCCGCTTGTGAGACCTTCAACTGTGAAGTTGACAGTGTGTTCACCCTGTGTGTAGTATCCGAGGTCGCGGCTTGTGACCATGCGGCCTGAGAGATCGTAGATTTGATATGAGACCTTGTCGTTCTGGCTCATATTGAAGCTGAACTGAGCGTTGCTGTTTGCAGGGTTAGGATAGATGTTAACCTGTGCAGCGCTGTTTCCGTTAAGGTCGTTCTCATCGAGACCGAACTCAGGACCTTCTTTGTATGTGCCGCATGTAATAACACCTGCACCGTATGTGGCTGCATAAATAACGCCCTCGTTGTAGATACCAGGATAGACGACGTATGTCGGGACACCCATCTCATCGTAGAGAACGTCAATCTTTTCATCGTGATTCTCCATGATGGCCTGTTTGATTTCCATCACTGGGCACTCGATGCTGCCTGAGTGGCTCCATGATGAACCGTTTTCTGACACATAGACACCGAATTCAGTTCCGATAACGTAGATGCCTGTCTCTTTCTCGATGATTGATGAGTAGACCGGGAATCTGCCGAGGTCGCCCTGGATTGATGAGAAGCTTGAACCGGCGTTGGTTGATCTGTAGACATAGTTGCTATGACCGTAGTTGCCCAGTGTCACGAGCAGTTCGTTCTTGTTGCTTGGGTTCACTGCAATGCTTGTGATAGCACGGTTTGCAAAAGCTGCGTCTGTGACATCGAACATTTCAACGCATGGGTTGAGGTCGTTGGTTACATCAGCCTGTTCAGCTGCGAATGCATCGTCAATATGGGTGAATTTATAGAGTTTGCCTTCGGCTGTTCCAACGTAAGCTGTTGAACCGTCTGAAGTGATGGTAACTGCTGTCGGGAGACCGCCTTCAATCTCGCTGATGAGGAACCACTCTGTATCTTTGTTGAAGATGAGAGCGTCTCTTGTCATATAAACTTTGCCTTCGATAGCGACCACCAAATTGGTTCTTAACGGATCGTGCAAACCTCTGATAGTATCGCCAGGAATCCATCTGTAACCGCCATCCGGATCAACGTGAGCTGCATCATGTGGTGGTTCTGGCATTGTGTGGTCTATAGGATAACCGGCCTGTGTGCTGTAGTAGTAGAGAACATCGCCCTTCTTGGCAGGAACTCTGACGCCTAAGCACAATGTATCGAAATCAATATCCTCGATGTAGAGGTAGTCGTGCAATACATTGTAGATGTAAAGCAGATCATCGTCTGATTCATATAAGGTGTCGTTCAAATTGATTGAAACGAACATGTTCAATGTATCGTTTTCTTCAACGTAGATAATACCGTCTGTTACGAATACACTGTCGTTGATGAAGATAGTGTCAATCACTTCCAAAGTGTCGAGAGGCATGTTGTAAGTTTCAAGGATTTCCTTGACCTCGATGCTGTGGTGAGCGTCTTCGTATGTCTCAAACAGAGCGTAAGGTGTTCTGAATGCGTTCTCGTTTTTGATAACATCCTGTGCGCTGAACTTGGTGAGGTCGTAGTCAGCACCGGCTGTCTCTGTTCTGTAAAGAGGCATGCCGAGGTCGCCTGTACCTGACACGATGAAGATATACGGATTGATTGTTGAGATTGCACATGGACCGCCGGCATATTCCTTATCGAAATAACCGAAAGCGTTGTTTGTGGCTGTCGGGTTCGGGAACACTGCGTAACCGGTTGTGATATTGTTGAGAGCTTCTGTGCCTGACATCATGATAGTACCATGATCAAGGCAGCCGCCCAAAAACATATCCATGCCGCCAACACCTACACTCATCATACGAGCCACTGAGGTGTGGTCTTCGTCTGTGAGGAAGTAACGATTGCCGCTCTTGTATGAGTAATTGCCCTCATAATACTCTCCTTTGTAGATACCACCTACTGTTCCGACGAAGAATGTGTTAGGATTTGTCGGGCAGAATACTATGTTCTGAATGCCCTGGTGGAGGTAGATGTAACGGTTCCACGCAACTGGAGTGTATTCGTAGGTGTAATATTCTGAAATCTGGAGAGGTCTGTAGCTGTTGACACCTGAACCTGTTTCGTCTTCAAACAGCCAGAGGTTATCTGAACCGATGAGGAGCTTTTTAGGATTGTTCGGATAAACAGCCATGAAACCGTCGATGTTGGCGTCTTTTCCAAAGATGTTGTACATTGCTGTTGCAGCCATAGCTACTCCCCAGCTGTCACCGCGGTCTGATGTGAAGTAGATGTCGCCTGTTTCGTATGCACCGGCAGAGCCTGAAATGAATGCGATGTACATATAGTTGGCATCATTAGGTGACATGGCGATGATCTTCATGTTGTTGTTTGTGCCGAAATCTGAACCTTCTGTCACGTTAGTGAAAGAAGCGCCATTCTTTGACAGGAAGACGTTGACTGTGTCAGCTGCCAAAACGTCGCCGCTGTTGTTTGACTTAACTGATCTGAACTCACCGGCAATGGCTGTTGTCCATGATTCGCCGTTATTTGTACTGACCATCAAGCCGTTTTCTGTTGCAGCATATAATTTGCCATTGACAAATGTCATCTCGTTGACGAAGGCCCATTCTTTTGTGGCTGAAAGAGATTCAAAAGCTGCTGAACCTGATCTCATAACATAAATACCTTTGCCGACGAAGCTGCTGCTGTAACCATAGTTTGACAAGCCGTTTGAAGAAGTGGCTCGGCGACCGTCACCTGTACCGATGTAGAGGTCACCGTTGCTGGCCATGACCATGCAGCTGATTGGCTCGATGCTTGATCCTGAAATCTTTCTGAAAGTGATGCCGCCATTGGTGGTTTTGTAAACATCACCGCCAGCTGTTCCGATGATGACATCGCCGTCATTATCATAAACCACAGCCTTGGTCATTCCACCAAAGTTGTCCGGACCTGCATAAACCCAGTCCAGATTGACATCTCTGCCTGTTACTTGAGCCGAATTGCGAGCCTCAATTAATGAAGCTGGATCGATCAAACCGGTCTCCTGATTTGCGCGAATGCTCTTCATAAATGAAGAAACTGTAGCTTTTTCGCCTGACCTAGGAGTGTATTTTCCCTGGTCTCCAGCAGCGTTAGCCACCAAACTTGCTTGAGCTAACACCATGGTTATCAAAAGCATACTTAACGGTAAAAATCTTTTTTTCATATCACGTAATTTAGACAATAATTTCTAATGACTAGTAAATACTATAATCTATTTTAGGGTTCAAAAATACAACATTTTTTCAATGTGAGCAAAATATTTTAGGAAAAAAAACAAATATTTTTTCTCCCAAAACCCTTAAATGTGATTATAACCGCTAAAATCAGCTGATAATTAGTACTTTATGGTGGTGGATTCAGGCATCCAGCCCACGCTTCCGTCGGCAATTTTTATTTTGTCCCAACCGTCGGTGTGATCGACTATCTCCACCTTGGTTCCTTCGTGTAAAACGAAGAGGTCGGTGCCCGATGAGGATGGTGCGCTTTTTACTGTGATAGTAGGCGTCATGACTATGGCCTCGCTGCGCTCGGCCATATACCTGCTCTTTTGTGATGCGAATATGACAGAGCACACACAGAGCAACAGCAACAATACGCCTGTAAAGAACATGGCTTTCTTCAAGCCTCTGGTATGAGCCGTGAAATAAAAGAATAACACAACCAGAAGTATGCCGAATAAGATTAATGACAATACTGCCCAACCGTTGGCTGATAGCTTGTTGCCGGCATTTTTCCACCATTTGGTCATGAAAAATTCTGGTATGGGCTCAATCTTGTCTGTTATCAGTGCGTTGGCAATGGCCAGATTCTGCTTGATTTCGTCATTGTAGGGATCCAGTTTCAAGGCTTTCTCGTAGTTGAGAATGGCCATGGGGTAGTTGCGCATCTTGAAATATGCGTTGCCAGTGTTATATAATAAAGGTGCTGAAACATATCCCTCGCTTATGATGCTTTCATATATAACCACGGCAGTGTCGAATCTGCTTTCATTGTAATAATAGTTCGCCTTGGCGAATTTCTGATCCTGCAGCGACTGTGCCATCATGCCGCACGCTGCCAATACCAACACTATCGAAATATATAACTTTTTCATTTTTAAACTATTAACTTTTAACTAAAGGTTTTTCTCGGCCTTAGTAATAACTTCAACTCCCTTCTCATAAAGCTCTTCCATCTTCTTTCCCGGATCTCCTGGGGCAAAGCGGGCGAACTCGCAGTTATTCAACAATTCAATGAATTGATTTACAATATCTTCCGGTACGTTCTTGCCGCTCATCATTTCTTTCACTGTGTCCATGGAGAGCTGCGAACGCGCTATGTTCAACTTGTCGCTGATATAGCCCCATAAAGCCTGTGAAAATTCCTCGTAGAAATGACTCTGGTCTTTGATTTTCAGATAGTTGTATGCATTCTGCAGACGCTTCTTGGCTATCTTGGTGGCTTTCTTGTTCCTGACCAGCACCTGATTGTGGTTGAATTTGTTGACGCGCTTGTAAACTACAAGAGCTGAAACGAATATCAATACCATCACAATCCATATTACGAAATACACTGGCGAGGCAAATAGTAAAGCAGATTCTTTCTTGAGATTTCCCTTCAACATGATGTGGTGGATGTCGCTGCCAACCACCTTGATTGCTTCCTGTCCGCCTGCGTAGATAATGCCGCTGCTGCCTTCGTTGGCGCTTCTCTCCACGCGAAGATGGTAGCTGTCGGATTTCAAAGTTACGTAACGCGATTTGGCCGGATCGAAGTAAGTGAACTCCGTAGGTGTCAGGTCGAATGTGCCGGAAACCCTTGGAATTACAACATATTCAGCTTTCTTTGTGCCACTTAAGCCATAAGAGTTATTCTTGGTGTTGGTGGTGATTTTCGGGTCGTAAACTTCAAAGTCGGGAGGGAAGACCGGGCGAGGGATATCGAGAAGCTCGATATTTCCTTTGCCTGACACGGTGTAAGTGATGGTGAAGGCGTCGTTCGACTTCATCTCGGTCTTGTCTATGGTCGATGTGAAGGTGAACTGGCCGACAGCGCCTTTGAAACTCTCGGGCTTGTCCTTGGCCGGCATTGCCAACACCTCTATGCTGATGGGTTGTGACTTAATCTCCTTCTTGACATTGGTGTATGATGTTCCCATTATGTCACCGAAGAAATTGTCGAATGGATCGTAACCGCGTTGCTGGCGATTTTCGTTTTTCACCTGTGCTATGCAGCTGATATCCAAGGGGTCTATGGTGAGAGTGCCGGTCTTCTGCGGTATTAGCACAATCTCCTGAATTGTGGCCACATGGTATTCAGTGCCGTTGCGCACTACTGACGACTGCTGTATGGTGCCGTTGTTGTCGGTGATGTCTTTTGTCCAGAAGCCTGAATATGAAGGGGCTTTGGATATTGAAAGCTGAGAAATCGGTAAAGTATAGTAAATCTTATATGTCAGAGTGACCTGTTCGCCCAGATAGGCGCTCTTTTTGTTCAAAGTGGCCTCGAGGAAAACGTCTTTGGCACTTACTGAAGGGCCGCTTGAGTTACCGCCGCCACCGGCAACGGAACCGTTGTCTTTCACCACCTCGATCTCCATGGTCGTACTCTTGACTTTTTTCTTGTCGACCGTGATGGTGGCGGCGGGTATGGTGAATTTGCCTTCCTTTATCGCACGAAGGTAGAAAGAGTAGGTGTGGGTGTTGGTCTTTGTTACGGAGCCGTTAATGATCTGCACGCTAGAACTTGTAGATGAGAACGGGCCTCCAATCTTCTCGAAATTGTTGAAATTGGGAGCCTCAAAGTTCTTGCCGTCTCCGTTCAGCTCGTACGATACCTGAAACTGCTCTCCAACCACCACCTGTCTTTTGCATATCACCTTGAAACTGACGTCGTCCTGCGCCTTCAAGGCTAAGGCCGTCATCAAAAACAAAACAATAAAACCGATTTTTCTCATTTATTTTATTCTCTCTAAACTTTAAACTTCAAATTACCAATCTTTTTGGATCTTACGCCTCTGCATTTTTGCAGCCTTGGCCTCATTCATCTTGTCCATAGTCTCTTTCTCCTGATTCTCGAGTGCCTGCAACATTCTCTCCGCATCTTCCTTCGACATCTGTTGTTGCTGTTGTTGCTGTTGTTGCTGTTGTTGCTGCTGATCCTGCTGTTGCTGCTGATCTTTATTTTCCTGATTCTCTTGCTGTTGCTGCTGTTGTTGCTGCTGCTGCTGATCCTGCTTCTGATCCTTGTCTTGATTTTGCTGCTGGTTCTGCTGCTGTTGCTGTTGTTGCTGTTGCTGCAAAATCATCTTCTGACGGGCATATTCCAGATTGTATCTGGCATCTTCGTCATCCGGATTGATTTTCAGGCAGTTTTTGTAAGCGTTGAAGGCCTCGGTGTACTTCTGCTGTTCCATCATGGTGTTGCCGAGGTTATAATACGAGTCGGCCTCGAGGTTTTTTGTCACATTTCTGTCTGTGACGCTTTGAAAACTTCTGGCGGCTTCTTCGTAGTTTTTCTGGTTGTAATAGGCGTCACCCAAATTAAACTGGGCTTTGTCGTTGTATTTTTTGTCAAGCGAACTCTTGTAGTCCTTCTCGGCTTCCGAGAAGAAACCTTTCTTGAAGTTCCTGTTGCCATGACGTATTTCCTTGGCCTGAGCGCTTGCGGCAAGCGTCAGTGTCATAAACAACACAGTGATTCCTATTTTATTTATTGTCTTCATCTTTAGGTTCAAAGAATTTGAAATTGGCTTCCCATCTCTGCTTGCCTGATGAGATGAGTATTTCGATGATAATCAATATTATAGCAGCACCGATAAACCATTGGAAACGGTCTTCGTAATCGGTGAACATCTTCGATTCTATCTCAGATTTCTTTGCCAGGCTGATGTCGTCGTAAATCTTATCCAGACCTACGTTGGAATTGCTGGCGCGTACGTAAATGCCGTCGCCTATTTCAGCTATCTGGCGCAGAATGTGGTCGTCAAGTTTGGTTATGACAATGTTCCCGTCCTTATCCTTCTTGTAACCAGTGCGTTTGCCGTATTGGTTGTAGAGTGGGATAGGGGCGCCTTCGTCCAAGCCCATGCCTATGGTGTAAATCTTGATGCCGTTTTTGGCAGCTTCCTGGGCCGCTTTCACAGCGTCGCCGTTCTCGTGGTCTTCACCGTCTGATATGATGACTATGGCTTTGCTGTTCTCGCTCTCGCCGAAACTTTTGACAGCCAGTTCTATGGCGCGTCCGATCTCGGTGCCCTGAGTGGGGATGAGGTCAGTGTCTACGGTCGAAAGGAACATCTTGGCTGCTGAATAGTCGGTGGTGATTGGCAACTGAACGTAAGCATTACCTGCAAAAACTATCACGCCTATTCTGTCGCCTCCAAGTTTGGAGATGAGCTTGTAAATGGCCTGTTTGGAGCGTTCCAGACGGTTGGGCGCTATGTCTTCGGCATGCATTGAATTGGATATGTCGACGCAGAGGAATATATCTATACCCTCACGCTTAACCTTCTCCATCTTCGAACCTGACTGCAGATTTGCCGCACCTATAATTAATAGTGCTATAATCAGGGTGAAGAGAATAAACTTGGTGTTGGCCCTTGTTGGCGAAAACATCGGAACCAGATACTCACGCAACTTGAGGCTGGCGAAACGCTCAAACTGTTTCTTGTTCCACAAACGAATCAGGACATACACAGCCACCAGCACCGGTATTACCAGCAACCAGTATAAATACTGCGGGTTTTCGAATTTTAAAATACTTGTCTCCATATCACCTAATCCGTTAATGTCTTAAAAACTGTGCTTCTGAGGATGAATCCCAATAAAAGCAGTGCCAAGCCCCAAAGGACATAAGGCAGGAACTCCTCGTGAACACGTGTAAACTCGTTAATCTCTATCTTGGAGCGTTCCAACTGGTCGATTTCATCGTAAATCTGCTGCAGCTTTTCGGTAGATGTGGCGCGATAATACTTTCCGCCCGTCTCATCTGCAATCTGTTGCAGCAAAGGCTCGTTGATGTTGACCGGCACCTGCACCATCTGTATGCCTCCGAATGGGGTCTGAGCCGGATAAGGGGCTGTGCCGCGTGTGCCAACGCCTATGGTGTACACTCTGATTCCGAACAGCTTGGCCATTTCGGCTGCTGTGGAAGGGTCTACCGAACCGGCGTTGTTGTCACCGTCGGTGAGCAGTATCACCACTTTTGAGATAGCTTCACTGTCCTTGAGTCGGCTTACCGATGATGCCAAACCGTCGCCTATGGCGGTGCCGTCCTCAAGCATGCCGCATTTCATCTCCTTCATCATGTTGAGCAACATGCCGTGGTCGGTGGTCAAAGGCACCTGTGTGAATGTCTCACTGGCAAAAACCACCAGTCCCATTCTATCCTCAGGACGACCTTTCACAAAGTCGGACGCCACGTTTTTGGCAGCTTCCAGACGGTCGGGCTTCAGGTCTTGAGCCAGCATACTGCTCGAGATATCCATGGTCAGCACTATGTCTATGCCTTCCACGTTGATTTTGCGGTTGGTCGAGCTGCTTTGCGGACGTGCCAATGCAATGATTAACAAGGCCAAAGCGCACATGTCCAAGGCAAAAAGCAGATGGCGGGCATAGATTCTCCAACTCTTTTGCATACCGCTGAAGAAACTGGTGTCTATAAACTTCACGTATGCCTGATTGTTCCTGCCACGGAAGATATACCAAACTGTCAGCAACGGAATGACAATCAGTCCGTAAAGAAAATATGGTGATGCAAATTCTATCGAACTCATTGCTGCTCCTCCTTCTTTTTCTCCTCTTCTTCCTTAAAGAAGACGTAACTGTCTTCAACGAAACTGTTGATGTCGACAAACGACTGCTTGTTCTGCTCAGCCGTAGGGTTGGCTTTGGCGAACTTCACAAAGTCGGCCGTGATGAGAGTTTCATGCAGCTTTTCCTTTGTGGCTGCATTAAGATTCAATCCGTTGACCTCCTGCATGATTTCATCGGTGGTCATTTCGACAGCGTCTATCTCAAACTGTCCTTCGAGGTACTCCCTTGCTATGTCGGTAAGGTCGGTGTAGTAATCCTTGGTCTTGGCCGAAGCCCACAACTCATTGTCCTTCATTTCGGCCAGTTTGGCTCGGGCAGTCACAATGGCTGGAATGACAGGCTTCTTCTTTTCCACCACCGCCGGTTCTTTTGCGTTTTTGTTCTTGGAATGTCGGTAGATCAGATAGGCTATGCCTGCCAGAACAATAACAACTGCCACCCAGGGGAACACTTCCTTCGCCGTGAGTCCCTGTCGCATTACACCTTTAATCGGACGGAAAGCCTGTGTGGTGTCGACGGCAACCGTAGTGACATAGAGTTCCGCCTCGTCGGTGTAAAGGGTGTGGCGTATGCTGTCCTGAAGGCTCTTGCTGTAAGTTATGCTCAACTCAGGCACGTATACGTATCCCGTGTCAAAGGATGTGAGCGTCAAATGCTGCTCCATGAGAACGTTGTTGCCATTGCTGGCCGGAGTGGTTTTCACTTCGCTTGCGTTGATGACGTCTATGGAGCCGCTCAAGGTGTCGCCAAGCTGCAACCACTCCACGAAGTAATCACTCGGGATGTTGAGCAATAGCTTGTAATCAAAAGGTTGTCCCACAACTATGGTGTCGGCCTCGGTCGATCCGCTGAGGAAGGTGACCTGTGCCTGGCAGCGTGTGCCAATCAGCCACATAATGCAGAACAACAATATGAAACTAAGTTTCTTCATCTTCTCGATTCTCTCCTTTTAAAAAGTTGCATAAGAGGCTTGACATAGTCTTCGTCGGTGTAAATCAGAGTGTTGTCCACTCCGTTGTTGGCGAAGATTTTGCTGAGTGAGGTGGTGGCATGCTGAACGTATTTCTGATACGCCTGGTTCCATGCGCTTGTGGATGTGTCAACCCAAACTTCCTTGTCAGTCTCGTTGTCGCGGAACTTCACCAGTCCGATTTTGGGAATGATGAGCTCGCGCTTATCGGTGATTCTCAATGAGATAAGATCGTGTTTTCTGGCCGCTATGCGCATTTCCTGCTCGAATGGCTTGCTTGTGACGAAGTCCGATATCAGGAAAGCGGTGGTGCGTTTTTTAATGGCACTGGTCAGGAATTTCAAGCCTTCACCTATGTCGGTGCCTTTGTGCTGCGGCTGGAAGGTGACTATCTCGCGTATGATGCGCAGTATGTGGCTTGAGCCTTTCTTTGGCGGTATGAACTTCTCGATTTGGTCGCTGAAGAAAATCACGCCTACCTTATCGTTGTTCTGTATGGCTGAAAATGCCAGAACCGCCGCCAATTCGGCCGAGATGTCGCGCTTGGTGGCCTCGATGGAACCGAAGTCGTTGGAGCCCGACACGTCCACCAGCAGCATAACTGTCATCTCACGCTCTTCCTCGAAAATCTTGACAAAAGGCCGATGGAATCGCGCCGTGACGTTCCAGTCGATGTTGCGGATGTCGTCACCATACTGGTATTCGCGCACCTCGCTGAATGTCATACCGCGACCTTTGAAGGCGCTGTGGTACTGACCCGAAAAGATGTGGTTGGTCAGTCCGCGCGTCTTGATCTCGATCTTTCGGACTTTCTTAAATAAATCTGTTGCTTCCATGTTCTAAAATCACGGCACTTCAACTATGTTCAGAATCTCATTGATGATGTCTTCGGTTGTGATATTCTCGGCTTCAGCCTCGTAGGTCAGACCAATACGGTGGCGCATAACATCTGGAGCCACGGCTCTCACATCCTCTGGAATCACATAGCCGCGGCGCTTGATGAAAGCGTATGCCTTGGCTGCCATGGCGAGGTTGATTGAAGCACGCGGAGAACCGCCGTAGCTGATCATGCCGGCGAACTTCTTCAGTTTGTACTCCTCAGGATAACGTGAAGCGAACACTATGTCGGTGATGTAATTTTCAATCTTTTCGTCGAGGTATACTTCACGGCAAACCTTGCGGGCGTTGAGTATGTCTTTGGTGGATGTCACCTTGCGCACCTCTGGATATTCCTTGTTGATATTCTGACGGAGGATGACTTTTTCCTCTTCTTTCTTAGGATAATCTATCACAACCTTCAGCATGAAACGGTCGACCTGAGCTTCTGGGAGAGGGTAGGTGCCTTCCTGCTCGATAGGGTTCTGAGTGGCCATAACCAAGAATGGGTCCGGCAAGGCGAAGGTGTTCTCGCCTATGGTTACCTGATGCTCCTGCATGGCTTCAAGCAAAGCGCTCTGCACCTTGGCTGGGGAACGGTTGATTTCATCGGCCAGCACGAAGTTGGCGAACACTGGGCCCTTTCTCACTATGAATTCCTCGGTCTTCTGGCTGTATATCATGGTACCGACGAGGTCGGCAGGCAGAAGGTCGGGGGTAAACTGTATGCGGCTGAAGTCAGCGTCAACTATGTTGGCCAATGTCTTGATGGCCAAAGTCTTGGCCAAACCTGGAACGCCTTCCAAAAGAATATGTCCGTTCGAAAGCAAACCTATCAGCAAACGCTCCGTCATGTGCTTCTGTCCGACAATGACCTTGCTCATTTCCATGTTGATAAGGTCGATAAACTGACTCTCTCTCTGAATTTTTTCGTTTAATTCGCGAATGTCTGTTTCAATCATTTTTCTTGCGATTTTTTTAATGTTGTATTATTAACAAAACAAACGCAAAAATATTGTAAAAATTTCATTCTTCAAAGAAAAATTTAGAGGTATTTTCAAGCATTGAAAAAATTTTTGTATTTTCGTAGATTGAAATAAAAGTATGCTGCAATTTAGGAAAATAGCGGTTGTAGGAGCGGGTAATGTCGCTTACACTCTTTGTAAGGCAATGAAAGACAAAGGGATGAATCCTTATTGTGTCTTTGTAAGGGATGCGGGCAAGGTTTCAAAAGTCAGTGAAGATTTGGGCGTTGAGGCAGTTTCGGACTATGAAAAAGTTCTTCAGTCCGATTTGACTATAATAGCGGTCAATGACGACTCGATTTCGGAGGTTGCATCTCATCTTATTGATTATAAAGGACTTGTGGTTCATACCTCGGGTACAAAGCCGTCCGCGGTGCTGAACAGGACCAGGCGTTACGGAGTTTTTTATCCTTTGCAGACTATGAGCAAAAATCGCGAGATCAGTTTCGACCAGGTACCTTTGTTGGTTTATGCCAATTCGAATGAAGATCTGATCAAATTGAAGGAGTTTGCTTCAATATTCTCGAAAAAGGCGGTGGTATGTGACGACGAACAGCGTAAAGCCATACATCTGGCGGCTGTTTATGTGTCGAATTTCACCAATGTGATGCTTGGCATAGGCGACGGATTGCTCCAGGAAAAAGGCCTGTCGCTGGATATTATGAAGCCTCTGGTAATGGAGATGATGGAAAAGTCGTTTGTGAAATCCCCGAAAAACGCTCTCACCGGACCGGCAAGCCGAGGCGATTTCGCAACTATAGGCGAACATGAGAAAATGCTCTCCTATCATCCGGACGAACTGGCTATCTATATGATTTTGACAGACTATATTATTGAAAAATATCATAAAAATGAAGAATTATAAGGAACTTTTAAAGGATGTAACCACCTTTATTTTTGATTATGACGGAGTGATGACACAAGGTGATGTGATTATGCTTCCCAGCGGGGAAGGTCTGCGCATGACCAACGTGAAGGATGGATTCGCCTTGCAACTGGCGGTGCGTCTGGGTTACAATGTGGCAGTGATTTCAGGTGGCTATGCAGACTCTATGACTCAAAGGATGAGAATGCTGGGCGTGAAGGATGTTTTCACTCATATTCCTAACAAAATCATCAAGTTGGAGGAGTACATGAAAGATAAAAACCTCAAAAAGGAACAAATTGTGTACATGGGCGACGATATGCCTGACTACCCTGTTATGCAGATGGTGGGAGTGCCTGTCTGTCCGGCTGACGCCTCGGAGGAAATCAAGCAGATAAGCGTGTATATCAGCAATAAAGACGGCGGAAAAGGCGCCGTGCGCGATATTATCGAGCAGGTGCTGAAAGTGCAGGACAATTGGATGAAAGACTTTGAAAATCATTTGTGGTAATGAATAAAATCGGAGCGTTTTTCAAACTGGTGCGCTGGCCTAATCTGTTGATTACGGCCTTGATGATGTGTCTGGTTTACCATTGCATACTCGGCATGCCAAGCACTTTGGGTTTCACCTTGCTGGTGATATCCATGGTGTTTGTGGTGGCTGGCGGCTACGTCATCAACGACATACTGGACATGGAGATAGATGCCATCAACAAACCGGACAGACAGATAGTTGGAAGGGTTTTTACCGAGAGGCAAGGTAAGGTTTTCTACTGGACCCTGACTGTCGTTGGTTTGGCTTGTGCTCTGGCTTCCACTGTGATGGCCCACGGACGCAACTTTCTGCCGATTTTCTCCTGCATGGTTTTGCTAGCCTGTATTTTGTATTCCTATTCCAACAGGTATAAGAAGTCGCTGGTGATAGGAAACCTGATAGTATCACTGTCAGTGGCCTTTGCGGTGTTTCTGCCATGGCTGTTTCAGGTTTTCGCTATGCTTGGCAATAAGGAAATGCTGGCCGAGAATGTGGAATGGATGCATGTGACGCTTCGCATAGTGCTGATTTACACTGTGTTCGCATTCCTGATGACCCTGATACGCGAGATTATCAAAGATATGGAGGATGTGAAAGGCGACGGTCGCTCGCATTGCCGCACAATTCCTTTGGTTTGGGGTATGAACACGGCTCTAATTATAGTGATTGCGTTGAGTTTCCTAACATGTTTAGGTGTCTCGATCACAAGTGATTATTTTTACAAGGAGTTTGGATTATCTATCACGAGTTACATGCTCAAGGCTTCATATCTGTTGCTGTTGGGTTTCGGTATAGCTGGCAACACTTACAGCCTTTTGAATGATAAGTCAAAAAAGACTGGAAAAAATTTCCATATTCAGTCTATTGCGATGAAGATCATAATGTTTATTGGAGTTTTATCAATGTTTTTTATAAGATAATGTTAGACAATTTGAACAATTACGACATTGTGCTTGCCTCTAAATCACCGCGGAGGCAAGAGCTTTTGAAGGGGATAGGCGTCGACTTCACCATCTTGACGAAGGATGTGGACGAGAGTTATCCCGAGCGGCTGCCTCTTATAGATGTAGCCCCGTTTTTGAGTCTGAAAAAGGCTAAAGCCTTTGAGGAGGCTGAACTGCCAGAGAATTACATGGTAATAACTGCCGACACAGTGGTGATTGTCGACAATGAGATTCTCGGAAAACCAGCCGACAGGGAGGATGCCGTCCGTATGCTGAACATGCTGTCGGGCAAAGTGCATAAAGTGATAACGGGCGTTACAGTGCATACTAAGGAGAAGACCAAGACATTCTCGGTGACGTCGAAAGTGGAGTTTGACCAACTTGATATGGAGGAAATCGACCATTATGTCGATGGATTCAGACCTTACGACAAGGCTGGCGCATATGGTGTGCAGGAATGGATAGGCTACATAGGCGTCTGCAATGTGGAAGGATCATATTATAATGTGATGGGACTGCCCACACAGAAATTGTATAAAGTGTTAAAAAGTTTTTAGATGGAAAGAAGACCGACGATTTTAGTAACGAATGATGATGGGTATTTGGCGAAGGGGTTGAAAAAGCTGGCGGATTTGATGCGTCAGTTTGGCAAGGTTGTAGTGGTTTCGACAGAGCAGGTGAAATCAGCGCAAGGACACTCGATGACCATAAACGAGCCATTGAGACTCAGAGTGTTAGAGAAAACCGATGATTTTGAGATGTATGTCTTGAACGGATGTCCTGTTGACTGCGCTAAGGTGGGATTCCAGATGATTTTGGATGAGTATCCCGCGCTGTTAGTCTCAGGAATCAATCATGGCTCGAACGCCTCGACCAACGTGATCTATTCAGGTACTATGGCCGCAGTGGTCGAGGCGTGCATGGACGGCATCCCTGCGATAGGCTTTAGTGTAGAAGATTACTCATTTGACGCAAATTTTGACCATGCAGATAAGTATATTCAGGATATAACCAAAAAAGTTTTGGACGAAGGTCTCCCGAAAGGTGTATGCCTTAATGTGAATTTCCCGAAGTTTTCTGAAGGTAATCCGATAAAAGGCGTGAAAATATGCCGACAGGCCAAGGCGCGATGGAGAGAGATTTTCGACCATCGTAAAGACCCGCACGGACGTGATTATTTCTGGATAGGCGGAGAGTTTATAGTTGAAGATGACGGTACCGACACCGATATCTATGCGTTGAAAAACAACTATGCCTCAATAGTTCCGACCCATTACGACTGGACAGCGTACGATGTCATCGACAATTTTAAAAGTTTTGAAAAATGAAGTATTACATCATAGCAGGTGAGGCTTCCGGCGATTTGCACGGCTCCAATCTGGTAGCGTCATTGCGGGCTCATGACCCGGATGCCACAATCAGGGCTTGGGGTGGTGAAAAAATGCGTCAAAATGGCGCAAATGTGGTGAAAAATTACCACGACCTCGCGTTCATGGGTTTCGTTGAAGTGTTAATAAATCTTAACACTATTTTAAAGAACATCAAATTCTGCAAAAAAGACATCACTGAATTCGCTCCGGATGCCCTTATACTGATAGACTATCCCGGATTTAATCTGAAAATCGCGAAATGGGCTAAAAAGCAAGGCTATAAGGTGTTTTACTACATCTCACCTCAGGTGTGGGCATGGAAACGCCGCCGTGTGTACAAGATTAAGAGGGTGGTTGACAAAATGCTATGCATACTGCCGTTCGAGAAGAAGTTTTACGACAGCTACGGTGTTGACTGTCAGTTTGTAGGACATCCTTTGCTGGATGAAATCGCAAAGGTGGAGCCGGCCGACAGAAGCAAGTTTTACAAGGCCAACCGTTTGAATCCAAGAAAAGAAATAATAGCCATGCTGCCTGGCAGCCGCAAACAGGAAGTTAGCCGAATGCTGACAGTAATGCTGCAAGTGGTGAAACGCTTCCCGGACTATCAGTTTGTCATAGCCTGCGCGCCTTCGCTTCCTATGAGCTATTACAAACAGTTCGTTAACGACAAATCGAATGTGAAACTGGTGCGCAACCGCACATATCAGTTGTTGCAGCTTTCGAGTGCCGCCATGGTGACTTCGGGTACTGCCACACTTGAGACAGCCCTGCTGGATGTGCCGGAGGTGGTGTGCTATAAGGCCAATAAAATTTCCTATCTGATAGCCAGACTGCTGGCCAAGGTGAAATACATCTGTCTGGTGAACCTTATTATGGATAGAGTGGTGGTTAAAGAGCTGATACAGGGCGACATGACCGCAAAGAACATAACCGACGAGCTGAGGTCGCTGTTGAATAACCAGAAACGTCAGCGCAAACTGCTTGAGGATTACGATGAGTTAAAATATGTGTTGGGCAATGCGGGCGCATCTGACAGAACTGCTGAGACCATAATCGCAAATATTAATTTAAATTAACATTTGTGTTAAAATTCTTTAACAATACAGAGAAAATTTAACTAAAACCTGTTGATAACTTAGTCGGGGAAAACAGTTTCGGACCTTTTGCTGGAACTGTTTTCTTCTTATCTTGCATATCAAATATATGCATTAATGATCAACTGGTTCAAATATCCGTTCATTCGCCTGCTGATACCGTTTGCTTTCGGCATATGGTTGGGATTTTCTTGGCCTACAGCCTTGCCGCCTGATGTTATGAAGTATATTTTGATAGCTGTTGTGACATTGGGTGTTATTCTGTTTGTCACGGCTTCTGCGGTGAAAGACTATGGCTATAGGTGGGTGTTCGGCCTACTGCTGAATCTGTGTCTTGTGATTGTCGGTGCCGCCATAGTTCATATACGGAGTGATGATATGAAAGAGGATAGGGGAGCCTGGGTCGCTCGGCTGTCGGAATGTCCGATGGAAAAGGAAAAATCGGTGAAAGTTATGCTGGAACTGCTGTCCGACTCGGGTTCAGTGATGGCTTATTTCGAGAAAAACGAACGCTCACTCGACTTGAAATACGGCGATGTGATAGTATTTTTCGAACCTCCGAAACTTGTGGAACCGCCTAAAAATCCTGAACAATTCGACTATAAAAGATATCTTTCGCGCAAGGGTGTGCTGCGACAGGTTTATCTAAAGGAGGATGCCTGGCAGTCGACAGGTGAGAACCAAGCCAACACTGTTTATGCGTTTTCGTACAGGCTTCGCGATTTTTTGCTTCGGACTATGAGGGAACTGGGAATAGGCGGCGACGAGTACGCAGTGGCTGCCGCCATCTTGCTTGGGTACGATGAAACTCTGCCAGACGAGCTGCGTCAAAGGTACGTCGCCGCCGGCTCTATGCACATACTTTGCGTGTCGGGCATGCATGTGGGTGTTGTTTTTATGGTGTTCTCGTATATGCTTGTCTTTTTGAGCAAACGCAAACGCTGGCAATATATACTCAAGCAATCGCTTTTGCTTGTGCTGATCTGGTTTTACGCCTTGCTGGCAGGGCTGGCACCATCAATATTACGTGCCACTATTATGCTCTCGTTCGTGGTTTTAGGCGATATACTGATTAGGAATGGCTTGTTGCTAAACAGTTTGGCTGCATCGGCTTTTCTGCTGTTGTGCATAGATCCGTCCAATCTGTTTAACGTCGGCTTCCTGCTGTCGTATGCGGCAGTGATAGGAATAGTCGAGCTGCACAAGCCAATATACTGCCTGGTTTTTACACGCTCCAAACTGTTGGATAAGGTATGGGAACTGACGGCAGTCACCCTGGCGGCCCAAATAGCAACAGCTCCGCTTTCGATTTACTATTTTCACCAGTTTCCCATGTATTTCTGGCTCAGCAATCTTTTTATGGGCCCTATTTCTACTGTGGTAATAATAGGGGGGATGCTGATGTTGCTGCTGTTCTATGTGCCTTATTTGAATATCACCATAGCTTGGGTTGTAAAATGGCTGATCTATGTGATGAACCACATTGTTTCTAAAGTGGAAAGCCTTCCGTTATCTATACTTAAAGGCTTGTATATCAATGATATGGAGTTTGTGTGTCTGTTGTTGTCTTTTGTGCTGCTTATGCTGATTGTTGAGCATAAACGAAAGCGGATGGTGTATGTTATGCTGTTTTTGTGTTTGGTTTTCAGCCTTTCTCAACTTACCCGTACGCTTGTGCAGCGAAAGCAGATGTGCCTCACGGTCTATTCCATGAACAAGGGCACAGCGGTCGACTTTGTATGTGGCAGCAGGCATGTGTTGTTTTGCGACACTGCTGTGATAAACGAGCCTTCGGCTGTGAGTTTCAGCATAGAAAACCATATTATAGAGGAGGGAGTGTATGGCAATGGGGAATTGTGCCGGATAGATACTGCCGATTTTGAAAACAGTTTTATTAAAAAGCGAGGGAACTTAATATCTTTTGGTGGGAAAACCATGGGAATTTACGACAAAGACTGCATATTTGGGAATAAGCTGTCATGTCGTCCACATCTGGATTGCTTTCTGGTGTTTGGAGGCGAAAATTTTGACCTTGATAAGTTGCTGGACAATTATACAGTTGATTTGCTGATTATAGACGGTAGCATTCCGAGCTATTCCAGTCGAAAAATTATGGCCAAAGCGGAGAAATTGGGACAGAAAATTCACGACATTCGCACTGAAGGTGCCTTTGTTTTCAAGATAAAACGATAATTTGCCAAGCCTAACATATTGATTATCAAAAAATAATAATACCAGATGAAAAAAGTTAAATTTTTTTCAAAAAAAGTGTTGACAGTAACGAAAAACGGTGTATCTTTGCACCGTCAAAACTGACATGGTGCCGTAGTTCAGTTTGGTTAGAATGCCTGCCTGTCACGCAGGAGGTCGACGGTTCGAGCCCGTTCGGCACCGCAAAAAAGAGACTCAGATTTTGAGTCTCTTTTTTTTATGCCATTTTCAGATTTTAATATCCTTTTCTGAATACTCACGGTAGCAAGTGGTAGGTCGCATTTCTGCGATAATGGGTTATCGGATAATATACAGTATGAGGCAGGTCGTATTTTTGCTAGGGGTATTAAAATTAAATAATTAAAAAACTAAAAACTAAAGACTTTTCCGTATTTTTGCAAAAATATTCTGCGATGGAAGAGAAAGAAGTCATTGAATTGGAAGAAAAAACAGAGGTGAACAATACCGTTAAGTGTCTGAATTGCGGCACCGAGTTTCAGGGGAAATTCTGTCCTGAATGCGGACAGCGGGCTGACACTGGCAGATTTACCGTAAAATTTATATTCACTAATTTTTTGCTGGGTTTACTCAGCAATGACGGCGGTGTGTGGTTTACAATTAAAAACCTGTTTACACGTCCGGGTCAGATGATGATAGACATTATTAACGGCAAACGCAGGAGTTATTTCTCGCCATTCCCTATGCTTTTCCTGACCTTGAGTTTGTATGTGGTGATTTTTACTTTTACGGGTAGTAAGAAAGGTGATTTTGATTTTACTGATTTGGACAAAGAAGAGCAGTCGTCAGTTGAGATAAAGCCTGATAATGATGCTTCTGCTGAAGCTACCATGATTAAAAACAAAGTAGTCGATTACATAGTGAAATTCAGCTACTTGTACAAGAATCATTACACAGCACTTATGGTGATGACTATACCAGTTTATTTGTTGTCGGCTAGAGTTTGTTATGGAAGAAAAAACCGGAAAAGATACAATTGGGGCGAGTATAGCATACCTGTGATATATGCGACCATTATGACTTTCTTATATCGTTGTGTGGCAAGCATTTGCTATGCGTTTTCTCCCAAGATATACGATGTAATGGACAACTGGGCCGGACTGGTGGTTATAGTCGCGTTCACTGTATGCTTTAAGAAAATGCTGGAGTTCAGCACTGTAAAGACAGTGTGGAGAACTATACTGCTGTGTGTGTTCTATTTCTCAGTGATAATCGGACTGATAGTTGTTGCAGGCGTGTTGTTCGTATGGATTAATTACAATGCTCTGCGGGGCGCTGTGTCCTAATGGCTTTTCCGGAATACTTCTGAGATGATGATACCTGCAGCGACTGATGCGTTGAGCGATTCGGTCTGGCTGCTTTCGGCTCTGGGTATGTTTATGGGGCAGCTTACAAATGGCATGACATTCTCCCTGATGCCATGCGACTCACTTCCAATGATTATTACGCCTTGATTGTTTCCCATATTGGTATGGTACACATTCTTGCCTTGCATCAAAGCGCCAAAGACGGGAGTCTTCACATCTTTCAAAAACTCCACCAACTCTGCTTCAACTATTTGTATTCTGAAGATGGAGCCCATGGTCGACTGTATGACTTTGGGCTGCCATGGATCGCAGGTGTCTTTGGACACTACTATTTTGCGGATGCCGAACCAATCGGCAGTGCGTATGATGGTGCCGAGGTTGCCGGGGTCGTTTATGCCGTCCAGCATCAGAATTAACTCGCGGTCGGTAATATCCGGCTTGATCTTGAACGACGGAATCATAGCGGTGGCATAGATGCCAGGAGGGGTGACGAAGTTGCTGATCTGCTCCATCTGCTTGGATGTGACAATCTCGTAATCGGCCACTTTCTTTGCCATGACAGGGTTCTTTTCGACCCACTGCCCGGTAGCGAAAATGTTGTTGATTCTGAAATCGGAGCTCAGTAGTTCTTCAACCAGCTTGTTGCCCTCAACGGCGAATATACCCGCTTCCTTGCGGCCTTTTGCCTGGCGCAGCGCCTGTAATTCCTTGACGTCGTTCTTTGTCATAATCATTGTTTTAAAAAAAGCCGAAGAACGTTAATTCCTCGGCTTTTTAACTATTGCAAATATTGCTTATTATTCAGCAAAAACTTCGAAGCTGATCTCGACTGTAACGTCTTTGTGCAAGCGGATCTTTGCCTTGTAGTTGCCGACTTCCTTGATGGTGTCGTCGTCGACGAGGATCTGTTTGCGGTCGATGTCGATGTTCTTTGCTTCTTTGATTGCGTTGGCAATCTGAACGTTGTTGACCGAACCGTAAATCTTACCTGTTGAGGCAGCCTTTGCAGGGATGCGGAGGGCGAGACCTTCGAGCACTTTGGCGAGCTCTTCAGCTTCCTTCTTTATCTTTTCCTGTTTGTAAGCCTGCTGGCGCATATTTTCGGCCAAAACTTTACGAGCTGATTCTGTTGCGAGGATAGCCATTCCCTGAGGGATTAAAAAGTTACGTGCGTAACCTGGTTTAACGTTGACGATGTCGTTCTTGTATCCCAAATTTTTAACGTCTTGTGTCAGAATAATTTCCATTGTCTGTCCTCCTCTTAATTATTTCAAACAATCAGCTAAGTACGGCATCAAAGCGAGGTGGCGGGCTCTCTTAATGGCCTGAGCGACCTTTCTCTGATATTTTGTTGATGTGCCGGTGATGCGGCGAGGTAAAATCTTACCCTGCTCGTTCACGAATCTCAATAAGAAATCAGCATCTTTGTAATCGATGTATTTGATGCGGTTCTTTTTGAAGCGGCAGTATTTCTTCTTCTTTGTGTCGACTGCTATTGGAGTCAAATATTTGATGTCTGTGTTGGGTTGTGCCATATCATTCAAAATTTAAATGTTAAACAATTAGTTGGCTTGTGCCTCGGCAGCTTCAGCAGCTTTACGACGCTTTTTCTCGTTGTAAGCCACAGCGTGCTTGTCAAGTTTCACTGTCAGGAAACGGATGACGCGCTCGTCACGCTTCAATTCTGTTTCAACTGTATCGATAACATTGCCTTCGGCTTTGTATTCTATCAACTGATAGAAACCTGAAGACTTCTTCTGAATAGGATATGCCAGCTTGCGCATGCCCCAGAAATCCTTGAAAACGATCTCTGCTCCGTTGTTTTTGAGCAGGTTTTCGAACTTTTCTACCGCTTCCTTCATCTGATCTTCAGACAAAACGGGAGTTAAAATGAAAACGGTTTCGTACTGATTCATAATTTAATTTGTTGATTATTAAATATTTATACTAAAACTTTTAGTGTTTAATTTTCAGACTGCAAAGATAGAAATTTTTCTGATACACCCGACATTTAATTTAAAAATTTTCCAACATTTCCTTGCAGATGAACTCTGCGGCATGTCCGTCGCCGAATATTTCGGGATAGCTGTGAGGCGGATTGTCGGTGAAATTCCTATAAGCCTTCAAGATTTTCTGCTCGTCGGCATCTGTTATTACTGCGGCTCCGCAATCGACTATTTCCTTCCATTCGGTTTCGCTGCGCATAATCAGACATGGCTTCTGGAAGAAATAGGCTTCTTTCTGAACTCCGCCCGAGTCTGTGACCACCATGTCGGCATGCCGCTCCAGCACTATCATGTCGAGGAATGAGGCCGGAGGCAGTATCCTGATATTTGGATTGTTCGATAATTTGTCGAATATATCTTTTTTGAGATTGGTGTTCAAGAGTTTGGAAGTCCTGGGATGTAGAGGCAACACCACTGTCTTTTCTGCCGCAATCTTCAACAAGGCGGAGAATATGGCATTCAGACGCTCTGGCTGATCGGTGTTGTTGTCGCGGTGTATGGTGCACAGAACGTAACCTTTGCCTTTAAGCCTTTCTCTTTCGAGTATGTCAGACTTTTGGTCGGCTATGGTGGCAAAATACTTGCTGTTGTCGTACATCACGTCTCCGCAGTGGTATATACCCGGATTGTCGGCTGTGAACTTCTTTTTGTTGTTCGGATTGAAACCCTCATTGACAAGATTCTTGAAACCTGTGGCAGTGGGAGAGAAGAGCAGGGTAGAGCAGTGGTCGCAGCAGATACGGTTGATTTCCTCTGGCATAGACTTGTTGAATGAACGCAGTCCGGCTTCGATGTGCACTATAGGCACATGTATTTTTGAAGCTGCAATGGCACCTGCCAGAGTGGAGTTTGTATCGCCGTAAAGCACCAGGCAGTCCGGCTTCTCTTTCAGCAGAATTTCCTCGATGCCTTCAATCATGCGTGCCGTCTGCACTCCATGTGGCGCTGAACCTACTCCCATGTTGTAGTCGGGCTGAGGTACTCCGAGCTCATCGAAGAATACCTGTGACATATTGTTGTCGTAGTGTTGCCCGGTGTGCACTATCACCTCGTGCACCTCTTTGCTGAAATGCTGACTGATGGCACGGCTCAATGCCGCTGCTTTTATAATCTGGGGGCGGGCCCCTATGACTGTAACTATTTTCATATCAATCCTGAATCTGCAAAACTAAAATAATTATTGATACCAACGACAATATGATCCAAAATTTTTATATCAAGGATTTCCCCGCCTTTGATCAAATTGCGGGTAAGAGTCAAGTCGGCATTGCTTGGCTCGACGCTGCCTGAAGGATGGTTGTGGCAAAGCATGAGTGCGCTGGCGTTGTTTTCTAAGGCTATCTTGAAAATACGCTTGGGGTCGGCTTCTATGCTGTGAAGGCCTCCGTCGCCGATCTTTGCAAGTTTTATCACCTTGTTGACTGGGTTGAGCAGTAGGATCCAAAACTGCTCATGGTCGAGGTTCTGAGTGTGCATGTAGAAATACTCGAAAGCGTCTCTGCTGTTGCGAATGCGCGTTTGTTGCGCCGCCTCCGCATATCTGCGTCGGCGGCCCAGTTCCAAAGCCGCCGCTACGGTAACCGCCTTGGCTTGCCCAATGCCTTTGTAATTGGTCAGATCGCCTATGCTTAGTTGTGACAGTTTTATCAGGTTGTCGCCTGCATCTTTCAATATGCGTCTCGACAAGTCGACAGCTGTCTCGTCGCTGTTGCCTGAGCCTATAAGTATGGCGAGTAGCTCGGCGTCAGTGAGAGCCTCGCGGCCTTTGGCCAGCATCTTTTCACGAGGGCGCTCGGCCAGGGCCCAATTCTTAATGGTTTTTGTGGTGTTTTGGTTCATAACTTTTGGCTTTAAACGACAAAAGTTCTCCCCCAAGAGGAAGAACTTTGACAATATCTATGAAAAAACCTTACGCTAATTTAGCTGTGAAGTGTGCAAGCTTTGACTTCAAGTTAGCGGCTTTGTTGCGGTGGATGATACCACGTTTTGCCACACGGTCAATAGTCTTGTACATTTCTGAAAGCTTTGATTCAGCTTCGCTCTTGTCTGTTAAAGCTCTGAAGCTTCTGACGGCTGAGCGCATAGCTCTAGCATAGAAGCGGTTGTGTAAACGTCTGTTTTCTGTCTGACGGATTCTCTTCAGTGAAGATTTGTGATTTGCCATTTTATTCTTATAATTTTTATTTCTTTTTCTCTTAAATTTTCGGACTGCAAAAATACAACATTTTTGAATACGAAAAACAAAAATCTTAAAAATTTTTTCACCTTGACATTGATGAGTTAAATGCTAGTAAGAACAGCGGTCATTTCCGAATTGTCACCTTTATTAATAATACCATCCAAAATGACGTCGACAAAGGTGTTTTTCTCAAGATTTTTAGCTTTGAGCCGGAGGGGTATATAGTTCTCGCCGTAGCCGCGGGCAGTGCCGTCGGCCATAACCCTTTCTATGAGCATGCGCTGCGGTTTGCCAAGCATGCGGTTGAAATAATCCAGCTTGTTTTCGGCTGAAATCCGCCTAATTATAGCACTGCGCTCGGTCTTCACAGTCTCGGGGATCTGGTTGGGCATGGTAGCCGCCTTGGTGCCAGTGCGGACGGAATATTTGAAAGTGTGTATGTGGCTGAATCCAATGGCTTTGCACATAGCTGCACTTTCAGCGAAGTCGGACTCGGTCTCACCTGGGAACCCCACTATCACATCGGTGGTGATGTTGAAGTCTGGTATGGCTGTCTTGATGCGTTCGCACATTTCTAGAAACTGGGCTGCAGTATAGTGGCGATGCATGTCCCTAAGGGTGTTCTCGGCGCCGCTTTGCAGGCAGATGTGCATATGCGGAGCAAGCTTTGGATTGTCAAACAGACTCAGGAAACGGTCGCTGAAGTTGTCCGGTTCGATGGAGGATATGCGGACTCTGAAATCGCCTTCGATTTTCAGGATGTTTTCAATCAGATGTTCAAAATCAACATCATTATGATGATAACGCCCCATGTTGACACCTGTCAGCACCACTTCCTTGAAGCCATGCTCAACAACATTGCGGATGTTATCGTAAATCTCGTCAGCCGGACGGCTGATGGCTCTGCCGCGCACGTTTGGAATTATGCAGTAGGAACAGAAATTGTTACATCCGTCGTGAATTTTAATCAGACTGCGGGTGTGGAAGGTGCTGTAGGCTGGACGGTAGCTGAACAAGTCCTTGTCGAAGCCTTCCGGGTCGACGGCTTCGCCTTTCACTCTGCTGTCGATTATGCTGAAAAGAGCATATTTGCGTTCGTTGTCTATAGCGTAATCAATGGTGCCCGAATTGAGCATCTCCTGCTTGCGATGGTTGACCATGCAGCCCATGGCCGCTATGATGGCAGTGGGGTGGGAGCGCCTGATCTGGTTGATAGCCTGACGGCATTTCTGGTCGCTCTGATTGGTGACGGTACAGGTGTTGACTACGTAAACATCCGCGTTTTCGTCGCTGTCCACCACCTCGTAACCGGCCTCCTTGAACTGAGACGCCAAGGCGTCTGTCTCATAGAGGTTTACTCGGCAACCCAATGTCTTAAAGGCGATTTTCATTTTGTATGAGATTTTTCGACTTCACTTCGTTTCACTCGAAATGACGGGCTGGAGTGTTCCTTCAATCGAAAGCGCTGTGGCGCTGGTCACTTTCACGTTCACTATTTGGCCTATCAGGCTCTTGTCTCTCGATTGGAAACGGATGACAATCTTGCCCTCGGTATGTCCGGTAAGGTAGCCGTTTTTGCGGTCATAGCCGCTAACCAGCACCTTCAAAGTTTTACCGATGAGTCCTTGATTGTAAACGAGAGAGTGCTTCATCAGCTCGTCGGTGAGTATGTGATAGCGCTCGCGTTTCTTGGCCTTAGGCACGTCGTCTGCCCATGAAGATGCCACCGCACCGGGCCTTACGCTGTACTGCGCAATGTAAGCCATGTTATATTTGAACTCTTCCATGGCTTTGCGTGAGTTTTCAAACTCTTCCTCGGTCTCGCCTGTGAAACCTACTATTATATCGGTGAATATTGTGGCTTCAGGGAGTAAACGTCTGATTGTGTGTATGATATGACGGTAATCGTCGAGGGTGTGCTTGCGGTTCATGCGCTGCAGCATGTTGTCGTCGCCCGACTGAATGGGCAGATGAATCTGTTTGCCGAGGCAGCGGTACTGCGAAATGACTTCTATCACTTCGTCACTCATGTCGCGTGGATGAGGAGAGGTGAAGTAAACCCAGAACTCCTTGCCGCTGGCATCGCCGTAAGCGCCGATTCTTCTGAGTAATTCCGCAAAATTTATCTCTTCACCTTTCTTGTCAAGTCCGTATGAGTTGACATTCTGTCCAAGCAAAGTGATTGATTTATAGCCTTTGTCGACCAGTTCTTTCAGCTCGGCTAGGATGTCTTCCGACTTTCTTGACACCTCGCGGCCGCGGGTGTAAGGCACTGCGCAATAGGTGCAGAACTTGTTGCAGCCGTTCTGAATAGGGATGAAGGCCTCAAAATCTGAGAGATGGTCGGGGTTGATAACCCAGAAACGGTCCATGTTGGCCGATGGGTTGACATTGCGGTTGACGGGTATGCCCACCAATGGGAAAACCGGCTCCTGCTCAACGTTATCCCTGGTTGGGATGAACACTCCGTACTGTCTGATCATATCCGGCAGGTCTGGGAGTTCGTTCATGGTGAACACCAGGTCGAACAGCTTGACGAAACGTTCGCGGTCGGCTGGCAATATGCATCCCGACACGAAAGTGATGCAGTTGTGGTTCTGCTTCATCTCGTTCCATCTGAGGATGCGGGTGTACACCTTGTCTATGCCTTTCTGTCGGACAGAACATGCAATAACGCCCAGTATTGTGGCTTCCTCTTCCTTGTCAGTCTCTGTAAAACCCATGCCGTGCAAAACAGTGCGCACACGTTCTGTGTCGCTGCGGTTCATCTGGCAACCCAATGGCAGTAAAAAATACTTCATCTCTTAAAATTTGGCCGCAAAATTACGAAATTTTCCCTTTGGAAATCAATATATAAGGCTAATAATATCTTTAGCTATCGGGTTTTGACCGCAATCGGGGGCTTTCCGGATGCTGGCACCGGTTAGAATGCGTTCAGTTTCATCAATCAAATCGGGCTCGAGACCGTCTGAAGCTATTGAAACACTTTCTATTATACCCTTAGACTCATTAACCTGCATGTCCAGCTCGACAAGGCCCCAGGGGAACTGGGCGCTTTTCTTGGCATGGAAATTGTGCCACTTGCCGAATAGATATTCTTCTGACGCAAATAAATCCCTGGTTTTCAAGACTTTGTCGGTCAGCAAGTCGTTGAATCCCACTATTTCTGCTTTAGCATTGTAGACTTCCTCGAAAGCCTGTGAAAGATAAGGCATTATCGAATCGGAAGTTATATCGGCCACCTCCGAGAGATTGATTATGCGGCTGGCAACTGATTTTACTCCGTGTTTCTGCAATTTGGCGGGGTTGACTTTCAGATATTTGGCAAGGCGTTCGCCATCGGTCCTTATCAGAATGGTGCCGTGGTGAAGCCTTCTGTCTTTATAGATTCCAAAGGCATTCCCGGAAAATTTGCGGCCGTCGAAGAGGATGTCGTTGCGCCCTGAAACCTCGGTTTCCAAGCCGAAGTGTCTCAAGGCGGTCTTGATGACGTTCATCTGTCTGCTTACATCATAGTGCTTTTTGTGTGCCACGAATGAGAAATTCAAGTTACCCAGATCGTGATACACTGCACCGCCGCCGGTACGGCGGCGGGCAGCATAGCCGCCTTCCGCAAGCAAAAGTTCCACATTGCATTCCGTGAACGGGTTCTGATTGTAGCCGTAAACCACGGTCTGCTGATTCTTCCACAAAAACATGGTGACCACTTCTGGGTCGCCTTCGTCCAATAGAGAACTTTCCACAGCCAAATTCAGGTGCGGATTATATTGGTTGCCAATAACAATTTGTATTCTTGGATTCATTTTAGAATAGCATGTATCCTACGCTAGCCTGAACACTGATGTTTTTGTTGGAGCCGCTGTCTTTCAGCACATCAATGAAGCCGAAGTAAACCCTTAGGCTAACGAAGAAATTATCATGAGGAATTAAGTTTTCTGTGTAAATGCCAAGCAGCAGGCCCATGTCGAAAGAATTGTAGTGGGCTGATGAGAAATCTTGCGATTTCCAATCGCCGTTGCCTATTTTTGATTTCAGAGAGCCGGAAATGCAATAACGGAAATTCAAACCGGCTTCCAGACCCAAAATATCGGGGAAATAGTATTGATAAATGATTGGAATGTTGAGATAATGAAGGCTGTATTTGCTGTACACCTTCACCTTTTCCTCTTCATTCTCCATCCATCGCTCCGATTGTTGCCCGCCAAGCGAGTAGTAGAATTCGGCAGCCAAATCACTCGGGCCTTGAAGCAGGTATTTACCATAAACTCCGGCTGTAAGTCCGAGCCTCAAGCCGTTGTTTTCCAAGCCTCTGAGCGTCGACATGCCGATGCCGCCACGAACTCCGAATTGATAATTTTCCCTTTGGGCTTGCAGATTCTCTGTAAACAACACAAGAACCAGCAGCGTCAACAAAGCCATGACGCTTTTCAGTGATGTGTTGATATTGGAGAGAATCCTCTTCATGTCATTAATCCTTATAAACTAAAAAAGTCAGAATCAGGACTGCTTAATAAATCCCATCTTCTGACCTCGCTTTCTTTAAGTTTAAAAAATCAAACTTTTTTGTAGTCTCTCCGGGATTTGAACCCGAGTTACCAGGATGAAAACCTGACGTCCTAACCAGACTAGACGAAGAGACCCCTTTTGTAGTCTCTCCGGGATTTGAACCCGAGTTACCAGGATGAAAACCTGACGTCCTAACCAGACTAGACGAAGAGACCACTTTTTCTAGAGCTCCAGTTTGGAGTAAACTTCAAACTTTGAACCGCTAAAAAGCGCTGCAAAGATACAACTTTTTTTGTTTGGAAAAATAAAAATAAGTTAAAAATCAAAAATTATGCTTAAAACATTGATTCTTAACTTATTAAAACGCTAAAATTTCAACTATTCAAACGTCAGTGACAGTTGGAATGTCCTATTTTGGAGATTTTTTATACTCGAATCGTAGATAAGATTCTGCGCATCTAGTATGTTGAGAAGGCCAAAACTCATCTTAGCCTCTATGCCGAATTTGAAATAACCGGTGTAGAAATCGAAACCGGCGCCTATTTCGGCAGCTATGTCCAATTTCTTAACCCTGATGTTATCGGTGACGGTAATCTGTTCGCCGGAGGCGCTTTGGGTGTCGATATCCCATTTCTTCTGGGATGCGAGGTCTATCTTGAAATTGCCGCCTGCTATGACGTATGCCGCCACATTGTTGAGTCGCTTTGACTTGTATTTGACATGTAGTGGGAATTCGATGAAAGTGGAGTATATCGACTTGGTCTGAGTGAAATTCTCCGTGCTAAGATCCGATTTCTTGTACAGTTGATACGATATTGTACGAGTGCCGAAGCTGAGAGAAGGAATAAGTCGCAGGTCGAAATATTTGCCCAAACGGAGGTTGCCAACCACACCTACTGTAAATCCCGGTTGCTGTGAGGCGTCTATGCTGCGGGTGTAGTATTCGGCTCCTGCAGTGTAGTGCACGTCGGCTGTGTTCGGATATTCCGACGATTCATGGGCTATCAGCTGGTAGTTTTCTACATAACTGAAGGCGTATGACATCTGGTTGATAGCCAGAATAAATCCGAAATGGTAGGGCTCAGTGTCGTACATCAAAAGATTCTTGGGCTTTTCAGTCTGAGCCACAAGACTTTGCGGGAGCATGCAGAGCAAAAGCCCTGCCATGAGCAGCAGTTTTTTATATGAATTCTTTAATTTCATGAGTAGGATAACGCAGAAAAACTCAGTTTATTTTAATTTTTCTGTTTCTTTTAGCAGTCTTTCTTTGTTGATAGGCACAGCGCCAATCTCTTCGCAAACCAGACCGCCGGCCAAGTTGGATATGGCTGCAATGTGGTAGGCGTCCTGACCGCTCACCAGGCAAAGCATGGCTACACCAAGCACAGTGTCGCCGGCACCTGATACGTCGGCGATTTTACGCAGATGGGCCGGAATGTGGTGATGCGATTTTTTGCCGTTTACCATCTCCTGAATGAGCACTCCGCGTTCAGACAGAGTGTTCATCACCAGACGGCACTGCAGTTTGTCTTGCAATGCGTTGACACCTTTCAATATGCCCCTGATATCGTCGGTTGGGAAGTCGATGTTGATTCCTTCCTTGAGCTCTTTCAGATTCGGTTTGAAAAGAGTGCAATTTTCGTAGGCGAGGAAGTTGTTCTTCTTCGGGTCGACTCCTACCGGAATGCCTTTCTCATTGGCTACAGCTATCACCTTGCGTATGAGCTGCTCGGTAAGCACTCCCTTGTTGTAATCCTGGAGTATGATACCGTCAATGCGCTCGCGGTAGAGTATGCTGTCAATTTTCTCACTAATGGCGTTGTATTCCTTTTCGGTGAGGTTGAAAGTGTCCTCGTCGTCCACGCGCAGCATCTGTGAGTTGTTGCCTATGATACGGTATTTGGTGGTGGTGCGGCGTTCTTTGCTGGTGATGATGCCGTTGGCAGGCATGTGGTGTTCCTTCAGAAGCTCGAAGAAGTCATGCGACTTCGAGTCGTCGCCTATGATGGAGCACAGTACCGGTTCGGCGCCTAAAGCCTTGATGTTTTGCGCTACGTTAGCCGCACCGCCGAGGCGTCTGAAACGGTTGCTCACCGCTACGATGGGCACCGGAGCCTCGGGCGAGATGCGCTCGACCTTTCCGTTAAGGTAAAGGTCGAGCATCACGTCACCTATTATTAATATCCTCTTTTCGTTGAAAGAGTTGAATAGAGCCTTGATAGTGTCTTTTGGCATTAGTTGTTTTTATTTAAGTTTTGCAAAAGCCTCTTTCAGACGGCGGGCAGCTTCGCGCAGCTTATCGTCCGAAGTGGCGTACGACAGACGGATGCAGTTGTCGTTACCGAATGCGCCGCCGGCCACGCATGCCACGTGGGCATTGTACAGCAGGTACATGCAGAGGTCGTCGCTGTTCTTGATGACTGTTGCGCCGTCACTCTTGCCATAGTAAGCGCTGACGTCAGGGAACATGTAGAATGCGCCTGAAGGCAGGCTCAGCTTGAGACCCGGGATTTCCATGAGGAGTTTGTAGAACATGTCGCGGCGTGCTCTGAAGGCCTTGCACATATTCCGAACTTCCTCCGAGTTCTCAGGTGAAAGCTGCATGGCAGCCACTGAGGCAGCCTGTGAAATTGTGCAGATACCTGAAGTGTATTGTCCCTGGATCTTGTTGCAGGCGTTGACTATAGCCATAGGAGCTGCTATGTAGCCGATTCTCCAACCGGTCATGGCGTAGCCTTTTGCAACACCGTTCACAATGACGAGACGGTCTTTCAGCTCGGTGAACTGACCCATGGTCTCGTGCTTGTGCTCGTACTGTATGAATTCGTAGATTTCATCGGAAATGATGATGATCTCTGGATGTTTCTTGAACACTTCCACCAAGGATTTGAGTTCTTCTTTGGTGTAAACAGCGCCGCTTGGGTTGCAAGGAGTGCTGAAAATGAATGCCTTTGTCTTAGGAGTGATGGCTTCCTCAAGCTGTTTGGCTGTGATCTTGAAGTTTTGCTCAGGTGTGGTGTAGATGAAGACAGGAGTACCGTCGGCGAGCTTTACCATTTCAGGATATGATACCCAGAATGGGGCAGGGATGATGACCTCATCACCCTTGTCGAGTATGGCAAAGAAAGTGGTTGTGATGGCCTGCTTGGCGCCGTTCGACACAATGATGTCGGTATCCTTGTAGTCAAGACCGTTGTCGCGACGAAGCTTTTCGGCTATGGCTTTGCGCAATGCCGGAGTGCCGGGAACCGGAGGATAGTGTGTGTCGTTGTTGTTGATGGCGTCTATGCCAGCCTGCTTTGCGCTGACTGGAGTGTTGAAGTCAGGTTCGCCAATGCTCAACGAAATAATGTCAATACCCTGAGCTTTCAGCTCGCGGCTCTTCTGTGTCATCTTCAGTGTGGCCGATTCAGCCATGTTGATGACTCTCTGTGATAATGTACCCATATCTATATTTTTAAATTAAAAAAGACGATTTGAGACTGCAAAATTAAGAATTTTTATGATAGGTTAACTTTTGTTTGAAAAATTTAGTATATTTGCAAGTCAAAATTGAAATGTGATGAGCATTCTTAATACGAGCATAATCAGTACGAGCACATGGATAATAATCATAGTAGGGGTGGTACTATTCGGCGGAGTGTTCCTGTTTTCTTCCGGAAATAAGAATAAAAAGGGTAAGAAGGGGAATAGCAACGACGCGGTCACTCCTCTGAGAATCCAGGCTTGTGAGCGTATGGTGCTGTATTTGGAGCGCATCCGTTTTGACGTACTGGTCAAGAGAGTTTACCTGCCAGGCATGACCCGCAGCGACCTTCAGTTCGCACTGGTCAGTAGCATTCAAGATGAGTTTGAACACAATCTCGCACAGCGTCTGTACGTGAGCGAGGAGACGTGGTTTATGATAGTTTTGGCGAAAGACGAGGCTTTAAAAGTCATAAACGAGTTGTTCGGCGAAAATGCTGATGCCGACGCCACTGTGATGGCTCAAATGCTGGTCTCCAAGTCCAACTCATTGATCGACAGAACTATAATCGCGATAAAAAAAGAATTTAACGAATACTAGATCTAATGAAAGTAGAATTTTCAGCTGCTCAGATAGCGGCAATGCTCGGTGGAAAAGTGGAAGGTGATCCTGAGGCTATGGTGCACAATGTGGCACGCATTGAGGATGGAGCTCCCGGAATGTTGAGTTTCTTATCTAATCCGAAATATATTCATTATCTTTATACCACAGCCTCATCCATAGTGCTGGTGAACGAGGATTTTGAGCCGACCGAACAGGTTAACACCACTATGATACGCGTCAAGGACGCTTACGAGTCGTTTGCCCAGCTTTTGGCCATTTATCAGGAATACACAAGCAACAAAGTCGGAATAGCTGACGAGGCTTTCATTTCACCTGACGCCGAATACGGCACAAACTGCTACATTGGCGAGTTTGCATATATAGGCGAGAGGGTTAAGATAGGGGATAACGTGAAGATTTATCCTCTGTCATATATAGGTGATGACGTAGTCATAGGCGACAATACCGTGATTTATGCCGGTGTCAAGCTTTACGCCATGACGCATATCGGAAAGAACTGCATAGTGCATTCGGGCGCTGTGCTGGGTGCTGACGGATTCGGATTTGCTCCTCAGCCGGACGGCACATACAAGAAAATTCCTCAAATCGGAAACGTTTTGGTGGGTGACAATGTGGAAATCGGCGCCAACACCACCATCGACCGCTCAACTATGGAGTCGACCAAGATTCACAACGGTGTTAAGTTGGACAACCTTATCCAGATAGCGCATAACGTGGAAGTGGGCGAAAACACAGCCATGGCTGCCCAGGTTGGTATTTCGGGATCCACACATGTTGGTAAGAACTGTATCATAGCCGGACAGGCCGGTCTGTCGGGCCATCTTGTAGTGGCCGACCGTACAGTCATCGGACCACAAGCAGGTTTGACAAAGGGAGTGAGCGAGGCTGGCAAACAGATTATTGGCTCGCCTGCATACGACTACAGTAAGTTTATGAAAGACGTTGTAAGACAGCGTAGTATAGATAAATTGGAAGCCAGGATTTCGGAACTGGAGAAAAAACTTGCAGATTTATTGTCAAAGTAAAAGATTATTTCGTAATTTTGCACTTTATTTCGGAATAAAAGATTTAAAGTGGAAAAACAGCATACTATAGGCAAAAGCGTCAGCATTAGCGGTACAGGTCTTCATACTGGACAAAACGGCACACTGACCTTTCATCCTGCAGAAATCAATCATGGAATCAAGTTTAGAAGGGTAGACCTTTTCGGTCAGCCTATCGTCGAAGCAAAGGTTAAGAATGTGGTCGACACATCCCGTGGCACCACCATAGCACAAAACGGCGTTAAGGTGTACACTGTCGAGCATATCATGGCATCTTTGAGAGGCAGCGGCATAGACAATGTGCTCATCGACCTCAACTGCGAGGAGCCTCCAATCCTTGACGGCAGCGCCAAAATCATGATGGCCGCTCTTAAAGAAGCCGGCATAGTGGAACAGGATGCTGAGCGCAAATGCCTGAAGATAACAAGAAAAATCACTTACACCCACCCTAAAGTGGGTTGTGAACTCACCATAGAACCGGCCGACAAGTTCAGCATAGACGTTAAAGTCGACTACAAATCGGGAGTGCTCAACGTACAGGAAGCCCACATGCACGACATTAGCGAGTTTGAGACTGAATTTGCCCCATGCCGTACTTTCGTGTTCTTCCAGGAACTTGAGATGCTTCTTGCTCACAACCTCATCAGGGGAGGAGATTTGTCGAACGCCATAGTTTTCATCGAGAAACAAGTGTCGGAAGAAGACCTGAAGCGTGTTGCCGGATTGTTCCACAAGGAATCGGTGGCAGTGCACGAAGGCGGCATTCTCAACAACGTGACACTTTACTTCGATAACGAGCCCGCACGTCACAAACTGCTCGACATAGTGGGCGACCTCACATTGCTTGGTATGCCGGTTATCGGCAAGGTTACAGCCTACAAGCCTGGCCATTTCGCAAACACTGAGTTTGTGAAACAGATTGCTAAGGCCATGAAGGTGGCAATGTGATGAACTAGCTTAAATGTGTGGTATAAATATTTTCAAGGAGTTTTCCGACGGATTCGTTGGAAAACTTTTTTATTATGCCTTCGCGTAAGGTGTCGGGATCATAATTCTGATAGGTCTGAAGCATGGTCTGCATGGCATCGGCCAGTTTCTCGGGGTCTTGAGGCGGCACCAGCAGGCCGTTGCTTTCGTTGACAATTTCGGGTATGCCGCCCACTTCGGTGCTGACCACAGGGAGTCCGCAAGCGAAGGCTTCCAAAAGCACTACGCCCTGAGTCTCATAATTGCTTGATAAAACCAGGAAATCGCCCGCAGCCAATTCCTTGGCCACGTCTTTGCCTTCCAACACTCCTGTGAACCTCAGGTTTTCCTGCTTGCTGAGCTTTTGGGAATAAGCTTTTATCATTTCAAAATCCATGCCGTCGCCTATAAAAACGCACTGAAAATCAAGGCCTCTGTCTTCCATAATCTTCAAGGCGTCTATCAAGCCGGTGATATTTTTAGATTTGTTTTCAAAGCAGCTGATATGGACGATTTTGGGGGTGGGGTTGCTGTGAGGCTGCGGTTTGAACATGTTGACATCCACCACATTAGGCAATATGAGGTAGTTGTCGTTGCGTAGGCCGTGGGCCTGCATGGCCTCGGCCAAAATGCCTGTGACAGTTGTTACGGCTGAAGCCTTGCGCACCACCAACCGGGTCAGGGCCTTCCTCAAAAATCCGCTGAACTCATTGCCGGGAAGGTAACGCGACCAATGCTCGGTAATGACATAAGGCGTGCCCTGTGTGAGTTTGTGCCACCATGCTATCAATCCCAGACGGGTGAGCACATGGACGTGCATTATATCGGGTTTGGGCAAGAGCTTAAGGGCTTTCCTGTTGGCTCGGAAATACCTGAATAATGAAACTATTTTCGACTTGGACTTTTTGTAATAAACCCTGATTGTTCTGACATTGTTGATGGTTTCGTCTACCAGTTCGTAACTGTCATCGGGGTGTACATAAATCACACTGATGTCGTTGTAAAGCGCGGCAGCCTCAGCGTGACGCTGCACGAAAAGGCCGAGCATAGGATCGTAGCGGTGGGGGTACCATCGCGCCAGAAAGATTATATGTTTGCGTTCCTTGACCACTTTATCGCATGTCGATGACTTCAGCATCGGGGTAGGCTGATTCCTTGAAAGTGAAGTAATCGGCCGGCAACTCCTGATTTGTGACAAAAGTCTTGATTATATATACAAACTCGTTGCCGTTGTTATCGAATATATGTATGTCCTTTATTTCAAGAGTCTTGACGTTGAGGGTGATGAGCAACTTGTTCAGATTGTCGTCTGTCGATTTGGGCTTGGCCTCAATCTTTCTGATATCAGTCTTGCCGTCATCTGTGAACTTGGCGTTGATGTCGTCGTAGTAAGAATTCATTACAGCCAGGGGAGTGCCCTTGCCGTTTTCGTTGTCAACTTCGCTTATCATCACCTCTTCGGCGTCGGCGTTGTATGTCCATGTTGTGGTACCGTCGCAGATGATTTCCTGTCCGAGTATGTTGAGCCTGTACGCGTTGCCTTGCATGCATGCAGAGCCTTCCATGGATTCGTTAATGCCAGCGTCGGTGTTAATCATGTCGTAATCGAACGAAATGGCAATGTTATCATACGATTTCAGTTTGTCGACCGCCGATTTCAAAACTGATTCGGCGTTTTGGGCCATAACACTAAATCCAAGAGCTAAAAAGCTGATTATTAAGACGATATATTTCTTCATATCATTTCGTTATTTTTAATGTTTTCTTCTAAATCCAAATCTTTAAGGAACTGGTCGAGAGCAAATTCAGTGGCAACTTTGACCTCGCGCTGCTTGCTGCCGGCGAATGGTCCGACTATGCCGGCTTTCTCCAACTGGTCGATGATTCGTCCGGCGCGGTTGTACCCAAGTTTCAGCTTGCGCTGCAGCATGGATGTGGAACCCTGTTGGGTCTGTACCACTATGCGGGCCGCTTCTTCGAACAGAGGGTCGCGCTCGTCTGAATCCATGGCCTCCTTTGAACCTCCTTCGTCCTGCTCGTCAGGGCAGTCAGGCAGTTCGTAAGCTTCGGCGTAACCGCGCTGAGCTCCTATGTATTCGCAAATAGCTTCCACCTCTGGAGTGTCGATGAACGGGCACTGCAGACGCACCAGATCTTGTCCGGTTGACATAAGCATATCGCCTCGGCCTATCAGCTGTTCTGCTCCGTTGCTGTCCAAAATGGTGGCCGAGTCGACACGTGAGATAACGCGGAAGGCTATACGGGCCGGGAAGTTGGCTTTGATGGTACCGGTGATGATTTTCACCGAAGGACGCTGTGTTGCGATGATGAGGTGTATGCCAATGGCACGGGCCAGCTGAGCCAGACGGGCGATAGGACCTTCCACCTCGCGGCCGGCAGTCATGATAAGGTCGGCAAACTCATCGACCACCAATACTATGTAAGGCATGAAACGATGGCCGTCGTATGGGTTGAGCTTGCGGGCGGTGAACTTCTCGTTGTATTCCTTGATGTTACGTACACCGGCGTCTTTCATGAGTTCGTAACGGTTGTCCATCTCTATGCAGAGAGAGTTGAGCGTACGCACAACCTTGCGCACATCGGTGATGATGGCGTCTTCCGAATCAGGTAGCTTGGCCAGGTAGTGACGCTCAATTTTGCGGTAGAGGCTGAGTTCCACCTTCTTAGGGTCGACAAGGACGAACTTCAGCTCTGCCGGGTGCTTGCTGTAAAGCAATGAGGCTATAATGGCGTTCAAGCCCACAGACTTACCTTGTCCGGTTGCGCCAGCCATCAGAATGTGAGGCATCTTGGCCAGGTCGGCCACATAGCTTTCGTTGGAGATGGTCTTACCTATACCGAACGGCAGGGCGTAGCCACAGTTCTGGAACTTCTCAGAACCAATGATGGAACGCATGGAAACGGTCTGAGGTTTCTTGTTAGGCACCTCAATACCGACCGTGCCCTTGCCCGGGATAGGAGCTATGATACGTATGCCGAGAGCCGACAGGCTCAAGGCTATGTCATCCTGCAGATTTCTGATTTTGGAGATACGCACACCGGCGGCCGGAACTATCTCGTACAAAGTGACGGTAGGGCCTATGGTGGCTTTGATCTTCTCAATTTCGATGGAGTAGTTGGCCAAGGTGTCGACAATGCGCTTCTTATTGGCCTCCAATTCCTCTCGGTCGATGACTGAGTTGCCGTCACCGTCGCCGTAGTCTTTCAATAAGTCAAGAGGAGGGAGCTTGAAGTCGGATAGTTCGAGTTTAGGATCGTAGAGAGTGTCAATGCCGAAATGCTCGCCAATCTCCTTAGCTTGTTTTTCCTCAACCTGCTCTTCCACAATCATTTCCACATCATCCGATTTATTGGCATTTTCAGCAGACTTTTCGACGGGCTTTTCAACTGACCTTTCAATCACGACATCTTCGAAACCGTCGTCTTCAGGCTCGTTGTTTACCGGCTCTTCTTCTTCGTGTTTCTTGACAACAGTGATTTCTACGTCTTCATCTTCTTCTTCATCTTCATCCTCTTCTTCGTCCTCTGGGTTGTAATCATCGGTCAAATCGACTTCAGTCGGGTTTTCCTCAACGGCAGGAAGCGGCTGATTGTCGTAGCCTTCATCGAAGCCGTCGTCTTCAGTCTCAGTTTTTCTTTCTTTCCTCTGGAAGTTGAAATTGAATCTGATATTGAAGGTGAAGATGCTGAATATCAACGCTGTGAATACCAGCAGCAATATCACGCCAACCAGTCCTATGTATTGTGCCAGAAAAACGTAGCAACGGTAACCAACACGTCCATAGTAGAGTTCGGGAAGTCTCAATGTCGCAAGCAGAATCGGCAGCCAAAGCATGAAAACGAGACCGTATTTCCATAGTGTCCATCCTTTGATGAATGAGCTTTTGGCTATCATGCTCACGCCAAGCAGTCCTATAAGGAAAATGATATATGCAGTGCCTATGCCGAACATCTCCTCGCTCATGAACTGTCCGGTCTTTTTGAGCCACAGTGCCTCTGAACTGAATCCCAGATAAGGGCTTGCAAAGGCTATCAACATGAAGATGCTAACCAAAAGGAAGAATATGCCGAAGCATACTCTAACCCTGCCGTCCGACTCTTTGCGGCGTTTGGCCACCTTGCTCTCTGGCTTTTTTTTCGGTTTGTCGGCCTTGGTCGGCTTAGCTTTAGGCTTTTTGACAGGCTCCTCATAAACTTCATCAACAGGAGCCGGCGTTCTCAATCTATTTCTGTTTTCTACCATAGTCTATCATTTGGGGAATTTCAAAATCCTATTCCAGCGGATCTTGTGGAAGTTGGCATCCTTTGAGAACCATACAAACAGAGGTTTACCGACTATATGGTCGACAGGCACATAACCCCAGAAACGTGAATCCTGCGAGTTGTGACGGTTATCGCCCATCATCCAGTAGTAATCCATGCCGAAAGTGTAACTGTCGGCTTCCTGCCCGTTGATATAGATTTTGTTGTCCTTAATTCTCAAGTCGTTGTGCTCGTATGCTGTGATGCAACGCTCGTACAAAGCTATGTTTTCGGGAGTGATCTGCACTGTGACACCTTCCTTTGGTATGACTATAGGACCGTAATTGTCCACATTCCAGCGGAAATGAGTGGTGTCGTTGGGGAATATCTCCTGTGATGGCTCAGCACCTGCCGGTGTTATCACTTTGGTCACTTCCTGCACGAACGACTGTTTGCCGAACTGCTCGGCTGTGGTGGCATTCATGTTGAGTATGAACTCGTTGGCCACCGGTGTCCTGTAACCCTCGCTAATGCCGAATTTCTCCAGCATCTTGGGGTTGAGGTTGTTGCCGCTTATCTTGACCAGATAATTATGCTGCATGTAAGGTGGCTGGTAGCCCACTTCGCCATTGATATAGACCACTCCGTCTATGATCTGCAGAGTGTCGCCAGGCAAGGCTATGAGACGCTTGACATAGTTCTCTCGCTTGTCGACAGGACGGGTGATTATGTTGCCGAAATTATATTTGTCGCTATTCACCCGCTCTCTGCCATACTGACGAACCAGCTGGTAATATGTCACATTGCTCTGATAGACTTCGCTCACGGTGTCACCGGCCGGGAAATTGAAAACTATGGGGTCGTTGCGCTTGATGCTGCTGAAACCTGGCAGGCGTCTGTAGCCGAAATGAGGCCATTCGATATACGATTTGGCTGTCTTTGACCACGGCAGGGTGTGATGTACGAATGGGAATGAGAGAGGGGTGTTGGGCACTCTGGGGCCATAGCCTATCTTGCTGACTATCAGATAATCGCCAGTCATGAGTGTGCCTTCCATACTGGATGAGGGTATGGTGTATGCCTCGAATACGAATGTACGTATAATCAATGCCGCTACTACAGCCCACAAAATGGCGTCAAACCAGTCGCGAACCCAGCCTTTAGGCGGGCGTACTGTGGTGCGAGGATCGAGGTATTTAACGTCCTTGGTGCCAAGGATAGGGAAGTAGACATAAGGGAATATCGCAGCGCAGATTATCTCTCCCAGACCGTAACGCCCATAGCACTTTGCCAGCTCTATGAACATCAGCATGGCCATGAAGAAGTTAAGATAAGGGAAGATGAGGAGCAGATAGCACCACCACTTGTTCCAACCTATGATTCTTGAAAGTATGTACAGGTTGTAATATGGGATGAAAGCGCAAATGCGTGCATAGCCTGCGCGTTCGTATGATTTGTAGCAAAGAGCCGCACAGATTGAGAAGATAAGCGGCAGAATCAATATCGTTATCAGCATGTTCATTTTATTATATCATTCATTGTGTATATTCCAGTTTTGTCATGAAGGAATTCTGCGGCTATGACGGCGCCTGTTGCGAATCCCTTGCGGCTGAAAGCCTCGTGGCGTAGGGTTATCTCATCGCATTCCGACAGAGCCTTAACCTCATGAATTCCAAAAACTTCACCTTCTCTTATGGCGTTTATTTTCAACACCTTGTCGTTGCTGCTCGGGCATTCGACATTGTCGGTCAAAGCCCAGGTGTCGTAATTCTCGTTGTATTTTAGTATGTCTTGGGCAAGTTTCACGGCAGTGCCGCTAGGCTTGTCGAGTTTGTGGATATGATGTGTTTCGGTTATATCCAGTTGATAGTCGTATTGCTGGGCAAAATGCGCCATTTCTTTGTTGAGCTTGAACAGGAAGTTCATGCCAATGCTGAAATTTGGGGCGAAGAACAGAGACTGTCCCTCTGACTCACAACGGTCGCGCACTTGTTCGAGGTGGTCGTACCAGCCGGTGGTGCCAACGACTATCGGAACATTCAAGTCGAAGCACTTGGCTATGTTGTTAAGGGCAGTGGCAGGGGTGCTGAACTCTATGACCACATCGCATTGAGCTATGCCTTCTTTGTTGTCTTCCCATTCCTGATCGGTGTCAATGCGATAGGGAACTTCATGCCCGCGAAGCAGGGCTATTTGCTCCACCTCGTGACCCATTTTGCCGTAACCAAGTATTGCTATTTTCATTTAAAAATTCAGTTTTAGTGTTACTCCCATGTTGTTTCCGTAGCCCAATGTCTGGTTAAAGTTGTTCAGTTGAGGCTCCACATGAAGCGTCAGGTCGTCGCCTATCTCGTAGTAGAAGAAATGAGCGTCTACGTTGGCGTCAATTATCTGAACCAGATACCAAGCCGCTGTGATTATCCAGCTCAACTCCATGTTGCGCCTGTAGTGGTCGCGCAAGGTGATGAGGTTGTCGGCTGTGTACTTGGCCGCTTCTTCCTTTGCCTTCTCACTGACATCGGTGCTGATTCCCATCTTGTAATCGTAAGCCGCACGATATAGACGGTAGTCGTCGCCGTTAGTGATTGCAAAGTATATCGTCGCTCCGAATCCCGCATAAACTATAGGCATTTTCCAATACTTGCGGTTGTATGCCTGTCCGGCACCCGGTATGAGAGACAGCCAGGTGGCGGTTTTCGGACTGTGGTTTCTCTTGACAGTTGGTGTCTGGGTGCTGACCGGTTGCTGCACTTCAATAGGCTCCGGCAAGTCCTGACGGAGTATCAAAGTGTCCTGCGCTTTCATGCACTGAACCGCAAGAACCGATAAAATTAACAACAACCAGAAACGCTTCATTCTCAATTGCCTTTGTTGATAAAATCTATCAGACGCTCAAATTCCTCGTCATTTTTGAATTTGATGGTCAAAGAGCCTTTGCCTTTGCTGTCGCGACTCACTTTTACATTCATTTTAAGTGTTTTGGACAGAGTGTCGGCTTTCGCCTTATAATTATCGGGAACGATGTTGGCCTGTTTCTTGACAGGCTTTTTCGTCTCCTCGTTAAAGTCGCGTACCAATAATTCCACCTGACGCACGCTCAAGTCTTCATCTATGATGCGTTTCAGTATGAGTAGCTGCTTTGTCTTGTCGTCTATGCTGATAATGGCTCTGGCGTGTCCCATGGTGATGTAGCCGTCACGCAGGGCAATCTGTATCTCGGCCGGCAGCTTCAGCAGGCGGAGGAAGTTGGACACAGTGGAGCGGTCCTTGCCAATCTTCTCGCTGAGCTGGTCTTGAGTGAGCTGGCACTCTTCGAGCAGTCTCTGGTAGGAGATGGCTACCTCTATTGCGTTCAGATTTTCGCGATGAGTGTTCTCAATGAGGGCCATTTCGAGCATCTGCTCGTCGTTGGCCACGCGTATGAACACCGGAATGGTTTGCAGGCCGGCCATTTTGGAGGCACGCAGACGGCGCTCGCCGCTGATGAGTTGGTATTTGTCGTAACCCATCTTGCGCACCGTGACAGGCTGAATGACACCCTGGTTTTTGATAGACTCGGCCAACTCGTTCAAGGCAGCCTCGTCGAAGTCTGTGCGGGGCTGGAAGGGGTTGGTCTCTATTTTGTCTATATCGATCTGCGCTATGGCTCCGGCGACGTAGTTGCCTGAGATGTCGGTCGAAGTGATGTCTGTCTCAGGGCTTTGCAGAATGGCGTCGAGGCCGCGTCCGAGTCCTCTTTTCTTATTTGGTGTCATTTTCAGTGTTGTTACGGTTGAGAATTTCGCGTGCAAGGTTGAGGTAGTTGATGGCTCCGCTGCTGGCGGCGTCGTGCATAATGATGGTGTGGCCGTAGCTCGGTGCCTCACTCAGGCGGGTGTTGACATTGATGATGGTGTCGAACACCATGGTCTGGAAGTGAGTCTTCACTTCGTCGACCACCTGTTTTGAGATGCGGGTGCGGCTGTCGAACATGGTCAGCAGTATGCCTTCAATGTCGAGGTCACGGTTGAAGCGCGACTGCACTATCTTGATGGTGTTGAGCAGCTTGCCCAAGCCCTCGAGGGCGAAGTATTGGCATTGCACCGGTATGATGACCGAATCGGCTGCTGTGAGCGAGTTGACGGTTATCAGGCCGAGCGAAGGCGAACAGTCGATAATGATGAAATCGTACTCGTCCTTGATAGGTGCAAGGGTGTTGCGCATCATCTGCTCGCGTTGTGGCACGTTGATTATCTCGATTTCAGCACCCACGAGGTCGATGTGGGCGGGGAGGAGATACAAGTTGGGCGTCTCCGTCTCCTTGATGATGGTGCGGGGGTCGAGGCCTTCGATTATGCATTCGTAAATGCTCGATTCTATGGCCTTGGGGTCGAAACCCACACCTGAAGTGGCATTGGCCTGTGGGTCGGCGTCTATGAGCAGGGTCTTGTGCTCAAGCACCGCCAAGCTTGCCGCTAAATTCATGGCGGTTGTAGTTTTGCCTACACCGCCCTTCTGGTTTGCTATCGCGATAATCTTTCCCATTGCAAAAATTTATGTGTGATTTAAACGTACAAAGATACGGAAAAATTTTGGAACGCCTATATTATTTTTAAATAAATTATGAACAATCCGAAGAAATTATTAACAATGAAAAAATCCCGATAACATCAAGGTTACCGGGATTTTTATCTTAAAACTCAATGAGTTATTTCTTGTCCATGTCGTTGAACCAGTCGTCGACATCGTCTTTGTCGTTGTCGGTCGGTTCCTCATATCCCTTAGGCTCGTCAAAGTAACCTTCAGGGTATTCGCCTGTCTCAATGAAATTAAGTGTTTCCTTGAGAGCGTTGGCGAACTTTTCAAAATCCTCCTTGTAAAGGAAAATCTTGTGTTTTTCATAGAAGAAGCGGTTCTGCTCATTGCTGAAACGGCGCTTGCTTTCTGTGATGGTGATGTATTTTTCATCACCTCTGGTGGCTTTCACATCGAAAAAGTATGTGCGTTTTCCTGCACGTACCGGTCTCGAAAACAGTTCCTCACGATTTGTCAACTTTTCATTGTCTTCCATACTCTGTCAATTTTGATGTTAAAGAATTTTATGCAAAGATAATTCTTTTTTTTAACAAAAATCCATTTTTTCAAAAAAAATGTGAAGGCGTATTATTTCAAGGCCTTCCGTATTGCTTTTTTAACCATTTCTTCCATGGTGAAATATGTGTCTGGAAGCGGATGACAGCCGTCTTGGCTAAGCTTTTCAGGAAGTCCCAGATGCTCGTCGGTAAGAGCGGAATGGTAGTCAACGTAAACAATGTCGTTGGACGAAGCGTATTCTTTCAGGCATTTGTTGATGTCTACAATGGTTTGTCCGGGATTCACAATTTCCTTGCGCCAGGCGAACTCAGAGCAGGGTGGGATGGAACTGATGATGGGGACTATGCCGTTGGCTTTGGCTATATTGCACATCGCAATGACGTTCTCTACCACGATCTTGGGCTCCACATAGTAATCGTTGTGAGCCACGTCGTTGGTGCCTGCCATTATCACCACAGCCTTTGGATGCAATGCGACTACGTCGGATGTGAACCTAACCAGCATCTGTGCCGAGGTCTGTCCGCTGATGCCTCTGCCGCAGTAATTGTTGCTGCTGAAAAACTCGGGATGGTAATATGCCCATAATTCTGTTATGGAGTTGCCCATGAAGACTACTTCCGGATAGTTGCCCGAGGCTATAATGTTCTCGTTGTCGGCTTTGTAGCGGTTAAAACCGAACCAATCCTGTGAGAAGCCGAATAGTGAAGTAAACATTAGGAATGTAATTAGCAATGATTTTTTCATAATGTGGGATTTGAAGTTAGAAGTTTATATTTTTGTCGGGGTAGCGGAGCTTGGTGATAACCCGTTTGGTGTATTCCGGGAAGTCGCTGCGCATGATCCAGTCGTAATACTGGGGTTCCTTCTTGAAGACGTCTTCAACGCGCTCGTCCTTGTGCTTGCCGAATTTAAACACGGCCTTGCCCTGCTCGTCGTACACTATCTGACCCATGAGGTCGGCGTTCTGATGATGCGATGAGAAATGGGCCAGCTCCGACATGTCGTTGACTACTGGTTTTGATGTAACACCTTTAAAATCAGTGTATTCGGTATCTTTGTAGCGGTCGAGCATGGCCATCAGCACCTCGTAGGTGGCAAAGGTGTCGGCATTGGCCGAGTGGGCGTTGTCGAAGTCTTTGTTCATAAAGAAACGATAGGCCCCCTTCAGTGTACGAGGCTCCATCTTCATGAAGATGTTCATCACGTCTATGAGCTGGCGGTCCTTCAGGTCGAAGTTGACGCCTGCGCGAATGAATTCCTCAACCAGCATTGGAAGGTCGAACTTCAGTATGTTGTAACCGGCCAGGTCGCAATTGCCGAAAAATTTAGAGATTTCCGGAGCGGCCTGTTTGAACGTCTTTTCGTGAGCCACATCGGCGTCGCTTATGCCGTGTATGGCAGTGGTTTCCGGTGGGATGGGGATGCCTGGGTTGATTCGCCAGGTTCTCTGCTCTTCCTCTCCGTTTACGTTGATTCTCAAAACACTGACCTCTACAATGCGGTCATGGATAATATTAAGGCCCGTGGTTTCCAAGTCAAAAAAAGCAATGGGGCGTTTAAGATTTAATTTCATTTTATTCTGAATTTTTGAAAGTGTAAAATTACAAATAATTTTGTTATTTTTGCACCGTAAATATTAATTCGTATGAAAAAATTATTCCTTGCGTTATTCGCATCTTTTATTGCAACCATCTCATTTGCGCAACAGCCGTTATGGATGCGCTACAACACAATTTCTCCCAAAGGGGACATGATAGCCTTTACTTACAAAGGTGATGTCTATGTCGTTGATTCCCAAGGTGGTTTAGCCAAACAACTGACCACGTCGACAGCTTATGACTACGCCCCTGTTTGGTCGCATGACGGACAGACCATCGCTTTCGCCACCGACCGTAACGGGAACTTCGACATTTATACGGTGCCGGTGGTCGGTGGCGTACCGAAACGCATCACCACTTTCTCGGCCGCAGAGCTTCCGCTTTCGTTCTCGCCTGACGACACTGAGATTTACTATTCAGCCTCTATCCAGAAAGACGCTGCCGACGCCCAGTTCGCCGCCGGCTGGATGACCGAATTGTACAAGGTGTCGGTGGAGGGCGGACGTCCGCAGCAGGTGACGGCAGCCACGGTCTGCTCGCTTTCGTTCGATACTGACGGAGAGTCGTTCCTTTACTACGATCGCAAGGGAAGTGAGAATATTTGGCGCAAACACCAGGTGTCGTCGGTGGCACGCGATCTGGTTTACTATGATGCCAAAGCTAAGACGCATACCATACTTACCGACAATGTGGGCGAGGATCGCGACCCGCGTTTCATGCCTGACCACAAGTCGATAGTTTACCTCAGCGAACCTGCCGGACGCAACAGCCAAAACGTGTACATGATGACATGGCCCAACATGTCAGAGCCGCGTAAAATCACCGATTTCCAGACATATCCGGTGAGATTTTTGAGCGTCGCCAACGACGGTACCTTATGCTACGGCTATCAGGGTGAGATTTACACTCAGAAGCTAGGGCAGGAGCCCAAGAAAGTTGACATACAGATAGTCAACGACCAGTATAATGTGGTGGAGCGCGGCAAATTCGGCAGTGCTTCCGACCTGACCATCACTCCTGACGGCGGACTCATAGCTTTTGTTTCACGCGGAGAGGTGTTTGTCACCAGCGACGAGTACCAGACCACAAAACAGATTACACACACGGCTGAGGCTGAGTCAGACCCTTCGTTCGCACCCGATGGCAGAACTCTGGTTTACACCTCGGAGCGCGACGGTTACTACAACCTCTATCTCGCCAAGATGACTCGCAAGGAAGACCTAAACTTCGCATACGCCACACTGATTGAAGAAGAGCGTTTGTTCGATGACGACGGCATAGAGCGCACCTCGCCTCAGTTTTCGCCTGATGGCAAGGAAATATCCTTCATAGAAGACCGCAAGTATTTGAAGGTAGTCAACTTGGACAATAGAAAAGTGCGTCAGATCACTGATGGAACCCAGCATTACGATACAGATGCCTATCCGTTTGATTATCAATGGTCGCCTGACGGCAAATGGTTTGCCATCACACTCATCACCAATATGCGTGCCCCTTATTCTGACATCGGCATAGTGTCGGCTGAAGGAGACATGAAGATTCAAAATATCACCAACGACGGTTATATTACAGGAGGTCCGCGCTGGGCCTTGGACGGCAACGCAATCACTTTCTTCTCAAACCGTTACGGCATGCGCTCACACGCTTCTTGGGGCAGCCAGAACGACGCTTTTATCTGCTTCATGAACCAGGAGGCTTACGACAAGTTCAAGCTTTCAAAAGAGGAATTCGAGGTCATGAAGAAAGAAAACGAGACCAAGGATAAGAAAGATGACAAAAAGGACAAAAAAGATAAGAAAGAAGAGGTAAAACCCATTGATGTTGAATTAGACAGGCTTGATGAGCGTGTCGTTCGCCTAACTCCCATGTCGTCGAGGCTGTCGGGCGCAGTGTTGTCGAAAGACGGTGACAAGCTTTATTTCCTGAGCTCGTTTGAGAAGGGCTATGACCTTTGGGAACTCGACCTTCGCGAGAAATCGACAAAGATTTTGAAGAAACTCGATGCCGGTGGTGCACAGCTCGCATTAAATAAAAAAGGTGATAACATCTACGTGCTTTCCGGCGGAAATCTTCAGAAGATAGATACCAAGGGCGGCAAATCGACATCCATCAAATATGACAACACCATGTTGCTGGACCGTGAGGCCGAACGTGAGTATATGTACAACCACGTATTTCTGCAGGAAAGCAAACGCCTGTTCCGCCGCGACCATAACGGAGCCGACTTCGACCAAATAAAGATAGATTTCCATCCGTTCCTGGCACACATTAATAATAACTACGATTTTGCCGAGCTGCTGAGCGAGGTCTTGGGCGAGCTCAATGTGTCGCATTCCGGCTCGGGCTATCGTCCGGGTGCAAGCGGCGATGCCACGGCACAGTTGGGACTTCTGTTTGACTGGAATTACGACAAAGACGGTCTCCGCATTGAGGAGGTCCTGGAGTATGGTCCATTCGACAAGAAGACATCAAAGGTGAAAGCCGGTGACATCATCGAAAAGATTGACGGCGTGGAGATTGTCAAAGGTATGGACTATTTCCCGCTGCTTAACAAGAAATCAGGGAAAACCGTTTTGGTTTCGGTCTACAGCCCTAAGACAAAGAAGCATTGGGAAGAGGTGGTTAAGCCTATTTCCCGTGGAACTCAGAATGATTTGCTTTACAAACGTTGGATAAAGCGCAATGCACATCTGGTCGACAGCCTGTCGGGCGGCCGTTTGGGATATGTACATATCAAGAGCATGGGCGACGCCAGCTATCGTGACGTTTACGCCGACATTTTAGGAAAATACAACCTCTGCGAAGGTATAGTCATAGACACCCGTTTCAATGGAGGCGGACGTCTGCACGAGGATATAGAGATTCTGTTCTCGGGTGAGAAATATCTGGAGCAGGTGATCCGCGACAGTGTGGAGTGCGTTATGCCTTCGCGCCGTTATGTGAAACCGTCCATCATGGTGATAGGCGAGGCCAACTACAGCAACGCACACGGCACCCCATGGGTATACAAGCATAAGAATATGGGCAAGCTGGTCGGTATGCCGGTGCCTGGTACCATGAGCAGTGTCACATGGGAGACCCTTCAGGACAACACTCTGTACTTCGGATTGCCGGTGGTAGGCTATCGTACCGAAGATGGCAACTATCTTGAAAACAGTCAGCTGGAACCTGACATCAAGGTTAAGAACACTCCTGAAAAGCTGGCTCAAGGCGTGGATGAACAACTTGAGGCCGCAGTTAGGGAACTGCTGAAAGAACTTGAGACTTTCCACTATTGGGGGAAATAGTTTATAGGTTATAGAAAAATGAGGCGCCGCTCACCGAGCGGCGCCTCATTTTATTCAATCAGGTTCCTTGCTGTTAGAATGGGAACTCGAAGTATGGGAGAGTTCCTACATAATGCATGTCGTATACCTTGCCGTTGATTGTGGCGTCTGTGATGTCGACAGTGTAAATGTTACCTTCTTTCTCAACATGTATTGAGCCGCTTGTGGCCAATACCAGATCTTCAATGTCCATTTCCTCGACGTAGATGATCATTGAATCTGTCAAATCGCCTGTAGGTACTGAGGTGCCGTTATATGTGAAGCCTATCATGTCGCCGGTTTCTGAGATGAAGCAGGCGATGTTCTGCTCAAGTATCATTATTTTGTAGGTGATGCAACCGGCTGTGGCAATTCCGTATTCAGCCTCGCCGTCCGAGAGTGAACCTTCTTCAACTTCGGCAAGCTCATAATGGAGAGGAGTGCCTTTGTAGTCGACTGAAGATGTTGCGATTATAGCTTCGTCGCTAGCTTTGACAACTTCCACGTCTGTGGATGTGGCGGTGAATTCCTCGCCGCTGATTGAGAGGTCGAAAATGCCGGTGTAAGCCATGTAGGCATCGCCGTCTTCAGCTAAATCATTGATGTCAAAGTTAACTATATCGTCAGCTTCGATTTCGGCATAAAAATATTTCGGGAATGAATACTCAGCGTCTGAAAGCACGTAAGAACCAGCTTTGATGTCGCCTTTGAAGAGAATTATTACGCCTTTGGCGTCACCGCCTGTGGCACCGACTACGTCGCCTTCGACAAACATCAATACGTTGTAAACAACATCATCATACTGAATGTTTTCAACTGTTATGGCATTGTTGATGTCATAAGTCTCGTCACCGAGGGTGAATGTTTGGGTGTGTGTGGTGGTGTTGTTGCCATCGTCATTTTTCTTGCAACTTGTGAAACCTGCCGCCAATCCGGCAACAAGCATCAATGATAAGAATAGTTTTTTCATGTTTATAGATTTAAAATTTAAGATTCATAATTCTGTGCAAAGTTAGGTAAAAAAATTAAATGCGGTGCAAAAATATTGCCATTTTTCAAATGTTCAGCTTCAGCTGTATCTCTTCGACCTGTTTGCGAAGGTCGTTGATGGTGTCTATAAGTTGCTGTTCTTTAGGCATGTTCGCTGATTCGGGCATCTCCGAACTGATGTAATGCACAAACTTCCAAACTTCCTTTATTTCGTTGAGATGAATGCTGAAAGGGTGGTAGACCGGATTGAGCGAATGTAAGGTCAGGAATCCGTTTTCAATGTGATTTTCCACTATTTTGAAAACTATGCCGTCGTCAATGGTGAGGATGATGTAAGCCTGCTTGTCGTGTATGTCGTGCCAGTCGGTGACGTATTCCCCTGTGACGTACGACTTGTCGGGTATGGGCAGCATGGAGTCGCCACTGATTTGGAAGGTGCGGTATTTCCGCTCTTTCGACAGGAAAGGCAGTTGGAAGGTGGGGAGTACCCTGATGTATTCCGGATCGGCGTAACCTGTTGTGTATCCGGCTTTTGCGCGCTCGCTGACCAGCTCGATATTTTCGCGGTTGCCGCTGTCGACTGTGGTGGCCAGCACCCTGATGTTGCTGCCTTTGAGATGTACGTCGTAGCCGCGTTCGAGCTGTCCGAGCTGGAATTCGCCTATCATGGAAAGGTCGACTTTTATTAAGGTGTCTATGGCGACGTTGAAGTATTTTGACAGGGCCAGCAGAGCCTCAATGTTAGGCTCGGCCACGTCGTTTTCGTAGCCGCTGAGGGTGGAACGTTTCATGCCGAGCGCCACGGCCACGTCATCCTGGGTCTTGGAGCGCCTTTTGCGTAAAAATTTTATGTTGTTACTGAAGTACATAGCAAAAAATTTAAAAATTTTCTTGACACGTATTAATATTATGACTAATTTTTCGTCGCAAATTTTGATTAAAAACACGTCAAAATTACAAAGAATTTTAATACGATGATAAAAAAATGTCATTTTTTATGTTTTGAGACCCTTTTTTAAATCTAAACTAAATGGAAAGGACTGTATTGCATTTGGATTTGGACACTTTTTTCGTGTCGGTTGAGAGGCTGATGAACCCGGCTTTGGAGCGCAAGCCCGTGATAGTCGGAAGTTTGTCGGACCGGGGCGTGGTGTCGACCTGCAGCTACGAGGCGCGACGTTTCGGCGTGCATTCGGCCCAGCCCATGAGGTTGGCGCGGCAGCTCTGTCCACAGGCTGTGTTCATTCGCGGCGACATGGAACTCTACAGCCGATACTCGCGCCTCGTGACGGCGATTATCGCCGACCGTGCGCCCGTTTTCGAAAAGACCAGCATAGACGAGCACTACATCGACATTACCGGCATGGACCGCTTTTTCGGTTGCTACAAATGGGCGCACGAGCTGCGTGAGACCATAATGAAAAATACGGGCTTGCCAATTTCGTTCGGGCTTTCGGAGAACAAGACCGTCTCAAAAATAGCCACGGACGAGGCCAAGCCCAACGGCGAGCTGCATGTGACTCATCCCGAGGTGCATCCTTTCCTCGACCCGCTTTCGATAGGCAAGATTCCCATGGTGGGCGAGAAGACCTACCATCTGCTACGTTCCATGGGAATAGTCACAATAGGCGACTTTCGTCAGATGCCGGATGTGGTTGTCAGTCAGGCACTTGGAAAGAATGGAATTGAGATCTGGAAGAAGGCCAACGGTATAGACACCACGCCGGTGCAGCCTTACGAGGAGCAGAAGTCGCTGAGCAAGGAGCACACCTTCGACAACGACACCATCGACATAGTTTTGCTTAAGAGTGTGCTGGCCAGGATGGTGGAGCGTCTGGCTTTCGAGATGCGGTCGCAAACCAAACTGACAGGCTGCGTAACGGTGAAGATCCGCTATTCCAATTTCGACACTCACACCATGCAGAGGCAAATAGCCTACACCTCCTTCGACCATCTGTTGCTGAAAACGGTGTATGACATCTTCGACCAGCTCTACAATCGCCGCATGCTGATCAGGCTGATAGGAGTGAGGTTCAGCAGCCTGGTTGGAGGCACCCAGCAACTCGACCTTTTCGATGACACCGTCGAGATGACAAATCTATACGGAGCCATGGATAAAATCAGGAAAAGATTTGGAAAAAATGCAATTTATAAAGCCATTAGCTGCTAACCATTAGTTGGACTTGTCTAATGTCTAATAGCTAAAATGTATTTGAATGTCAAGTCATATTACAGTCTGTGCTACGGCACCGTCTCCATAGAGGATCTGGTGGAGAGGGCCGGTGCTTTGCACATTCCGGCCATGGCCCTGACCGACATCAACAACACCATGGGAATGATAGATTTCGTGTTTGAATGCAAAAAATACGGCATCAAGCCTGTGGCCGGTTGCGAATTCCGTAATGGGGACGAGCTGCTGTACGTGGCTGTAGCCCGCAATAACGAGGGCTTCCGAGAAATCAACGAGACTTTGAGCCTGCACAACATCAGCAAGGTGCCTTACGCTGCCGAGGCCCCTCAGTGGAATAATGTCTTTGTTATTTATCCTTTCGGAAAGAAAAAAGCAGGGCAGCTGGCTGAGAACGAATACATAGGCATCAGGTTGTCGCAGGTGTCGCGACTGTTGACGTCCGAACTGCGTAAACATCAGGATAAACTGGTGGTTGCCCAGCCCGTGACCATGCTGGACGAATCCTCGTTCGAGGTACATAAAAACCTGAGAGCCATCGATAAAAACGTCCTGATTTCCAGACTTGACAACCACGCTTCGGCCGACGAGATACTGCTGCCTCCTGAAAAGCTGAGGGCGGCCTTTGCCCTGTATCCGGAAATGCTGAAAACCACCGATGACCTGATAGAGCAGTGCAGCGTGGATTTCGATTTCGAAACCATCAAAAACAAGAAGACTTTCACCTGCAGTTTTTACGACGACATGGAGCTTTTGCGCAAGCTGGCTTTCGACGGTATGCAGTACCGTTACGGCATGCAGAACAAAGAGGCGTACAGGCGTATAGAAAAAGAGTTGGATATCATAGAAAAGCTGAAGTTTGCCTCGTATTTCCTGATAGCCTCCGATGTGGTGCGCTACTCTATGTCGAGGGGCATTCATCATGTGGGGCGGGGAAGCGGCGCAAACAGCATAGTGGCTTACTGCCTGAGAATAACCGATGTGGACCCAATCGAGCTGGACCTTTATTTTGAGCGTTTCCTGAATCCCAAGAGAAGCAGCCCTCCCGACTTCGACATAGATTATTCCTGGAAGGATAGGGACGAGGTGATTAGCTATATTTTCAAGCGGTATGGAGAGCGGCATGTGGCTTTGTTGGGGGCCACCACCACTTTCCGCGACCGTTCGGTTTTCCGCGAGTTGGGTAAGGTGCACGGCCTGCCTAAGGAAGAACTGGACAACCTCTGCCGCTGGCCGGAGCGCTACGCCAATCAAAACTCTGTTATGCGCTCGGTCTTCGACCTCGCGCAGCACATTATCGACTTTCCAAACGTACGCTCCATACACGCCGGCGGCATACTGATAACCGAGGAACCTATCACCTGTTACTCGGCTTTGGACCTGCCTCCCAAAGGGTTCCCGACCACGCAGTGGGATATGTATGTGGCTGAGCGTCTGCGTGTTGAGAAGCTCGACATACTCAGCCAGCGCGGCATAGGCCATATACACGACGCCGTTGAAATCATCAGGAAAAACCGCGGTCAGAGCGTTGATATACACCGTGTCGAAGACTTCAAAAAGGACGAGAAAGTGAAAAATCTGCTGCGTAATGCCGAGACCAACGGCTGTTTCTACATAGAGAGTCCGGCCATGCGCGGGCTGCTGCGGAAGCTGCGTTGCGACGACTACAAAACTCTGGTAGCGGCCAGTTCCATCATACGTCCTGGAGTGGCGAAATCGGGCATGATGCGTCAGTACATACAGCGTTTTCATGACCCTCAGCGCATTGATTACCTGCATCCTGTGCTGAAGCAACTGCTGGAGGAAACCTACGGAGTGATGGTGTATCAGGAGGATGTGCTGAAGGTGTGTCATCACTTTGCCGGTCTGGACCTGTCAGACGCCGACGTCCTGCGCCGCATGATGAACCACAAAAGCCGTCGCAAAGGCGAGATGGCAGAGCTTACACATAAGTTTTTTGACAATTGTAAATCAAGAGGTTACAGTGATGCGGTGACGCGTGAGGTTTGGCGTCAGATAGAGTCGTTCGCGGGCTATTCCTTCTCGAAGGCTCACTCGGCTTCGTATGCGGTGGAGAGCTTTCAGAGCCTGTATCTGAAAGCCTATTTCCCTCTGGAGTTTCAGGTGGCTGTGATCAACAATTTCGGAGGCTTTTATCCCACTTGGGTTTATTTCAACGAATTTCACAGGCAGGGCGGTCTGATTCACTTGCCTTGCGTGAACGTGAGCGAGTATCTGACCACACTTCACGGCAAGGTGGCTTACATGGGTTTTGTGCATTTTCAGGGGCTGGAGGCTGAGTTTGCCCAAAATATTGTGAATGAACGTATTGCAAACGGAAAATATAAGAATATAGCCGACTTTATGGAACGCCTTAGGCCCAAGATGGAGCAGATGGTGATACTGGTTAGGGGAGGCGCTTTCGCCTTCACCGGCAAGCCCAAGCCGACCTTGCTCTGGGAGGCGCATGCCTACAACGGAAAGATGAGTAGCTATCGCAATAAATTTCACGGAATGCGCGGCCTCGTGCAGGAGGCCCTGCCTGATTACCAGCTTCCCGCCATGAGCAGCCGGCCGATAGAGGACGCTTACGACGAGATAGAGCTGTTCGGCTTTCCGGTCACTCTGACTTGGTTCGATATGTTAAAGACCGGTTTCAGGGGAGAGATCCTGGCAAAAGACATGATGCAAAATATTGGAAAAAACCATCGTATGCTTGGACATCTGGTCAGTTTGAAGTATGTAAAAACCTGTAATGGCGATTTGATGCATTTTGCCAACTTTTTGGACGCCAGCGGCAATGTCTTCGACGCCACAGTCTTCCCGAATGTGTTGAAAACATACCCGTTTCAAGGCAATGGCACTTATCTTATGCTTGGAAAAATCGTAGAGGAATTCGGTCACCCCAGCATAGAGGTCCAGAAGCTTGCAAAGCTCGAAATCCAATCGGACCCCCGCTCTCAATAAACAGTCTAGATGTCCAAACCCGGGGCATCCACATTCAACATGTTGTAGAGGTCGTCTATTCCCATGCTGTCGAGCACTTTCTGAATGTATGGGGCATGTCCTTCCTGATGTACATAACCGTCTTCATGTATCTCGTTTTTCAGGAAATTGTTCAGCTTTTCGAACACCTGATCGTTGAGGTCCCAGCAGAAATAGCGGTCGCTGTCAGTGAAGAAGTCGAATATGTCCTTGCCATGCTCGCGTCTCACGCCGTGGAAGTTGTCGGCCACAATGAAACGCTTCATTCCGAACGGGTACAGGTCGGTGATGAGTTCACACTCATCCTGAAGCGAGAGCGAGCATACTCCGTTGTCGTTGATCTTAAACTCTCCGCCTATTCTCGGACGATGTTTTTTGTAATAAAAATCTTTCGCCTTCAAAGCGTCGTCCTCACTCGGAAACCGCATGTAGAAATCGTAAAATTTGTGCTCCACTTTTGATAAAATTCAAATTTAATGCGCAAAATTACGAAAAAATTGAGCGGCGTATGAAAATTTTTCATATTTTTACAAGTTCGAATATATATAATATAAGTGTTTGGTTTACAACCGTTTATATTTTTCGACGAGAAACAGATTGGAAAATTAATTAAAAAAATAGAGCAAAAATGAAAAAATTGTTTTTAATCGTCGCAGCTATGACGCTGCTCGCAGGCCAGATGAACGCGGGCCCCGTGGACGTCAACACAGCCAAAAATCTCGGCGCTAAGTATCTGAAACACAATGTTTCGGCAGCCAAAAATGTAGAAAATGTCAATCATGTGTTCACATTGGACAACGAAGAGGGTACTCCTTACCTCTACATTTTCAACTACGACAATGGTTTTGTGGTTGTAGCCGCCGACGACCGCGCACATCCTGTGCTGGGTTATTCAGACGAAGGCGCATTTGATGCCAACAATATTCCTGAGGGTATGATGTATTACATGAATCATTTCGGAAGACAGATTCAGTATGCAATCGACAATAACCTTGAGGCTGAAGCTGAGATTACAGCCCAGTGGGATCTTCTCCGCAGGGAAGGCGTCATTTCACACGAAAAGATGGACAGAGCTGTAAGCCCTCTGCTTTCCACCGTATGGAATCAGGATTATCCTTACAACTACTATGCTCCGACATCTTCCTCATACTGGGCTCCGGGCGGTCATTGCTATGCAGGATGCGTGGCAACAGCCATGAGCCAGTTGATGAAATACTGGAACTGGCCAACCACAGGCGTGGGTGAGCACACATACAGCTCACTCTCACACGGCTATACCTTGACTGCCAATTTCGGCGCCACCACCTACAACTGGGCAATCATGCCAAACCAGCTCGGCTACACGGCTAACGATGCCGCTTTGGCAGTGGCTCTGTTGATGTATCACTGCGGCGTGGCAGTGGACATGGACTATGCTCCAGATGGCAGCGGTGCCCATACTGAGGATATCCCGAACGCAGTTATCGAACACTTCAGATATGGCGCTTGCACCTACGTCGACATGCGCGACAGCTATTCACGTACAGCTTGGGAGGACATGCTTATCTCCACATTCGACCGCGGTATTCCGGTTATCTATGCCGGTCAGGATTCTGATGGCGGTCATGCTTTTAACTGCGACGGCTACAACGACCAGCGCTACTTCCACTTCAACTGGGGTTGGAGCGGTCAGTACAACAACACATACTACCAGATTGACGCTTTGAATACAGGAAACGGTCATTTCAACAGCAACCAGAGAGTTGTTTTCAATATGATTCCTGATTATATCTACGAGGCTATGGTTCCTGCCATCGAAACTATGGAGGTGGAGGTGGCCGACGCTATGACAAAGCGTGTCAACATCAGCTGGACAGTGCCTACAGAATCGGCAGCCGGCACAACACTGGAGTCAATCGAGCAGATTTTGCTCAGACGTAACGGCGTGCTTATCGAGACCTTCAACAACCCTCAGCCGGGTGAAGTGATGACTTTCGAAGAAACAGTTGCCGATTACGGTTATTATGAATATTCAATCAGCGGTGTCAACAACGGCATTGAAGGTGTGGAATATGCAGAGTACGCTCTCTTCGGACCTAACTGCACATGGAAATTAGTTTGCCAGACAACCAACTTCCAAGGCTGGAACGGAGGCAAGGTGCAGATTGCAAGTTCAAACGGTACTATTTTCCAGGAGGTGACAATGACAGGTTCATCACCTGTGTCAATTAAATTCCAGATGCCTGAAGGCGGCTTCACAATGAACTGGTACGCTCCTTCGTCAGAGGTTTCATCCATGTCTATTTCACTGAAGAACTCAGCCAACCAGCAGGTCTACAACTTCTCAGGCTCATCGGCACAGTTGAGCGGAATTATCTTCACAGGCGACAACGATTGCGAAGGTTGCACTCCTCCGACCAATCTCGCCGGTGAGTATGTTTATCGTGACGGTGTCGATGGTGCTTTGCTCACATGGAGCTGCGATTACACTCCGTCAAACTACAAGATATACAGAAGCCTTGACGGTGAATTCTACGAAGAAGTCGCCAAGATAGACAACTCAACAACCGAGTATTTCGATCCTGTCGGAACAGCAGGTCAGTACTTCTACAAAGTGACAGCTTTCAGCAATGTCTGCGAGTCGACACCGGCATATACCGCAAGCAATACCGACTATGTCATTGTCGAAGTGCTTGCAGTTATGGAGAACACAATAGACGCACGTCTCTATCCGAATCCGGCCAATTCCTCAATTAACGTCGAGGCTGCCGGTATCGAAGAGGTGACAGTGTGCAACGCACTTGGCCAGACAGTATACCGCTACAATGGTTCAGCCGATGCTCTTAACATCAACACCAGTGGCTTCGAAGCCGGCATTTACATGGTGAATGTAAAGAGTCATGAAGGAAACGCCAAGGTACGTATCATCATCATGCATTAATCTTTAAAATAGAGAAAGAATATGAAAAAATTGTTTTTGACATTAAGCATCTTGCTGGGTTGTGTATTCGCATATGCAAATCCGGTAAGTCTTGAGGAAGCAAGCTCGCTCGGGCAGAAGTTTGTGAACGCCAACTTCGCTCAGGACAGGCAGAGCAGCGAACTTACACTGGTCTATTCAACCCCTTCATTCTACATCTTCAATGTGGGAAACAATGGTTTTGTCATCCTTTCGGCTGATGACAGCTACAGACCGGTTATAGCTTATTCAAACGAAGGCGTTTTCGAGCCAGACAATATTGCTCCGGCTCTTCAGGAATACTTGGCAGACATTGACTCATACCGTACAAGCCGCGGCCCGGTTGCTGCAAGCGTTGAAGCCGCTGAGGATTGGGCTATGCTTCGTGAGTACGGCAAGCTGATGTCACGTTTCGGTGGCCGTGAGGATGATTATCTGGTTGAAACCAAATGGAACCAGAACTATCCTTACAACTATTGCTGCCCTGTAGATGCAGACGGTCCCGGCGGACACGTCTATGCAGGATGTGTGGCGACAGCAGCCGCCCAGCTGATGAGATACTGGTGCCATCCTTTACAGGGTACAGGCAGCCATACCTACACTCCTGGGGATAACCCGCAGTACGGCCCTCTGACAGCCAACTTCGGCGCCACCACTTACGATTGGGAGAATATGCCTAACAGTATAAGCTCCAGCTCACCTACAGTTCAACTGGAAGCTGTCGGCACACTGATTTTCCACTGCGGAGTGGCAGTCGACATGAATTACCGTCCGTCAAGCAGCGGCGCGGTTACCACTAAACTTTGCACAGTGGCTCCTCAGTATTTCAGTTATACTCCTGCCATGGTGAACTACAAACGTGAAGACTATTCCAAAGAGGAATACCTTCAGTTCCTCTATGACGCTATCGACATGAATTGGCCTATGGTGCATCGCGGTGGCGGTCACGCCTACGTTATTGACGGCTACGACGATGCAGGATTGGTGCACATCAACTGGGGCTGGAGCGGTTCAAGCGACGCCTATTTCGACATAGACGGTCATAACTACACCGACGGTCAAAGCGTTATCTACAACTTTGTGCCTGCTGCTATCTACAGCGCCACAGCCAATACTCCAACCAACCTCACAGTCACTGTGGCTGACAACAACGAGCTGCAGGCCACTGTCGCCTGGAATAACCCAACAGTCACTCTGACCAACCAGGCTCTTACAGCCATTGATCAGATTGTGGTTGAAAGAAACAATGAAATCGTTTATGTCCAGGAAAATGTCACTCCAGGCTCAGCAATGAGTTTTGTCGACACCACCATTCCTTGTTTTGACGCATACACATATAAGGTTTATGCAGTTATAGGCGGACAGCGCGGCAAGTCGGCTGTGCGCAGTCAGGTCGTTGTCGGCCCGACATGCGAGTGGAAGTTCATCATCTCTTCAACCAATATCCAGGGATGGAGAGGCGGATACATTGGAGTGTACACAGGCAAAGGTTCACTGGTAACAAAGGTGACTGTGAACAACTCTACACCTGCCGCTATCAACGTTGATATGCCGGTCGGCCGTATCAAATTGGTTTGGAAGGCTTCGGAAAGCAGTGTGACAGGATACACCATCGCCATCAATGTTAAGGATTCTGAAGGCAATTCGGTATACAACTATTCCGGACTCAACACAGGTATGGAAGACGGTCTGTTCTATTCAGCCAACAACGGATGCGGCAATGCTGCCCCGGCTTCGGCTCCTACAGACCTTTATGTCACAGGAACCGACAACGACATAGTGCTCAACTGGACAGGTGTCAGAGAAGAGGGTTATGGCTACAACGTTTATCGTGATGACGTGCTTATCAGACTGGTTTACGATACAGAATTCACAGATGTCGCCCCTTCGATAGGCGGACATTGCTACACAGTCAGCTTCCTCGGTGTTGGCGGTGAGTCAGAGTACTCCAATGACGCCTGCGGCAATGCCGGTGAAGGCTGTGACACAGGTTCACATCTCTGGTATGAAATCCAGAATAACTTCAAGCCTATACTTTCATGGGAAGCTCCTGAGGTTAGCGAAGGCTTGAGCGGCTATCTGGTGTACAGAAAGATGAACGACGGCCAATACGAGCGTATCAAGATAGTTTCGGCCAACAAGACCGAATACAAGGAAAATAGCGCATTGGTGGCCGACAACTGGTACTACTACAAAGTGATACCTTATTATCAGGCAATAGATTGCTATGCAGCTCCTATCAAGGCTTTGTATGGCAATGAGTACTTTGTAAAGATATTCTATTCTACAGACAATGTGGACGAGAATCTCGCAAACGAAATCGGCATATATCCTAATCCAACTACTGGTGTCTTCACGGTTGAGGCTGAAAACATCAGCAGGGTGGAGGTTTACAACCTGATAGGTCAGAAGGTGTTCTCTGAAGAGATGTTCACCAGCAAGACCAACATCGACATGACAGGATTCGACACAGGCATCTACATGGTCAGAATCATTGCCAACGGAACGGAAATCACCAGAAAGGTTTCAGTCATAAGATAAAATTTTTAATAGGAAAATAATAGTCAAAATCAATTAAATTCAAATCAAAATGAAAAAGTTATTAACATTAACAGTAGCCGTTCTCCTTGGCATTGGTACAATGTTCGCCAATCCGGTAGACGTTAACACGGCTAAATCGCTGGGACAGAAATTTGTCCAGGCAAATTTTGAAAAGACAATGAGAGCTGAGCTCCAATTGTATTACACTGTGACATCAGAAAACGGTGAGCCATGTGTCTATGTTTTCAATATGGGCAATGAGGGATTCGTTTTGGTTGCAGCTTCCGACAACGTCCGTCCGATTCTCGGCTATTCAGAGAATGGTCCTTTCGATGCAAGCAACCCATACAATGGCGCTATGTTCATGCTGGAGACTTACAAAAACAGTATCAGCTATGCTATTGAAGAAAATATCGCAGCAACTCCTGAAATCGCAAGTCAGTGGGAATCACTCCGCAAATACGGTAGACTGAGCGACAAGAGAGGCGGCACAGTCGGACCACTCGTTCAGACCAAATGGAACCAGAACAGCCCGTACAACCTCTACGCTCCTCCAACACAGGGCGGTCACCAGGGTGCAGGCGGACGTTGCTATGCAGGTTGCGTCGCCACAGCTATGAGCCAGGTGATGAAATACTGGGATCATCCGATCCAGGGTGAAGGTAGCCACGGATACAACTGCGTAGGTTATGGTCCTACATACTACCAGTACGGTTATCAGTACGCCAACTTCGGTGAAACAACCTACCAGTGGGATCTCATGCCAAAGACATTGAGCAATGCCACACAGGAGCAGATTGAGGCTGTCGCTACATTGATGTATCACTGCGGTGTTTCTGTCGACATGACATTCGACTGGGATGGTAGCGGTACATACTCAGACCTCGTTCCCGGTGCTATGTTGTCATATTTCGACTATGACTACTGCGTCAAGAAAAACAGAAACTCATACACTCTTACCAACTGGGTTAACATGCTGAAGGCTGAGTTTGACCTCGGTCGCCCTGTTTACTATTCAGGCCAGAGCTCAGAAGGTGGTCACGCTTTCGTCGCTGACGGTTATAATGAGGATGACTTCATCAGCTTCAACTTCGGATGGAGCGGTTCTGACGACGACTGGTATGCAGTTGACGCTATCGATTACTCATCAAGTGCAGCAGCTATCTTCAACTATGTTCCTACATACGTTTACCAGAACACAGTTCAGGCTCCAACCGCTGTGAATGTCACCAAGACCAGCGACACAGCTCAGGAAGCCACCATTACTTGGACCAACCCAACCAAGACTGTGACCAACCAGAACCTCACAACTATCGATGAGATGGTTGTTACCAGAAATGGTGTTGTCATCTACACAGTGGAAAATGCCACACCAGGCGCAAGCATGAGCTTTGTGGACAGCGACGTTCCATGCTACAGCACATTCCAATACAAAGTATTTGCTGTGAAAAACGGTGTGAACGGTGTAGCAGGCACAGCAAGCGAGTCATTCGGTCCTACATGCAACTGGACAATCATTGCCACAGCAACAGCCATGTCAGGCTGGTCTGACGGTAAGGTCATCGCATACGATGGTGCAAACCGTGAAATTGTGTCATTCACTATGACAAACAATAGCCCTGTTTCAGCTAACCTCGCCCTTCCTCTCGGCTGCGTCAAATTCGGTTGGAAGAACGGTACAGCAGACGTCACACTTTCATTCAAACTGAAGAACTCGACAGGCGACGTCGTTTATGAGTATCCACAGGGTTCATCAGCAAACATTCCTACAGGATATTTCTTCGAGACCAACAACGGTTGCGGCAATGCTGCTCCTACTGAGGCTCCAAGCAACATTTATGCCAACACAGACGGTGATAACATAGTGCTCACATGGACTGGCGTTTCATCAAAGGACGGTTATGGATACAACATCTATCGTGACGGAGCTCTCTTCGCTCTCGCTCATGACACTGAATTTGTGGACGTGGCTCCAGCTATTGGCGGTCACTGCTATCAGGTTTGCTATCTCGGTTATGGCGGTGAGTCAGAATACTCAAATGAGGCTTGCGGCAATGCCGGTGAAGGTTGCGACTCAGGTAAAGACCTCTACTACGAGATTCAGAGCAACTTCAAGCCTATCATCAAATGGACCGCTCCAGAAGATGTGACTGGCTTGACAGGTTACTATGTCTACAGAAGAACTGACGACACAGACTATGAGCTTATCAAACTCGTGGGCGCCAACAAGACAGAATACAAAGAGGCCAAACCTCTGGTTGACGACACTTGGTATTCATACAGAGTGGTGGCTTACTATCAGGAGATTGAATGCTACTCAGCTCCGTTCAAGTCAATCTATGGCAACGAGTACTTCGTGAGAATGCACTATTCAACAGACGGAGTGGATGAGAACATGACACAGAGCGTCAGCATCTATCCTAACCCGACCAAGGACATGCTCACAGTGAAAGCCGACAACCTCAGCAGCGTTGAGATTTACAACTCAATAGGCCAAATGGTTTACTCAAAGACAGCCGATGCTAATGAGACAGTCATTAACACAAGCGACTTTGAGGCAGGCATCTACATGGTGCGTATCAATGCCAACGGCAGCGAGGTTACCAAGAAGATTTCTGTAATCAAATAATAGATAACAGATATGAGAAAAAAGAGCGTGAAGTTGTTAACTTTGCGCTCTTTTGAATTTAACCGTTAAACCTTAAATCTAAAATTTACTATGGTGAAAAGATTATTAATAGTAACAGCTTTAGCGATGAGTCTTAACACGCTTTCGGCTCATCCGGTGGATGTGAATGTGGCCAAGGATTTGGGACGCAAGTTTGTGGAGTCTAATTTTGCTGTGTCAAACAGAAGCCTCGACTTGACGCTGGTCCACACTTCGCTCACCGAGCGCAATGCCGATTGCTTCTACATCTTCAATGTGGGTAACGAAGGCTTTATCATCATTTCGGCCGACGATTTCTACAGACCGATCATAGGCTATTCTGAGAATGGCGGTTTTGACGTAAACAACGTGCCTCCGGCGCTGGCCGATTATCTGGAGAATATCAGAGCGGGCAGAAGCGTGAATACTAATCTGTCATCGGCGGCTCCTGACGTCGCCGCCGACTGGCGCATGCTCGAGAAAACCGGTCGCCTGGTGTCACGCCACGGTGGCAGAGGAGTGGATTATCTGGTGCAAACCCAGTGGGATCAGAGCTATCCTTACAACTGCTGCTGCCCAGAAGATCCGAACGGCTCGGGCGGTCATGCCATAGTGGGCTGTCTGGCTACAGCCATGTCGCAGCTGATGCGTTTCTGGGCTTATCCTGCACAAGGTCAGGGAAACCACTGCTACCACCACGAGGATTACGGTCAGATTTGTGCCGATTTCGGCGCCACAACATACGACTGGGATAATATGCCCAACAAGCTGAGCAGCAGCTCAACAGAAGAGGAGAAGTTGGCCACAGGCACTTTGTGCTTCCACTGCGGTGTAACCATCGACATGGGCTACGGTCCTGACGGCAGCGGCGGAGCATCGAGTCCAATACCTGGAGTGATGCATACCTATTTCAATTACAGTGAGGCAAATGTGCAGTATCGCCGCGATGACTTTGAGACTGAAATTTGGAAAAGCATGGTGCGCGAGCAGTTCGACATGGGCTGGCCTATGTATTACGGCGGCTGCGAAGATGACGGCTGCCATGCCTTTGTCTGTGACGGATACGACGACCACGATATGTTCCACTTCAACCTTGGTTGGGGCGGTGGCTCCGATGGCTGGTATCTCATTGACGATGCCCCATACACACATCCGGCCGACGCTATGTTCAACTTCGTGCCTAAACCTGTTTACGACGCCACTCCAAGCGCTCCAACCGCATTGAATGTGACTGTGGAGTCTGACACTTCGCTCGACGCTGTGTTGACATGGACCAATCCGACCACCTATCTGGACGGCAGCGCCCTTACAAGCATAGAAAAGATTGTGGTGATGCGCAACAACAGCGTTGTTTACGAAACAACCGACAATGTGATGCCCGGACAGCAGATGACATGCACCGACCACGTGCCTTATTACGACAACTTCAGCTATCAGGTGTATGCCGTTAGCGGCCAGCGTAACGGAAAACAGGTCATGTATAGAGGTGCCCAGTTCGGACCGAGCTGTGACTGGAAGTTTGTGCTTGGCGCCAGCAGTTACTACGGATGGGAAGGCTGCCACATTTCTGTTTACAATGCAGCCGGTACAGAGATTCAACAGCTTACCATGACTTCATCTACACCTGCAGCCTTGCATGTGGATATGCCTATCGGCAGAGTGAGTTTCGGCTGGACAGTGGCCGACACCACCGATGTTTCGTTCTCAATCAAAGACTCTGAAAACAATAATGTATTCTCATATTCCGGCTCATCGGCCGACTTGGCGGAAGGAATATTCTTTACTGCCAACAATGGCTGTGGCAACGAAGCCCCGGCAGGTTTTGTAGACGAGGTGTACGCTTGGAGCCATGACGATGACATTTCCCTTTACTGGAATGACATCAATGAGGAAGGATATGGATACAACGTCTACCGAGACGGCCAACTCATAGCCTTAACGTCTGATTCACAATATGATGACGTGAAGCCGGCCATAGGAGGTCATTGTTACGAGATAGCTTTCCTCGGCTATGGCGGCGAATCGGAAATCTCACCAGAGACTTGTGCAACCGCCGGTGAAGGCTGTGAAGCCGGATCGTCGTTGTGGTACTATTACCAAAGCAACTTCAAACCTGCACTATATTGGACTGGCCCAAGTAATAACAATGGCAGACTTACGGGTTATTATATCTACAGAAAAACTGACGACACCGACTACCAGCTTATAAAACTTGTGGGCCCAGGCAAGGTGGAATACAAGGAGAACCAGTCACTTGTTGACGGTACATGGTATTCATACAAAGTCATGGCATACTATCAGGATATCGATTGTTTATCGGCTCCGTTCAGTACAATCTACAATGGAAACCAGTATCACGTAAGATTGTTGTACTCTTTAGACGGTGTGGCTGAGCAGGATGAGAACATACTCGAAGTTTATCCTAACCCTGTCAAAAACATACTGACCGTCAAGGCTGAAAACATCAGCGATGTGGTAGTGTACAACGCCATGGGACAGAAAGTTTATGCCGATAGTTTCGACTCTTCGGAGGTTTCAATAAATATGGAACAGTTTGAATCAGGTATTTATCTGGTAAAAGTAATTGCTGACGGGAAAGAGATGACACAAAAGATTTCCGTTATTAAGCATTAACAATGTAATTAAAAAGTTGAGAGTGGGGTTTATCTCCACTCTCAACTTTTCCAATAACCGATAACCAAAAAATTAAACCCTCTCCCAAGTTTCGAACCTGTAACTGCAGTCAATCTGCGGATCGTCGTCTATTACCTTGAGGTCTGCAAGTTCCCATTTGTCGTAGTTGATGATGGGGAAGAAGGTGTCAGCTTCGAAGTCCTTGTCAATTTTTGTCAGATACAGTTTGTCGGCCATGGGCAGGAACTGCTCGTATATCATGCCGCCTCCAATTATGAAGACCTCTTCTTCGTTGAATACCAGTTTCATAGCGTCAACTATTGAGTGGGCAACTTCAAAACCTTCAGGAGCAGTCTCCAGGTGGCTTGAAATAATGATGTTGCGGCGTTTGGGCAGTGGTTTTTGTCCGGGCAGTGACATATATGTCTTGTAACCCATAATAACTGTATGGCCTGATGTTACTTCTTTGAAATGTTTCAAATCGTTTGAAAGATGCCAAATCAGGTCGCCTCCCTTGCCGATGGCGCGGTTTTTGGCCATGGCTACAATAATGGAAATCTTCGTCTTCATTCTACACAGATACCGGCGCTTTGATGGCGTCGTATGGATTATAGTTTTCTAAGGTAAAATCTTCATATTTGAAATCGTACAGACTCTTTACCTCCGGGTTGAGTCTCATGGTCGGCAGCGGTCGCGGCTCGCGTGACAGCTGCAGCTTGACCTGCTCGATGTGGTTGTTGTAGATATGTACGTCGCCGAAGGTATGGATGAAGTCGCCGGCTTCAAGGTTGCACACCTGTGCCATCATCATGGTCAGCAATGAATATGACGCTATGTTGAAAGGCACTCCCAGAAACACGTCGGCCGAGCGTTGGTACATCTGGCACGACAGACGTCCGTTTATGACATAGAATTGGAAGAAGGCATGGCAAGGCGGCAGAGCGGCTTTACCTTCCGCTACATTCTTGGCGAAGTCTTTCTCGTGCTCGTCTGGCAGCACGCTGGGGTTCCAGGCTGTCACAATATGACGGCGGCTGTTGGGATTGTTCTTGATGCTGTCTATAACCTGCTGAATCTGGTCTATGCCTTCGTTGTTCCAATTGCGCCACTGAGCGCCATACACTGGACCGAGGTCACCGTCGGAATTGGCCCACTCGTCCCATATAGTTACATTATGGTCGTGCAGATATTTGATATTTGTGTCACCTGCAATGAGCCAAAGCAGCTCATAAATTATGGATTTCAGATGTACCTTTTTTGTGGTGACAAGCGGAAAGCCATCAGCCAGATTGAAACGCATCTGATGTCCGAAAATGCTGATGGTTCCAGTGCCTGTGCGGTCACCTTTTTGAACGCCCTCGTCGAGTATGCGTTGAAGTAAATCTAGATATTGTCTCATTATTTTTTGTCTTCCGGATTATAATTGTATTTGAAAACTATGGCGAAAACCACTGCGACAACCAATGCATAGGCAGCAAACACGAACCATGCGTTCTGCCAACCGGCGGCAACCATCTCAGGGGTGGCACCGGCTGCATGCGGTTTGTTAACGAAGTAGTTTACTATGGCTTGAGCGCCTAAGGTTCCAATTGTGGCACCTATGCCGTTTGTCATCAGGAAGAAAAGTCCCTGTGCCGATGAGCGTATGCCCTGGTCGGTCTCCTTATCCACAAACAGAGATCCGCTTATGTTGAAGAAGTCGAAAGCCACGCCGTAGACGATGCACGACAATATGAAGAGCCACACTCCGCCGCCAGGGTTGCCGAGGCCGAAGAAGGCAAAACGAAGCACCCAGGCGAACATGGCAATGAGCATCACTTTCTTTATGCCATATCTGCGCAAGAAGAATGGTATCAATAATATACAGAGGGTTTCTGAAATCTGTGACAATGAAATAAGAATGTTGGCGTGCTGTACTCCGAATGTGCCTGCATATTTCTCAATGTGACCAAAACTGGTGATGTATGGGTTGGCAAAGCCATTGGTAATCTGCAACGATACACCGAGAAGCATAGAGAAGATAAAGAAATAAGCCATCCTCTTGTCTTTGAACAACGCAAAGGCGCGAAGTCCGAGCTTGTCGACAAACGATGTGTTGTCTGCTTTGTTGATAGGGCATGCCGGCAGGGTGAATGAATATAATCCGAGCACTATTCCTATGCCGCCGCTAACTGCAAACTGAGCCGCTGTAGCCTGGAATCCGAGCAAATCGACAATCCACATGGTGCAGATGAAACCTATCGTGCCGAACACACGGATAGGAGGGAAGGCTTTGACGGTGTCCAGACCGGCCTTATCCAGGGCGTTGTAAGCCACGGAATTGGAGATTGCCAACGTCGGCATATAGAATGCTACTCCAATTGAATACAATGTAAACAGCGGTCCAAACAGCACGGCGTCTCCCATAGTTAAGCCGTAATAAGCGGCACTGATCATGGCAGCTCCGGAGATGAGATGGCACAATCCCAGAGTCTTCTGTGCGGGTATCCATCTGTCTGCGATGATGCCCATCAGAGCCGGCATGAAAATGGACACTATGCCCTGTATGGAATAGAAAATGCCGATATGGGAAGCCAGTCCGTGGTAGTGGAGATAGGTTCCCATACATGTCAGATAAGCTCCCCACACTGCGAACTGCAGGAAATTCATCACAATCAAACGAAACTTGATGCCATTCATAATACCTTATTTGAAATTTTATAATTCTAACTCTTCAGCTTTTTGATCTCATCTCTCAGCTTCACCGCCAGCTCAAAGTCCTCTTCGTCAACGGCCTCGTCCAACCTTTGCTGCAGCTTGGCTATATCTTCTTCGTCGAACTTAATATCGTCTATGTTGATGCCGATTTCGTCCATTACCTCCTGATTGGTGTAAATGGGGCAGTCGAAGCGCAACGCAATGGCAACCGCATCAGAGGCCCGTGAGTCGATATAGCTTTCAACTCCGTCTTTTTCACATACCAGATGGGCGTAAAACAAGCCGTCCACGTAACGGTCAATAAGCACTTCCTTAATATTAATAAGGTAATTTTCGGCCAAAGCTTTGAACAGATCGTGGGTGAGCGGCCGGCGCAGTCTGTGGCACTCAAGGGCCAATATGATCGACTGAGCCTCGACGTTGCCTATCATAATGGGAATGCGCATCTTGGAGTCTTTTTCGCCCAAGATGAGAGCATATACACCGCTTTGTTCCTGTGTATAAGTCAGTCCCATTACTTCCAGTACAATCTTATTCATTCTACAAAAATAGACAAAAATTCTCAAACGGGGGCCCAAAAATAAATTTTAATAAAATTAAATTTTTTTCTTTGAGGAAAGAAATATTATTCGGAAATTTGCAAGTTAAAAGTTACGTAGCGAAAAATTAGTGTAACAATCATAATTATTAACTTAAATTTTTGCGTATGAATTGGGTTATTTATTTGGTTCTCGCAGCGTCAATCCTTGCTTTGTCATTTGCTTTTTATTTCTATAAAAGCATGATGAAGGGTGACGAGGGAACAGATTTAATGAAGAAGATCGCCTCGCACGTCAGAAGAGGTGCCATGGCGTATCTTAAACAACAGTACAAGGTCGTCATCATAGTGTTTATTGTGTTGGCGGTGTTGTTTTTCGTGATGAGCCTGTTCGATCTTCAGAACGGTTGGGTGTGGTTCGCCTTCCTCACCGGCGGTTTCTTCTCGGGCTTGGCCGGTTTCTTCGGAATGAAGACCGCTACCTATGCTTCTGCACGTACAGCTAACGCTGCCCGCAATTCTTTGAACAGCGGTTTGCAGGTTGCTTTCCGTTCGGGCGCCGTTATGGGTTTGGTGGTCGTCGGTCTCGCATTGCTCGATGTTTCGGTGTGGTTCATCGTTCTCGACCATTTCATTGGTGTTGAGAACCATCTGGTTATCATCACAACCACAATGTTGACATTCGGTATGGGTGCTTCAACTCAGGCCTTGTTCGCCCGTGTGGGTGGCGGTATCTACACCAAAGCCGCTGACGTCGGAGCTGACCTTGTCGGTAAGACAGAATATAACATCCCTGAGGACGACCCGCGTAACCCTGCAACTATTGCAGATAACGTCGGTGATAACGTCGGTGACGTCGCAGGTATGGGTGCTGACCTTTATGAGTCGTATGCAGGTTCAATCCTGGCTACTATGGCACTCGGTGCTTCAGCATTCGCCACATCAGCTGTCGAAGGCATGCAGCTTAAAGCTGTGTTCGCTCCAATGCTCATAGCTGCAGCAGGTGTGCTCCTCTCACTGATCGGTATCTTCATGGTTCGCACAAAAGAAGGCGCTGGCATGAAACAGCTTCTCGGTGCTTTGAGCCGCGGTACTAACACAGCCGCTATCCTCATTGCAGCAGCTACATTCTGCATCATGTACTTCCTCTTCGGAAAAGAGGCAGCTCACCCGAACATGTGGTGGCAGGTATCACTCTCAGTGGTGGTCGGCTTGCTCGCTGGCGTGATTATCGGAAAAGCTACAGAATACTACACATCACAGAGCTATAAACCAACTCAGAAGGTCGCTGAAAGCTCAAAGACAGGTCCTGCTACAGTTATCATCTCAGGTCTTGGCTTGGGTATGCTTTCAACAGCTATTCCGGTTGTGACCGTGGGTTGCGCCATCATCTTGGCTTATCTCTGCTCAAACGGATTCCATATCGCTTTCACAGCCCAGAACCTTTCAATGGGTCTTTACGGCATCGGTATTGCCGCTGTCGGTATGCTTTCGACACTTGGCATCACTCTCGCAACAGACGCTTACGGTCCTATAGCCGACAACGCCGGTGGTAACGCCGAAATGAGCGGTCTTGATCCTGAAGTCCGTCAGCGTACAGATGCTTTGGATGCTCTCGGAAACACCACAGCTGCTACAGGTAAGGGCTTCGCTATCGGTTCAGCCGCTTTGACAGCTCTCGCACTTTTGGCTTCATACGTCGAGGAAATCAAGCTCGCACTCATCCGTGTGGGTCAGGATCTTCCTAATGGCGTGGCATCAGCCAAAGCTACATTGGTCGACTTCATGGAGGCTTATAACGTTAACCTGATGAACCCGGTCGTGTTGGTCGGTGTGTTCATCGGTGCCATGATGGCATTCGTGTTCTGCGGCATGACAATGAACGCCGTGGGTCGCGCTGCCCAGAAGATGGTTGAAGAGGTTCGCCGTCAGTTCAGCACAATCAAGGGTATCCTTGAGGGTAAAGCTGAACCTGATTACGAGCGCTGCGTCGCTATCTCGACAAAGGGTGCACAGCAGGAAATGCTCGTTCCTTCAATCCTCGCTATCCTTGTTCCTATTGTGACAGGTTTGGTGCTTGGTGTTCCAGGCGTGCTCGGTCTGTTGATCGGTGGTCTTGCCACAGGCTTCGTATTGGCAGTGTTCATGGCTAACTCAGGCGGTGCTTGGGATAACGCTAAGAAATATGTCGAAGAGGGTAACTTCGGAGGCAAGGGTTCTGATAACCACAAGGCAACGGTGGTTGGCGACACAGTCGGTGACCCGTTCAAAGACACATCAGGCCCGTCATTGAACATCCTCATCAAGTTGATGTCAATGGTTTCAATCGTGATGGCCGGCTTGACAGTGACTTGCCACCTGCTCTAAATAGAGCTTAGACTTAAGTCTATAGAAGTCTTTAGTTTGCAAAAACTAAAGACTTCTTTTTTTGTCGGTTGTGTTCTGTGTTTTCTGCAAAATCCTTGTGGGAATTAAAAAAAATATTCTTCAATTAAAAAAAATATCGTATATTTGCAAGTTTGAAAACGAAGCATTTTTGAAAATGTACACAATGGAAAGTATTAAGAGGGTGTTTGACCTTCTTCCTCACTACAAGGAAGCACACCCTGACCAGAAAGTGGCTTTTGCAAGCAAAGTCAACGGCCAATGGCGTGAATATAGCGTAGATGAATATATTGAACAGACCAATATCATCAGCGGCGCTTTGATAGAACTTGGTATTGAAAAGCAAGATAAGATTGCCGTTATCAGCAATAACCGCCCGGAGTGGAACATACTCGACATGGCTATCACTCAGGTGGGAGCTGTCATGGTGCCTATATATCCGACCATAAGCGAAGCCGATTACAAGATAATTCTCAACAACTGCGAAGCTAAGATGTGTATACTCGAAGGCGTTGCCGTGATGAACAAAATCGAGGCAATCTGGCCGGAGACACCTGCTTTGAAGGAAATATACACCTTTATTGACCGTGGCAAATACGGTTATTTCGACACTTTGCTTCAGCTTGGAAGAGAACATCCTCATACCGAGGAAATTGAAAAACGCAAAGCCGAGATTGATGAGAACGAATGCGCAACCATCATCTACACCTCCGGTACCACAGGAGTGCCAAAGGGTGTGATGCTGTCGCACAAGAACCTCATGAGCCAGTGGAAAAACGTACAGCATTCAGTGAGCCCTTGGTCCAACAAGGCATTCAGTTTCCTGCCGATTTGCCATGCATACGAACGCGCTCTCAGCTATGTGTATCAATATCGTGGAATGTCTGTTTACTATGCCGAAAGCATAGCCACTTTGGGTGAGAACCTGCTTGAGCTCAGACCTACCATGATGTGCGCCGTGCCTCGCGTTTTGGAGAAAGTTTACGACAAGGTTTACGACTCTGGCAGAAGCATGAAAGGCATCTCAAGGATAATATTCTACTGGGCATTACGTCTGTCTGAACGTTACAAGGTGTTCGACCGTAATTGGATTTACAACATCAAGCTGAAGATTGCCAAGAAACTGGTTTACGATAAGATTTGTCAGAAAATCGGTATAGACCATATAGATGTCATAGTTTCAGGAGCAGCCGCCATTCCGAAGAAAGTGTGCCGTTTCTTCAACGCATTAGGCATTACCATATTCGAAGGCTATGGCCTGACAGAGACATCGCCGGTTATCGCCGTTTCTACCAGAAACAAATACGGCCGCGAAGTCGGTTATGTGGGCGAGCCCTTGCCTGGCATTGAAGTTAAGATTACCGATGACAACGAGATTATCTGCCGCGGACACAATGTGATGATGGGTTATTATAAACAGCCCGAGTTGACAGCGGAAGTCATTGACAAGGACGGCTGGTTCCACACAGGAGACCTCGGACGTTTCAACGAGCACGGCCTCTTGAAGATTACAGGCAGAAAGAAGAATATGTTCAAGACATCATTCGGAAAGTATATCAACCCCGATTTCATAGAAAGCAAGTTTATCCTGTCAGGATTTATCGAGCAGATTGTGGTTCTGGGAGAAAACCAGAAATACGCCGCTGCTATCATACGTCCGGATTTCACTTTCCTGAAAGAGTGGTGCAAACGTCATGAGATTCCTTACACTACCAACGAGGAGATGATTAAGAATGAGGAAGTTTTCAAACGCTATGGTAAGGAAGTCAAGAAACTTAACCACGATCTCGGTGATGTCGAAAAAATCAAGAAGTTCGTGCTTGTGGCCGACGAATGGTCAATTGCCACGGGCATAGTGACTCCTACACTAAAGGTGAAACGTAACGTTGTTATGAAACGTTACGCCGACTTGATTGAGGATCTTTTTAAATAATAGTTTTATGGAAGTCAAAAGAGTATTTGATTTACTGGCTCATTACAAAGAGAAGTATCCCGACCAAAAAGTGGCCTTGGCGGGAAAAGTCAATGGACAATGGCGTGAATACAGTATTGACGAATATATCGAGTTGACTGACATCATCAGTGGAGCGCTGATAGAGCTTGGGGTAAAGGTGCAGGATAAGGTGGCAGTTATCTCCAACAACCGTCCGGAATGGAATATTCTCGATATGGCCATCACTCAGGTGGGAGCCGTCATGGTGCCTATCTATCCGACCATCAGCGAAGGCGATTACAAGATAATCCTCAACAATTGCGAAGCAGGTATCTGCATAGTGGAAGGCATAGCAGTGATGAATAAAATCGAGGCTATATGGCCCGAGACACCATCTCTGAAACAGCTATACACCTTTATAGATAGAGGCAAATATCCATTCTTCGAGAACCTTATTCAGCTCGGCAAAGAGCATCCGCATACAGAGGAGATAGAGAAACGCAAGGCCGAAGTAGACGAGATGGCATGCGCGACTATCATATACACTTCAGGAACCACAGGTGTGCCGAAAGGCGTTATGCTTTCGCATCACAACCTGATGAACCAATTCAAGAACTTCTGTCAGACACCTTCGCCTTGGTCAAAGCGCGCCTTCAGTTTCCTGCCGGTGTGCCACGCCTACGAACGCGCTCTCGTTTATATGTACCACTACCTTGGAATGTCGATTTACTATGCCGAAAGCATAGCCACAATAGCCGACAACATGAAAGAGGTGCATCCGACCATGATGTGCGCAGTTCCTCGTGTTCTGGAGAAATTCTACGAGAAGATCTACAATTCGGGCAAGAGCATGAAAGGCCTGTCGAAGAGCATTTTCTACTGGTCGATGCGCTTGACTGAGAGATATAAGATAGAAGGCCGTTCTTGGATTTACAACTTGAAGCTTAGTATAGCCGATAAGCTGGTTTACAGTAAGATACGTGAAAAACTCGGAGCCGAAAACTTCGATATCATAGTGTCTGGAGCCGCTTCCATCACCAAAAAGATCAGCGGGTTCTTCTCGGCTATAAAGATGCCGGTGTTCGAAGGCTACGGCTTGACAGAGACTTCACCGGTTATCACAGTGAGCAACCGTGAAAAATACGGCCGTGAGGTGGGAGCCGTTGGCCAGCCGCTTCCGGGCGTAGAGGTGAAGATAGCCGAAAATGGCGAAATCATCTGCCGCGGACACAATGTGATGATGGGTTATTACAAACAGCCCGAACTGACAGCCGAAGTCATAGACAAAGACGGTTGGTTCCATACAGGCGACCTTGGAACGTTCAACAAGCACGGACTGCTTCAGATCACAGGCCGTATGAAGAACCTTTTCAAGACATCACTGGGCAAATATGTGAATCCTGACGTAGTTGAAGGCAAGTTCCTCACTTCAGGCTTCATCGAGCAGATTGTGGTGTTGGGCGAAAACCAGAAATTTGCCGCAGCACTTATACGCCCTGACTTCGCTTTCCTTAAAGAATGGTGTAAGGAACATGAGATTCCTTTTACAACAAATGAGGAAATGATTCAGAATGAGGAAGTTAAGAAACGTTATGACAAAGAGGTAAGAAAACTTAACGCTGGTTTAGGCGAGGTCGAGAAAGTGAAGCGTTATCATCTTTTGGCTGACGAATGGACTATAGCCAACGGCATTCTGACACCTACTTTGAAAGTGAAGAGAAAAGTGGTTAAGGATCGTTACAGCAAAGAGATAGAAAATCTGTTCGTCTGATCAGTAGACGAAATATCCTACAAGACCCGATGCTATAATCAGTAGTATCGGGTTTATTTTTGCCCAAAACACTCCGACGAAGGTAAGGACGCAGATTATGATGCTGATGTTGCTGCCATGAAGCCCGAAGTCACTGAAATTGTTGGCATTCATCATCAACAGGGCGGCAGTGAAAATGAGGCCTGCAATGACAGGTTTCATTGAAGACAGCGTGGTTTTGACTATGTAGTTGTCTTTGTTTTTAAATAAAAACTTGAGTACAATCAGGAAAAGGAGCAAAGAGGGCAATACCAGCGCAAAAGAGGCGAGTATAGATCCCCAGAACCCGCCTACTGTGTAGCCGGTAAATGTGGCCATATTGATGGATACGGGACCGGGTGTCATCTGTGAGATTGCCACTATGTCGGCAAACTCTTCTAAGCTCATCCACTGGTAATGCTCTACAATCTCAAACTGAATCATCGAAAGCATGGCATAGCCGCCTCCGAAACCAAAGATACCTATCTTCAAATAAGCCCAAAACAACTGCAGATAAATCATGGTTTTGACTTGTTTAGTTTGTTCTGGGAATAAAAGGCAAAGCCTATGCTGCCTACAATGGTGGCTATGATGATGTACACTGGCGACACCTTAAGGAAATAAATCAGGCAGACAGTGGCTATGGGCAGTATGGCAGTTTTCCAGTTGACCTTGGCATTGATAAACATCTTGATGGCAGGTGAGAGTATGAGAGCCACCACGCATGGTCGTATGCCGCGGAAAACGCGTTCCACCGCAGGGTTTTCCTTGTAGTCGAGAAAAAGTACGGCTATGAGCAGTATTATTACTATTGAGGGTATGATGGCACCCAGACAGGCGGCAATGGCGCCTCGAATGCCTTTGATTTTGTAGCCGGTGTAAAGAGCCGTGTTGACGGCAACCACTCCGGGAAGCATCTGTACTATGGTAATCATGTCCCAAAACTCGTCTTTCTCCATCCAGCGGCGTTTGTCGACTACAGCTCGCTCCACCATATCCAGCATGGCATAGCCTCCGCCCAGGGTGAAGGCCCCTATGTAGAAGAAGGTGAAGAAGAGTTGGAACACTGTTCGCATAGCGTAAATTTTTGCAAAAATAAGAATTTTTTCGGTCTTTTTACTATTTTTGCAATATGAATTATTTGTCAGTCGATAACATCTCAAAGGCATACAGCGACAAGTTGCTGTTCGAAAATCTGTCATTCGGCATAGAGAAAGGCGACAAAACCGCTTTGATTGCAGCCAACGGCACGGGAAAGAGCACAATGATGCGAATCCTTGTCGGGAAAGAGGAGGCCGACGGCGGGAAGGTGACATTCAACGAGAATGTACGCGTGGGATATCTGGAGCAGTTGCCTCAGTTTGACCCTGATTTGACTATAGAGGACGTAATCGCTACCGGTCATACCGACGTAATGCGTGTTATCAAACGTTACGAGCAGGCTCTTGTGGACCAGAAGGATCTGGACAAGGCGACAGCCGAGATGGATGCTGTGCAGGCCTGGTCCTACGATCTGCGTTTGAAACAATTGCTATCGACTTTCGAAATCAACGACTTGTCGCAGAAGGTCGGCACTCTTTCGGGCGGTCAGGTGAAACGCTTGGCTCTGGCTTTGGTGCTTCTCGACGATCCTGATATGCTTTTCCTTGACGAGCCTACCAACCACCTCGACATGCAGATGGTGGAATGGCTTGAGAATTACCTCACCCAGTCGAACGTGACACTGTTTATGGTGACCCACGACCGCTATTTCCTCGACAGGGTGTGCAATAAGATTTTGGAGATGTATCACGGAACGGTATACACTCATAACGGCAACTTCGACTATTATGTGCGCAAGAGTCGTGAGCGCGAGGAAAACAAGCGCATTGCCGCTGAGAAAGCCGGACAGCTGTTGAAGCATGAGCTGGAATGGATACGTAGCACTCCTCAGGCTCGCACTGGCAAGGCCAAGGCCCGCATAGACGCTTTCTATGACTTGAAAGAAAAGGCGAGGATGATTCGCGATAACACCGAGATTCAGTTCGGTTTGGACATGCAGCGTCTGGGCGGCAAGATCCTAGAGATGCGTGGCGTCAGCAAGAAATACGACCATCAGTATCTGCTCAAGGACTTTGATTATATCTTCAAAAAAGGGGAGAGGATAGGCATAATCGGTAAGAACGGCATAGGTAAATCCACATTCCTCAATATGATGACAGGGGCGGAGACTCCTGACGAGGGCAGCATAGTTACTGGTGAGACCGTCGTTTACGGCTATTACACTCAGGGCGGCATCAAGTTTGATGAAAACAAGACCGTTCTTGATACCATTCGCGATATCGCCGAGGTGGTTTATTACGGTAAGGACATGGTCTATACGGCCGACAAGCTTCTGGCGCATTTCATGTTCCCGTATTCCATGCACCGTCAGCCGGTGGCCTTGTTGAGCGGCGGTGAGAAGCGCAGGCTCTATCTGCTTACTATTCTCATCAAGAACCCCAACTTCCTGATTTTGGACGAGCCTACCAACGACTTGGATATTCTCACTTTGCAGAAACTGGAAGATTTCTTGAAGAGTTACAAGGGATGCTTGATTGTGGTGTCTCACGACCGTTATTTCCTCGACCAGACCGTCGACCAGCTTTTCGTTTTTGAAGGCGGCGGCTTGGTGAAAGGATTTATGGGCAACTACTCGCAGTATCACGACTGGCAGGAACAGCGCAACAAGGAGCAGCATAAGGCCCAAGCCGCCGCCAAAACCGACACTCGAGAGAACCGTCCGACAGCCACAGAGCGCAGCAAGAAACGTTCGTTCAAGGAGCAGAAGGAATACGAGCAGCTGACCAAAGACATAGAAAGCCTGGAAAACGAGAAAAAAGAACTCACTACTCAACTCGAAAACCAGACCGACTATCAGGAGATAGACCGCATAGGCAAACGTCTGACTGAAATCAACGACTTGCTAGACGAAAAAGAGATGCGGTGGCTTGAATTAGATGAATTATAAAAACACAATACTATGGAAGAACTCAGAAACTTTTTACAGACAGTAAACGAAAACAAAATCTTATGGCTCTTGGAAGCGAAACCTGGGCTTTTCGCCATGCTTGAGGACGGCGGAGGTAACTCATACATCCCTGTTTGGGCATCTAAGGAAGAAGCTGAGGCAAACATTGGCGACGATTGGGCCAACTATACGGTTGCCACAATGGACATAGCCGAATTCATTACCTGGACTCGCGAACTCGGCAGCGACAATGTCGGCATAGCCATCTCGACAGGAACTGAAGGCCAGATTCTGCCTATACCTTCGAATATCATGCGCCAGATGCTGGGCGGTCAAGACAAATCCGACCGCGAACTGGTAGGCGAGGAGTTCTACGACGAAGACTGGGCCGAGCCGATGCCAGAGGATTTTGAGGATGAAGAATAAAACACGTAGAGACGCCACATTGTGACGTCTCTACAATTCTAATGGCTAATGGCTATTAACCTAATAGCTAATTAAGCCTGTTTCACGTTGTCTTTACCAACCTTAACGGCTTCCATGTTCAATGGGATGAGCTTGTGAGCACGCTCTGGCAAGCTGTGGCGAAGACCCTCTTCAACGTTCTTGTCGTCGATAATAGGACGAAGCTTCAAGAAAGCACCGAGGATAATCATGTTGAACACTTTGCTGTTACCCATGTCTGATGCCAACTGTGCACCTTCGATGGTGTAGATGTGGATGTCCTTACGGGTAGGCTTCTTTGTGATGCCGTTCGGATCATAGAGAAGATATCCGCCAGGTTTTACTTTCGATTCGAACTTGTCGAGTGACTGCTGGTTCAGAATCACTGCTGTGTCGAATGCGTTGATGATAGGAGAGCACACGCGTTCATCGCTGACGATG
>JAEEJS010000006.1 GCA_016282015.1 Bacteroidales bacterium
AGCGCGGAAGCCGCCGACTGAACGGTGACCCTTGATACCGACCATGCCGCGTTCTTTTGCGAATGCCATGAAAGCGTCCTGGAGGTCTTCACGACCTGGAGCCATCACCCAGCAGTGGTTCATGATTGAACGTGAGTCTTTTTCAGCTGTACCGACGAACATTGAGTTGCGGTCGATTTCTTCGTAGAGGAGGTTTGACTTCTTGACAGCGAGTTTGTTCATAGCCTCGACACCACCGATGGTGTTCTTCAACCATGTCAGAGTCTCGTGCATGACGAAGATAGGAAGTACTGGAGGTGTGTTGAACATGCTGACGTTCTTGGCTTCTTCAGCAGCGTGTGTCTTATAGTCAACCATTGTTGGAAGTGGGTTCATATAAGCGCGGTCGCCGATGTTGCCGAGGAGGTCTTTGCGGACGATGACGAATGTCACGCCGGCAGGACCTACGTTCTTCTGAGCGCCACCGTAGATGAGACCGTATTTCTTCACGTCGACTGGACGGCTCATGATATCTGATGACATATCAGCAACGAGTGTCACTGGGCAATCCATATCGGTGCGGATCTCTGTACCGTAGATTGTGTTGTTGGTTGTGATGTGGAAATAGTCGGCATCTGTAGGGATGGTGTAGCCCTTAGGGATGTAGGTGTAGTTCTTGTCTTCTGAAGAAGCGACGATCTCGACTTTACCGAAAAGCTTGGCTTCTTTAGCGGCTTTCTTTGCCCAAACACCTGTCTGGAGGTAAGCAGCCTTTGTCTTCAGAAGGTTGGCAGGCACTGTGAAGAACTGTGTGCTTGCGCCACCACCGAGGAACAAAACTTCATACTCAGCAGGGATGTTGAGGATGTCGCGCCACAGCTGGCGTGTTTCCTCCATGATGCGCTCCCAACCCGGAGTACGGTGAGAGATCTCCATCAGACCGATGCCTGTGTTGTCGAAATTACGAATTGCGTTGATTGTTGATTCAACGGCTTCCTTTGGAAGGACACATGGTCCCGCATTGAAATTGTGTTTCATTACGTTTATATTTTAAGTGATTTAATTAAATTTCCAGTGTTATTTTTAGCACTGCAAAATTACTAATTATATTAATATAAAACACATTAAAGAAAAAATCTTTTTTTTACTGATTGTTGTTTGTTTTTAGCAATAATTCGTAATTTTGCGCTCAAATCAGTCCTATGCTAGAAAACGTTTTCTTCCGTATACCTGACGTTAAGTCTGAAAGGCTTGGCGGGACACTTGATACAGACATGGCTGAGCCGCATGTCAATGTGACGCGACTCCTTGATATTATGCCTGTTTTCAACACTATTATGCCATTTTGGAAAGAGACACATCTTCAGCTTGATACCGTCTTTATGAGTCTGCAGCAGCTTCCGACCTTGATACAAAGCATAGATATAGCTGAGAAGAGGGACAAAACTCACATTAATGCCCGCAACATCAACGCCAGTGAGGAAATATCAATAGTATCCATCAGAGAGTTGAAAGAATTGCTTGAGAGCTACGAAAAATATCAAAAATTCAAGAATCTGGTGCTGAATACCTACGATTTGCATCTGATCATGGAATGTTTCCTGGAGTATGTCAGAAAAATGGAGTTTCCGGATAAGGGCAGCCGTTTGGGAGCTCTGATGGTGTACGAGAATTTGGGAGTTGCGGTGCAATTTAATAAAATGTACAATCCTGACAATAATGCTAAGCTATGCGAGGTGACAATAGAGGAGGAGCGCAGCTTGGACAGATACGACGCCAGCTGGCTTCAGCAGCTTACACCTGTTAATATATATACCGATTATTATAATGCCATCAAAAGCTATTGGTCGGGCAAAATTTCAGAGAACAGGAAACTGGAATGGCTGTTCTGCGGAAAATACAGTTTGAAAGAAATTTGAGTCTTTGTCATAAAAACTGCCATAATTTCCGACAAAATTACTGACATAATTAATAAAATACGTTTGCAATCGGCCTGTAATATCTTGATTATCAATAATAGAAAAATTTTTAAAAAATTTTCAAAAAAATGCTTGGCGTATAAGAAAAAGTTGTAATTTTGCGGTCCGAATTAGAAGAAAATTATACAAGCAATGAAAAAAGACATACATCCAAAGAATTATCGCTTAGTCGTGTTCAAAGACATGTCAAACGACCAGGCTTTCATGTCACGTTCCACCATCAACACTAAGGACACAATCGTGTGGGAAGACGGAAAAGAGTATCCGCTGGTGAAACTTGAAATTTCAAACACATCACACCCGTTCTACACAGGTAAGATGAAACTCGTCGACACAGCAGGTCGTGTTGATAAGTTCAACAGCAAATACAAAAAATTCCAGGACGCAAAGAAAAAATAATCCCAGAATAGGTTTGTTAAATTTTTCATAATGAAGTTTTGCCCTTGCCAGAAATGACAAGGGCTTTTTTTGGCACGATTTTTGTACGGGGCAGAAAAATTTATATCGAATGGACAATCAGATTAACAAGGATATAGTCTTCAGCGACATTGTTGAAGCCGATGGCGAATATATTCCGTTGTTCTCTCCCGAAGACGAGAGACGCATGAACGAGGAGCAGCTGCCGGAAGAGATTCCGATTATGGCTCTCCGCAATGCTGTGCTGTTTCCCGGTGTGGTTATTCCCATCACTGTGGGCCGCAGCAAGACCATCCGTCTGGTGAGAGACGCATATAAGAAAGGTATAGACGTGGGAGTCATCACTCAGCGTGACGCCAAGGTGGAGGAGCCTCAGCAGGCTGACCTTTTTGAAATAGGCACTATAGCACAGGTGATGAAAACCCTTGAAATGCCTGACGGAAACACCACTGTCATCATACAAGGAAAACGTCGTTTCAGACTTGAGGAGGTGACTACTACCGAACCTTATATGAGAGCACGCGTCACTCCTTTTGGCGACAACCAGCCAGTGCCTCGTGACCGACAGTTCAAAGCCCTCATTCAGAGTATTAAGGACACAGCCATGCAGATAGTGCAGCGTTCTGGAGCAGTGCCCTTTGAGGCTACTTTTGCCATACGCAACATCGAGAGCCCGTGGTTTATGGTCAATTTCATAGGTAGCAACCTTATAGCTAACATGGAAGACCGCCAGAAACTGTTGGAAATAAACGATATCACCAAGTTTGCCAACATGCTTCTGAAGCTTCTCAGCAAAGAGCTTCAGATGGTCGACCTGAAACAGCAGATTCAGAGCAAGGTTAAGACCGATCTCGACAAGCAGCAGCGCGAATACCTGCTCAACCAGCAGTTGCGTACCATTCAAGAAGAGCTGGGCGGAACGCCTAACGAACAGGATGTCAAGGAGTTGAAGGCTAAAGCAGCGAAGAAGAAGTGGAGCAAGGAAGTAGCTGATGTGTTTGAAAAGGAACTGCAGAAACTGCAGCGCATGAATCCTCAGGCTGCCGACTACGGCGTTCAGCATAACTATCTGGAATATCTGGTGGAGTTGCCGTGGAACGAATATACCAAAGACAATTTCGACCTTGAGCATGCTCAGAAAGTGCTCGACAAGGATCATTTCGGACTTGAAAAAATCAAGGATAGAATAGTGGAGCATCTGGCAGTGCTGAAGCTGAAAAACGATATGAAATCCCCGATTTTGTGCTTGGTGGGACCTCCCGGAGTCGGTAAGACATCGCTTGGAAAGTCTATAGCTAAAGCCTTGGGACGCAAATATATACGCATGTCGTTGGGCGGCGTGCGCGACGAGTCAGAACTGCGCGGTCACCGTAAGACTTATATTGGAGCTATGCCTGGCAGAATCATTCAAAATCTGAAAAAGGTGAAGTCGTCCAATCCGGTCTTTGTGCTTGACGAGATAGACAAGGTGAGCGGCAACAATATCAATGGCGACCCTCAGGCTGCCTTGCTCGAAATTCTTGACCCTGAACAGAATAACACCTTCAACGATAACTTCATCGAGCTCGACTATGATCTCTCGAAGGTGATGTTTGTGGCTACGGCCAACAATCTTCAGACAATACATCCGGCCTTGCGTGACAGAATGGAAATCATCGACCTGAACGGTTATCTGCGCGAGGAGAAATATGAGATTGCCAAACGCCATCTCATCCCGAAACAGCTGAAGGAGCACGGCTTGAAGGCAAAAGATGTGACATTCTCGGAGGCGATAATCTATAAAATCATAGATGACTATACCCGTGAAGCTGGCGTGCGTTCGCTGGAACGTAAAATAGCCGACGTTATTCGCAAGAAAGCCAAAGTAATAGTCACTGGCGGTGATTACGAGAAGAGAGTCACTGCGGACGATTTGAAGAAAGCCCTTGGTGTACCTATGCATCATGATGAGGAAGAGGTTAAACATACTATGCCTGGCGTAGCTATCGGTCTGGCATGGACTCCGGTCGGCGGTGAGATACTGTCAATAGAGGTCAGCTTGAGCCGCGGTCGAGGTGGTCTGAACATGACAGGCAATCTCGGTGATGTGATGAAAGAGTCGGCTACCATAGCGTACGAGTTTATCAAAGCACATGCTAATGAGCTGAAAATCAATCCGATAGTGTTTGAAGAATGGAATGTTCATATTCATGTTCCTGAAGGCGCTACGCCTAAAGACGGTCCTTCGGCAGGTATCACCATGCTGACAGCTTTGACATCGGCTTTCACTCAGCGCAGAGTCAAAGATAAGCTTGCCATGACAGGCGAAATTACGCTTCGTGGCAGAGTGTTGCCAGTAGGTGGCATTCAGGAGAAGATGCTGGCAGCCAAACGCAACGATGTGACAGATGTCATTTTGTCACGTGACAACGAACGCGATTTTATGGACATCAAAAAGGAATATATAGAAGGCTTGCAGTTCCATTTCGTGGACAATATGCTTGAGGTTCTGGATCTTGCACTTGAAAAAGAGCAGGATGTCAATGCATTGGATTACAATAAGTTCCTGGTTGATTCACACAAAAAGATTACAGGTTTTAAAGCATAATGGCAAAATGATATTCATTATTTCAAAATAATGTTTATCTTTGCCTTGTTAAGTAAATCTGTTAAACTAACTAATTATTATAGCTATGAAAAAATTTACAAAGTTAATGGCTGCTGTAATGCTCATGACAGCCATGGTATTCGCTGTGGGATGTAAGAAAGACAAAAACGACGACTCGGGTGGAGGAGGTGGCGACACTCATGAATATGTTGACCTTGAATTGCCTAGCGGTCTGTTGTGGGCTACCTGCAACTTGGGTGCTGACAAGCCTGAGGCAGCGGGCGCATACGTGGCTTGGGCTGAGACCGAAACAAAGGAATCTTATTCCTGGACCAATTACAAGTATTGCAACAAGAGCATGTTTGCCCTTACCAAGTACTGTAACAGTGCTGATTGCGGCAATGAGGGCTTTACCGACAGTTTGATGGTTTTATTGCCTGAAGACGATGCCGCTGAAGTTCATTGGGGTAACGGTTGGCGCACACCTTCAAAAGAGGATTGGCTGGAACTGTATGCAAACACTACATACTCGTGGACTACCCAGCGTGGCGCTAAAGGGGCTTTGTTTACTGCTCCGAATGGAAAAACTCTGTTCTTCCCAGCTGTCGGTTACTGCATGGACGGAGATTACTACTATTATGGCAGTGAGGGTTATTACTGGTCGACAGCATTAGTTGAAACTCGCCCATACGACGTTTGGGCCCCAAATTTCACTGAGGATGGTATCCACCTCACCAGTCCCAGATGCGTTGGTCAATGCGTTCGTCCGGTGCGTTCGAGATCAGAAAAGTAAATTCTGTTTGAATAATACCTTTTCGGAGGTATATATTTCGCCGGCGGTGGTTTGAATCACTGCTTCGATATGTAAGTCTGGGATGTCTTTAACGAGATATTCCAGACTTTCCATTATCTCGTCGAGGTGATAGCGACGGGCGTGGGCGCCACGGTATTTGCCGTTGGGAGTGAAGTCACTCTCAATCTCCTCGTATTCGAGGCGGAAGAAGTCGGTGCCGTCGTCGAGAGGGTGGGAGAGCTTGAAAAACGGCTCCTCAAATGAGATGTCATAACTCTTTGAATACCTGAAGTTTACGTCTAAAACGAAATAGGGCCATTCGGGAAGGATTTTCTTGGCCTCCATCTTGATTTGTACCTTGTGTGAGGCCACATCTGCCAGTGAGTCAATCACCGGCATGGGGAAAAGCGGCACATTGGTGGCGTTGGAGCGCATGAAACTCAGCAGCTTGTCGCGGTTGTTGAGAGGGATAATCATAGTGCGGTCACCGAAGTCGGTTATGACAAGGATGCCGCGGTCGACGTGTAAAGTTTTAATGCGCATTTCGTGAAAATTTTTGCAAAGATACAGTTTTTTTAAATCTACCACAAAACTAGTGGCTAATAGCTAGTGGCTAATGGCTAAAAAAACAACTATTAAATTACAGCGCAATTAAACAAAATTGTAATTTTGCAAAAAAATAGATAATGAAAAAACTATTGTACCTCATATTGTTGTTATTGGTCATCACTTCTTGCGGGAAAAAAGCAGCTGACGAAAATCTCAAAATTTTCAAGTACAACGAGGCGGCGGGAATCCTCACTTTGGACCCGATTTATGCCAAGGACCAGCCGCATATCTGGGCTTGTAACCAGTTGTTTAACAGTCTGGTAGCCTTCGACGACAATATGGATATAGTGCCTTGTGTTGCTAAAAGTTGGGATATCTCCGATGACGGCAGGACATACACTTTCTTGCTTCGCGACGACGTGTTTTTTCATAATGACAGTTGCTTTGGCGGACAGAGCAGAAGGGTGGTGGCTCGAGATTTTGAGTATTCATTCAACCGATTGCTTGACCGTAAGTTAAGCTCCCCTGGAACATGGATATTTGCCCAAGTCAGGCAAGATAAAGACGGATATGCCATCCGGGCGTTGAACGACAGTGTTTTTCAGATTGAACTGAAAGAGTCGTTTCCGGCGTTTTTGGGGATATTGTCAATGAACTACGCTTCGGTGGTGCCTCACGAAGCGGTGGAGTTTTACGGTGAAAACTTCGGTAGGCATCCAGTGGGAACAGGACCTTTCAAATTCCAGTATTGGAAGGAAGGCGTACGTCTGGTGATGCGCAAAAACCCTGAATATTTCGAGTTTGAGGACGGTGAACGCTTGCCTTATCTGGACGCTGTTTCAGTGAGTTTCCTCATCGACAAGCAGGTTGCCTTCATGGAATTTGTGAAGGGCAAAACCGATTTCATGTCGGGCGTGGATGCACGCTACAAAGACGAGCTTCTGACCCGTGACGGGCATTTGAGGAGTAAATACGAAGACAGGTTTTATCTGATCCGTGAGCCATATCTGAATACGGAATATCTGTCGTTTTACATTGATACTCAAGAGGAAAAAGACGATAAAGAGCGTGCTGTGGCTTTGCGTCAGGCGGTGAATTATTCCATTGACAGGGAGAAGATGCTGCATTATTTGAGAAACGGCATAGGAAGGCCCGGTAACGGTGGAATCATTCCGGCAGGCTTGCCAGGATATGACAGTTTGGGTGCAATAGGATATGCTTTCAATCAGCAGAAATCGTTCGAGCTTATCGACAAATATCAGCTGCACGGGAGTGAGATAAAGCTTTATACCACAAAGGATTATATTGATTTGGCCAAGTTTGTGCAGTCGTCGGTGACCGATGTGGGCTTGGTCTGTAAGGTGGAGGAGATGATGCCTGCGGCTTTGCGCGAAAAGCGAGCCCAGTGCAGCTTGCCATTTTTCCGTAGTTCTTGGGTGGCAGACTATCCTGATGCGGAAAACTATCTCTCACTTTTCACTACCGAAAATTTCGCTCCGAAGGGTCCTAACTACACTCACTATTCAAACCGTAAATACGACAGGCTTTACGAGACCGCAATTGCTACTAACGACTTGCATGAGAGGGCCCAAATATATCATGAAATGGACTCACTGATGATGACTGAAGCGCCGGTTGTGATACTGTTCTACGACGAGGTGTTGCGCTTTGTCAACAAACGGGTGTCGGGATTCAATGGAAATCCTGTGAATCTGCTCAATTTGAAGACGGTGAGAATCGATTGAAAAATTTTTGAAAATCAGTGAATTTCGTGTTAATTTTTTTTGTATTTTTGCAGCGCTTTTTTTAGAAATTATTTTGATATGATAAATGTAACATTTCCTGACGGTGGAGTCAGACAGTTTGAGGCGGGTGTAACGCCAATGGACATTGCCAAAAGCATTAGCGAAGGCTTGGCCCGCAACGTTTTGTCAGCAAAAGTTAACGACAAGATGTGGGATGCGCTTCGTCCTATCAACGAAGACGCTCATATTCAGCTCTTTACATGGAACGATCCGGAGGGAAAAGCTACAGTTTGGCACTCATCGGCTCACCTTATGGCAGAAGCTATCGAGCAGCTGTACAAAGGCGTGAAGTTCGGCATTGGCCCGGCCATTGAGAGCGGTTTCTATTATGACATCGATACCGGTGACATGACATTGACAGAGGAAGACCTCGTGAAGATTGAGAAAAAGATGCTCGAGCTCGCCAAGGAAAAACAGGCATTTGAGCGTGTTGACGTGTGCAAGGCTGACGCTTTGAAATATTTCACTGAGAAAGGTGATGAGTACAAAGTAGAGCTTATCAACGAGCTTGAGGACGGTACCATCACATACTACAAATCAGGTACATTCACCGATTTGTGCCGCGGACCTCATATCCCGGATACCTCATGCATCAAGGCTGTGAAGCTGACATCTATCGCTGGCGCTTACTGGCGTGGTGACGAGAACCGCAAGCAGCTGACACGTATCTACGGTATCACATTCCCGAAGCAGAAAGAGCTCGAAGAATACCTTGTTCTTCTTGAGGAAGCTAAGAAACGCGATCACCGCAAACTCGGTCGTGAGCTTGAGCTTTTCATGTTCACCGACATGGTTGGCAAAGGTCTCCCGATGTGGCTCCCAAGAGGTACAGCTTTGCGTAACCGTCTCCAGGAATATCTTACAAAGATTCAGAAACACTATGGTTATGAGCAGGTTATCACCCCTCATATCGGTAACAAGAATCTGTATGTGACATCAGGTCACTGGGATCACTACGGCAAGGACAGCTTCCAGCCGATTACAACTCCTGAGGAAGGCGAGGTTTATTTGCTCAAGCCTATGAACTGCCCTCATCACTGCATGATTTACAAGTGGCAGCCACGTTCATACAAGGACCTCCCGCTGCGTTTGGCAGAGTTCGGTACAGTGTACCGTTACGAGCAGAGCGGTGAGTTGCACGGCTTGACACGTGTGCGTTCGTTCACCCAGGATGACGCTCACATCTTCTGCCGTCCAGATCAGGTGAAAGACGAGTTCCTCCGCGTGATGAATATCATCGAAATCATCTTCAAGGCATTGAAATTCGAAAACTTCGAGGCACAGATTTCACTCCGTGACCCTAACAATACTACCAAATACGTCGGTACAGACGAGAACTGGGAGAGAGCGGAACAGGCCATCAAGGAAGCTTGCGCTGAGAAGAACCTTCCGGCAAGAGAAGAGCTCGGCGAGGCAGCTTTCTACGGTCCGAAGTTGGACTTCATGGTGAAAGACGCACTCGGCCGTCGTTGGCAGCTTGGTACCATCCAGGTTGACTACAACCTGCCTGAGCGTTTCGACCTCACATACATTGGCTCTGACAACGAGAAACACCGCCCGGTTATGATTCACCGCGCCCCGTTCGGCTCAATGGAACGTTTCGTGGCTGTGTTGCTCGAGCACTGCGCCGGTGACTTCCCGCTCTGGCTCGCTCCAGACCAGGCTATCATACTGCCTATTAGCGAGAAGTATCAGGAGTATGCCGAGAAGGTGTACAACGACCTCAAGAACGCTGAAGTCAGAGTGTTGCTCGACGACAGAAGCGAGAAGATAGGCCGTAAGATCCGTGACGCCGAATTGAAGAAGATTCCTTACATGCTCATAGTGGGCGAGAAGGAAGAAGGTGAAGGTCTGGTGTCAGTGCGTAAGCGCGGTACAGGCGACCTCGGTTCGGTGACAATAGCTGAATTCGCCAAGATGATTGAAAATCAGGTGAATGAAGAACAGAAAGTGGAATATTAATTATTATTGTTTAACTAATATAGGAGATAAATACCATAGCACTTCAAGCAAACAACGGAGGCAATCCGAACAGACCTCCGAGAAAACAACAAAACGATGATCCTCACAGAATAAACAACAGGATCACGGCACCGATGGTCAGAGTGGTTGGCGAAGCCGGTGACAACGAGATTCACCCGATTCGCGAAGCCATCAGAATGGCAGACGAGGCAGGTCTCGATTTGGTGGAAATTTCACCAAACGCCAATCCGCCGGTCTGTAAGATCATGGATTACAAGAAGTTCCTCTTCGATCAGAAGAAGAAACAGAAGGAAATCAAGGCTAAGGCTACCAAGGTGGTGGTCAAGGAGTTGAGACTGGGAGCCCAGATAGGCGACAGCGACTTCGAGTTCAAATTGAACCACGCCAAGAGATTCCTCGAAGAGGGTGCTAAGGTGAAAGTCGACGTGTTCTTCCACGGACGTTCTATCGCCTACAAGGAGCAGGGAGAGCTGATATTGCTCAAGTTCGCTCAGGCGTTGGAAGATGTAGGCAAGGTTGAGTCGTTGCCCAAACTGGAAGGTAAGCGCATGTTGATGATGATAGCTCCAAAGAAATAGAATACACTCATTAGTAACTTAAAAATAGTTTTTAAAATGCCTAAAATGAAAACAAAATCCGCTGCCAAGAAACGTTTCAGAATCACTGGCACCGGTTTAGTCAAGAGAAAGCACGCTTATCACAGCCACATTTTGACAAAGAAGACCAACAAACGTAAACGCGCTTTAGGTCATCAGACAATAGTGGAGCAGGCCAACATGGCTGCTGTGAGAGAAATGCTTCTCATGTAATCAACAAAATTGTTAAACTTGTTAGAGCGGAAGAAAGTTCCCGGAAAGATGCGGGGCGCTCTAACGGATAAAAATTAGAAAATTATGCCAAGATCAGTTAATGCAGTCGCTTCAAGAGCAAGACGCAAAAAAGTTTTAAAACAGACGAAAGGCCAGTTCAGCGCACGTAGAAACGTCTGGACAGTGGCTAAGAACTCTTACGAGAAGGGCTTAACCTACGCCTATCGCGACAGAAAGGCTAAGAAACGCGATTTCAGAAGCCTTTGGATTGTACGTATCAATGCCGCAGCTCATGAGTACGGTATGACCTACAGTACATTTATGGGTAAAATTCACGCCGCCAACATCGACCTCAACCGCAAGGTTTTAGCCGACCTGGCTTTGAACAACCCAGAAGCTTTCAAAGCTATTGTTGAAAAAATAAAATAATGTTTTCACATAATGAGTGTAGAAAAAAGCCGCTGTGAAGCGGCTTTTTTTATTGGTGTGTATCTCTCAGCAAGTCATTGACCGTTTTCACCGGGTTGAACGTCAGAATCGGGACTTCGACGAAGATGGTGATCCAGTCTGCCATGGCGCCGTTCCAGAGGCCGGGAAGCTCCATGGCTTTCAGGTCTTTGCCGTCTTTCGACTTCAATGAGATGAAGCCGGTCTCAGGGTCTACATAATCCGGAAGGTTAAACGAGTTGCCCTTGAAATCCTGGGTGGCGCATACCAAATCGACAGGGTTGAAGTGGGTGGAGGAGCGGAACATTGCCTCCTGCTTCTCGTTTTTGTGGTCGATTTGCGACGACTCTACAATCTGGAGAGAAATCTCATCGCTGCTGTTACGGGTGAAGTATGGTCCTCCGCCAGGCTCGCCCTCGTTTTTCACCATGCCGCATACGCGCATAGGGCGGTTGAGTTTGCCATAGAGGAAGTCTATTTTCTCGATCTCGTTGTAGGTGCTGAAGAAATCGGGGATGTCTATCATCAGCTTGTCTTTGGCGAAAGCGGTGATCTCGTCCAGCTCTTCGTTGGTTAGGTTGCCGCCGTCAAGCATTTCCAGATACTCGAACTGTTGCTGCTGCAGGCGGAACAGATAGCCGCCAAGCACCTTTTTATATTCGTAAGTGGTGGGCTTCAGTCGGTCTGGGACCACATTGTCGATGTTCTTTATGAAGATGATTTCCTTATGTAAGTCGTTGAGATTCTGTATCAGAGCGCCGTGGCCTCCCGGACGGAACACTAGCTTGCCGTCTTTGTCGCGGAAAGGCTCGTTGTTCATGTCGACGGCTATGGTGTCGGTAGAAGGCTTCTGCACCGAGAAAGTGATATGGTATTTTATGCCAAACTGTTTCTCGTATTTCGGGACTACATAATCCACAATCTTTTTGAAGATGTCGAGATGCTCCTGGGATACTGTGAAATGCAGCTGGGCCACATCGCCGTCGCGGCTGTATTCAGCAGCTTCCACGAGGTGCTCTTCCATGGCAAGACGGGTTGAATTGCCGTATTTGTGGAACTTTAGCAAGGCTTTCGGAAGGTTGCCGTAGTTCATGCCGTCTGCGTTGAGCAAAGTGTCGATAATCTCCTTATATTCCTTGTCTTTCAACATCTGCTCAATGTCTTTGCCTTTGGCTTGAAGCTGATATTTCAAATCGTGGAAGAAGGCGAAGTTATGAATGCCATTGATGAAAATCTCGACAGCAGCAGGTGTCATGGCATACAGATCCTTGAACATTCGGCTTGCAGCTCCGGAGGCTGGCACAAACTTGATAATATCGTAATATTGCTTGTCCTCATCAAATTGCTTTACAAGTTCTTTGATTTCCTTGTCGGAAAAACGTATTATGCCTTTTCCGATGGTGGCTGGGGCTTTCAAATCGCTGTAAGCAAATCCGTTCTTAAACTGAACAATCTGATTTTCAACTTGTTGTGCTGAAATTCCTAAGGATTCAAGTTGCTGTTTATCGGATGATGAGAATGCTGTCATATAGTTGAGATTTTAATCCATACAAAGTTAAAGCATTTTTTTGTTGGGATGAAAATTATTTTAAAAAATCTTGACTAGATAAAAAAAGAAATGTAATTTTGCAATGAGGATTTTAGAAATTAAAGATTAACTACTATGAACAAAAAAATTGAAGACGCTATCAATGCGCAAATCAATGCTGAACTTTGGTCGGCATATCTTTATCTTTCAATGGGTACAAACTTCCGCGCAAAAGGCTTGGACGGCATAGCCAACTGGTTCGAGGTTCAGTTCAAGGAAGAGCAGGATCACGCCATGATTCTTTACAAATACATGCAGAGCCGTGGTGCCCGCGTGGTTTTGAAACCTATTGCCAAGGTTGAGACAGAATGGAAATCACCGCTTGAGGCCTTTGAAGACACTCTCGCTCATGAGCAGAAAGTGACGGCCATGATTCACAATATCAACAAACTTGCTATCGAAGCCAAGGACTATGCTACACAGAACCGTATGGTGTGGTTCATCGACGAGCAGGTGGAAGAGGAGGAAGAGGCCGAAAAGAACCTCTCAGCAGTGAAAATGATTGGTGACAATCCTCTCGGACTGTTCATGTTCGATAAGGAACTCGGTGCCCGTGAATATCATCAGGCATCAGCGCTGAAGTAGTCTTTAGTTTTTAGTCTTTAGACTTTAGTTTATGGGTGAAAAGGATTACTAAAGACTAACGACTAGCGACTAAAGACTTTATTAACGTTTTCGTAAAATAATCCGTTCCAATTCCAACCCTAAAGGTTCCAACGAATTACATCTGTTCGCCTGGTCGAGGATGATTTCGTTGGGACCTTCTTTTATTATTAGATTTCTGTAGTTGTAATTCCTTACATGTCGTTTTAACCAGTTCCGACATATAGTCGCGATCATCGACATCTTCAATGAAGAAATAGTCTTTTGCTCCATCGTAGGGTGGACGCATATTGACAATGCGGAGCATGGCTCGGCCGGCTTCTGTCGGTTTCAGATAGAAACAGTTGTCGCAAATTAGGCCGAAGATGACACCGTCGCAATAGATGCCGTAGTCGCCGAACATCTTTTTGACCATTATTTCGCCAGCCCTTTCGCACTGGTCGGCGATATATTGTACAAAATCAGGATTGCTTGCCATAATGAAAATTTTTTTGCAAAGATAGGAAAAACATCGCCTTTGGCGAGAAATCTCACAATATCTTATCCAAAATCTTACAATATTTTGTTTTCTTCGAAAAAATGATTATCTTTGCACCGATAAAAGATTATTAACAAAAATATTTGCCTATGATATAAAAGCGTAATTCCTTGCGCACACTTTAAAGACATATTGGAAAAGCGTTAGAAGCAGTATCTTGGAAATGTGAAATCTGGACAATTTCATAATAATCTATTCAAGAACAAAGCAGATGACGCTCACGCAATTTGCGTGGGCTTTGTTCGTAAGCATTTGAATAGATTAGGTCGTCCAGAACCTCACATTCCAGATGAAGCGAAAAAGTGCCACGCTTTTTTAATGTATTCTAAATAAAAATAAGGATAAACGACTTTCTAAAAGTATTGAAAAACAAATAAATAAAAATGATTAAGTATTTTATATGTGATTATGCCGGTGCTAATTGGGGCAAGACATCTGTTTTGCAAAGAGTCATATCAAAATTGGGGGAACCTATAGAACCGATTATTTCTGATGGGATTGATAGTTTTGCATGTTTTAATGTCAAAGGAAAAACAGTTGCTGTAGTTACACAAGGAGATCCGAATTCAAAACAAGCGGAATGGCTTAGACTCGCTGTTCAAAAAGGAGCTGATGTTATTGTTTGCGCAGCACGTTCAAAAGGACAAACAATTAAAAACGTATATGATGAGTTGCAAGAGTACTATGAAGTATGGTTCCAAAATTTCAACGCTGATAAGGATTCACCATTTATTGATGATATGAATAACATAATGGCAGAAGCTATAATTAAATTAATTAAAAAATTGTGTAATCAAAAATAATAACACCATGAAAACATTAAAGAAAATAAGCATTTGTTTGCTTGCAATCATTTCATTGACGTTAGTCTCGTGTATGCAGGAAGAGAAGCCTAAAGAGGAAAAACAACAGACAGGACCACAACATGCTAAAGATGTATGGGTGAAAAATTGGGTAAGAAAATACGCATTTGAATATTATAGACCTATTAACGATAAGTTTGATGATATGTACGTGAATCACTTGCAAAGTAAAGATGGTTCTGTAACATATAATGATGTTTTGTATTATTTCTGGTGTGATAAATATGATTGGTCTAATAAATATTCTGATCATTTTGAAGATGATTTGGAACTAGTAAATTTTAGGGCATTTGATAATGTGTATTATAATGGTGTCGAAGAGTATCAAAATTATGTTCTTAAAAAATTAGGTTTAGATAAAAAATATGAGCGAGATTATGGTACCTATGGCACGTATTTAAATCCTGGGAAAACGAGCATGGAGGAAAGAACTAGACGCAATGAAATGGCAAGAAATCTTGCTAATCCTCAACAAATAGTGTCAGATTTATTACAGCTTAAAGAAAAACAAATGAAATTATATGAAGAACAGACGCTAAACTTAATCGAAGTTTTTGAATGGAGACCTGGAACAGTGGTGAGTGATAATTATACAGAATATTATGTTACTTACGAGTTTTTGAGCAAAGTAATTAATACTAGATATGCTTTAGTTAGTCTTACTGAGTTTAAGAATGGTAGGTATGAAATTAGATTGCTTAAAAAAGCGAAAGTTATCAGTGAATTGTATCAGTAATGATTTTTTTTAAGATGTGTCAACTTTAAAGCAGCGTGGTAATAGCGCTGCTTTTTTGTTTATAGGATTGGACATGTATTTGCCATAAATGTTACATTCCCTCATAATTCCTCTTGCCAAAGCCAAAATTTTTCGTATCTTTGTTCCCGATTTAGAACCGAAACAAAAGAGCAGCTTAAAACTTATTCAAAGTAATGGAATCACAACAAGTGATGGGATGTTAAAATTTTTTTTCAAAAACACTTGACAATTCAAAATTTATATATATCTTTGCAACTGAATTTTAGTTGCAAAAAAAACAATGAGTAAGAAAGAGAAATTGGTTCAGAGATTGTTGATGTTGCCGAAGGATTTTACATTTGCTGAATTGGAATCGTTGCTAATTCAGTTGGGATTTGAGATTGATAATAAAGGGAAGACATCAGGCTCGAGAATAAGGTTTTATAACTGCAAAAAGCAGTTGCAATATTTGGCTCACAAGCCGCATCCGTCATCAATTATAAAACCCAATGCATTGAAAGACATCGTAATATACCTACAAAATAACAACCTAATCTAAGATGGAAACACTAAAGTACAAAGGATTTATTGGAAGCATTGAGGCAGAGCTTGAGGACGACACTCTTTATGGGAAAGTTCTCGGGCTTGACAAAGGCGTTTTGATAACTTACGAGGGACAAACCTTGTCAGAACTAAAAGCCGATTTTATCAATGCTGTTGACGATTACATCGAGCATTGCAAAGCTAACGGAATTGAACTTCACAAGTCATACAGCGGAAGTTTCAATGTGAGAATTCCTGTTGAATTACACGCGAAAGTGGCAGCTATGGCGCAAGCAGAAGGCATATCTCTTAATGCTTTTGTAAAAGAGAGCTTGCTGAGAGCGGTGATGTAATAAGTGCTGTCGTTTTATTTTAGCATCTGTGTGTTTAATGAAGTATTAATAGTTCTGCTATGAATAAAGAAGAGTTTTTTGATAAGATTAATCAAATGCTTCCAATAGAAAGAATATCTGATAATTTCTTGGAAGATGTTGATAATGCATATAAATACTACTTAGCGGATGTTGAAAGCCTTGATGTGGATCTGTTCGAAAACACAAGTGTTAGAAATGAAATAATACAAGATATAAAAGATAAGATAAAAGCCATCAAATCGGTGCTGAAGAAATATTTGGAAGGATGCCATAGCGATGCGTATGTGCTTTTAAAAGATAGCATCACAAATACTGATGGTGCATTGGACATCGGAGTGATTACAATAGGAAAGACAGAGATTACGGACCAATATTATTATCGCGCAAGAATTAACGACGGTACTATAAAATCGTATGCTGATATGTTTCATATCCCTAATAACAAACGCGAAATCATTAAAACTGAACGTTTTAGTGCCTTGGGATATCCTTGCTTATATTTGGGGAATTCTGTTTATGATTGTTGGGAAGAAATGGGGCGTCCGTCGTTTGATGAATTATATTTTTCGGGTTATAAAGTTGTTGAAGAATTTAAGGTTTATGATTTGAGAAAACCCACTAAAGAAGATTATGAAACTGAAAAATTGCTGGATTTATTAAAACGTCTTGTTTGTGTTATTGCTTGTCAATTTAAAGTATTACATAGAGATGGACATTTCAAACCTGAATATATTATTCCGCAATTAGTCCTTGAATTGATTATATCGTCGAATAGAAAGAAAAAAGAGACAGAATGCGGACCATATTCATTGGCATGGGGCGTGGCATATACATCAACACATTTGGCTGATGATTTTCCATACAAAGAAGACTATTTGGAGAATATAGCAATTCCTGTAATTAATAGTGACATTGAACAAAAGTATTGTAATGTTTTAATGTCTTTGTTCGAAGTATCAGATCCGATATGCTATAGTTATGAAGAACTTAAAGAGATACATTCTGGACCATTTTGGGGTACAATTGGAGAAGAAAACACTTTGCGAGAGACATATTATGAAACAAAATTAGGATTTGTTGAAAAACGTATAAAAGAAAATACAAAATTTAATCAATCGCCATACATAGTTATAGATGGTCCTAAACAAATATTTTTACCTGCAGAAGGAGGTTCAGCGCAGATTATTGTTAAAAGTAACGCAGATTGGTCTCTAAAAGCTGAAGATAATCCAGAAGATTAGGATTAATAAGTTACATTCAATTTTTTTCTTGTAACCATTATTACCAAAACCAAAATTTTCTGTATCTTTGTCCCCGATTTAGAATCAAAACTAAAGAGCATCGTAAAACAAAATACTAATGGGATTGGGAGTTCGCAGGATTGCGAAAGGAATTTTTATTGTTTAATGTAAAAATTAAATGTATGGCAAAAAAAGAGTTTTACGAGAAAAAAGGCAAGGTTTTTACAACTTATCCGGTTGTTAAAAACACAGTTTCGAAAGAGTTAATAGATTCTATCCCGGAATCGGTGGCAGAAAGAAGGGATTTCCTCAAGAAGCATCTTAATAATCTTGATGGAAAAACAATTTATTGTCCGTCACTTGAGGCTAAATCCTTCAATGATGTTTCTTCAGTATTCAGTGACGCTTCCACAACTGGAATAAAAAAAGCCGCTGCTTTGTGGGATCATCAACCTTCCCGAAGTAATCGCAACGGCGCCAGCATCTCGCTTGACGATGCAAAGATACAACATTTTTTGTTGTTTGTCAAGGGGTTTGGTGATTTTTTTTGTAAAAATCGTAGGGGCGAATAATGATTCGCCTCTACTTCCTGCTGTTCACATCATCGTATTCCGGCTTCTCAAACTGTCTTACCACATATGAGCAGATGGCATGGATGCGGAGGCTGTTTTCGCGGGCGTATGCCACGGCGGCGTCAAGCAAGGCTTTGGCGATGCCTCTGCCTTGAAATGCTGGCTCAACAACAGTGTGCATGATGGCAAAGACTGAGTCGTTCATCCATTCGTAGGAGATGTATCCCATCCGCTTGCCGTTTTCCTCGGCGATGAAGTAGCCGTCTCTTGAATTGTTTTTATGAGTGATTTCCATAATGAAATTTTTTTGCAAATATATAAAAAATGTAGAGACGCCATAATGACGTCTCTACTAAGGTCTAAAAACTAAAGACTAACGTCTAAAGTCTTATTTTCCGCTTTTTTCCTCTTTCTCGAGGTTTTCTTTCAATGTTGCGAGAACATCGAGGTCGCCGAGAGTTGTGCGTTCAACGTTGTCGTTGATCTGCTTCACAGCGCGCTTTGTGTTCTTTGCAGCTTTCTCCTTCTCAGCTGTCTCAACTTCTGCTGCAGCGTTCTGCTTGTCTTCCCAGATGCGTGAGTGTGAGAGGATGATCTTCTTGTTTTCCTTCGAGAACTCGATGACCTTGAAATCCAAAGTTTCGTCAACCTTAGCGGTTGTGCCGTCTTCTTTCTTCAGGTGGCGGTTCGGGCAGAAACCTTCAACACCGTATGGCAATGAGACGATGACGCCCTTGTCGCTTGTGCTGATGATTGTTCCCTGCTGGATTGAACCGACTGTGAAGATGCTTTCGAAGACATCCCATGGGTTCTCTTCAAGCTGCTTGTGGCCGAGGCTCAAGCGGCGGATCTCCTGGTCAACGTCGAGGACCACGACATCGATCTTGTCACCGATCTTGGTAAACTCTGCCGGATGTTTGATCTTCTTCGACCAGCTGAGGTCTGAGATGTGAATCATGCCGTCAACGCCTTCTTCAAGTTCGACGAAGATGCCGAAGTTAGTGAAGTTGCGCACTGTGGCGGTGTGTTTTGAACCCTTTGGATAACGCTCCTGGATGTTCTCCCATGGATCCGGGACGAGCTGCTTCATACCGAGGCTCATCTTGCGCTCTTCGCGGTCGAGGGTGAGGACCTTGGCTTCCACTTCGTCGCCAATCTTCAGGAAGTCCTGAGCTGTGCGGAGGTGCTGTGACCATGACATTTCTGAAACATGGATAAGACCTTCAACGCCTGGAGCGATCTCGATGAACGCGCCGTAGTCGGCGAGGACAACGACTTTACCCTTAACGACGTCACCAACTTTGAGGTTCGGGTCGAGAGCATCCCATGGATGTGGGGTGAGCTGCTTGAGACCGAGGGCGATGCGTTTCTTGCTGTCGTCGAAGTCGAGGATAACGACCTTGATCTGCTGGTCGAGTTGGACGATTTCCTTAGGATCGTTGATACGGCCCCATGAAAGGTCGGTGATGTGGATAAGACCGTCAACACCGCCGAGGTCGATGAACACGCCGTAGTTGGTGATGTTCTTGACAACGCCTTCGAGAACCTGACCTTTTTCAAGCTTGCTGATGATTTCGCTCTTCTGCTGCTCGATTTCGTCTTCGATGAGGGCTTTGTGTGAAACG
>JAEEJS010000049.1 GCA_016282015.1 Bacteroidales bacterium
TTCTTTTTCATCAGCGGCTTGCGGCACCATGCGTTTCAAATCGCGGATGGAAGGCTCATAGCCATTGCCGTATTCGTAGCTGAGCAATGCTGACATCGAGACAATATCCCTGTAAACTATATTATTGGTGTCGGGTAGCATGCGTGATGCTTCATTGTAATAATATGCTGCGCTGTCATTTTGGTTTAACTTGTCATATTGTTTGCCCAGTAAGAACAACAGACCGGATTGGTTTAACGGAGAACCGGGCTCAATCTCTTGGAATTCAAGGGATTTTTTGCAGCACACAATAGCTGGTTCCTGCATATACTGTCCGGAAAACAGCTCGACAAGGCGGCCGTAAGCCAGTCCCATGAAACGTGGCAGATGTATTGATCGTAGTGCCGCAAATTGTTCTGTCTCAAATCCTGGGTAATGCGTCTCGACGATCTCAATCGCTTTAAGGTATTCGCCACAAGCTTGCTCAATGCTGTCGCGCTCGTAGCAGCCCACACCATTCATATAATGCGCCCTAGCGGACAGAAACGCATTGTCGCTGTTGTCAAAGTAATCTACCGCCGTCAGCAAGTCCTTTCGGTTTGTCTGTGCATAATTGTTTTTATACAGTAGCTCCGAAATCAACAGCTGGCAGTAATGCCCGTCAAACTCATCCAGACTATCAGCCTTGCCACTCTCGGCAAACTCCAACATCACCTTCAAGGCACTGTCGGGCTGATGCCACATCAGGGTGTCGATGTTGGAAAGATCGGGGCAGGGGCTTGGGGCTTGCGATGAGATCTCGACATGATGTGTGCATGCTGATGCCAGCGCAAGCGTGAGGAGAAGGGATGATATGTGAAAGAGAAATTTCACGAGGCAAAGATAGGAAAAAATAAGCAAATACAGAAAACTTTAATGAGATGATGCGATTTTAGATAAAAAAGTTGTAACTTTTTTGGCAAAAATGAGCGGAATTTGCCAAAACTGTTATATATTTTAATTGGAGTTATGTAGAAAATGTTGACAAACCTTCTACATGAAGGTGTTGGTTCTATCTTAAATGTAATTCGTTTGGGTTGTGCTTTTTGTGGACGGGTTATAGAAAAGGGCTGACTCACTTATGAATCAGCCCCATAACACAATTCATATATGAATCCACACTACTGATAAATGATAACGAGGTAATTCTTGTTTGAAGCTTAAAATGGTAATTGGTAAAATTAGCTATCATACAAAAACTACTTTAGTATTTATTTGGTATAGGTTATTTGAAATGTTATAATATCCATCTCTCAATAAAAATGCTAATATGCTCAATCTATTCATCAAATGTAAGCTCATTTTCTATAATATACTTCATCAAGGCTGCTGATGTGTATGAAGCGTATGCCTGATATTTATCTGTTTTCTTTTTGTCTGCCAAATCTGACGCAGATTTGATCGAAACTGTATAAACTGGAGTTAGTCGATGTGCGTGTTGTGCAGCATAAAAAACACCATAACTCTCCATCTCAATCCCGATAATTTTTCGGGCGTGTATTTTTAGGTCGGCAATTTTCTTTTCACTTGCTATTACAGTTGGAACGGAAGTCATTGGTCCTACATGCAATTTTAACTGCGTCTTAGGTTTTGTGCCTTGATAATTATCCTTGATTTGTGTAAATAGGTCATAGTTTTCCTTGAGTCGATTGACAGTATTCAAAATAGCAGCATCCAACGGAATTTGTCTGTAATCTGGTTCAAAAACTAATTCAGGATTAGAATCTTTAGTGTTCAACTCTTTATATTTACCACTCATACCGTCCCAAACTTGGCTTGCAATTAAGATGTCCCCGAATCCAATGTTATTGCCCTTCAATCCAGCACATATTCCAGTCATAAATAAGTATTTTGGGTGGAATCGTAGAATAAGTTTTGTTGTCAAAGCTGATGATGCTATGCTTGCCATTTGAGGTGCATAACAACTAATACATCTTATTGGCTTATCATATTTATCATGTAAAATGGCCGAATAATATGTCGTGGTTTTGTCATCGTCCAAATCCACTTCTTCCCAATTCTCCGACAAGGTCTTTCTCATGATTTCGTGTTCTGGTGACTGCAATGCATTTATTATTGCGACGTCATAATCATATTCATATGTGAACCCTAGTTTATTCTTTACACCCGAAAGATATGACAATCTGTTTTTCATTTGACATTTCCATGTGTCGTCGTTTTCTGCATAATTTAGAACCAGCATCGTTTCGGCCTCAAAGAAAGATTTATACTCTGCAATATCCTGTTTTCTCGTTATTCCAATGACAAACACTGGGCAAATATAATCGTCGTCCTCTTTTATCAATTTTAAAAAAGTTTGGGCATTGGTTGGGCTTGGGGTCTCTCCTGCATTTAGAGGAATATATAAATCTAAAATCACCAAGTCATAACGAGTAGCCATACATTTTTTTAGAGCTTCTCTAATACTTCCGCAAATTGGCACATCAATAGGTTCAGTAACAAAATCAGCTAGAACCTGCCGTATCTGGGTTATCTTTTCTTGGGTATCGTCAACAATTAGAACTTTTAACATCATTCAATATCTTTTGCAAATTATTTTTCCAACTATCGTCCTGCGAATTATAACTAATACACCCATAGAAGCTATCACCGCACATCTGTTTCATGCGTTCATCTATGGCTTCGATGGTTTCACCATTAAATGTTTCGTATTGAGTGAGAATAACCGCATTGAAAGGCACCCTCTCATCCAATAGTTCCCTGATAATCAGTTCGCCGCCGTTGACAATTGTATCTTTTGCACTGCCAACTTTTTGTGTTCTTGCAGGCAATGACATGTCAAGAATCAATAATTGATAACCACCTTCAAGTGCAGCCAAACAACCATCGCGGTACGAAACTGTTAGCTCAACACTAGTATTCTGGTGTTCTGTTTCAATCCACTGTTTGATTGCCGTGGATTTGTATACGTCATCTTCAACTAATAGTATTTTCATCGTATTTCAAATTTTTCGTGTCGATATGTAATCTTGCTATAAAACAATCATTTTCAACTTTATTCTCATACTTGTTGCCATTTCCCAAAGTGTACATCACAGTACTGTAGATTTTGACGCAACCCGAATTCACTTCTTTTCTTGTTTTTCCGCCGGCAATAAGTTGTGGGAAATTCTTTTGCTCTTCTAAAATCTTCTGTATGCTATCTAAATCATTTGAATCTATAGGGTTGCTCACTTCAATGTGCAATATTCCGTCAATGTTGTCTATAAAGATTCGACCTTTCCCTTTTAATGTAGGACGTTTGGTTTCATAGCCCAATATGTTGTTCATCATATCATGGAATACATCGTGAAAAGCATTAAAATATTCACCGTTGTAATTGCATGTGTCGTTAATAATAACACTGCTAAACGACAAAGCGTTCTGATTTATCTTGTTGATGACCGATAGGCTGGTGTCCACCGCCTGTTGAATAGTAAAGAAACGCACTTTTGATTTTTCAGGTTTGAACCAGCTGGAAACGACAGATATATCGGCTTGAAATTCTGTGCGGCACGAAGTTATGGCATCTTTAAAACTATTAGCTAGTGTGGGTGAGGCAGCCATCAACGCAACCACATCATTCTGAAGATTAGTCATTTCGTTGAGTACTGTTTCTTGATATTCTTGGAAATATGCTCTTACATCTTGTAAAACTTTTCCTGTCCATGTCCATAGAATTCCTATTGCTGTATGGACCAAAGCATCAAAAGACTCATAACCAGCATCCTCAAGTTTATCTATTATATCAGCCATATGTTCCTCGGAGTAATCAAACAAACCTCCATCTTTTCCCTCGTTCCTTTCTGTGTTTATTTGTATTTTAACTTCTTTTACAATACGTAATTGTTCGTCAAGCCATTCCGTAAAACTCAACAGTCGGCTGTTTATTTTCTCTTTGGTTGTTTCTGGCAAATTCACCATGCGCATCTGTGTCCAATGACTTATTTTTGAATATTCACCTCCTTCTTTTTTGTTTGTTACTAAAAAATGTGAGAGAAAGTGGTTTCTTAATTGGGTGATTAGCGTTCCATGACGAATACGGGCACTCAGGTATTTATCGAGACCATATCGTGGATCAAACAAAAACTTGTCTCTTATATTGAGCACCATTTGTCGAAACAAAATCCTTTTGTATTTTACTGTCGGTAATTCAAATTTTACATACACTGTTTTCCCTTCATATTGCTGTTTCAAAAATTCAACAAAACCTTCTATATTCTTTTGTTCAAACATTTCCAGATTCTCATCTATTTCGGAGTAAGTGTCAAACATGAGTTTCTCTGTGTCAAACTCACTATTTATTAACGATTGAACGTCAACGTGAATCTTGCTGTCGTTTACTTGTTGCGCCAAGGCCCTTACCTCATGCTCCTTAATAAGAGAGGTTATTTCATCTGCATATCCTTTGTCGTTAGTGATAGAAAACATATTTTTACAAAGCTCTATTCTTTCTGTATCGACATCATCTTCTGTTTCAAACTCTTTTATATGCAATGTAAGAACATTTCTGTCTGCAACTTTGCCTATGAAAAATTGTAGTTTATCGTTACCAGCGGCTTTAATATCCGAGGCCTTTCTACATTTAATATTCTTCAGGAATCGTTTATATGCCAAATAACGCTTGTAAACATCTGCGTTTATCATCGTATAGAATATTGCCAGTTCCAATTGGTCCGGTAATTTTTCATCCTCTGCATCTGTTAAGGTTTTGACTATCAATTGACGGTCAATATGAATCTTTACGTAAGGTTTGTCAATCAGTAGATTTACTAATAAAGATATCGCTTCAGCAAATTGCGATGCTTGAAGTAACCTGTCGAAAAGCTGTGAGGCGATGCTGCCTACCAAAATTGGGGCAATACTTAAGTTCTCTAACTTGTTTTTATAATCTATTAATTCACTCTCGGGATAATCATAAAGCAAGCTATATGTTTGATTGTAATCATCGTTATATTGTTGTTCCAAAATTTTAGCCTGTGCGCAGCGATCAATGTTATAGCCTGATGTCTGCAGATATGTCAGCGTTTCATCAATTGTTTCAAAAAAAGTCGCGTCTCTAATTTCAGGCACCAAAGAATCACACCAAAACCTATAATACACGCTTCCTCTTCTAACTTGTTCCATATCATAAAACAGATGATACAAATGCTTCATGCCCGGAATCGAATACCAGGCCATACATACATTACGTAATTGTGTCCTACATACCTCTGAGCCATCTATGTTTGTTGATGCAAAATAACTCAAACAATGGACGCGGTTTGCCAAGGAATCCCTAGGAAACAAATCCTCTGGCATTATGTCAAGTTTTATACAACTTCTATTATAGAGATCTAAAATAGTTGACTCTAAAGGGTGTTTGATTAAATATTCTTTTCCTTTAGAAACGACCTCCGTATACTTGCCATTGTAGTAACACTCTATGATTTCGCGTTCTTCTGAAAAAACATATTCACTGGCAAAAATTTCACCTTTGTTCAATAAAGAACCAAGTCTTTGTATTCGCACATCGTTTATGTTATGTGCCAAATCCATTACCATGTTTTTGAGAGCATCTTCTTTGAGCCTTTGTGGTGTAATGCTATTTAATTGGAGTAGTAATCCCTCATAGATGTCGATTATTGAGGAAAACAACAGTAGGTTTAACCAACTCTCACTTTTTGTTTGTTTGTAAGGAAAAGCAAATGCGGTAAAGAAATCTTGAATATCTTCTTCTCCGTGCAAGGCGTGATAGAGCCCTTCAATCTCGCCTTCAAAAGGCAAGTCAATTGATGCGCTCTTCAAAGCAACACCTGAAATATAGCTAAGAATACTGTTTTCTTTACATAAACTGTTGTGAAGCTGTGTGCTTGCTGTTATGCCTTTATCTAATCTTGTTAGTTTTAGCATATAAATCATTCCTGTGATGGAAACAGAAACCTCTTGTCCTATTTGGTCTAATAAACGGTAGGCCTCATCATAATGCATCACTGCAGTTGCATAATCAAGTTGTCTCCTCAATTTTACGTAATGGTTTATTTCTTTTGCGTTATTAAGAATAACAAACGTTAAAGCGCCATATACGTCGACAGTATTATCCCATAATATTTTTCCAATGCTGAAAATATCAGATATAGAACTCCTCTTCAAATATGGCACTTTATACAAACTCTGAAACATCCGTGGTGTTCGTTTCTGTATAGTTTGCAGTTCGCCATACTGAAATCTTGATAACACCTCTGCCACAAGATTAATTTTATTAATCTTTGGCTTACAGAACATTTCAATATAACGATTGATATTTTTCTTATCCATAATTAGATTAACAATCTTGACTATTATATAATAAAAAATATGATGTTTTGCAAAACATCTTTCAACAAATCATAATGAACGCTATAACCTAAAAGGTCTTTTGACGTTTCTTTATCCGACCATATATTAATCATTTTTTAATATCCATAATACTTCTCGCCAGCAAATACACCCTGGTTCCAACAGTTTGTGGCCATCGATCTGATGGTTTCTTGTCTAATTTTTCTGCCTGGTTGATAGCTGAGTCTATTGTTTTAAGTAAAGAATACGCGTCATAATCCGATTCATGATAATGCCCCATCAAATCTTTCATGCGTTTTTTTAACCAGGTATTACCTCGTTTCGAGTTTTTCTTGTTTGCGGCAAGTTCTTTCATCCTATCACTATCATAACTCAA
>JAEEJS010000050.1 GCA_016282015.1 Bacteroidales bacterium
CCGCCGCCGCCGCCGGGGCCGCCGGTGCCGATGTTGTTGGCAAAGCCGCCGCCGCCGCCGGCACCGCCGCCGCCACCGCCAGACGCAGAAATCTGGTTCCCCGGGTCTTCGGCAGCGTTATAACCCCGGTTGCCGCCAGTGCCGCCAGTGCCGGCACTGCCTCCCGTGACATTTACGCTGATGCTCATATTCACATAGAGTGTGCCCATGCTGCCAGCGGTAGCGCCGGCAGAGCCCGCAGAACCGGCAACGCCTAAATTCGTACCCTCGTCAGAATCACGGTTTGCCGCACCGCCAGCGCCGCCGTTGCCGCCGTTGCCGCCATGTGTGCCGATGCCCGCACCGGCGCCGCCGCCGCCGTTGCCGCCAGCACCGCCCGAACCGGGCTGGCAATAGTGGTTATATTCAAAGTTTGAGTTGTCTCCGTTGCCGCCATTGCCGCCGTTGGCAGCATTGCCGCCCGTGGCATTCACCGTACCGCTACCGATGAGGCAGAGCGTGTTGCCCTCGGTCAATTCGATACCGGCACCGCCACCCGTGGTTCCGCTGGCATTGGCTCCCGTGCAGGTCAGCGTCGTGCCGGAGGTGATGTAAAGATACACCGTGCCCCGGATGGTCAGGCCGCTGCCGCCAACGTTGCTGTTGGTGAAGCTGAGATTTGAATTGACATAATAGTACGTGGTGTTACCCGTGCTACCTAGCGTATGCCCCGAGGTGGAGCCTGAATTAATGGCTGTCCAGTCGCCTGAGGTGGTCTGCGTCAGTGCATAAACTTCCTCCCAACTGTTTTGTGCCAATGCTCCTTGTGCAAATGCGCACAACAGAGCGATAATCAGTAAAAGTTTTTTAGTCATATCGTAGTTTTTAAATTTTAATATCGTTTTGATAAGTTACTTTCTTCCGTTTCCGACACGAAACAGGCTACCAAACCGTAGGTGATGGTCGGACGAATCCATATTTCAGTGAGCATATATGGTGTGTATCCGTCAGCGGGCTCAAGATAGATGTCTAAGTTGTAGAGCGCGGCTATTATCATATCGATAACACAAATCATCCACAGGTTGCTCTTGGTGTAGCTCTTCCAGTCTTTTCGTGAATAGAAATAAGTGAGCATGAGCAGCAACACTACCGCGAGAACTAGACATATAAGTCGCAGAGAATTAAAAGCCAGCGGTGGTGCAAAAAGGATATCGCGCATCAAAATCGTCACGCCTAAACATACCGAGCACCAGTAATTGAACTGATCAGGCTTCAGTCTGTTAAAGAAATACATCCACATCATTACCAGACAGGTCAAATAAAACAGGTTGAGTACCAATTCAGGCCATGTCTCATTCAATCCAAAATGAAAAACACCGTAGAGCATGACGCATACCGACAGTATTCCAGCCAATCCGGTAATTACGATGTCGAAAATCTGACGTCTTTCGTTAAATCTAATCATGGTGCGAATAGTTAATAATTATTAAGTTAGTTTTAGTTAGTCGATAAGTAAGCAACTTTGCCGTCGGTTGACGGCAAAGCGCCCGGAAATTTATTCCCGTCAATAATGATGTTAGTGAGTTGTGTGTGTTCTAAAATGCAAAGATAGCCAATTATCTTCAAATGTCAAAACCCCGAATGCCGACAGCATTCAGGTTTTGCATATTTTGCAAATTTTTGCAAATTTTGAAACAAAAATTGCAAATTTTGAAAGTCGGGGAGTCTGTTATTTGTCAGTTTCACGCATCCAAGCAGTCACAGATTGGCCCATTCGCTGCTTAAAAGCAAGGCTGAAAGTGCTGTAACTGCGGTAGCCGCTGTCGCTGGCCAGTTGCTGTGCCGTGACTTGTTGACGGGCGGCAACAGACTCATGATAGAGATTTACGAAATGGTTGATGCGCAGATTGTTGATATAAGCATTGTAAGTGATACCTTGACGTGAGAAATACTGGCTTAGATAATACCTGTTGGTGCCAATGGCCTGAGCCAGCTGTTGAAGGGTTAGGTCATGCTGTAAGTAGAGCAGTGTGCCAACGCAGCGCTCATCCAACAGTTGTTCTAAATTGGAGGGTATGTTCACCGGCTGCTGCTCAACAGGTGAGTTTTCCAACTGCGGCAGCGTCTCGACACGCCACAGCAGCAGGCCGAATAGAGGTATTTCAGTGATTTGAACGATATAGCTGATGGTTATGTTGTCGCCATCGAATCCATAAGTGATGATCAACAGCAGTATGACAATTACCATCACATGGCTGTACAACACCTCCTTATGTTCCAAATCGGCATAATTGTCGCGCAGCCAGCGCCCATATTTCTTAACAGCAAATACCATGTAAATAGTAAAGGCCAAATACACCAACAATACGTATAATATTGCCATGTTAAAGAAATAATGATCGGGATAGGCCACGTTAAGTCCCAGAAAAACTGCGTATGGTATAATTGCCAAAACTATAGGCCAAACGGAACGCTCGCGGTCTTGGAGCATGGCAAGCAGAGTGCCGGGAATGGTGGTCATCAGCCCCACACAGTCGAGAGTGGCTAAAAGCATACAACCCACAGAATTGATATTGCCTGAATATATATAGAACAACAGCCACCATATATGACCCAAAAACGTTAAGGCAAAAAATGCCGCAGCCCAACGGCGAAGGCGTATAGGTGTATTGATGCCGGCGGCGAAAGCATTGCACTTGCGCAGCCAAAGGTAGAGGAAAGCTATAAGAGCCGCAACCGAGGCGCCGCCATACACAATGAAATATACTATAAACCCGGCATTTGTATTCTCTAAATCCATTGCTTCAAACTTTAAAATGGTCTTTTGAAGACGCAAAAGTAGTAAAAAGTTTGCTGTTTTTCCAAAAAAAATAATTATTTTTGCAACCTATCTCAACATATAAGTACTATGAAAAAGTTGATATTGGTTCGCCACGGCGAAAGTGAATGGAACAAACTTAACCTATTTACAGGTTGGACAAATGTCGATTTGTCGGAAAAAGGCATACAAGAAGCCAAAGATGCCGGTAAAGCCTTGAAAGACGGAGGTTACAAACCTCAGATATGCTTCACATCTTACCTCAAGAGAGCTGTCAAGACTCTCAACAACATACTCGATGTGATGGACATGGACTGGCTGCCGGTTTATAAGACTTGGCGCCTCAATGAGAAGAGCTACGGCCAACTGCAGGGCTTGAACAAAGTTGACATGGCCAAGAAATATGGCGAGGAACAGGTTTTGAAGTGGCGCCGCTGCTTCGACGTTCAGCCACCGGCGTTGGCTATGGACGACCCAAAGAGCCCACGTCAGGATCCGCGTTACGCCGAGCTCACCGACGAACAGATTCCGCTCACCGAGTCACTGAAAGACACCATCGCACGTCTTATGCCATATTATAAAGAGGTGATTCTCAAGGCATTCGAAGACCATGACGAGGTTATGGTGGTGGCCCACGGCAACAGCTTGCGCGGCATAGTGAAAGAACTCAAAGGCATGGGCGAGGATGAAATCATCAAGTTCAACATCCCTACAGCTATTCCTTACGTCTTCGAGTTTGACGACCACATGAAGCTGCAGAAAGACTTCTTCCTCGGCGACCCGGACGAGATTGCCAAGAAGATGCAAAGCGTTGCCAACCAAGGTAAGGCAAAATAAGTTTTTAGTAGCCCTCAGATGTTTGTCGACATCCATACACATATTGACAATCAATCTGTTATAAGGATTGTTGACGAGTGTGGCGAAAAGATTTTGACAACAGTAGGAGTACATCCATGGGAAGTGGAGTCGGTGGAGGAAGCCTCGACTCCACTTCCTTGCGCTTCGGTCGAAATGACAGCTGCCGTAGGCGAAGTGGGGCTCGACAAGGCCCACCGCGACACTTTCGAGAAGCAAGTTGAAGTGTTTAGGGCTATGGTAGAGCTATCCGAGAGTTATCGTAAGCCTATGATAGTGCATTGTGTAAGGGCTTATTCCGAGCTAATCGCCATGCGGAAGTCGGCCAAGGCCAAGATGCCTTGGGTGATTCACGGTTTCAACGGCTCTGTAGAGACCATGCTGCAGCTGCTTAGGCACGACATGTACATCTCTCTGGGCGAAGTGCTGTACCGTAACGAGCCAAAAGCCGCGGAAATACTGAAAAATCTTCCTGTGGAGAGGCTGTTTTTGGAGACCGACGTCTCCGGCAGAAACATTAAGGACGTTTACGCAAAGGCAGCGACTTTGATAGAATGCGAAGTAGATTTTTTATGCAAACAGATTTTTGAGAATTATGGACGATTGGAAACAACGAACGGAAATACTGGTAGGTAAAGACGGAGTGGAGAGTCTGGCCGCAGCCCATGTTTTGGTGGTAGGGCTCGGCGGCGTAGGTGCCTACGCCGCCGAACAGCTGGCCCGTGCCGGCGTCGGTGAGATGACCATAGTCGACAGCGACACCGTCAGCGTGACCAACAAAAACCGACAGCTGTTGGCATTGGACAGCACCGTGGGACGCTACAAGACCGAAGTCATGGCCGAACGCATACGCGACATCAACCCCGACATCAAGCTGCACGTGCTCACCCAGTATCTCAAAGACCAATCCATAATCGATTTGATGGAGCAAAAGTTCGACTTCGTGGTCGATGCCATCGACACCATGGCACCTAAGGTGTTTCTGCTGTATTACGCAGTGCAAAACCATCAGAACATAGTCAGCTGCATGGGCGCCGGAGGCAAGTACGACCCTACCAAAATAGAGATCTGCGACATGTCGAAGTCGTACAACTGCCGCCTCGCCTTCTACATCCGCAAGCGCCTGCACCGACTGGGCATACGCGAAGGCATCACCGTGGTGTTCTCACCCGAGAAGGTGGCCGACGACGCCTTCATAGTTGAAGACGAGCAGCAACAAAACAAAATCGCCACGGTTGGCACTGTATCATACATGCCGGCCGTGTTCGGATGCTTCTGCGCATCGTACGTTATCAACCAACTACTAGGAAAACAAAATCGTGTTTCTTCCTGACCTCTTTCTCGATGTTCGCTATGTAGTGCGTGCGTCTCGGAATAGTGTCAAGTATTTTCTGAGCCTCGTCGTACTCTCTCATCTCACGATATAACTCTATGATTTCCAGAATGGAAGCTTCATATTCCTCATCATCCGGAGTGTATCGGCCTTTCACCAGCAGTAACAAGGCTTTCATATTCTCCAAATAATCGTCGTGGTATTTCTTGAAAAGACGACGGCCTTCTATCTGTTTGCGACGGTTCTTGCGCCAGACGTTGAAACTCATCTTTCCAGACAACAGATAAGGCAGATGCATCTGATAGTTGTTGCGCACCAAATCGTTGTAGGCCCACCACATCAGACGACGGACGTATATCTCCTTGTCCTTGTCGTCCTTAATGACTTTAAGAAATTGTTTGTAATGATTCACCAAAGCCAGACGCCCTTCGTTGCTGTTGAAATGTATGCCGTAAAAGCGCCAGTGGTTCCAAGTGTAATACGGCACTGTAGGTTTTACAGGTGTCACCATAGGTTCCTTAAACTCTTCCACCCAAAACCAATGGCTGCACGAAGGACAGACTATGACTTTCTGAGGTTCGGTTATATAATTGTCGTTCAACGTCTTACCATCAGAATACAAGGTGGACTTGTTGACCAGCTCCGACCTTACGATATGGCCCTCAAGCCAAGCATCGCATCGCGGGCACTGCAGATAGAATGTGTCGAACTTAATCATAACCTGTGTCTTACTATTTTCTGCCGAAATCTGCCGGTATCTCACCCCAGATCTCGGTTCTCCATTTGTATATCGGCACCCTGAAGGTGTTGTCGTGAAGCCATTTCTCGGCTCTTTTTACCACCTCGAAGAGATATTTGTTCTTTTCATTCTCAACGAGTTTAGTCTTGCAGACACCCTCCGCCACCCATTTCTGACCGTTAACCGAGTCGGAATAAATGGGGATGTTGATGCGTTTTTTCTGCTGCCATGCCAGGCAATGCACTATTGCGAGAAACTCCCCTATGTTGTTGGTGCCGTATTCGAAGAGAGGGCTTTTGAACAACTCCTCCCCTGTCTCAACATAAACACCGCGATACTCCATTTTGCCGGGGTTTCCCGAGCATGCAGCATCGACGGCAATGGCGTTGGGCTCAGGCTTTGGACTGCCTTCCGGCAGTGACCGCCAAGACTCTGGCGTCTTGGCAGCAGACGGATTCCCATCCGTCTCCAAAGCGGTTTTTCCGAAATCAGGCTCGTTTTTAAACGCCGATTCGGCGGATTCTCTGGTGGGAAATCCTTTGTATCTCGCACCAGGGAATCCTTCCACCTGCAGACGGCATTCTTCCCAAGAGTTGAAAACGCCTATCTGCCGGCCTGTCCAAACCGTATAAAATTTGTTTTTCAATTACTGTTTGCGAACTGCCAATAACAATTCAAGCATCTTGATTGCCGAATCCGACACTATGGTGCCAGGTCCGAAGATGGCCACTGCGCCGGCATCGTACAGGAACTGATAGTCCTGGTGAGGGATAACGCCACCCACTGTCACCATGATATCCGGGCGACCGAGTTTGGCCAGCTCTTCAATCACCTGAGGGACGAGGGTCTTGTGACCTGCTGCCAGTGACGACACACCCACGATGTGGACGTCGTTTTCCACAGCCTGACGTGCTGTCTCGGCCGGTGTCTGGAACAAAGGTCCCATATCGACGTCGAAGCCTATGTCAGCGTAACCTGTAGCGACGACTTTAGCGCCACGGTCGTGACCGTCCTGACCCATCTTGGCAATCATGATACGAGGACGACGGCCTTCTATGCGAGCGAACTCGTCGGCCATTGCCTGTGCCTTGGCGAATTTTTCATTGCCTTTTGCTTCCATAGAATAAACTCCTGAAATTGAACGAATAACAGCTTTATAACGACCGACTATCTTCTCGCATGCCATTGAGATTTCACCCAAGGTGGCGCGGCATTTTGCAGCCTCAACTGCCAATGCCAAAAGGTTGCCCTTGCCTGTCTTCACCGATTCGGTGATGGCGTCGAGACAACGCTGCACGTCGGCTTCGTTACGGTTTGCCTTCAATTCTTTCAGACGGCGGATCTGTGACTCACGCACCGCTGTGTTGTCAACTTCGAGAGTATCGATGCTATCCTCATGTTCGAGGCGGTATTTGTTGATACCGACTATGGTCTCAGTGCCAGCGTCAATCTTAGCCTGCTTGCGGGCTGCGGCCTCTTCGATACGCATCTTCGGCAGACCTGTCTCTATAGCCTTAGCCATACCGCCCATCTGCTCGACCTCCATGATGTGTGACCATGCACGCTCAGCGATCTCCTTGGTGAGTGATTCAACATAATATGAACCTGCCCATGGGTCGACGACGCGGCAAACGTTGGTCTCTTCCTGGATGTAGATCTGGGTGTTACGTGCGATACGTGCCGAGAAGTCGGTTGGAAGTGCGATAGCCTCGTCCAAAGCGTTGGTGTGCAACGACTGTGTGTGACCGAGGGCTGCTCCCATAGCTTCGATACATGTACGGGCCACGTTGTTGAACGGGTCTTGCTCTGTGAGTGACCAACCTGAAGTCTGGGTGTGAGTACGCAGAGCCAATGACTTGTCGCTCTTCGGGTTGAAGGTCTTCACTATCTTAGCCCACAGCATACGTGCGGCGCGCATCTTTGCGATCTCCATGAAATGGTTCATTCCGGAGCACCAGAAGAACGACAGACGTGGAGCGAAAGCGTCGATGTCCAAGCCCGACTTGACACCTGTGCGGAGGTAATCCCAACCGTCGGCCAAGGTGTAAGCCAACTCGATGTCGCATGTAGCGCCGGCTTCCTGCATGTGGTAGCCAGAGATTGAAATTGAGTTGAACTTCGGCATGTTCTGCGATGTGAAAGCGAAGATATCAGCTATGATTCGCATTGAGAACTCCGGAGGATAGATATAGGTGTTACGCACCATGAACTCCTTCAAAATGTCGTTCTGGATTGTACCCTGAAGCTCTTCATATTTAGCGCCCTGTTCCAAAGCGGCCACAATGTAGAATGCCAAGATAGGCAACACAGCGCCGTTCATTGTCATTGAAACAGACATCTTATTCAGCGGGATCTGGTCGAACAAGACCTTCATGTCTTCGACCGAGCAGATTGACACGCCGGCCTTACCGACATCACCCATAACACGCTCATGGTCAGCGTCATAGCCACGGTGTGTAGCAAGGTCGAAAGCCACTGACAGACCTTTCTGACCGGCGGCGATGTTACGGCGATAGAATGCGTTTGACTCTTCAGCTGTAGAGAAACCTGCATACTGACGAACTGTCCAAGGACGCATCACATACATGGTTGAATAAGGTCCACGGAGATAAGGAGCTATACCTGCAGCATAGTTGAGGTGCTCCATATTCTCGAGGTCTTCGGCTGTGTAAGCCGGCTTCACGTTGATATGCTCAACTGTTTCCCAGTCAGGCTGGTAGTCAGCCTTGATTTGTGACTTAGGTATAGCGTTGATGTTGATATTTTTGAAATCTGGTTTCATTGCTTACTCCTTTCTCATTTTGTTATACCTAATTTTTTCTGGAAACTCTGTAATGTCTCAAGGACGTTGCTCTTGACGTGGATGAAGTATTCGAGGCCGGCCTCTTTGAGGATGTCGGCAGTGCCTTCCGGATTACCGGCGAGCACCACTATGGTCTCGTTCTTCAGTTCCTCGTAGATCTTGAGGGCGTTGCCTTCGCCGTATTCCTCGTCTGACGAGCAGATGACCAGGATTTCAGGTTTTACCTGACGTGCCGCGGCTATGCCTTCTTCCAAGGTCTTGAAGCCAGGGTTGTCAACCACTTCGAAGCCAGCGCAAGCGAAGAAGTTGGATGCGAAGTTGGCGCGGGCCTTACGCATTGCCAGGTTGCCGTAGGTGAACATCCATGCTGTAGGACGCTTGTGGTTCTTAGCGTAGACGTCGGTGGCATAACGCATTGTCTCAAACTGCTGAGCCACGCGGAAGGTGTCGATGGTGTCGACTTCAGCCTTAGCCTCGCGTTTGCAGTCAGCTTTGAACACCCACTCGGCCGGGTCGAACTTCATAGTCTCGGTGAAGTTCGGGAACTGGTTGGTTCCGAGTATGGTCTCGCGGCGTGTGGCGACATTGCTGAAACGCTTGGCTGCGCTTTCCTTCACTATATTTTGGATTGTGCCCTTGCGTACCGATGCGAGGTAACCGCCCTCTTCCTGAATCTGGAGGAAGACGTTCCATGCCGCGGTAGCTATGGACTCTGTAAGATTCTCAACATAATATGAACCTGCAGCAGGGTCAGCAACCTTGTCGAAGTGTGACTCTTCCTTGAGGATGAGCTGCTGGTTGCGTGAGATACGGTCTGAGAACTCGGTGGCCTCTTCGTATGTGGCGTCGAAAGGAGTGACGCAGAACGAGTCGACACCGCCGAGGACAGCTGACATTGTACCTGTGGTGGTACGCAGCATGTTCACGTATGGGTCGTACAAACTCATGTTAATCAAAGCGTTGAAGGCATGGATGCGAATCTTGCAATTCTCTTCCTTGGCGCCGTAAGCCTTGAGGATTTCCGCCCAGAGCATGCGGTAGGCACGCATCTTGGCCATCTCCATGAAGTAGGTCTGACCGACTGCAACGTTGAAGCGCATCTTCGGGGCTATTTCATCGATAGTCATGCCCTTGGCGAGCAATTGCTCAATGTATTCAACACCAACCGAAAGGGCTATACCCATTTCCTGAGAGATGGTGGCGCCGGCGTTGGTGAACACGTGAGCGTTGACGCCTATGGTCTGCACTCCCGGAATCTCGGCCTTTGTGAGTATGGCTGCGAGTTCCATATCGGTGTTCTCGGTAACGAACCAAGTACCGCGACGGATGTAACGTGTCAGCGGGTCGTAGTTCAACGAGCCATTGATGCCCGGAATCTTCGACATCATCTCAAGAAGCGGAAGATGATACTTGTTGTTGTAAAAATTGATTTCGACTGCTTCGGCCACTATGCCGTTGAGGAGACCTGATATCTCGACAGCGTCGTATGGCTTGTCGTATTCTAGGCGGAACGAAAGAGCTGTTGCGCCACGGTTGAGTGCATCGAGGGCTTTTTTGTTAGCCTCGTGGTAGTCTTTCACCACAATGTCTTCGCACACAAGCCAGTCGTTGCCTTCTTTTTTCGTGCTGCGGATGTATGGATACTCGCCCGGTTTGGTGTCGAGCCACGGAATATCCTTCAGATTCTCAGCGCGATAGTACGGCCTTACCTGGAAACCTTCGGCTGTTTTCCAGACAAGTTTCTTGTTGTAATCGGCTCCTTTGAGGTCTTTCTCTATGACAGCTTCCCACTGTTCGGTGGTTACTGGAGGGAACTCCTCAAAAAGTTTTTTTTGGTTACTCATGATATTTAAAATTTTCGAAAATTTTTTGCAAAGATAGGAATTATTATTGAAAGAGGAAAGAGAAAAGTAAAAAAATTAGGATGTGGCGGCACGGCTCTTGTTGACGAGTATGACGCCCGAGAAAACCAAGACGGCAGCTACTATTTTTTGCCATGTCAGGTGGTCCATGCCGGTGGCTATACCCACTATGGTGGCTATGATGGGCTGCAGGTAGCCGTACAGACTGACCACAGTCGGACGCAACACTTTTTGACCGACTGGAATCAAGTAATAAGCTATGAATGAGGAGAATACGACCACAAAACCCAGCTCCATGAGGTATTTCGAAGGCATAGCGGCCAAATTGAGGCCGGTCAGTTCCTTGAAATCAAATGGTATAGCAACCAAAGCCGAAAACAGGAACATCCACTTCATGAATGTCACCACGCTGTATTTCTGAATGAGAGGCCTGAACGAACCGAGATACAAAGCGAAGAAGATACAGTTGAAAATCATGTAAACAACTCCCATGGTGGTGGTTTCGGTCACGCTGTTGCTCTCGACACGTACCGTATTGAAAACCAGGAATATAACGCCTATAAAACTCAAGGCCACGCCGCCGGCTTTTTTGAAAGTTATGGGCTCTTTCAGTACTATGGCGGCTATAAACATGGTAAAAATCGGGGTCAGAGGGGTGAGAATGCTGGTGTCGAAAGGAGTGGTCAGCGGACTGGACTTCAAAAACGACAGTTGCGTCAGGAAAAGACCCAGCATGGATGCCAGAAAAATTTTAGGGAAATCGCGAGTTTCCACCTTTTCACGAGGCGTAAAAAGCGACAGCAGCCAGAACAGCAGGGCGGCGCCTGTCACACGAAAGCACAGCAGTCCCATGGGAGAAATCAGGGCCAGATTTGACAAGTCTCTGCAAATGATTATGTTAAAGCCGAAAATCGTGTAGGCCGTGAAGGCCGCAATATGACCAATATACTTTTTCATATCGGCTGCAAAATTACAAAATTAGCCATTAGGTATTAGCCATCAGCCAATAGTTTTTTTCGCTTATGGCTAATGGCTAGTTGCTACTGGCTAAAAATATCGTATATTTGCAAACTGAAAAAGCAAAAAATTTAGAAAAATGAGTAGAAAGGAAACTCCGGTCCTGCTTCTGACCGGTTATCTCGGAAGTGGTAAGACAACATTGGTCAACAACATTCTTGCCAACAAGAAAGGCATACGTTTTGCAGTGATTGTCAACGATATAGGCGAGGTCAACATTGACGCCGACCTCATTCAGAAAGGCGGAATAGTGGGTAAGAAAGACGAGAGTCTGGTGGCTCTTCAGAACGGCTGCATCTGCTGCACTCTGAAGATGGACCTCATCGAACAGCTCACCGACATCATGAAGATGGGTCGTTTCGACTACATAGTCATCGAAGCCAGCGGAATATGCGAACCCGAGCCGATAGCGCGCACCATAGCCGGAATTCCGAGCATGGGCTATGAATACACCAAGTTCGGCACCCCTCGCCTCGACTGCATAGTGACTGTGGTCGACGCTTTGAGAATGAAAGACGAGTTCAGCTGCGGCAACGACCTCAAACGTGACAATATAGACGATGAGGATATAGAAAACCTGATTATCCAACAGATTGAGTTCTGCAACGTGGTTATGCTCAACAAGGTGTCGGAGGTTGAGCCCAAAGAGCTGGAGCGCATACGCCAGATAGTCAGAAGCTTGCAGCCAGACGCCAAGATAGTGGAATGCGACTACGCCAACATCGACATAGAGAACCTGCTCAACAACGATATGTTCGACTACGACCAGGTGGCTGGTTCGGCGGGGTGGATTAAGATGATCGAAGATCATCACGTTAACGATAACGATAACGATAACGAGGAACATGGACATGAGGACGGACATGAGCATGGGCATGAGGACGGACATGGGCATGAGGACGAGGACGAGGACGAGGAGCATGAGCATGAGCATCATCATCATGAGCATAATGAGGAGGAAGGTGAGGCTGAGGAATATGGCATCGGCACATTCGTTTACTTCAACCGCCGTCCGTTCGACACATTGAAGTTCAACGACTACGTGCTCAACAAATGGCCAAAAAACATTATACGTGCCAAGGGTTTATGCTATTTTGCCGACAACCAGGACATGTCTTACATATTCGAGACTGCGGGCCGTCAGAAAAAGCTGACCGAAGCCGGCTACTGGTTTGCCACAGCTTCTGAGGAGGAACTGCAGCAGTTTGTCGAGCGCGACCCGAGCATACTCAAAGACTGGGACGATGAATACGGCGACCGTATGGAAAAGATAGTGTTCATCGGACAAAAACTGGATAAGGAAGCGATAAAACAAGCGCTTGACAGCTGCTTGTTTTAGTCTCTAGTCGCTAGTCTTTAGTCAGACTAATGGCTAATGGCTAACGGCTAATGGCTAATGGCTAAAGCCTCCTTCACCGCGAATGGCAGCGACAGCAGGAAGGTCAGTGCATCGGCCACTGCCTGAGTCATCTCCACACCCTGAAGCCCTATGAAATGGGGCAGAATCATAATGGTCGGTATGAAAAACAAACCTTGTCGTCCCATTGACAGCAATGAGGCGATAAAGGTTTTGCGTACCGTCTGGTAAAGCATATTGGTGGCTGTGCTCACTCCCACCAGAGGGAACGACAGGCACTGCCATCGCAGCACCTCGGCTCCAATCCTGATCAGTTCCGGGTCCTCACTGCGGAACAGCCTCACAAGTTCGGGAGCATAAACCGAGAATGCTATGGATACAATCAGCAGTATGGCGGTTGACAGCTGCATGGTGAAAATGAACGACTTACGTACACGCTCATGCAGCCCGGCCCCATAGTTGAAACCGCATACCGGCTGGAACCCCTGCCCTATTCCCAAAATAATCGAGAAGGCAAACATCATTATGCGCGACACTATGGCAAAGGCCGCCAAGGCACTGGCCTCGGTGCCCGGATCGGCGTAAAATGCCGCATAACGGTTGAGCATAATTGTGCTGACACACACAAACACATGGCGCACCAGCGAGGGGTTGCCTCCCTTGAAAATCTCCTTGAAAGTCTGCCAGTTGGGGTTGACATTCCTCAGTCGGATGTGCACATTGCCTTTCTGCTCAGTGCCTATGAGCAACACCAACCAGCCCACCATCTGACTGATACATGTGGCCAGCGAAGCTCCCATCACACCCATGTCCAGACTGTAAATGAAATAAGCGTCTAGTATGATATTGAGTATGGCTCCGGTGGAAATACCTACCATTGCATAATGCGCATTGCCCTGCAGACGCAGCTGGTTGTTCAGGGTAAGAGACGACATCATGAAAGGAGTGCCTATGAGGATAAACAGCAGATAATCATTGGCATGCGGCAGCACATCGGGGGTGGAGCCCATCATACGCGACAGTGGCGACAAAAGGCACAATCCCACTATCATAGCTATCAGACCGAAGGTCATTGAGGAGACGAAACCCGTGGCGGCCATCTTCTCAGCTTCGTCGTATTTCTTGGCCCCGAGAGCCGTCGAGATGAAATTGCCCGAACCGTGACCGAAAAAGAATCCCAGGGCGTTGATGAAGGTCATGTAAGCGAACGACACGCCAACGCCCGCCGTCGCCTCAGTGCTGATGTGCCCCACAAAAAACGCGTCGATGATGTTGTACAAAGCTGTCACCATCATCGAAACTATAGTAGGACCAGCCATTCTCAAAACCAACGGCCGCACTGGGCTTTCCGTCATCAACACGTAACGCTCGCCACGCCGCCGCTCGTCTTCCTCCTTCCGATTCCCGAAAATTCTCTTCATGCTGCAAAATTACAAAAAATAACGGCTCGTAATATAATTTTCCTTATCTTTGCAGGTTATTAATATAGACAGCTGTTTTTTATGGAAGAGAAAGATTTGAACGAAGAAGAAATTCTTGAAGAAAATATAACTGAAACGACCGAAGACGTTGACAGTCTGCTTAAATCAGCCCCTCAGAAGTTCAACCTGAAGGACGAGGAGATGGAAGACCGCATGGTGAACAAGCAGGACGAAGGCGAGGAATTCCAAGCTACATGGCCGCTACACGACGACATGAAGCAGACTCACACCAACGATTTTCACCGCGGATGCCGCATCAAAGCCGAGACTTACGAGTTCGGAAGCAACGTGCTGCGTCACGGACAATGCAAACTCGACAGCTTCAACTGGCTTAAGGATTACGAGAATGAGACACCTAAGGAAGGCGAACTTCTGGTGGCCGAGGTGCGTTTCAAAAACGACAGAAAAGACTTTTTCAGCTACCCTTCGGAGATGAATCTGCTCGAAGGTGAGCTTGTTGCTGTTGAGACTGCCATTGGACACGACATAGGCATAGTCACCATGGTGGGCGAACTTATCGACAGACAATGCAAACGCAAAAAGAGCAACACTCCCGTGTCAGAGCTTAAGAAAATCTATCGCCGCGCCCGCATCAACGACGTGGAGAAGTTTATCGAAGCCATACGCCAGGAGGAGCACACCCTTTACAGAAGCCGCGAAATCGCCTCCAGCCTGAAACTTGAGATGAAGCTCAATGATATTGAATATCAAGGAGATAGAACAAAAGCCATATTCTATTACACAGCCGACGGCCGTGTAGACTTCCGTGAATTGATCAAGAAACTGGCCGAAGAGTTCCACGTACGTGTGGAAATGCGTCAGATCGGATTCCGTCAGGAGTCGGCCAAGCTCGGCGGCATAGGCTCATGCGGACGCGAGCTGTGCTGCGCCTCATGGATTACCGATTTCCAGTCAGTTACCACCAACGTGGCCAGAGTGCAGCAGCTGTCACCCAACCCTCAGAAGCTGGCCGGACAGTGCGGCAAACTGAAGTGCTGCCTCAACTACGAATACGACACTTACGTGGACGCCCTGAAAGGTTTCCCAGACAACCGCATAGTGCTCAAAACCAAGAAAGGCGACGGCATCTACCAGAAAATCGACATCTTCAAGGGCCTGATGTGGTATTCCTACCCATTCGACCGCAACAACATGATGGCTATTCCGGTGGAAAAGGTGAAAGACATTATTGAAAGAAACAAAAAAGGCGATTTGCCGGAACAGTTGGAAGACTTCGCATTCATAAAGGAACAGAAGAACAACGACTACGGTGAGGACGGCAAGCCGGCCGATTTGTCGAAACTGGAATAAAGTTTAGTTTGAAAGTGTATAAGAAGTTTGTTTATATTGCTTTAGTGACTATTTTGATGGTCTCGTGCGGCGGCAACAGGCTGTACGACGAGAGCGTCATCATTCCGGGAGCCAAGTGGGACAACCAGAACGTGCCGTATTTCGACGTTACGGTCGACGACACCCTTGCCGACTATGCCTTTTATCTGAATATCAGGCATCTGGAAAGCTATAGCTACAGCAATTTATACGTCTTTATGCATACTGAGTTCCCAAACGGCAATGTGACTCACGACACCATTGAGTGCACCCTCGCCTACCCAGACGGCCGATGGATGGGCAAAGGCAGCGGCACCATGCGCTCGGCTAAAATAATGCTCAACCCCTGTTTGCGCTTCCCTTTGAGCGGCGTTTACCGTTTTGAGATTGAGCAGGCCATGCGCGAGAAAGAGCTACGCGGCATAACTGACGTAGGCATTTGTTTTGAAAAACAATAATTTATGGCAGAGAAAAAAGCTAAGAAGAAAAAAGACGTCAAGGTTTATCTGATAGTGATCTGGTCGCTGTTCGCGATGGGTGTGCTGTCGGTATATCTGCTTTTCTACGGCATAAATCACGAATGGTTCGGCCCTATGCCGACATTCGAAGAGCTTGAAAACCCTGAGACCAACCTCGCCACAGAAATCATCTCCTGTGACGGCAAGTTGCTTGGAACCTATTACATAGAGAACCGTTCCAACGTGAGCTATCAGGACATTTCACCCAACCTCATCCATGCTCTTGTAGCCATCGAAGACGTCCGATTCTACGAGCACAGCGGCATAGATAAGATAGCGCTTTTCCGAGTGGTGAAAGGTATTTCCACAGGCCATACCGAACAGGGTGGCGGCAGTACCCTCACCCAACAGCTGGCCAAGAACCTCTTCCCTCGAGCTGAAGAGTTGAGCGTAACCCAACTGGTCATCAGGAAACTGCAGGAATGGGTCACGGCCACCAAGCTGGAATACAACTATTCGAAGGACGAGATCATAGCCATGTATCTCAACACTGTGTTTTACGGACACAACGCCTTCGGTATCAAAAAGGCGGCTGAGACCTTCTTCGGCAAGCAGCCAAGCGAGCTGACAATTGAGGAGTCGGCAGTGCTGGCCGGTGTGTTGAAAGCCCAGACAAAATACAGCCCTATCAGCAATCCTGAGTATGCTCTGCAGCGCCGTAACCTGGTGCTGAAACGCATGGTCACCAACGGCTCGCTGACCGAACACGAATACGATTCAATTTCACAGATACCGATCGACATCTCGCATTTCGGCGTCTTGGACCATACTGCCGGACAAGCCACCTACTTCCGCGAGTTCCTCAGAGGTATACTGACCAAGTGGGCCAAAACCCACAACAAACCTGACGGCACTCCGTACAACATCTACAAAGACGGCCTGCGCGTCTACACCACCATCGACTCCAGAATGCAGCAGTATGCCGAGGAGGCGGTGCGCGAGCATCTGTCTCTCGACCTTCAGCCGGCCTTCTACGAACATTGGGAAGGTGACGAGCTGGCTCCGTTTGTGTTGAATGACCAAGAGGAAGTGGATCATCTGATGATGCTTTCGATGAAGCGCTCCGAGCGCTATCGTGTACTGAAGAAAGCCGGATGGAGCATGGATTCCATAGTGGCCGATTTCAACAAGCCCAAACACATGACGGTGTTCTCGTGGGACGGTCCATTCGACACTGTGATGACTCCAATGGACTCCATTCACTACTACAAGTTCTTCCTGCAATCGGCTCTGATGTCGATGGAAACCAGTACAGGTCACGTGAAGGCATATGTGGGCGGCAACGACTACCGTTTCTTCCAGTATGACCATGTGACACAGTCGAAGCGTCAGGTGGGCTCAACTTTCAAGCCTTTCCTCTACTCGCTGGCCATGCAGGAAGGTGAATATACCCCTTGCACCAAGGTGGCTAACATCAGCTACAGCATACAACTGCCAGACGGCAAGTTCTGGGAGCCTAAGGATGCCGGCAAGACCAAGCTGGGCGAAGAAGTGACCTTGAGATGGGCCCTCGCCCACTCCAACAACCGCATCTCGGCTTACCTGATGAAACGTTTCGGCCCTACAGCCGTCATTCAGATGGCCCGCCGAATGGGCGTCAAGTCGGATATCCCGGCAGTCCCTTCGATTTGCTTGGGCGTATGCGACCTTTCGCTTTACGAAATGGTGGGTGCCATGAACACCTTCGCCAACAGAGGAGTCTACATACAGCCTATTTTCATCACCAAGATTGAGGATAAGAACGGCAATGTCATCGAGACTTTCAAGGCTGAGCAGCATGAGGCCATGGACGATGTGACAGCCTACAAGATGATAGAGCTGATGAAAGGCGTGGTTTACGAGGGCACAGGCATGCGTCTGCGTTACAAATACGGCCTGCGCAACCCTATCGCCGGCAAAACCGGCACCACTCAGAACCAGAGTGACGGATGGTTTATGGGCATCACCCCCGACCTCACCACAGGTGTTTGGACAGGTGCTGAAGACCGTGCCGTCCACTTCAAGACCATAACGCTCGGACAGGGCTCCAACACGGCTTTGCCTATCTGGGCTTTGTATATGAAAAAAGTTTATGCCGACCCTACGCTGAACATCAGCAGGGGCGACTTCACCAAACCTCTTTCGCGCGTCGACCTTGACTTCGACTGCGACAAATACGACGAAGAGCAGAGCGCCGCAGCAACGCCGGAAGAGACCGAAGAAGATGAATTTTAGGAATTATGGCTAGTTCAAATTTTGTCGATTACGTAAAGATATTCTGTCGCTCAGGCAAGGGCGGACATGGCTCCATGCATTTCAACCATGCCAAGTATGTGCCCAAGGGCGGTCCTGACGGCGGCGACGGCGGCAAGGGCGGCGACGTGATTCTCAAAGGCAACGCCCAACTGTGGACGCTGCTGCATCTGCGCTACACCAAGCATCTGTTCGCCGGCGACGGCGAGTCCGGCGGAGCGAACCAGCGCACCGGCGCCCAAGGAAACAACGTTGTGATAGAGGTGCCACTGGGCGCCGTAGCCTACGACGCTGAAACCAACGAGCCCCTTGGCGAGGTGACCGAAGACGGACAGGAAATAGTCATAATGAAAGGCGGACGCGGCGGCAAGGGCAACACCTTCTTCAAAACAGCCACATTGCAGGCACCGAAGTTCGCTCAGCCGGGCGAGCCGGCAGAGGAGCGCTGGATTATAATCGAGCTCAAGCTTTTGGCCGACGTAGGTCTGGTGGGCTTCCCGAATGCCGGAAAATCGACCCTGCTTTCTGTAGTCTCAGCGGCAAAACCTGAGATTGCCGACTACCCGTTCACAACTTTGACACCTAACCTCGGAATAGTGCCGTATTACGACTTCAAGTCGTTCATCATGGCCGATATCCCGGGAATCATCGAAGGCGCTTCTGAAGGTAAAGGACTGGGGATCAGATTCTTACGTCATATCGAGCGCAACTCCATACTGTTGTTCTTAGTGGAGGCCGACAGCCCCGACGTGAAAGAAGCTTACGACGTATTGCTCAACGAGTTGAAGAAATACAACCCTGAATTGCTCGACAAGAAACGCATTTTAGCGGTCAGCAAGTGCGACCTCATTGACGAAGACACCAGGAAAGATATCAAGAAACATCTGCCCAAGAAGGTGCCGCATCTGTTCATCAGCTCGGCCACCGGCGAAGGAATAAAGGAGCTGAAGGATTTGATTTGGCTCTGCCTCACTGAATAGCATGTTAAACAATCTCGACCATCAGCTTTTTCTGTTTCTCAACGGCTTGCACGTTGGGTGGCTCGACCCTGTGATGACGTTTATCTCATCTGAGCTGGGCTGGGTGCCGTTTTATGCGGTGCTGGTGTTCCTGGTTTTTTACAAATACAAATGGAAAGGCTTGTGGATTCTTCTGGGCGTAGCCGTGGCAATCACTTTGTCCGACCAAATCGCATCCCACGTGTTCAAGCCTATGGTCATGCGACTCAGGCCATGTCACGACCCGCGTATACAAGATCTAGTGTATCTGCCTGACGGCCACTGTGGCGGTATGTACAGTTTCATGTCGTCGCATGCCGCAAACACCTTCGCTTTGGCGTCGCTCATCTACATGACGATGAAAAAGCATTACAGTAAAATAGGCTGGCTGATGTTCCCTTGGGCAGCGGTGGTCTCTTACAGCCGCATCTACATGGGAGCTCACTTCCCCGGCGATGTGATTTGCGGAGCGGCGTTGGGATTGGCAGTCGGTTTCGGAGTTGGTTTCTTAACAAATTACGTCATTTCGAGCGAAACGAAGTGTAGTCGAGAAATCTCAGACAAATAATTGATTTGAAACATTCTAATGTAGGAGATTTATTCATTTCGCTACGCTTCAGTCGAAATGACGACTAAAGTGGAAATTCCGTTAAAACTTCAAGTTTTCCATCATTAATTTGATAGCAAAACATAGTTTTCCCATTGGTCAAGGTGAGATATTTCACATTCAGGCCTGAAAAATATCTTATCGCCTGATCTAAAACTTTTTCGGTTATCGGTACTGTTTCCGCTTTACATTCCACAATCATCTGCGGCTCGCCGAGGTTGTTGAAAACAACGATGTCGGCACGCTTGGGGAGGTTATTCACTTTTATGGAATACTCCACCGCAATGAGTCCTGCCGCCACTTTTCGTGTCTCCACGAGGTAATACAGCATCTTCTGCCGCACCTGCTCCTCTGGCGTTAAAGAAACCCATTGTCTCCGAAGCGGATCGAAGACAACGGGTTTATCATTCAATATCTTGGTTTTGAACCAGTCCATATCATTTACCCAAGTATGGATAATATTCTGAAACTCCATCTTCGTCGCCGACTATTCGGTAAGAATTCTCAGGTGGCAGATTCGGATTATCAAATGTCTTAAGCAGAATTTCCGCAATCTTTAAATTATTAACGGCATCATTCTCCTCATCCCAAGTACCGCTTAAAATGGTAGCTGTCTTGGCATAGCCATTCGTATAATCTTCCTTAAGATAATATATTGTAAAATCATCTCCCGAACCTATTATATTCGAAAGGCTACCCGTAGGAACTGGAAAACCTAAACTTTCATCCCATAAATATTCAACAAGAAAAACTGGATTGTCATTTCTCCTAATTTCAAAATAATAATTATGATAAATAGTATCAACTGGCTCGTCGAAAGTTGTATGCATCAGTTTATGCGGACTTGAAACATATACGTTATCACTTATTATTTTAGGATTTTCGCCAGAATAGATATTCATATATTGGCCAATCTCGGCGGCTAATGCATCAGGCAAAACTTCAGCCGGGATATGACCATCGACAGGCTCAGGCGACCACGGATTTGGATGAGTTTCAGCTACAAAATCTATCTCATTGCCGTATACAAGTCCATATTCATTTTTAGCATAAGCTCTGACGTAATAAGTAGTTAAATACGTTAAATTTGTAAGTAATCCTGAAAACGTGCCACTTAAGATAATCGTCGATTGTACAGTATTATCATTAATAGTTGGATTATGTGTTGTGCTCCAGCAGATTCCCCATTCTGTCAAAGCCACAGAGTCCCAATTGACAATTTTAGCAACGCACTCGGCGGTTTCTTCCGTTATATTTTTCAAATACAAAGTCTGCACCTGCGGTAACAGAGTGCTGTCAACCACCACAATGGGCGGTTCGGAATTGTCATTTGTAGGCTTTTCTTTTTTGCACGATACAATCGTCACTGCAATCATAATGATTGCTAATGTTAGGAGTTTTTTCATGGTTTAAGTTTTAATGGTTATATATAAAAAACGTCATTTCGACCGACCGTAGGGAGCGGAGAAATCTCCGGCAAATTGTAGGAGATTTCTCCATTCCGCTTCGCTCCAGTCGAAATGACGGGATTGATAATTTTAGAACGACATTATCGATTTCTTGATTCTGTCGATAGCGTCCATCAGTTCGGCTTCGGTGATCACTAATGGTGGAGCGAAACGGATGATGTGCTGGTGAGTTGGCTTGGCGAGAACGCCGTTGTCGCGCATCTTCAAGCAGACATCCCATGCCTCTTTGCCGTTCATAGGCTTGATAATCACTGCGTTCAAGAGACCCTTACCGCGAACCTTCTGGATCATCGGGTGGTTGATCTTCATGATTTCCTCACGGAAGAGCTTACCGAGACGCTCAGCGTTTTCCATCAGGTGTTCATCTTTAATGACCTGCAATGCAGCGATAGAAACTCTTGCTGCCACTGGGTTGCCGCCGAATGTTGAGCCGTGCTCACCCGGTTTGATGTTCATCATGATATAGTCGTCGCAAAGCACTGCTGACACTGGCACCACGCCGCCGCCGAGAGCCTTACCGAGGATAAGGATGTCAGGACGAACGCCTTCGTGGTCGCAAGCGAGCATCTTACCTGTACGGGCGATACCGCACTGCACCTCGTCAGCCATGAACAATACGTTGTATTTCTTACAGATGTCGTAGCATTTCTTCAGATAACCTTCATCCGGAACGTAAACGCCAGCTTCACCCTGGATTGGCTCCAACAGGAAACCTGCGATCTTCTTTCCGTCCTTAGCGAGAACCTTCTCCAATGCGTCTGGATCGTTGTAAGGGATACGGATGAAACCAGGTGTCAGAGGACCGTAGTTTGCGTATGAATCAGGGTCGTTCGACATGGTGATGATGGTGATGGTACGGCCGTGGAAGTTGCCTTCGCAGCACACGATGGTGACCTCGTCATTCGGGATGCCTTTGCAGACTGTACCCCAACGACGTGCGAGCTTCAGAGCTGTCTCGTCGGCCTCAGCGCCGGTGTTCATCGGCAGAACCTTGTCGTAACCGAAGTATTCTGTAACATATTTTTCCCATGGACCGAGGGCGTCGTTGTAGAAAGCGCGTGAGCTCAGAGTGAGCTTTTCAGCCTGCTCGTACATAGCCTTGAGGATTGCCGGGTGGCAGTGTCCCTGGTTGACAGCTGAGTAAGCCGACAAAAAGTCGTAATATTCCTTGCCTTCAACGTCCCACACTTTGGCACCTTTACCTTTTGCCAAAACTACCGGAAGCGGGTGATAGTTGTGTGCACCGTACTTGGCTTCCATTTCCATGAAATCCTGAGAAGTCTTTTTTTCTGACATAAAACTGTAATTTTTAATGTTATTTTTATTTGAATTTGTAATTTTTCTTAGAAGTCCACAAAGTTAATGATTATTTTTGTTTAAAAAACATTATTTTTGCAAAAAAATTTTTGAAGATGATCCGTTCAATGACAGGCTACGGCAAGGCCGAGCAGATTTTTAAGACTAACAACATTTCTGTCGAGATTAAGACTTTGAACAGCAAGCAGCTGGACCTCATCGTCAAGCTGCCTCAGGAATTGAAAGTCAATGAGTTTGACTACCGCAACGAGATTGCGCAATGTCTGCAGCGCGGCAAGGTGGATGTGACGATTACAGTCACCAACACCGATGTGGCACAAAACACCAATATAGAAAAGGAAGTGGTTGGTGCTTACCTTCGACAAATCAAGGATATCTCAACGGAATATGGCATTCCCGAGTCGAAAGACCTGGCTGCCATAGTGTTCCGCATGCCTGGCATATTCGCATCACCTCAACAGGAATATGACGACGACTTTATGGCCGCCATCATGGCTACATTGCAGAAAGCCCTTGAAATCACCGATGATTTCAGAGCCAAGGAAGGTGCTATACTTAAGAAAGACCTTCTGAAACGTGTCGAACTGATTCTCGGATATCTTGGCGAGGTGGAGCCTTTCGAAAAGAACCGGCACGAGGTGATTAAAGGCCGCCTGATGAAGAATCTGCAGGAGCTGACGAGCGGCGAATACGACGAAAACCGTTTCGAGCAGGAACTGATTTTCTATCTCGAAAAACTCGATATCACTGAAGAAAAGGTTCGCTTGCGCAAGCATTGCGACTACTTCAAGGAGAGCATAGACGAGGAAGGCGCCGGCAAGAAACTCGGCTTCATCGCTCAGGAGATGGGTCGTGAAATCAACACCCTCGGCTCAAAGGCTAACGACGCTGACATTCAACGACTTGTGGTCAAAATGAAAGATGAGCTGGAAAAGATTAAGGAACAGTTATTTAATATACTTTAAGACGGAAAACTATGCAAAAAATAGCAGGCCTTGCGTCAAGCAGAAAAAATAAGCCTGCGGCTTTTTGCATAGTTTGGAGTCAAACAACGTAACATGAAACAAAAGATCGGTTTGTTTTTTGGCAGTTTCAACCCAATCCACAACGGCCACCTGATGTTAGCCAACTATCTGGCTGAGTACGGTGACATGGATGAGATTTGGTTTGTAGTGTCGCCGCAGAACCCGTTCAAAGACAAGAAGTCGCTGCTTGCCGACCGTCACCGCATGTACATGGTGGAGATGGCGGTTAAGGGCGACGAGCGTTTTCATGTGTGCGACATAGAGTTTTACATGCCGCAGCCTTCATACACCATCGACACCTTGACAAGACTGGCGGAGCATCATCCGAACACCGATTTTTACCTTATCTGTGGAATGGACAGCCTCGAGAGCTTCCCGAAATGGAAGAACTACGATATGATTTTGAAATATCACCATCTGCTCGTCTATCCGCGCAAAGGCTACAGCAGCAACGAGTTGGCAAATCATCCGTCGGTAAAGATTATTGAGGCTCCCGAGATTGAAGTGTCGTCCACTTTCATACGCGACGCCATAGCCGAAGGCCGTGACGTTCGCTATTTCATGCCGAAAGAGGTGTACAAGTACATCATCGACATGCATTTTTACGAAAAAAAGGAGAAATAAAACTATTTCTCCAAGTAAGATTTACGTTCGTTTTCCGAAAACTTTTCTATCGCGTACCTCAGCATGGTGCGAGGCATTGTCTTGTAACGTATTGAAAGCCAAAGCTTGAGACGTTGCTCATCACATTTTCCAGCCTCACGCAGCAGCCAGCCCACGGCTTTTTGAAGCAGGTCGTGCAGAGGTTGCGGCTTTGCTAAAAATATCTCGGCGATATTGAAGGTGTCGTCAAGCTGGTTGTGACGCAAAAACTGCATGGTGCTCACCATCCCGATGCGCTGTTCCCAAATGGTTTCTCCGTCTCGAGCAAGGTCATAAAGCAGAGTGCGGTCCTTGTCGAGGAGCCAGTTGCCGAGCAGTTCGTAACATGACAAATCAACCAGGTCCCAGTTATTAATATATTGAGTATTAGCAAGATAGAAGTCGATGCAGCGTTGTTGCAGATTCACGTCTTTCTTCGCGTGTTTGAAAATCTGCACTAAAGTCAGCAGTCCAGCCATGCGTATCTCGTGGTATTCCGAGCTGACGCATTCCTGCAAGTCGTCGAAAGACGTCACGTTCCAGCACTCCTTCACCGCTTCTCTTATAGTCGGCACCTTTATCCCAAGGAACTTGTCGCCGTAACCGTAGCCGCCTTTCCCCGTTTTGAAAAAACGAGACAACCCCGGCACAAGGTCGGGGTTGCGGTGCGATATTATCTCATTGTATAGCTTATTCATTGGTGTCTAACCAATTCTTCACGTTCTTTTCGATTCTGGCTTTGATATCTTCGGTCTCAGCGGCTTTCTGGAAGGCTTTTCCTGTCACCTTCTCGTAAAGCTCGATGTAACGGTCTGAAATGCCGGCCACGATTTCAGGTGTCATTTCCGGAACCTTCTGTCCTTCCTTACCCTGGAAGCCGTTTGCCATCAGCCATTCGCGGACGAACTCCTTGGAGAGCTGCTTCACAGGCATGCCCTTTGCGAAGCATTCCTCGTACTGGTCGGCTATGAAATAACGCGATGAGTCTGGAGTGTGAATCTCGTCCATGAGGTAGATCTGATCGCCAATCTTACCGAATTCGTACTTGGTGTCGACCAAAATCAAACCGTGCTTGGCGGCGACTTCAGTACCGCGCTGGAACAGTTTGCGGGTGATGACCTCAATTTTCTCGTAGTCTTCCTTGCTGATAAGTCCTTGACGGATAATCTCTTCCTTCGAGATGTCCTCGTCGTGACCTTCTTCAGCTTTTGTTGTCGGGGTGATGATAGGCTCTGCGAACTTCTGGTGTTCCTTCATGCCGTCAGGAATCTGCACTCCGCAAATGGTGTGCTGACCGCTCTTGTAAGTACGCCATGATGAACCTGTCAAGTAGCCACGGATAATCATCTCGACAGGGAACGGCTTGCAGAGCTTGCCCACTGTCACCATCGGATCGGGAGTGGCGATCTTCCAGTTTGGCACTATGTCGGTGGTCATGTCCAAAAATTCAGCTGCTATCTGGTTGAGAATCTGGCCTTTGTACGGAATGCCCTCAGGCAGAATGACGTCGAATGCCGAGATGCGGTCGGTGGCGACCATCACCAGATATTTGTTGTCGATGAAATAAACATCACGAACCTTGCCGTGATAAACCTTTGTTTGACCTTTGAAATTGTAGTCAGTTCTTGTTAAAGCTTTCATTGTATGATTGTTGTTATTATTATTTTTCAGACATCTGTTCAGACTGCGTTTCTTCTTCATCATTATCATGATAAAACTTCTTGTACGCATTGACAATCTCGGTCACTAGCTTGTGGCGGACCACGTCTTTGTCGTCAAGGAATATGAACTCTATGCCCTTAACATGTCCGAGAACGTCAACGGCCTGCGGCAGTCCCGACGGAGTGTTTTTCGGAAGGTCGATCTGCGTCACGTCGCCCGTTATCACAAACTTGGCGTCGCGGCCCATTCTGGTCAAGAACATCTTCAGCTGCGCCCTGGTGGCATTCTGGGCCTCATCCAAAATCACGAAAGCGTGGTCGAGAGTGCGGCCTCTCATGAACGCCAGAGGCGCAATCTCTATGGTGCCGTCTTCCATGTAGCCGTTCAACTTAGCCTGCGGAAGCATGTCGCGCAAGGCGTCGTACAAAGGCTGCAGATACGGATCGAGCTTGTCTTTCAAGTCGCCCGGCAAAAAACCGAGGTTCTCGCCTGCCTCCACCGCCGGCCGCGTCAGTATGATGCGGCGCACCTCACGGTTTTTCAAGGCGCGCACGGCAAGGGCCACTGCGGTGTAGGTCTTACCGGTTCCGGCAGGACCAATGGCGAAAATCATGTCCTTCTTTGCTATGGACTCAACCATCTTCTTCTGGTTGACAGTTATAGCCTTCACCTGCATTCCGTTACGCCCGTAAACCAGCACCTCGTCGTCACCCATGCTCTTCACATATGGAGTCTCGCCTCCCGAAATCATCACATCCTCAATGACCTGAGGATTGATGCTTCCATAACGCTCGAGATGGTTCACCAACATGGTCAGACGGTCGAGGAAATAATTAACCTCATCCTCCCCTCCAATCACCTTCACAAAATCGCCGCGAGCAATGATTTTCAGCTTTGGAAACAAGTTCTTAATTATCGTAAGATGTTGATCCTTAGCACCATACAAATCACTCGGATTGACATTTTCTATCTGGACTATCTGTTCCGCCATTTAATTTTCTACGTTAAATTCAATATGCAAATATAAAAAATAAAAATTGTTCATAACTTTTTTATTTCGATAAAAAAATATCATTATAAAAACGTATTTTTGCATCTGTCAAACGACATATTGAAAAGAAGGGCGGATAATTATGGCAATCATAACATTAACAAGCGATTGGGGACAGTCAGACTATTACGTTGCTGCTGTCAAAGGTGCCATTCTGTCAGCCGTACCCGGCGTCAACGTCGTTGATATCACCCACAACATTGAGCCTTGGGACATAGCCTCGGCGGCCTTCATTATCCGCAACTGTTACCGCAACTTTCCCGAAGGAACCATACACATCATAGCTGTTGAGACCGAAGAGTCGGCAGAAAAGCCTCACATAGCGTTGAAAGCCAACGGACATTATTTCATTGGCACCGACAACGACATCTTCTCGCTCATATTGGGCGACACTCCATACGAGGCCGTCACCATAGAGGTGATTCAGGACTCCGACTACTTCACCTTCACCACCCGCGACCGCTTCGTTAAGGTAGCCGCCATGATAGCCAATGGACAGCCGTTCAGCGAGATAGGCCATCCTTATCCTGAAATCCGCAAGTGCGTCACCTTCCAGCCTACCATAGACGGCAACTCCATCCACGGCATAGTCACTTTCGTGGATTCTTACGAGAATCTGGTGACCAACATCACCAAGGAATTGTTCGAGAAGATGCGCAACGGCCGTAAGTTCGAAATCCGCATAGGGAAATACGTCATCGACAAAGTTTGCCGCAGCTACACCGAAGTTGCCATTCCGGATGTAGTGGCCCTGTTTGGCTCACACGGCTTCCTTGAAATAGCGATAAATCACGGAAGAGCCGCATCGCTGCTGGGCTTCTCCCGTGATTCATCAGTTGATATTTTCTTTATGTAAGATTATTTGTCGCCGTAAGACGAGCCGTCGAAGCAGTGTGTGCAAATCTGGCATTTAGGCATTCCTATAGCTTTGCAAATATTATCCAAAGTATTGAATTTCAGTGTGTCAACACCTATATGTTTGCGCAGCATCTCCACCAGGTTGGCATATTGCTTGGTCGATGGGTCGCAGTAAAGCTCGATATTCTTTGTGCTGTCGCCTTCAAGCTCCTGAACGCAACGACGTGTGATGAGCTCCAGTTCGTTCTTCGAAGCGCTGAAGTTCAGGAAGTTGCAGCCGTAGAGCAATGGCGGGCAGCTGATGCGGATGTGCACCTCTTTTGCGCCGTAGTCGTAGAGCATCTTCACGTTATCGCGAAGCTGTGTGCCACGCACTATTGAATCGTCGCAGAACACAACACTCTTACCTTTGAGCAGGGCGTGGTTAGGGATGAGTTTCATCTTGGCCACGTGCTCTCTCTGTGACTGGCTGACCGGCATGAAGCTGCGCGACCAGGTTGGAGTGTATTTGACCACGCTGCGCACATACGGAATCTTCCTTGCATGCGAATAACCTATGGCCATTCCTATACCTGAATCCGGGATAGGAGCCACATAGTCGGCCTCCACGTCATCGTGCTCACCCATGGCGAAACCGTTGCGGTAACGCATCTCCTCAACATTGATATTCTCGTAGTCTGATGCCGGGAATCCGTAGTAAATCCAAAGGAACGAGCAAATCTGGTTCTTGTCGGCAGGAGCCTGCAGCTGTGTAACGCCGTCTTGGGTGATCTTTACGATTTCGCCCGGTCCGACAAATCTTTCTGTTTCGTAATCGAGGTTGATGTAGCTGTGACTCTCCGAAGCGACTACATAGCCTGTTTCGTTCTTACCGATGACGATAGGAGTACGTCCGTAGAAGTCGCGGGCCGCAATCACTCCGTCCGGGGTAAGAATGAGCATTGAGACTGAGCCTCTTACCTTTTTATAGACATTATTGATACCGTCCACAAAGTCGGCGCCCTGAGTAATCAACAAGGCCACGAGCTCTGTAGGGTTGGTGTCGCCATGACTCAACTCAGCGAAGTGTTGCTTGTTGTCGAGGCATTCCTTTTCCAAATCCTTCAGATTGGTGATTTTAGCCACAGTTACGATGGCAAACTTGCCGAGGTGTGAGTTGACCACTATAGGCTGCGCGTCGGTGTCGCTGATGATGCCGATGCCGCTGTTGCCATAAAACTTCGGGAGTTCGTCTTCAAACTTGGTTCTGAAATATGAGCCCTTGAGGCTGTGGATGGAACGGTTGAAAGTTTCGCCGTCGAATGTGCAGATACCGCCAGACGAGGTACCTAGATGTGAGTGATAATCAATGCCATAGAAGAGGTCTGTGATACAAGGCCTTTGTGATACGATTCCGAAAAATCCGCTCATTTTTTTATTAGGATTAAAAATTAAGCGGCAAAAATAAAAAAAAAGTTAAAACGTTGAACAAACATTTTAACTTTTTTTTCAATTTCAATTTTCAACTGCTAACTCCTGGCTGAAGCAGATTTTCTCTTCTTCAATGCGTATCCCGCTCCCAAGGCGGTGAATATAAGCAGTCCACTGCCTAGCGGAGTGTCGTATGCGTTCAAATCACTGTTGATTCCGATGATCACGGCAGGCAACCACGGCATCTCGTCCATAGTGGTGCGGTATGTGTTGTCCCAATCGGTAACCATGGCGTCTATCTGGGCATTCGCTCCGAAGCTCATCACCATGGCAAATATTATCGATAATATGATCTTTTTCATCTCTGTATCTCCTTATCTGTTACCAATTGTTTTTATCTGACTACCATCTTCTGGGTCATAGTCTCCGCTCCCGTCAGTCTCAGTATGTAGACTCCCGTGGCTCCCAGATTGATCGTCTCCACTCCGTTGACGCGTCTTGTCATCACCTTGCGGCCCAGGGCGTCGTAGACTTGAAGCTCGCCTTCGCCGCATACCACTACGTCGTTGCCGCTTTGGTATGCGAACTCTTCGTTTTCGGAGCCGCCTCCATTATAGCTCAATCGGACAATGAAACGCGCATCGCTGTCTTTAGGCGAGCCTATGAAGCTGTATTTCCCCTCCAGCAGCATGTCGGTGTCCTGGCCCGTAAGCCTGTCTATCACGTGCAGGTAGCTGAAGTCGCCTACTTTGTCGCAGCTCAAGGTGTACTGGCCCGTGGTCTTGGCGCTGAAGTTGAGGCCGAAGGTCTTGACGTCGTCGCTCATGGTGGCGATGGCGTAGTTCTCCCCCTCCCGGTTGATGTATAGCATCTGCACATCCGGGTTGCGGTGGTTTATCTTGGGCAGCCCTTCTCCCTCTTCCTTGAACAGGGCGTAGGCCACGTCTTCGTAGCTGTTGTTGGACACTGTGAATTCTATATATTCGCTGCCGGCTTTTGATGATGGTGCCGCGTCGGTCCTATGTATCGTAAGCTCGCCTGTGGTCAGCGCCTTGACGAGTATGCCCTCGCCGGGCTTGATGGCGGTGCCGTCTCCTATTGTCGCCCCCCAACTTCCGCTCTTTGTCAATCTGTAGAAGCCTTCAGTTAACAAATCGTCATTAACAATAGCGCAACCCCCACCACCTTTATATATACTAAATGTGTAGGGATTCCCTATAAGGTTCCAACCTGAGAGTGCGCCTCCCGCAGCTTCAGGACTATTGGTAACTTTATATTTCACTTCTGCGGTATGAATCTCACCGGTATACTCTATACTTAAATTGTGTTTGTTTCTGTAAAGATAACCGCGGCCATTCTCCAATCTGTCAAATTCATCATGAACTGTATAGTTTTCCCATATAGCAGTTTTTTCATTATATCTGAACAAATCAAAATTATATGGTGCAGATTCCGATGTTATAAGATTCACTCCCGGATTTTCTCCTGACAGCATGACATTTTCCACAGGAGACGATATGGTGTACCATCCGTAAACATCGTCTTTTTCATCTTTTGCGGCTTTTGCGATGCTCTTCAAAACCGACACTTTCACTGATGCCTCTTGGTCATAAACCAACTGCCCGTCTTTTTCTGCCTCTATAAATATAGCACTATGCTTGGAGCCGAATTTAATAGGATAATCGATTTTATATTTGTCATCAATTATTATAGGGGCATTTATAAACTGTGTGCCATTTTGTACATAAACCATTGTGGTCCAGTTAGATGTTGTATGATCCTCTGAATATCTCAATGTCTTTTGTAACAACAGTTCCTTTTGATTATCCGTTGTCAGCCAGTACATCATATAGTTATCACTAATGAAGTTGTCCTCCGTTCCATTATTCTTTAGCCCTGATGTTACTTTTAAACTATTTGGCAATGGATTTCCAGCCACTTTTGACACACCTATTAAAGCGGTGTTGCTAAGCGGGCCTTGAATTTCAATAGTTCCATTGTTATTTGACAGATAGACATTGGCTTTTGTAGCATCGCCTATATTTCCAATGATTCTAGTGTCGCCTTGTATTTTTAATCTGCTACCGGAACTATACACACCGCCCACAGTATAGCTTGCATTTTCTTCTATATTGCAATCTTTTACAATTAGAGTTCCAGATCCATAGATAAACGCACCTCCGCCTCCTGTGCCGGAATCATTTTGTTCGCCCAATGATGAATTGTTTTTTATTTTGCAGTTTTCCATCGTCAGGCCCCCGTTCGTGTTTACAAAAACACCTCCTCCTCTCCAATCACTATTGTTTCCAGTGATCGTGCATTTTTTTATAATGCTGTTGCTATTATCATGAACATAAATGCCACCGCCATCCGAAACGTCTGATGTAACATTGCCTTGGTTTTTCACAACATTATTTTTGATCACACAATCCTCAATCAAGGCATTATTGGTGCAGATACGGATGCCTCCGCCCTTACTGTTAGCCCTGTTATAGCTGATTTCAGAATTTTTTATTGTATATGTTGATCCAGGGGTATTTTTACCGAACATATAAATACCACTGCCGCCGCCGTCTCCAACGTTATAGGTGACTATGCAATTATCGACATATAATGTTCCTGAACTATGTATACCCGTTCCAGTGCCAAAAACTTGAGTACCGGTTCTTCTGCTGAAGTTCTCTTTAACAGTGATACCACTAATTGTCAGTATGCCTTGATTGAGTAATCCGCTACCATCGCCCAAATTGCAGCCGCCCTTAATAATGCCCTTACCATAAATTGTCAAGTTTGCACCAGATTGGACCTTCATGACATAGCCGTTGCTAAATCCCATACTGTTATAGCCGGGTATGTCTTCAGACGGATCGTAATAATCCGGAAGTGTGAATAAATTACGGTCGATAGTATGTCCATTCATCCGCATGACAACAGTACCTTTCACCTCCAATGGACCTTCTGTCGATGTCAGGGTATTTCCATTTATCGTATTTTCACAGACATAATCGTTATTTAACGATATGTGTCTTGTTTTTCCGCTATTTGCCAATAGGGTTTTCAGCTCTTTCCATGTGCTGATGCTTTGCACGTCTATTCCGGTAAATGTCTCCGATCCGTAATAATCATCTGATTTGGCCGAAACTGTCACATTACTCGTCTTCCCTTCTTTGCTTATACTGGTCGTAAAATCTATGCCATATACAAGCTCTCTGCCGTAATATGTCACAGCAGGAATAATCGGGGCGGTATATATATCTGTAGTATTTATACCTGATACTATTGCAGCAGGTACATAGAATTCCTTATCGTTACCGGTATATACCCTCTCATAACGCTTTAAAATCTTATTGTAACCTTGCGGAATAGGATTGCTGTCGCAATATGCATGAGTGCCTTGGTTGTCATCAGCATTAACTTGTTGTTCACCATTGTTAAATTTATGGGTGAAATATGCTGTTTCCCAGTCCGTATCATAACCTTTCGGCAAGTGGAAGGTTCCGAAAACTGTAGTCGAAGTGTGTTCAATCTGCCAATGTGCCTGGGTACAGTTAGTATAGGTGACAAAGCTCTCAGTACCCGGCCTGCTGATCAATCCGACAAAACCGGCACAATTGTTAGTGGATCCCGCCATAGTACCGTCGAATATGCAATTCTCGAGTTTCACTGTCGAGCCGCTAATCCAGCCTATCAGACCGCCGTCATTACTTCCGTTACAATTTATAGTGACGCTGCTGGTACAATTCTTTACATTAATTGTTGTAGAATAGCCGGTGCCCCTTTGCTCAGCGCATGAAACAATTCCGCCGGCATATTTGAAATGAGATGTGACAGTGCCTTCAACTGTAAGATTACTAATTGTAGCCCCACCATCCACCCAGGCGAAAGGAGCGACACAATAATAATATTTTTCATCTGTTTTCTCTATATTGACATATAGCGTATGCCAATCGCCATCAAAGTTGCCTGCAAACAATTTTCCTATCCAGTCAACATGATCTTTAGGTTGTTTAAGCTCACCCACCATGGTTCTCACTGGATTGTTTTGAGTACCTATGTCATCTCCAAGCTTAATATATTTATCATGATAATCATACCCATTTGTGACGCTATTTGCAAAAGCATCCCAATCGGTATTATTCATGATAATATATGGATCATCTTCGGTGCCGCTACCGCCACCCGAAAATGTAGCCTGTCCCCACGCTATTGTTGAAATAAAAATTGAAATAAATGTAAAAACAATCTGCTTTTTTACAAACGATCTTATCATTATTCCTCCTTTATTTATGAGGTTTTCGAACGCAACAAGTATGTCCAAAGAACCAGTCTTCAACTGGGCTGCAAAAATAATAATAAAATCAATAAGTTACACTAATTTTTATTATTTTTCTTTTTCAGCAACACATATCCGGCGCCCATGGCGGTAAATATCAGCAATCCGCTGCCCAGAGGGGCTTCCGGATCGTAGTCTCCGTTCAAAATGCCAATGGCATAATACAAGAACGGATTGTCAGGAGGATTCACTTCGGTTCTTTCAATGCTACCTTCCCAATCGGCCACATACCAGTCGCTTTGAGCACTGACAGTAAAACTCATCATTATTGCAAATACAATCGATAAAATCAGTTTCTTCATCTCTTTACCCTCCATACTTTATTTGACAACAATTTTTTGAGTTCTCAATGTTTCTCCAAGCAATCGGAATATATAAACTCCGCCTGCCGGCATACTGAAGGCCTCTTCCCCTCTCACTTCCCTGCTCATTACAAAACGTCCCATAACGTCAAAAACCTGCAGCTCGCCTTCGCCTCTGACTATAACATTACTGCCGTTTTGGTAGGCGAAAATGTCGTCACCTTCACCATAATCCGGATGGTACTGCAAGCGCACAATGAAACGGGCTTCGTTATCTTTAGGCGAACCAATAAACGAATACTTGTCTTCAACCAACATGTCGACGTCCTCGCCCGTAAGCCTGTCAATTACATGCAAATAGCTGAATTCACCTCTTGTCTTATAGCTCAGGGTGTAGCTGCCTGTAGTTTGGGCCTTGAAGTTGAGGTTGAACGTCTTGGTGGCGTCATCCATCATGGCTATTGCAAAATCCTCTCCGTCCTTATTGATATAAAGCATAGGAACTTCAGGATTACGGTGATTTATCTTGTTCAAACCCACTCCCTTGTCAAACAAGGCGTATGTCACGTCTTCATAATTGCTGTTCGACACGGCAAATTCAACAGCATCGTTGTTATACTTGGCGGCTGGAGCTGATGTTCTGTCTTTAAACTGCAACAGTTTTCCACCTTCTTTACCGTCAAACGAAGCCTGTACAAAAACAGCCTCACCCACTTCTATAGGTAAGTTGTCGGTTTGCGCCATCCAGGTGCCATCACTCAGCAGCCTGAAATATCCGTCACTAAGAGTGTCGGAAGTTGTTGCAAAAGCCACACCTTTGTATATTCTATGCGGATAAGGGTTGCCTATCAGGTTGAAACCATTGCCCTCTTCCGCAGTGTTTGTAACCGTGTATCTGTTTATGGTTCCCACATTGGTATAGCCATTAAACGATATATCCATGGCATCTATTTTCCCATCCAGGCCGTTGCGGTAAATGTATCCGGTTGAAATATCCATGCTGCTGAAGCCGGCTGCCGCCTGGCTGGTTTTCTGGTTTAACCAAATGTTTGTCGGCTCGTCATATTTGAACATATCATATTCATAAGAAGTTAGGTTGGTGATATTATCTATCAACTGCTGGTTGCTGCCGTTGTCATGAGTTGGCGTTGAAAGTGTATAGCAGTTTTTAGCAAACGATCCCACTTCAACCGAAGCTTTATTGATAGTTTTCTTGATTACAACCGGCACCGATGTGGCAGACACCAATTGTCCGCCATCCTCAAGGGTTATGCTGCCTCCGCTATTAATGTCTATCTCGCCGGCATTGGCGGTATATCCATTGGGCACTGTGGCTCGCGCTTCAATGGTAACATCACTGCCTGCCGAAGGGACACTGCCGGTATTCCATTTCGTGCCATCATTCCAGTTGCCGTCTTTTATGAATACAGCCGGTGTGTAGAACTCTGCCTCACCACTGTCTGAAAGCCTCACAGTAAATTCTGCATAATCGCTTATGAAGCATTTCTCGTCAGCGCTGACCGATGCCAAGCCATTTGTGATTACACCTGCATTGTTGCCGGCTCTGGACAAAGCTATGCTTGATGTATTTTTAAAACCTGAATTAATGGTGATTACTCCGCTCGATTTTACAAAATAAACATTGTCATAGAAATCCTTTCCCTCGTTGTGGGTAATTATGACCTCACCATTCACTTTAATAGTCGGATTATTATATGTATAAACACCACCGCCCAAATTATCGGCATGGTTATTTCTAATTATACAATCGTTGAGTTCTAGAGTACCGTTGTTATAAACATGTATGCCTCCACCATCTTTAGTCACTCTATTTGATTCAATTGTACATTTTGTTAAGATCATCTTTGGGGTACCCTCGTAATAAATTCCGCCACCCATCGATTGATTGTCATCATTCACTGTGTTGTCATAAATATGACAATTGCTGATACTGACTCCATGACCATTTGCGGTTTTAACGCGAATACCGGCTCCTTTACTGGTGGAAGTGTTATGATGTACAGAAACATTAGTTATACTGCATTCTTTTATCTCTACGGCATGTACACCTCCGCCTCCACCATGACATTTGTTATTACTCAACTCTCCGCCCACCATCCTGAAAACTGTATTGCTACCTTGACAATACACTCCTCCTCCGGTGCCATAAACTGGATTGGCAACCAAATTGGCTTCATTGTTACTGACTGTAACATTGTTCAATATTAGCGTACCCTCATTGTATATGCCACCGCCGTTACCTATGTTATTGCCACCTTTTATAGTAGCTCCATCACTGCCGTTTATGGTTAGGCTGGCTCCCGGTAAAACGTGTATCACAAAGCCATCTTCCTGCTTCGTATCCAAATTACGGTCCAAACTATGTCCTTTCATATTAAGCACTACATTGCCCTTGATTCTTATAGCCTTGTCATTGTTTGCGTTTGCTATATAATCGCGACTCAAAGTGTATGTTATATTATACTCCTGTCCTAAATATTTTCTCAAACCATCCCAAGTGGTCTCGTCGACAACAGATATGGTTGTCTTATATATTCCTGAATAATCACCTGTACCTGTTATTCTCAGGTTATAATCACCTTCTTCATTGAGACAATTAACAGCATGGTCTTTGAATGTTATTGTTTTTGAATAATCACTTCCATCAACCATCAATTCTCCAAAGAATGTCTGAGTGATATCAACCGGTATATCATCTCCGGTATACTGATAAACAGTACGTAAAGCGGTCGCCGCCGATAAGTAATAGTTTGTTTTATTGACAGTATAAACTTTATAAAGACCGTCTGCAGGAGTATTTTTAGGAGCTTCGGAACCTTGAGTACCTTTACTATAGTCTCTGGTATAATAGGCGTTATTATATGCTATCTTAGCTGTTGAGTAACGTTGGTATGTTTCATCCAAATCCATTACACTAATTACTCCAGCCATCGCACAGTTAAAATAATCCACTTTATCATTTGCCCATCCTAAAAAGCCAGCGCATTTGGTTGTTTTCGGACCCTCTATAGTACCATCAAACATACAGTTCTCAACAACCATATATCCCCTCTGATTTTGTCCAACCAAACCACCATGCGTACCATCGCCATCTGTTTCACTGAGTATACTGACCTTGCTGGTGCAATTGGTAATGGTCGTCGGACTATTATATGTATTTACAGCCCAACCAACCACGCCTCCGCAATACTTACTCTGTGTTTTTATAACACCGTCCACAACGAGATTCTTTATGGATGCTCTGGCCACCACGCCAAAGGGAGCGCCAAACATTTTAGTTCCTCGATCAATGTACACTGTAAGAGTATGCCTATTACCATCAAAATGACCTTTAAACATACGTGTTGTATCAATATGATTATTGTCAACGTTGTCACCTACAACAGTAGCTATCGGAGATTGTTCGCTGCCCAAAGTGACATCGCTTGTCAATATGTAATAGGCCGTGGTGTTTCTTCCATGATTTATATCGTCCGCAAAAGTCATCCAGTCTGCCTGATTGCTAATTTGATACGGATTCCATTCCGTACCATTGCCGGGCAACCTATTCTGAGACCATGCCATTGTGGAAAACAACACAGTAGTCATGGCTAATACAAATATTTTAACTAAATAATGGTTTTTCATCGCTCACAAGAATATTGAATCACAAACAGAATTAAACGCAAAGTTACTAATTTTTTTCAATACAGCGATACAAAAATCGTTCAAAATTGACGATTAAGGGAAGTTTTGGTTACGGGTCTGGAGTTTTTACTAGCTACTGGATGGTAAAAAAAAGGCATAAAAAAAGGAACCGTCAAAAAGGCGGTTCCTCTATGGGGGTGGCGACGACCTACTTTCCCACAAGCTAATGCAGTATCATCGGCGCGGCAGGGCTTAACTTCTCTGTTCGGAATGGGAAGAGGTGGGCCTCTGCGCTATAG
>JAEEJS010000007.1 GCA_016282015.1 Bacteroidales bacterium
CCCTGGATGTAAAAGTGGCTTCTATGTGGTCTCCTTCATGTATGGTGTCGTTTCCGACAATGATGTGTTCAATACCGTTTATTGTTTGTTCTATCTGATTATCAATATAATAGGATTTGTCAAGATATACAAATGCTGGCGACATACCTGGAATTGGAATATATCCTGTGTGAGGCATGGCAGCACTGCCTACGTATCCTTGAAGTGTTATTTCCTCATCCGTTTGCATCGAAACAAAATCAACTGTCTGATACATATTGCCATATTCGTCATAACGATATGCATTCCATCCTTTGACATGAACATTTATTCCTTCTTCATAAAGGTTGTTGTCAATGTAATTTTGGAACATCTTGTTATTGTGAGTTAGGTAAATAATACCAGAGGCGTTTTGTAACGCAAGAGAATTCAAAGGATTTTCGGTAGTGAGGATTCCGTCATCATTGAAATCGCCCTGATAATATGGCACTACATCGTGCAACTCGAAAACATTGAAAGGCTCGCCATAATAATCGTACCAAGTGGTTCCGTGACCGATAAACCTGCAAAAGCCATTGATTTCCACGCCGTTAAAAACAATTGGGTATTCAGTTTGCAATTCTCCGTTTATCGAAAGATAATACAGCTCGTATGGTGGCTGTCTGTATTGAATCATTGCTGCATCAACTGTTTCCGGTCCGGGATAGGCTACAGGCACTCCCCAAGGTTCAATGAAAGTTATGGTGGCATTATAATAAGAGCCTTCAAGGCATTGGATATCAACGACCTTGAATGTGTCACCATTATCATCCAGCCTTTCGTTAATCATTCCTGTTAAGTGTATGTTTGTGCCGACAGGTATAGTGTCATAACATACAATGAGTGAGTCGCTATTGGGATTGGCCCAATATCCATCCACGGTGATGTAATAGGTTTCATCATCAGATACTATTGCTACTCGGCTGTCATTGGCGTTGTTTGTGAAATAAGGAGCAGTGACATGAGCCAGAACTCCGTTTATCCAAGGAATATGGTCAGCGTTTTTGATGCTTTTATAAAAAACACCGCCACCACAATAATATAGATGGTTGTCGTTGCCTTTGAAAAGGTTAGCATCATCGGAACCGGGATATGGGATGTGGGTGACGGGCATGGTCTCACCGATGTCAAAGAAACTCATGCTGTGATTAATGGAATAATTGAGTCTTACCTGGCCGTCTGGCTCATATTTCAGTTTATATATGATTCCATTATCTGAAACAGCTATTTCTCTGTTTTTGATAAGATAATAACCAGGCACATGCAAATTGTCGGTTGTTGTATTCCCATTGTAATTGGCGACGACATTGCCTTCGGGGTCGAATGTCATATAAGTTATATCCCAACTCATGAAAGCAGATAACGTCCAATTCTGCATATCTGAAAGTGTGGAATGGTAGATGCCCCTGTTGTTATAATCAGTATCATAAACACTGGCATAAATATCGCCTTCATCATTCACAATCACGCAATTTATATGAGCTGTTTCCTCGTTAATGAAACTGAGTGTCGCAAAGTCCCAAGTGGCACCACTGTCAGTAGTCCAGAAAATTTCAGTATATGTCCAACCTAATAAAATATCATTGGATGGAGAATACAAACCTAAAACCCAAATAGTATTTATAGGTATTGGCGTGGTCTGCTGCCAGATGTCGCCGTCGTCATCGGAGTATAACACTGTTTGGCTACCATTCTCGAATATAAAAACCCGATTGTCTTTGTTGATTGTAAAATTGTATGTGAAGAAATTGCCATTGTTTTGGTCGAAAACGCTTTCCCATGTGGCTCCTTCATCTTGTGACCGATATACAATACCGTATGACGAATATACATATATGCAACCGTCAGTGCCAACGCCCAGAAAATCATTGTCTTCAATACTGATGTCTTTCCAGATGTTTTGTGCTGACAGATTTATTGTGCAACATAATAAGACAAAGACAATTGTGATATATTTTTTCATAATACTATTTTTTTTACAAGATTAACAGGATTTTTGCATAAAAAAATCCTGTTAATCTTGTTAATCCTGTCTTAAAAACAAAAACTAACCTGTCTCTACTTTATCCAATAAACATAATTGTCTTTCCTCGGTCTTGCCGTCGGATAGTCGCCTTTCACGTAGCCCAAAATGCAGTTGCCTATGCCGACGTATTTAGTGTCGTCGATGCCGAGGTCACGCAAAATGGCTTTGCCTTCCGGAGTCTCAAACACTTCTTTGGCGCGGTGGATCCAGCATGAGCCGAGACCTTTGGCGTGGGCTGCGTTCAAGAGGTTGCCCATCACGAGCGAACCGTCTTCTTTCCAAGTGAATGCGGCTGTGGTGTCGGCCAAAACGACCAAGACCACCGGAGCTCCGTAGAACGGGTCCATGTCGTTGTCCTTGCCGAACACTTCTGCGTTTAGCTTGCTCAGCTTGTCGCGTACCTCACGGTTTGTCACCGCGATGATGATAGGGGCCTGTTTGTTCATTCCTGTAGGGGCGTAGGTGCCGGCCTTGCAGATTTCTTCGATGACCTCCATAGGAGGCACCTCGTCGGTGTAGCTGCGCACGCTGCGGCGCGTGAGCAAATCTTCCATAGTGTTGTTATTCATTGTCTTGCAGTTTTCTTGGGTTTTGTCACAGCAGCTAAACATCAGCAACGCCAGCGACAGAATGATGATATTTTTCATGTTTATGGAACTATTTTAACAATTCAGCTAATTTAGCTTCGAGTTCTTCACCGCGAAGGTTTGTGGCGACTATAACGCCATCCTGATTGAACAGGAAGTTGCTTGGAATGTATTTCACAAGGTACTCATTGGCGGCTGAACCGTTGATGTCGCGCACATGGGTCCACGGGAGATCGTCGTCCTTGACAGCCTGAAGCCATGAAGCTTCGTTGCGGTCGACGCTTACACCTATGATAGCCAAACCTTTGTTGTGGAATTTCTGATAAGCCATTTTCACAAATGGATTCTCCTCACGGCATGGCATGCACCATGATGCCCAGAAGTCGACCAGAGTGTATTTGTTGGCTTTGATGGTCTGCATGAGGTTTACATCTTTGCCGTCAGCTGTCTGCAGTGTGAAGTCCATGGCCGGAGCACCTGGCTGTATGCGTCCGTAAGTTTCGAGGTATTCCTGTATGCTTTTGTTGAAAACGGATTCTGTCTTGAAACCTTCGGCAATTTTTTTCACCTCGTCATATTCAAAATCATCTTTGCCTAGGTAAAGAATATAGTGGGCAACGTATGTGTCGGGAAGATTTGAGATGTATTCGAGCTCATAGGCGTGGTATTCTTCCATAACGGCTTCGGCTTTGTGGAATGCTTCCTTAGCATTTTCCTCATCCTCAGCCAAAGCATATTCATTGCTTTCTATTAGCAGAGCTTCTATTCTTTCACCAAACGAAATCATACCGTCAGAGTAGGTGTTCAGGATGTCCATTGCAGGACAGCCATCCACTCTCCATAACTGCATGTCTTCAACGCTGTTTCCATTGATGGTGGTGCTTGTGTTTTCAGTGAAGAAAGGGAATCGGTTGCAACGTTCGTTTTTTTCAAATTTGATGTAATAAAGAGTCTGAGGATCGTCGAAATCGACATTCATCACAGCTTTGTTGTTGTTGATGACAGCTGAGTCAATGAGGATCTCCTCATTATCAACAGCCTTGAAGAGGTAAGCTGTCTGATTGTCGGCATCTGTTAAGTTGAGAGTGACTTTAAACTGATTGTGATTGTTGCATGAACTCATTATCAGAGCTGTAGCAAAGAGTAATAAAGATAGTTTTTTCATTTGATGTATTTTTATTAGTTAATTCGTTTACAATAACTTAAAACTGACTGAATTATTATAATTTTTAAAAATTATATCTGTTGTAATAATCTTTCGACAATGTCGTTGATTCTGGTTAACTGTTGAGGTATGTTGATGCGCTGCGGACAGTGAGAGACACACTGATTGCAGCCTATGCAGTGCTCCACCTGACGGTCGGCCTCCAAGGTGCGGTTATATTCAATGAGGAAACGACGGCGTGCCTTGCGGTAATCCTTCGACTGAGTGTCTTCCACTATGCTGCCTTCGTTGACGCATTTGTTATAGAAGCTGAAGTTGGTAGGGATGTCGATGCCGTAAGGACATGGCATGCAGTACTGACAGGTGGTGCATGGGATTATAGGATATTTCAGATACATGTCGGCAACCTGCATCAGCAGCTGGATTTCCTCTGGAGTGCAAGGCTGTAGCGGACTGTAGGTGCGCAGGTTGTCCTGCAGATGTTCCATAAAAGTCATGCCGCTAAGCACTGTGAGCACGTTGGGGTAGGTGCCAACAAAACGGAAAGCCCACGAAGCCACGCTGTTTTGAGGCGCGCGTTGTTTCAACGTGGTGGCAAGCACATCAGGCAGGTTGGACAGTCGTCCGCCGAGCAAAGGCTCCATGATGACTACAGGAATGTTCAAGTCGGTAAGGCGTTTGTAGAGATAGTCGGCGTTGACATTGTCCTCGTCCACATCGTGAGCGTGCTCCCAGTCGATATAGTTCATCTCGATTTGCACGAAGTCCCAATGGTATTTGTCGTGGTTATCCAAAAGCCATTCAATGGTGCGTGGATCACCGTGGAAGGAGAAACCCAGGTTGCGGATGCGTCCGGCACGGCGTTCTTCCTGAACGAAGTCGATCATGCCGTTGTCGATGTAGCGTTTCTGGAAGGTCTGCCATCCGTCAAGCCCCTTGCTGCTGTTGCCCACGGAATGAAGCAGATAGTAGTCGAAATAGTTGGTTTGCAACTTCTCGAAAGAGTCGTGGTACATCTTGATGGAGGCTTCGCGGCTCCAAAACTGGGGAGCGAAGTTAGACAGCTTGGTGGCTAGGTAGTATTTCTCCCTGGGGTAACGGCTAAGCGCAATGCCTGTGGCCACCTCAGAACCTCCGCGGCAGTAAACCGGTGAGGTGTCGTAGTAATTGACACCGTGGTCCATGGCATAGTCCACCAACTTATTGACCATCTCCTGGTCAATCACATTATCTTTGAAGGGTAGACGCATCATGCCGTAGCCTAATATGGAAACCTTGTCGCCGCTGTTATGGTTTGTGCGGTAGGTCATCTTGTCCTTGGGAATATCGCCCACGGAATAGGTTGTTTCTTTTTCGATATTGTCAGATTTGCAGCCTGATAATGCGACGGCTGAAACTGCTGCGGTGGCACCGACCACCTTCAGGAAATCCTTGCGTGATATATTGTTTTCTTTCATTTTACACCTCCATGTGAATTAAGTTACCTTCTACATAAATTGCACTGAACGGCCTTGCCGGACAGACGTGTTCGCAGGCGCCGCAGCCTATGCAGCGTTCGGTGTTGACAAGCGGAATCTTGTGTGATGCCGCGTCATCGGGATCATAAGGCATCATAGTGATGGCACCGGTGGGGCAGTGGTGAGCGCAGTTGCCGCACTCCACGCCGTCACGAAGCGGTATGCAATTGCGGTCGATCCACACTGCATGACCTATCTTTATGGAGGATTTTTGTTCTCGAGTAATCTTGTGGATGGCGCCGGCCGGACATACCTCCGAGCAAGCCGTGCATTCGGGCCGGCAATAGCCACGCTCGTACGACATCTCGGGCTGCATGAAAGTATCCAGCTTTGATGAGGCCCGCAGTACATCATTCGGGCAGTTTTGTACGCACAACTGACATCCTGTACATTTGGAGCTGAAGTTCTCAAGGCTTTCGGATCCTGCGGGTTTGAGAGGAGTAATGCGCTTTGGAGCCTTCTTCTCAAGTATGGTTGCCAAGCCTCCGTCAACTACTTTTTCTTGAGCATGCAGAGCCGAGGCAGTGGCTATGGTTGCAACTGTTGCTATGAAGGTTTTGCGACTGGTCTTGCCTTCGTCGCCTATAACTTTTGGCTCTTCAGTGACTTTGAAATATTTGTAATAGCCATATTTCATCGCGCCTTTGTTGCATTTGCTCACGCAGTTGAAGCAGCTTACACATTTAGAGTAATCTATCTCGTGTTTCTTGGAGTCTATGGCCGAACAACGGCAGTTTTTCTCGCACAGACCGCAGCTGACACATTTTTCCTCGTCGAAATGAGGCTTGAATAAGGAGAATTTCGACAGGCAACCCAAGACGGCTCCAACCGGACAGATGCTGTTGCAATACCAACGTCCGTTTGTTAAAGCTAAGACGGTTATTATCAATAAATAAGCTATTGCAACTATGAACATCGGCAGACTCTTGACATAGACGTCGACATGATAGAACGCGTAGCTGTTCCAACGTTCGGCGAAATATGCCAACATATTGTTTATCAATCGGTAAACAGGACTGAAGATGTTGGATGCGAAACGTCCGAATATGCTGTACGGCTCAATGAAAATGGCGTATCCGGTGAATCCGAAGGCAATCAGCAAAAAGAAAATCAAGCCTATGTAATAACGGTATCTCTTGCTTTTCTTGAAACTGTAACGGTTCTTTTTCCGTTTTTCGGCAAGGTGCGAGATGCCGTCCTGATAGATGCCAAGCGGGCATATTACAGAACAGTAGATTCGTCCGAAAAGCACAGTGATTACTACTATTGCGATTAGAGTCACAAAGCTTGAGGCAAGCAGTGCCGGTATAAACTGAAGCTTTGCCATCCAGCCGAAATAGGAGTGGAGCGCTCCGGAGAAATCAAGGAATAGCAAGGTTATCAGTATGAAACTGACAGTTGCTAACAGGATTCGTAGTTTTCGTAGCATAGTATTAAGTTTAGTGATTTATCATGTCTAGAAATTCTTCTTCATTCATAATTCTGATGCCGAGTTCTTCGGCCTTTTTGCGCTTTTCAGGCCCCATTTTCTCTCCAGCCACCACGAAGTCGGTCTTGGACGAGATGGAACTTGAGTTTTTGCCACCCAAATCTTCGATTTTCTGCTTTATGCCGTCACGTGAGAAGTTGGCGAACACTCCGCTCACGACTATGGTCTTGCCTGCGAGCAACTGATTTTCAGTTGCAACTTTCTTCTCTTGCGAAAACTGCAGACCTGCGTTTTTGAGACGGTTGATAATGCTGATGTTGCGCTCGTCGTCAAAGAAATTCCTGATGCTGAGTGCTATGGTCTCACCGACGGTGTTGATTTCCTGCAACTCTTCCAGAGATGCATTGATGAGGTTGTCGATGCTGCCCATCTTGTTGGCAATGACTTTGGCGGTGGTTTCGCCCACCTCTTTGATACCTAAGGCGTAAAGCACTCTGGCAAACGGCACTTCGCGCGACTTTATTAAGGAGTTGAGTATGTTGTTGACGGTTTTTTCCTTGAAAGAAACCTTGCGTGTAATGGTCTCCTGGAAAAGACTGGTTTCGTCAACGTAGGTCTCGACTTTTTCGAGTCCGTAGAGCTTGTCGTAAGTGAGGTCGTAAAGGTCTGCGTAGTTGTTGATGAGATGGTTGTCGAATATCATCTCCACCTTGCCTTCGCCCAGACTTTCGATGTTCATGGCCTTACGGCTGATGAAATGCTCGATGCGACCCTTGATTTGAGGAGGACATCCCATGCTGTTGGGGCAGTACCAGGCTGCTTCGCCTTCCTTTTGCACAAGCTGGGCGCCGCATTCAGGGCAGTGTGTTATGAACTCTACCGGTTTGCTGCCGGCTTTGCGTTTCTCGAGGTCTATGCCTACTATTTTAGGAATGATTTCGCCACCTTTTTCAACCTTGACGGTGTCGTCGCAGTGGAGGTCGAGCTGACGTATGAAGTCGGCGTTGTTCAGAGTGGCTCGCTTGACAGTGGTGCCGGCCAACTGAACGGGCTCCAGATTGGCCACCGGAGTGATTGTTCCGTGGCGTCCCACCTGGAAGTCGACGCTAACCAACTTGGTCGCTACCTGTTCGGCTTTGAACTTGTAGGCTATCGCCCAGCGGGGCGATTTCGCTGTCAGACCAAGCTCCTCCCGCTGGGCGAAGCTGTTAACCTTAATGACTATACCGTCTATGTCGAAAGGCAAGAATTTGCGCTGTACGTCCCAGTAGTTGATGAAACTCTCTATCTCATCTATGTTGTGGCAGACCTTCATGTGAGAGGAGATGTTGAATCCCCATTCCTTGGCCGCCATGAGGCTCTGGTAATGAGTGGTGAACGGCAGGTCGTCCATCATCATGTAATAACAGAAATTGTCAAGCCGCCGGCTTGCCGCTTCCCGTGAATCTTGTAGTTTTATGGTGCCGGCGGCTGCGTTGCGCGGATTGGCAAACGTGGCCAAACCGAGTTCGTCACGCTCGGCGTTGACTTTTTCGAAACTGTCGTGAGGCATTATCACTTCGCCTCTCATCTCCAAAAAGTCGGGATAGTCGCCATGAAGCTTCAGGGGGATACTATGTATGGTCTTGATGTTGGTGGTGACCTCGTCGCCTTGAGCGCCGTCACCGCGGGTGACGGCGCGTATCAACAGGCCGTGCTCGTAGGTCAGGCTTATTGATACACCGTCAAACTTTAACTCGCACACGAACTCCACAGGCTCTGAAATGGTCTTTTCTATGCGTTTTATGAAGTCGATGATTTCGTCGCGATTGTACGAATTGGCTAAAGAAAGCATAGGGTAGCGATGCTTGACGGTAGGAAACTCCTTGGTGAGGTCGCCGCCGACGCGTTGCGTCGGCGAGCTTGGCAGAGCCAATTCAGGGAACTCCTTTTCCAAAGCAATCAGCTCGTTCATCAGCATGTCGAAATCGTAGTCGCTGATGCTCGGCTGCGCCAAAACATAATACTTATAATTGTGATTGTCAATTATTTCGCTCAGTTCAGCTATGCGTTTTCCAGCCTCGTCCTTAGTCATAATCTTTATAATTTAACAAAGGTGTAAATAATCATGGCTATGTTCATCAAGGCAAAAACACTGTAACAAGTCCACAGTAACCATTTGTTATTGGTCCAAAATGCTGAGTTTTTATAGAATTCCTTCCAACCCACATAACCTGCTATCAGGTAGGTCGGAGCTATCATTATCAAAAGATCCAGATTGTTGTTGGTGAATATGGAATAGATAATAGTGAGCAAAGCCGGCAACACCAATATGATGTATTTGCGCAGTACTCTGAAAAATCCGAAAATGAGCATGAGAGACATAGGCGGTATCATCATCGCACATATGAACATGGCAGTCAGTTCGTAGTTTATGTCGATTATTGCCAGATCATGCAAAAAGACACTCATGGCTACCAAAGGTCTGTGATAAACCACCAAATCCACTATTGTTTGGGTGATTCCCACGGCCAATACATAACCTATCAAACTCATCAACGCACCTTTCCAATTCTTCAATATCAGAAGGGTAATCACTATACCTATATAATATATAAGGCTCTGATAATACGCTGCGAAACCCATCCCTAGGAAGAATCCCGCAACTATGAAAGTGGTGCGGTGAAACTTTTCTATTTCATTGTTTTCCAGTAAGTTGTGCTGCTTCATTATCAGCAGGGTGCCGTAAAGCAAAAACGGCAGTGCAACTGCAGCCGGGAAAGGATGTACACTCACAAACGGCATGCCCCAAAGCAGAGCGCAGAATGTGGCTATCTCCAAAGCCGTAGTCTTGTCGGCTATGATTTTCGTTATCCTGTATGCCAAGGTTATGACTAAGAGGGAGAAGGCTCCAAGTATCAGCCTTGAGATATAGACTATCCAAGGATTATCGAACCAAGGCCCGGGTATTCTGTAGTTGTTGAAATTATAATCCCATCCGGCAATCCAGCCGCTTGTCAGTACTGCAGCCAGTATCCTTACGACTATTGCCAGCAGCAGTATGTACGACAGAGGGTGTTTTATGCTGAAGAAAAACAGTTTTTCTTTCATAATCAATATCTTTTATATGTGCAATCGACACTAATGTTCAATGAATTGTTGTAATAGTCATCCCATTCCTGGCATTCTTTCTTGGAATAGGCACTGTAGATGATTTCCTGTGAGCCGTCTTCCAGATAAGTGCACACGCAACGTCTCTCGCAAGAACCGAAAAACAACATAACTATCACTGCAGCAATGACTATCTTAAAAAATCTTTTCATATTTTAAAAAAATGATTAACTCGCAAAAATAACATTAATTCAGGAAACTTCAAAATATATTTTTCCCATACTGAAAAATCTCCTATTTTTGTAGATTATTACGATAGAAAATTATTAGAAATATGAGGACGAGATTTGCAACTTTATTGAGCGTTATGCTGTTGTCACTTACGCTTAACGCGCAGAAAACCCGCATTGGGCAATGGTGGAACGATTTGTCGGTTTATCAGTTCAACAAAATGCCTCCCCGCACAAATGTGATACCATATTCTGACGAAAACGGAGTGGAGAATCTGGAATACATGAATTCCAGCTACTACATGAATCTGAACGGATATTGGAAGTTCTTTTTCATAGAGTCTCCCGAAAAGGAGATAGGGCAGTTCTATTCCAAAGACTTTAACACTAATGATTGGGATTCCATAGCTGTTCCAGGCAACTGGGAGCTTAACGGTTTTGGCACTCCGGTTTATGTGAACGCCAGAAACGAGTTTACTTCCAATCCTCCATATGCGCCTATGGATTACAACCCTGTGGGCCGCTACCGTCACGATTTTAATGTACCGAAAGACTGGGACGGACGTAAGATTTATCTCAACTTCGGAGCCGTCAAGTCGGCATTCTATCTATGGATAAACGGCAAATTTGTCGGCTATTCTGAAGACTCCAAGACACCGGCCGAATTCGATGTGACCCCATATGTGAAAGCCGGTTCTGAAAACTTCCTGGCGGTTGAGGCATACCGTTTCAGTGACGGCTCATACCTCGAGGCTCAGGATTTCTGGCGTATGAGCGGCATCACCCGTGATGTGGTGCTTTACTCCAAGCCCAAGCTTAACATTTCCGATTTCTTTGTGAAAGCCGGTTTGGATGAGAATTACGAAAACGGCACTTTGGATATGTCGGTCGACATCAATTTCGATAAAATGCCAAGCAAATGCACAGTCGAAATTATCTTGACAGGCCTTGACAAATCGGGCGAGAGGATAAACAAAGTCATCAGCCGTGAGGTTAGTAAAAAAGACCTTAAGAAATTCAAAAAGAGCAAGATATACACTCTTAACCTAAAACAGCAGGTCATTAAGGACGTGTTGCCTTGGTCGGCCGAGACACCGAATCTTTATACTTTGAAGATTAGAATAAAAGAAAAGGACAAGGTTCTCGAGACCGTAGGCGCCAAGATTGGCTTCCGCACTGTTGAGATACGCGACGGACTGCTGAAGGTGAACGGTCAGGTAGTGATGATAAAAGGCGTGAACCGTCATGAGCACCACGGAGAGACCGGTCAGTGCATAGACCGTAAAATCATGATGGAAGACATCAAGATTATGCTTTCCAACAATATCAATGCCGTGCGTACCAGCCACTATCCGGACGATATTTTTTGGTATGAGCTTTGCGACAAATATGGCATTTACGTCATAGACGAAGCCAATAACGAGTCACATCCCCAGGGCTATGGCGAAAACAGCCTTGCCAAGAAAGACGAGTGGAAAGATGTGTTCCTGTACAGATGCAAAAACATGGTGGAGCGCGACAAAAACCATCCTTCAATAATTGTGTGGTCGGTTGGCAACGAATGTGGCAACGGAGTCTGCACCAAGGCCTGCTACGACTGGATGAAACAGCGTGACACCCGTCCGGTGATATGTGAGCGTGCCATCTACGACTATAACACGGATTACATAGGTCTGATGTATGCCAGCGTAGACTACCTGACACGCTTTGCCGAGGAGCATCTCGACTCGCTCAACCGTCCGTTTATTTTGGTGGAATACTGCCATGCCATGGGTAACAGCTGCGGCGGTTTGCAGGATTATATGGAAGTTTTCGAGAAATACCCTCAGCTGCAGGGCGGCTGCATCTGGGACTTCGTCGACCAGACAATCTTACGTTATGACCCCAATACCAGCACTCAGTGGTATGCTGCAGGCGGCGATTTGGGTAACATTCCAAACTGCGGCAACGACGACAGCTTCTGTGTGAACGGACTCATTACCAGCGACCGTCAGGAGCATCATCATATGGCAGAGGTGAAGAAAGCCTATCAGAACATAAAGGTTCAGCCTATCGACTTGGTGAACGGAGTATTTAATGTGGAAAATCATTTCCAATTCCGCAACCTGAGCGATTTCGAGTGCATCTATAAAGTTTTATCGAATGAAAAAATCCTGCAACGTGGCAGAATAACTCTTGACTGCAAGCCTGGCGAGACTCAGAAGGTTTTCGTCATGATGCCTGAATCACTTTTGTTCACTGACAAACCCAACCAGGAATTCTTTATAAATTTCTCGTTCAGGCTGAAGAAAGACGATGGCTTGCTCAAAAGCGGACACGAAGTGGCTTACGAGCAGTTCCAGTTTGAAACCCCTGTGGTGAAAGCCAAGCCTTTGGAAAAGGTGGCCAAGCTGAATCTGACTCAAAATGAGAATACCATAGTTCTTGGCAACGACAATTTCTCGTTTACCATCGACAAGAACGAAGGCATTCCGACATCATTCATTTACAGAGAGGAAGAGCTGCTGGCAGGTGCCATTAGGCCTAACTTCTGGCGTGCACCGACTCTGAACGACGAGGTGGATGGCAACGGTAAATGCAAATGGGAGGCTGCCGGCTTGAACAACCTTACAGTAGGCCCTAACAAGATGATAGATGTGAAACGCATAGATGCAGGCCATGTGGCGGTTAGCGTCACTCTCGATATGATGAACCGCAACGAGTTGGTGTTGAAAGTGTCACAAATCTACGAAGTGGACGGCGAAGGTAATGTGGTGGTGACAATGAACGTGCAGCCAACCGATAGGGTGGCAACCTTCCCTAAAATCGGCACTCAGATGCTGCTGCCTCTACAATATAATAAGGTGATGTATTTTGGTAAAGACACCGAGAATTATCCTGACAGAGCTTTGGCCGGCAGGGTGGGAGTGTACGAGAACAACGCCTCCGACTTCTTTGAAATGCACGAAGAACCTCAGGAAAGCGGCAACCGTACTGACGTGCGTTGGGTGGCCATCTCAAACAGACTGGGCAAAGGCCTGTTTATCTCTGGCAAGCAGAACCTCAACTTCAGCATTTACAGATATTCCGACGCCGATCTTACCAGGGCCAAAAGAATCAATCAGATAAAGCCTGCGGAATATTGGACTGTCAATGTAGATTACAAACAGGCTCCTTTGGGAACAGCCACTTGCGGCCCTGATGCCCTCGACAAGTATCTTATCAAAAACGACGTATACGAATACAGTTTCAGAATGCGTCCTTACGAAGCCGAGGAAGTGAGCCCACAAGAACTCTATAAACAGGGTGTCTTTGATGTGGTTAAAACCCTTCCAATGCCTGAAATTACAGCCTCGTCGGAGGTCTTCAACCACAAGATGAAAGTTACTGTCAAAGCCAAAGGCAATGCCAAGGTTTACTACACTTTGGACGGAACCGAGCCGACTCAGAACTCCAAGTTGTACACCCAGCCGTTCGAAATCAACTCAAATGTAACCGTAAAGGCCAAGGCGTATGACGGCAAAGCTGTGCCTTCTTTCACAGCTGTCAAAACCTTTGAAAGAATTTATATCAAGAACACAACCTTTGAGAAAGAGCCTGCTGAAAACTACTCCGCCAACAAAGCAATTGCTTTGATGGATAAAAAAATAGGCACTCCTGGCAACTGGAGAGAGAACTGGTTGGGCTTCAACGGTGACAACCTTGATGCCATCATAGAACTCTCCGATCCTATGGAAATACAGGTGCTTTTCATCACTTACGGCATAGCTTTTGACCAGTGGGTTTTGGCTCCCAAAAGAATCACAGTGTCGACCTCGACCGACGGAGTCAGGTACACAGAACCTGTAGAAGCTGAATTTGCCATGTATGACGGCAAAAAAGGAGAGTTTAGACGTGAGGCAAGGGCACTTCTTGGCGAACAGAATGTGCGTTTCATCAAGCTGCATGTTGAGAACTTGGGAGTGCTGCCCGAGAAACATCCTTATGCAGGTGAGAAGTCCTGGATAATGGTGGACGAACTTAGAATTAATAATGAGAAAAAAATCAAATAATTATGTTTAAAGGTCATCCAAAAGGTTTGTATGCCCTCGCTCTGGCCAATACAGGCGAGCGTTTCGGCTACTATACCATGCTTGCGATTTTCGTATTGTTTCTGCAAGCAAAATTCGGTCTGACTGCCAGCGCGGCCGGACATTTCTATGGAATATTCCTTGCCGCGGTTTATTTCATGCCTATAGTCGGCGGTTACATAGCCGATAAATTCTGGGGCTTCGGTAAGACTGTGGTTACTGGTATTCTGGTGATGTTTGCGGGCTATCTGCTGCTTTTCGCTCAGAAAGACGCAGGTGGCAACATGGCTTTCACCATGATGATACTCGCTTTGCTGTGCATTGCCGTGGGTGCCGGTCTGTTCAAAGGCAACCTTCAGGTGATGGTTGGCAATCTGTACGATGACGCACAGTATGCAGCCAAACGTGACGGTGGCTTCAGCCTGTTTTACATGGCCATCAACATTGGCTCCATGTTTGCTCCGACAACAGCTACGGCCGTCACCAACCTCTTCCTCGGAAAGAGCGGTTTCAGCTACGACGCCAACATCCCTTCGCTGGCACATCTTTATTTGAACGGAACAATTTCACCGGACGGAATGACACGCCTTGAGAGTCTGGCTTCTGCACAGACTAACTTTACCGGTGACATGGCTGCTTTCTGCACCAATTACATTGACGCATTGTCGGAGTCGTACTGCTACGGCTTCGGCGTGGCTTGTCTCTCGTTGATACTCTCAATCGCCATCTACTTCGGTTTCCGCAAGTCGTTCAAACATGTAGATGTGCGTAAGGGCGATAAGACCGCTGCCAATGAGAATGTGGTTGAGCTTACTCCAAAACAGACCAAAGACCGTGTGGTGGCATTATGCCTGGTGTTTGCAGTTGTCATCTTCTTCTGGATGGCATTCCAGCAAGCCGGCTTGACGCTGACATACTTTGCCCGCGACTACACTTCACCTATTGCCACAGGCTGGACTCGAATCGGCTTTGACGTCTTTACTCTGGCTATGATAGCTGTGGGCGTATACGCTTTGTTCGGACTGTTCCAGAGTGACACCAAAAGAGGCAAGATCCTGTCGGGCCTGCTGCTGGCCGCCTGTGTGGCAGGTGTGTGGTATAAAGCCGCCAATGTGGGCGATTATGTAGTTTTGCTGCCGCAGATTTTCCAACACTTCAACCCGTTCTTTGTGGTTGCTCTGACACCTATTTCAATAGCCCTGTTCGGAGCCTTGGCCAAGAGAGGCAAAGAGCCGTCGGCACCTCGCAAGATAGCAATGGGCATGTTGGTCGCTGCTTTGGGTTATTGTGTAATGGCCGCCGCCTCAATAGGCTTGCCGGCACCTAAAACTCTTGCTGCTACCGGCGGCGTGAGTCCGTTGCTGGTATCGCCTAACTGGCTTATCTCGACCTATCTGGTGCTTACTTTTGGCGAGCTTCTGCTCAGTCCGATGGGTATATCTTTCGTCTCGAAAGTGGCGCCTCCGAAACTCAAAGGTTTGATGATGGGACTGTGGTTCGGCGCCACAGCCATAGGCAACTACCTTACTTCGGTCATCAGCTCCATTTGGAATACCGGTCTCTCTCTGGTTATGATCTGGGGGGTGCTCATCATACTGTGTGTGGTCTCGGCCATCTTTATGTTCTCTATGATGAAGCGACTGGAAAATGCAACGAAATAAAAAATGGCGCCGAGGCGCCATTTTTTTTATACTGTCTGTCTGAGTATCGGCATTGTCATGCATCTTGCACCGCCACCGCCGCGGCAGAGCTCGTTGCCTTCAAAGGCTACAACGCAACGTTTGCTGTTGTCAACGCTGACCTTTCCTGAAGCCACATCGGCGGCTTTGAGAATGTCGAAACCGTTTTTGCTCAATGCTTCTATAGTGTTGTAGTTTCTGGCATAACCTAACACCTTACCAGGGGCGAAGGCGAAGAAGTTGGCGCCACTGTGCCACTGCTCTCGAGGACCGGCGTAATCGTCGCCACCGCCGCAGAACACAGGCTCCAAAGGCATGCCGAGCTTGTTCAAAGCATCGACAAGGTTCTTTTCTTCGCTGATTTTGGTATAATCATGTCCATTGACTTCGTAGTGTATGGTCTTGAATGCTTCATTCATGATGACTGGCTTGTATGCCATGCAACGGTCTCTGTCGAGTAGAGTGAACACCATGTCGAGGTGAATGAATGAGTCAGGTTCAAGAGGCAGCTGCTGCATAATCAGGTGACGCACTCCGCCAAGGCTGCGCAAATGCTCAACCATAGCGTCTATGCCTTCCTTGCTGGTGCGGGCACCACAGCCGCTCAAAATAATGTCGTGACGGGCTATTTCCACATCGCCGCCTTCAACGCTGCCGATACCGCTAATGCTGTAGCGTTCAATAGGGTTGATAGTCTCCACGTCAATCATCGATGAATGTTTGAAGATAGCGTCCCATAACATGGTCTCGCGGTCGCGAACATCGGTGGCCATCTTGCTGATCATGATGTTGTTGTACATGGTGACGGCAGCGTCGCGCATGAAAAAGAGATTTGGGATAGGAGGCAGGAGGTAACGCTCATAGAAGCTGTCGTTTTCGTAGCCCTCAATGAGAACTGTGGCCAGACGTTCCACATCGAAACTGTCGAGCAATTCCTTCAGATACTGAAGTTTTTCACGTTCCAAAATACGGGTTACCAGGTTTTCTCTAACTTCCTGCTTCTTTAAAATATCAACCAACAAATCCTTGAAAGTTAACACATTGGTCACCTTACGCAAGCTTCCTTCAAAGTCGCGGTAGTTGGCCATAGCTTCGTGATAGTTTAGGATGTCGCTAAAAAGGAATTTGTGGGCGTTCTCAGGGGTCATGTGCTCAATCTCCTTACCCGGAGCGTGCAGAATGACATAGTCTAGTTTTCCAATCTCTGATTCAACACAAGGCTTTACGCATCGAAAATAATCCATAAAATATTATTTAGAAATAGACTGCAAAAATACGATTTTTTTTGAAAATAAAAAGAAAAAAACTCCAAACTAATACAACTCGATAAACTCGTATCCGTTTCCCATGGCATCCAAAAACTTCACCAAATCGGTGGTTTTGATGACGCAGGTTCCGGTGTTGTCGTTAGGGTGGAAGCTGATATATTCACGGTCAAGCAGGTTTTTGTCGAGATACAGATACACATGGTGCTCCTCGTCGTTGATGATGCCGAAAGGGGAGACGCTGCCCGGTTTCAGCCCAAGATATTTGTCCATGCGGGCCTCCGAGGCAAAGCTTAACTTACCTTGCTTGAGACGGTGCTCCAAATCATGTATGGCGAGCTGTTGCATGCAGTCGAAAATCACCAGATAATGACGGTTTCCCTTGTGATTGCGGAAAAACAGATTCTTGCAGTGAGTCCACTCAAACTTGCCCCAATACTGCAAGGCGTCCTCTATGGTCGGAAGCGGTGGATGGAATATTAATTGAAACGGAATTCCCAGCTCGTTCAGCTTGTCGACAACCTTCCGTTGCCGCTCTGATAATTCATGATTAAACTCGTTCATGTTAAAAAAATATCTCAAAACCATGCGAATTATTACTCCGAGTGAGCCCTTGAGGTCTCACAGTCGTAATTCTTCGCATGGTTTCTCCCATTACTTAAAAATCTATTTTATTACTCCGAGTGAGCCCTTGAGGTCTCACAGTCGTAATTCTTCGCATGGTTTCTCCCATTACTTAAAAATCTCTTTGATGCCTCCGATCGAGCCAAGCAAATTCGTTGCCTCGTAAGGTATGTAGACTGTCTTGTTATCTTTGCCGCTGGTCATTTCCTTCAAAGTCTCTATATACTTTGTGGCAAGCAGATATGATGCCGGGTCGGTCTTTGTGGCTTTGATGGCGTCGGCTACAAGCTGAATGGCTTTGGCTTCCGCTTCGGCTTGCATGATTTTTGCCTTGGCAACACCTTCAGCCTCGAGCAAGGTCGACTGCTTTACAGCCTCAGCCTTGTTGATGGCCGATGTCTTTTCACCTTCTGAATTCAAAATAGCTGACTGTTTCTCACCTTCAGCCTTAAGGATCTCAGCACGACGGTTACGCTCGGCCTGCATCTGTTTTTCCATGGCCTGACGCACTGTTTCAGGTGGTGTGATATCTTGAAGCTCAACGCGGTTGACCTTAACACCCCATTTGTTGGTGGCGTCGTCCAACACTGTGCGAAGCTTGGCGTTGATGGTGTCGCGTGAGGTCAGTGTCTCATCGAGTTCCAGCTCGCCAATGACGTTACGCAGTGTGGTCTGAGTCAGCTTTTCGATGGCGTTCGGGAGGTTGTCGATTTCATACACCGACTTGACCGGGTCAACAATCTGGAAATACAGCAAGGCGTTGATTTCCGTTGTGACGTTGTCCTTTGTAATCACATTCTGCTTCGGGAAGTCGTACACTTGCTCGCGGAGGTCAATCTTTGCCGTCTCGCTCATGCGCACAATCTGGCGTCCCTGATAGCCTTCAGCTACTTTTCTTGTGGTGATGACTTTAGGACGGTCGATGATGGGCCAAATGATATTCAAACCTGCAGGAAGCACCTTGTGGAACTTACCGAGGCGTTCAATTACTCTTGTCTCTGACTGCGGGACTACCAGAAGTCCTGCCAATGCGAAGATTATGACAATCGCCGCAATAACTATAACTACGTAAATCATGGTTAAATTTTGTTAACGGTTAGTATTATGCTTTCGAAAGACTCTATTATCACTTTTTGACCGACTTCGGCCGCTGTGCCGTCGACTGTCTGGGCTTTCCAGTCGTCTCCGTCTATTTTTACCCTGCCATAGCCGCCTTCCTCTATGCGTTCAGTTACCACGGCGGTCTTGCCGATAATGCTGTCCATGTTGGTTTTTACATCGCTGCCGTTAGTCCGTTTTTCGATGATTTTCATCACGAAAGGACGGATGAAGATAAAGGCCAGGAAGGTGCCGACCGCAAATGCCACAACCTGCCAGGTAAGTGACAGCTCGCATGCCGCCAGTATTGCTCCGAACACACAGCCTACCGAGAAACAAGCCACGGCAAAGCCACTCGTGAAAATCTCAATGATCACGAACACCGCAGCAACCAAAAGCCAAATTTGCCAAATAGTCATAATTGTAAGATTTAAGATTTAATGATTTTGTTTTTGCAAAAATATGAAATATTTTTCAAATTTCAAAATTTTTTGGGAACGGTGTCTCAAACTTCAGATCCTCATGGGTGATGGGGTGGATGAAACAGAGTTTGTAGGCATGAAGACCGAGTCTTCCGATCTTGTCGTCACCGTCTCCGTATTTGGGATCGCCAACCACAGGGAAACCAATGTCCTGCAGGTGGACACGAATCTGGTTCTTGCGGCCGGTGTCGAGAGTGAGCTCGACCAGAGAGTATCCGTCGGACACCTTTATTAATTTATAGTGTGTGGTGGCAAATTTACCGCCGTTGTCGAACTTGCTCGAATAGGTTATAAACTGAGCGTTGTCTTTGAGCCAAGAGCTTATAGTACCTTGCTTTTTGCGCATCTCGCCGTGCACCAGGGCCACATAGCGGCGGTCGTAAACTGTGTTTTTCCAGTCCTCCTCAAATTTCAAGGCGACCTTCTTGTCTTTTGCGAACAACAGCAGACCGGAGGTGTCGCGGTCCAGACGGTGTATGGTATGCGCATGACACTTTTGATGATTGGCTTCAAGATATTGATTCAGAATGCCTTGAACTGTTTCTTCCTCAGTGGTTGGCGAGTTGCAAAGTATGCCGTCCCGCTTCTCAACTACGAACAGATACTGATCTTCGTAAACTATCCTTACCCATGGGCTTTTGAGCGGCTCGCCGCCTTGGTTTCTGCCGATTTTTACCTCCATTCCAGGGGTAAGCTGGAAGTTGTGTTTGCTGACCTGTTGACCGTCCACGCTCACCGAACCGGCGAGTATGTTTTTGGCCTTGGTACGGCTGATGCCATTCATCTTCTTCATGATGAAAGGTAAAAGTTCATCGTTATCCAATACCTTGAAAACCAAGTCTTTAGGCTTATTGTCTTTTTTGTTTTGCATACCAAAATTTATTTATACAAAAATAATAAAAATATTTGCAAGGTAAAACAAAATCTATTAAATTTGCGCAAGAAAACGTATCACAAAAATTACTTTGATAATATCATGACTATCAATGAATTAAAGAATGTTGCGTCGCAGGTCAGACGCGATATTATCCGAATGGTTCATGCTTGTCAGTCGGGACATCCGGGCGGCTCGCTCGGCGCGACCGACATTGTGACGGCTTTGTATTTCGACCAGATGCACATCGAACCGAACAAGTTCAAAATGGACGGCGCAGGTGAGGATATGTTCTTCCTCTCAAACGGCCATATCAGTCCGATGTTGTACAGCATACTCGCTCGCCGCGGATACTTCCCGGTAGCCGAGCTCGCCTCGTTCCGTCGTCTCGGAACACGCCTGCAAGGTCATCCTACACCGGTCGAAGGTTTGCCGGGCATCAGAGTGGCCAGCGGCTCGCTCGGTCAAGGTCTCTCGGTTGCAATAGGTGCCGCACAGGCCAAGAAGCTCAGCGGTGACAACAGCCTGGTATTCTGCCTCATGGGCGACGGCGAACAGGAAGAAGGTCAGATTTGGGAAGCCGCCATGTACGCTCCGGTGAAGAACGTCGACAACCTCATTGCCATAATCGATTACAACAAAAAGCAGATTGACGGCAGTACGGACGACGTGATGAGCCTCGGCAACCTCCGCTCAAAATACGAGTCGTTTGGCTGGAAGGTTTACGAATGCGACGGCAACGACATGCAGGAGATAGTCGACACACTCAATATGACACGCGAGAACGCTCATCAGGGCTTTGCACAGATTATTCTGGCTCACACTGAGATGGGTATGGGTGTCAACTTCATGATGGGTACACACAAATGGCACGGCACTCCGCCTAACGACGAGCAGGCTGCCGACGCTTTGTCACAACTTAAAGAAACACTTGGAGATTATTAATTAAACCCGTCGTCATTTCTCCGTTCCCTGCGGTCGGTCGAAATGACGGGTAAAGATATAATATTATGAAGATAGAAGTTCAAAACTACAAAGATACAAGAAGCGGTTTCGGCGACGGATTGGTTGAAGCCGGCAAGCGTAACCCCAAGGTGGTGGCTCTCACAGCCGACCTCACCGGCTCGGTCAAGATGGGCGACTTCAAGAAAGAGTTCCCGGACAGATTCTTCCAGGTTGGTATTGCCGAAGCCAATATGATAGGCATTGCTGCAGGTCTGAGCATAGGCGGATACGTCCCGTTCACGGGCACCTTTGCCAACTTCTCGTCAGCACGTGTCTACGATCAGATTCGCATGGTGGTGGCTTACTCCAACAAGAATGTGAAGGTGTGCGCTTCGCATGCCGGTGTCACATTGGGCGAAGACGGCGCTACTCACCAGACTCTGGAGGATGTGGGCATGATGAAGATGTTGCCTAACATGACAGTGCTCGTTCCTTGCGATTACAACCAGACAAAGGCCGCTACCATAGCGGCTGCCGAGCTTGACGGCCCGGTCTATATGCGTTTCGGCCGTCCGAAAGTGGCCAACTTTACACCTGTAGACGAGCCATTCATCATCGGAAAGGCCCAAATGATTGAAGAAGGCAAGGATGTGTCAATATTCGCTTGCGGTCATCTGGTATGGAAAGCCATAGAGGCTCTGCCGATTTTGAAGGAAATGGGAATAAACGCTGAGCTTATCAACATTCACACCATCAAACCGTTGGATACCGAAGCTATCTTAAAGTCGGTGGCTAAGACAGGCTGCGTGGTGACAGCCGAAGAGCATATGCGCAACGGCGGTCTGGGAGACAGTGTGGCACAGTTGCTGGCACTCCACAACCCGAAACCGGTCGAAATGGTCGCTGTCGACGACGTTTTCGGCCAGAGCGGCACCCCGGACGAATTGCTGAAGCACTATCATTTGGATACAGTGGATATCGTGGAGGCTGTGAAGAAGGTGATTGGGAGAAAGTAGAAGACAGAATAGTCTTTAGTCGTTAGTTGTTAGTCTAATGGCTATTTAAAAACTTCTAAAAATTCTAAAGACTAACGACTAAAAACTAAAAAAGGACATCTGCGATGTCCTTTTTTCAGTAGCGGGGATGAGAATTGAACTCATGACCTCCGGGTTATGAATCCGACGCTCTAACCAACTGAGCTACCCCGCCGTTTTCGGAGCGCAAAATTACACTATTTTTCGATACCTCAAACATTTTTTTTCATTTTTTTAAAAAATAAATTTTTCTCTCCACATTTAATAAATATTCGTATATTTGCGATTTGAAAATTCAAGAAAAAGAGAAAAAATGAAAAAGTTATTGGTTTTGATATGCGCTCTGTTCATGATGAGCGTTATCTCTTTTGCACAAAACAGTGATGAGGCTGTCAAACAAGACGGTCCGGAGATCACTTTTAAGGAAACCAGCCACGATTTTGGCAATATCCAGTTCAAAGGAAACGGCACATACGAGTTTGAGTTTGTCAACACAGGTAATGAGCCTCTCATCCTCTCACAGCCCAAGTCCTCATGCGGCTGCACAGTGCCTGAGTGGCCAAAACAGCCGATTCTTCCAGGTGAGTCGAATGTAATCAGAGTTACATACAAAAACACCGACCGTCAGGGAAATTTCAACAAATACGTGACTGTATTCTCAAATGCAGTGGTAAACAAAGAAGTTAAACTGCGTATCAAAGGAACAGTGCTTCCTGAGCAGAACGAAACACTTCCCCTGAAGTTGGAACGCATCGGAACCCCAGTAAACAAAGATAATTAAAATAATTATAACATAGTATGCCAACAGTATCAAAAAAAGGGCAGTTCATGCCGGCTTCACCAATCAGAAAGCTTGTTCCTTTCGCAGATGAAGCAAAACAGAGAGGTATTCACGTTTATCACCTCAATATCGGTCAACCGGACATCGAGACAACACATTACGCTCTCGACGCCGTGAAGCATTTTGATGAGAAAGTTATTAAGTACTCAAACTCAGCCGGAAACCTTTCCTACAGAAAGAAGATTTGTGAGTATTATGCAAAAATCGGTATCAAGGTAACTCCGGATGAAATCATAGTTACCAACGGCGCTTCGGAAGCTCTTCAGATTGTGTTCATGTCAATTATGGACCGTGAGGATGAGGTCATCATCCCAGAGCCGTTCTACGCCAACTACAATGGTTTCGCTCAGACAGCGGAAGTACGCGTAAAACCTATTTATTCGTCAATTAACAACAATTTCGCATTGCCTCCGATTGAGGACTTCGAGAAAGCCATCACTGAGCACACCAAGGCCATCCTCATCTGTAATCCTAACAACCCAACAGGTTATCTGTATTCAGAAAAGGAAATGGAGACTCTGCGTCAGATCATTTTGAAATATGACCTTTATCTCATTACAGACGAGGTGTACCGTGAGTTCTGCTACGACGGCATGAAACACGCTTCGGCCATGCATCTCAAAGGTGTGGAAGACAATGTCATTCTCATCGACTCTGAGTCAAAGCGTTACAGCGCATGCGGTATCCGTGTGGGCCGTCTGATCACCAAGAACAAAGAGGTTATCTCAACAGCCATGAAGTTTGCCCAGGCCCGTCTGTCGCCACCTTCATACGGTCAGGTTGCAGCTGAAGCCGCTCTCGACACACCAGCCTCATATTTCGACGATATCGTTAAGGAATACAAGGCTCGCCGTGATGTGTGCGTTGAGGGAATCAACAAGATTCCGGGAGCATTCTGCCCAACACCTAAAGGCGCTTTCTACATTGTAGCACACTTGCCGATAGACGATTCAGAGAAATTCTGCAAATGGTTGCTCACCGACTTTAACTATGAGAAGAAGACTGTGATGTTAGCCCCTGCAAGCGGTTTCTATTCAACCATCGGTCTGGGACGTCACGAGGTGCGCTTGAGCTACTGCCTCAACTGCGACGACCTGCGCGACGCAATGTTTATCTTGAAGAAAGCTTTGGAAGTTTATCCAGGAAAGACTAACAACTAATAAATCAGATATTTTTCTCTGATTTTCAGATAATTGTCGATTCCGGCCTGCCACGATGAACGTATTTCATCCTCGCTAAGGCCGGAATTGATTTTTTGTTTCAAGTCGGCAACACCAACCAATTTTATGAAATAGTTGTTGAAAAATTTTTCATCCTCACTGGCTTTCACGCGGGTATCTAGTATCCACGAAAGGTTGAGCTTTTGCTCATTGTTGCGGTAACGGTGGGCATATTCCACCAGATTAACCGTGTCGGCCAAGGCCGGATGGGCGTAAATCTGGAAAGGAAATTTGGTGCCTCGGCCAACGCTGACATCTGTGCCTTCAAACAGACATAAGGAAGGGTAGAGGTAGACTGCTTCCCAATTGGGCAGGTTAGGCGACGGCCTCACCGGCAGCTTGTATATGGCGTTGCGTATGTAATTTCCAAGAGGGACGATGGTAAGGTCGCACTCCAGGCCGTCGCCTAACCATTTTTCCCCATTTACCATCAGAGCGTATTCTCCAATTGTCAGACCGTAGACAATGGGCACAGGATGTAAGCCTACGAATGAGGAGTTTTCCGGCTCCAGCACCGGGCCGTCCACATAGAATCCGTTGGGGTTGGGGCGGTCGAGCACTATTACCGGCAGATTGCTCTCGGCAGCGGCTTCCATCACGTATGTCATGGTGGAAATATAAGTGTAGAACCTGCATCCCACATCCTGAAGGTCGAACAGCAGCACATCCACATTATGCAGTTGTTCGGCTGTGGGCTTTTTGTTTTTGCCGTAAAGCGAGACAATTGGGATGCCGGTTTTCTCGTCCACGCCCGAGTTTACATAGGTTCCAGCCTCAGCCGTGCCGCGAAAGCCGTGCTCAGGAGTGAAGATTTTTACCACATTTATGTTATATGTGAGAAGGGTGTCGATTAGATGGGTGCCGTTGTCCATTATGCTGCTTTGGTTGGCGACCACGGCAACAGCTTTGTTTTGCAGGTAAGGCAGGTACAATTCCATTCTCGAAGCGCCTGTCACAGCATCTTTTGCCTCCAGAAGTTGTAGGGCGGCCTCGTCTTGCGCTTTGATATTCAATGAAATATATAATAATGACAGAAATAACGCCAAAATTTTCCTTGTCATAACTGATAATTATTTATTTTTGCAATGATAAGAAAAAAATGAACGCGGCGGGCTTTATATCCAAAAGAATTTTTTCACTGTCGAAGGAAAACCTTTCGTCGACGGTGATGCGCATTGCTGTGGTCAGTGTGGCGCTTGGCATAGCTATCATGCTGGTTTCCATTGCGATAGTTGTTGGATTTAAGCATCAGATCAAGGACAAGGTGGTGGGTTTTGTAGCACCTATTCACATTCAGGCACTGAACCAGAACGAGTCGATAGAGGAGACTCCTTTTGTTTACGACAGCGTGCTGGCAGCCCGTTTGGACAGACCTTTTATCACTGCAGTCAATAAAACTGCCAACAAGGCCGGCATCATCAAGACTGACGAAGAGATTCAGGCAGTGGTGCTCAAGGGTGTGGATCATGAGTATAACTGGAATTACATCAGTTCCTATCTGTTGGAGGGTGAAACTCCAAAATATCTTGATAATGAACGCTCTAATGATATTGTAATCTCAAAAATCATCTCCCAGAAGATGAATTTGAAGGTGGGTGATGATGTGAGGATATGGTTTGTGGATCCGGAGATGAAGGCCAGAGGCAGAAAACTTAATGTGAAAGGTATTTACGAGACAGGGCTTTCGGAATGCGATGAACGTTTTGTGTATTGCGACTTGAACCAGATCCGCCGACTCAATGGCTGGGATGACAATCAGATAGGGCATCTGGAGGTTTGGGTGGATGACGAAAGTAAAATAGCCGACTACAACCAGACGCTATATTACAGCATACCGACCAATCTGGTGTCTTATTCAGCCATGGAGACTTATCCGCAGATATTCGACTGGCTGGAACTTCAGGATATGAATGTGTTTATTATCATCACCCTGATGCTGTTTGTGGCAGGCATTACAGTGATAAGCATGTTGCTGATTATCATTCTGGAACGCACATCCACCATTGGGTTGCTAAAGTCTATGGGTGCCAGCAACGGACTCATTAGAAGCATATTCATGAAACATTCATTCAAGATTTTGTTGATAGGTATGGCCATAGGCAATGTCTTCGGATTGTCGGTCTGCCTGATTCAGAAATATACCAATCTCATCTCGCTTTCGCCGGAATCGTATTATCTGTCGGCGGTTCCAATCGAGATGAATGTATGGTACATATTGGCCTTGAACATAGGGACCATGGTTTTGTGGATGCTGATGCTGTTGCTTCCTACTATGCTTATCAACAATATAAGACCGTCTAAATCAATCAGATTTGAATAATTCTAAAACTGTTAAAGATATGGAAAACTACACCATTGAACCATTGAGAGGCTACGGCGAATTTGAATTCGGCATGTCGATAGACGATGTGGTTGAATCGCTCGGCCAGCCTTCAAACCAAGAGGAAATTGATTCGGCATATAATGATGGCAATCACATCATTGTGCTTGATTATGAAGACTTTGACCTGTCGATGTATTTCGAGGGCGACACTGTGCAGCGGCTTGCCAATTTCTACACTGTCAACGAGGAAAGCGTACTCTTTGGCGCTAAAATCTTCGACCTGAACAAAGACCAGCTTATAGAGCTGATGAAGGAAAATGGCTATGAGGATTACATAGAGGACAAGGAAGACGGCGACTGCATCACTTACGATGAGTTGAATATGGACTTCTATTTCGACAACAATCAGTTGGTTGAAGTATTCTGGGAATGCCAGCGCGGATGATACTGCATAATGGTCTGACGCAGGTAATCATCTGAAACGTGAGTATATATTTCGGTAGTTGAGATGCTTGAATGTCCGAGCATCTGCTGCACTGCGCGCAAGTCAGCTCCTCCTTCCAAAAGATGTGTGGCAAAGGAATGACGCAGTGTGTGCGGACTTATGGTCTTTTTAATGCCGGCTTTCTCGGCCAGGCTTTTCACCAAAAGGAACACACTTTGACGGGTGAGGCTGCTGCCTCTGGCACTGATGAACACCTTGTCGGAATATTTAGGGTTGATATCCTGATGCATACGCTCGCCCTGAATGTAAAGCAGCATCTCGTTCAAGGTTTTTTTGCCAATGGGAATGAGTCTTTCTTTGGAGCCCTTGCCAAAGACTTTTATAAACTCATCTTTGAAATATATTTCGCTGATATTCAGCGATATGACTTCCGATACCCGCAGCCCGCAGCCGTACATCACCTCAATTATGGCCTTGTTGCGGTGCCCGAATTTATCGCTCAGGTCTATGCAGTTCATCATGCTTACTATCTCTTCATAACTGAGCACTTCCGGTATGTGACGGCCTATGGTTGGGAAGCTGACAAGCTGAGTGGGGTCGGCTTCGCATATTCTTTCTTGAAGCAGATATTTGTAGAAACTTTTCAGTCCTGACAGTATTCTGGCCTGAGAGGTGGCACTAATGCCCAAGTCGTATAGCTGGGCAAAAAAGTTTTCCAAGTCCTCATGGGTGATGCTATCAACCGAAAGCGAATGCCCCGACTCTTCCAAATGCTCTTTAAGCAATTCAGTATCATGGCAATACGCATCAATTGTATTGTCAGACAAAGCCTGCTCCAAACGAAGATAATCGCTGAAACCTTTAATTAGACTCTTATCCAATAACATTCTATAAATTTCTTTTGCAAATATATAAAAAAGCCATTAGCCATTAGCTATTAGCCATTAGATTTTTTAACACCCCCTTACCACAGGGTACTGTGAGTTTTTCGAGAAAGGCTTAAAAATCCTTATCACCGGTTAATACTTTTTCGTAAATTTGCAAAAATTTCGAATCATGAAGAAAGTCCATTTTATTGCTGTCGGCGGCAGTGCCATGCACAACCTCGCTATTGCTTTACACAGAAAAGGTTATGAAGTTACCGGTTCGGATGATGAGATTTTTGAACCGTCTCGCACACGTTTGGAGAAGGAAGGCATATTGCCCAAAGAGTTTGGCTGGCACCCAGAGTTGCTTGACAATACTTACGAAGCTGTGATTTTAGGCATGCACGCCCGCATTGACAATCCTGAGCTGATTCGCGCCCAGGAACTTGGACTGAAAATTTATTCCTATCCTGAATATCTTTATGAACAAAGCAAAGATAAGATTCGTATCGTGATTGGAGGCAGTCACGGTAAGACGACGATCACCTCGATGATTCTGCATGTGATGAAGCAGGCCGGCATCGAGACTGATTTTATGGTCGGTGCCCAGCTGGAAGGCTTCGACGTGATGGTGCGCCTTAGCGAGAGCGCCAAATATATGGTGATTGAAGGCGATGAGTACCTTACTTCACCAATTGACCGAGTGCCGAAGTTCCATAAATATCATCCCCATATCGCTGTCATTAGCGGAATAGGCTGGGACCATGTAAATGTTTTCCCAACCTTCGATTGCTATCTCGAGCAGTTTAGAATCTTCGTCAATACAATTGAGAAAGGCGGCTGCCTGATTTATGACGGCAACGACCCTGAAGCGGCTAAGATTGCAGCAAACGCTAAGGTTCCTACTTATGGATATGAGATTCATCCTTATAAAACCGACGGCGACGATACCATTTTGATCATGCCTAACGGAAAAGAGGAGAAGGTGCAGATCTTCGGCGAGCATAACATGAAGAATATCAACGCTGCGCGTTATGTGGCGAAGCAGGTCGGCATCAGCGACGAGCAATTTTATGAGGCTATCAAGACGTTCAAAGGCGCTGCCAGAAGACTTGAACTGTTGTTTGAAAACAAAGAAAAAGGAAACCTCGTGTTCCGCGATTTCGCCCATGCACCGTCGAAGGTCCTGGCAACAGTGAAAGCATTGCGCGAACAATATGCCAACAAGAACCTTCTGGTTGTCTTTGAGTTACACACATACAGCAGTCTCAGCGAGGTCTTCATTGACCATTATGCACACTGCCTCGACAACTGCGACAAAGCCGTTGTCTTCTACGACCCGCATGCTGTTGCCATCAAGAAGTTGGAGATGATGACCGACGAACGCATCATCAAAGGCTTCCAGCGCCTTGATTTGCAGGTGGTTCACTCAAAAGACGAGCTTGTGACATTGTTAAACGGCTTAGACCGAACCAACATGGTTGGTGGCTTCATGAGCTCCGGAGATTTCAATGGATTGACGACAGAGGATTTGAAGGGGTTGTTTTAAATAATATGTTTTTATCATGATAAATATAAGAAAGTTTGAATCAGAGCTTTGGGAGTCAGCCGATTTGTTGCGACAAGGTGGTAATTTGACAAGTAATCAATATTGCATGCCAGTATTGGCGTTACTTTTCCTTCGTTATGCCTACAGTCGATACAAAAAGGTTGAAGAGGAGATTTTAAAGAACAGACCGAAACGTGGTGACCGTGTAATGCCGGTGGATAAAAGCGACTTCATTGCAAAGAGTGCATTATTTTTACCCAAAGAGGCTCAATACGAATATCTGGTCAATCTTCCTGATAATACACCTATCGGCGAAGCTGTCAACAAAGCAATGAGGCTGGTAGAAGAGCAAAGCGAGCAGCTTATAGGTGTGCTGCCTAAAAACTATACGATTTTATCTGATGAATTGCTTCGTGAACTGCTGCGTATTTTCAATAATAAGACTATCGATGAGGTTGGAGGCGATATTATTGGTCGCATCTATGAATATTTCCTGTCGAAATTTGCGAAGGCTGTTGCCAGCGACGACGGTGTTTTCTTTACGCCCAAGTCATTGGTGAAGATGCTTGTCAATATTCTTGAGCCAGAACGTGGTATACTTCTCGACCCTGCATGCGGTTCGGGCGGTATGTTTGTGCAGACTGGCGATTTTGTGAACCAAAAAGGCATGAATGCCAACACTCAGATGACTTTCTACGGTCAGGAAAAAGTTGAGTACAACGCTCAACTTTGTATGATGAACATGGCAGTTCACGGACTCACTGGAAAGATTATCTCCGGCGATGAGGCCAACACTTTCTATCATGATGCGTTTAATCTGGAAGGAAAATGCGACTATGTGATGGCTAATCCGCCTTTCAATGTTGATAAAGTGAAGGCTGAATCCACATCTGCCGCAGGCCGTTTGCCTTTTGGTCTGCCAGGCGTAAATGCCAAAACAAAGGAAGTGGGCAATGCTAATTATCTCTGGATTAGTTATTTCAATGCATATCTAAACCCACATGGTCGTGCTGGTTTCGTGATGGCAAGCTCAGCCACCGACAGCGCCAACAAAGACCGTGATATCCGCGAGAAACTTGTCCGCACAGGCGATGTTGATGTTATAATAAGCGTCGGCAACAATTTCTTCTATACTCTGTCGTTACCTTGCTCGCTGTGGTTTTTCGACAAAGGTAAACAACCTTTTAATCGCGATAAGGTTTTGTTTATCGATGCCCGAAACTACTACACTGTGGTTGACCGCACCCTTAATGAGTGGTCTGAATGGCAGTTGCGCAACATGCAGGCCATCGTGCATCTCTATCGTGGCGAGAAGGAGAAATATCAGCAGTTGATTAGAGATTATATAGAGATACTTGATAATATTACATTCCCTCTGACATCGGAAAGGCTTAAACAGGTTATTAAGACTGGTGAAAAAGAATACTCTACCAGATTCATGGCTTGCTTAGAAGAAGAAAAGAAACAGGCTAAAATAGAAATAGATTCCGCTGTGCGGAAAGACAAGAAAAAGGTAGAAGCAGAATGGAAAGAGGTTATAGAACGTTGGGAAAACCTTGTAGAAACTGCCCGTCAATTTGAATGGCTCACAGAGAAATTTGGTGATGGTGAATATAAAGACGTCCTTGGCCTATGTAAGATTGCTACAATTCAAGAAATAGAGGAGAAGAACTACTCGCTTACTCCTGGAGCTTACGTGGGCGTGGCCGAACAGGAAGACGACGGCGTGGACTTTCACGAGCGCATGAACGGAATTCACGCCGAACTGGCACGGCTAAGCCAAGAAGCCAATGTGCTGATGGACGAGATACAAAAAGCATGGGAGGAGTTGAAATGAACAAGGAAAAACAAGCACATGACAAAAAACTGTTGCAGGCTGTAGCAGATATCAAAGAGGCAATCCTTCAAGGTCAGTATGAGGCCGCCAAGGGTGTAAACCGCATCCAACTGGCTGTTTATTTTGGCATAGGTAAGTATATCTCGCAGCATACACGCAAGGGTGCATGGGGTACTGGCGCTTTAGATACAATAAGCAATCAGTTGCGCAGAGAATTGCCTGGATTAAGAGGCTATTCGGCAACCAATCTAAAGAATATGAGGCTGTTCTATGAGGCATGGCAGATGTTGGATGCCAATTCGTCGGTTGCGACTGACGAATTAGAATCGACAAATGCAATTGCTGAAATTGCCGCAGACAATTCGTCAGTTACAACTGACGAATTTGTGGCAATAGATATCTATCACACGTTATTGGTGCCTGTAACGAGAGAATTCCCCGTCGAGGATTTCTTCAAAGTGCCATTTACTCACCATGTGGAAATATACAAACAAGCTGATTTGTCTGCGCGTTACTACTATATCCACCGCACGGCGGAAGAGCATCTTTCTGTTGATGAGCTGAAAAGGCTTTTAAAGAATGATGCCTACGGACATCGTGAGCAGATACCAAGTAATTTTACAAAGACCATCTCCAATACCACGATGATGCGCAAGGCTGTGATGATGTTCAAGGATGAATATCTGCTTGATTTTATCAATGTGGAGGAGATTGGTGTACGCGACAGTATTGATGTGGATGAACGAGTTGTAGAACGCGAGATTGTCAATAAGGTGAAGAACTTTATCATGACCATTGGTCGTGATTTTACATTTATGGGCAACCAGCAACTGTTAGAGGTATATGGTGTGGAGCAGTTTCCTGATTTACTGTTTTTCAACCGCGAGTTGAACGCGATGGTGGTGATAGAATTGAAAACAGGGGAGTTCAAGACCAGCTATTTGGGACAGTTGATGGGATATCTTACAATTCTGGACGAGAAGGTTCGCAAGCAACACGAGAACCCCAGCATTGGCATTGTATTGTGCAAGTCGGCCAATCGTGAGTATGTGGAATTTATGATTCGCGACTACTCAAAGCCGATGGGCGTAGCCACTTACAAGACGGCAGATGATATGCCCGAGAATATGCGCAAAGCATTGCCTGATATCAACGCTTTGAAGAAACTGATAAGTGACAAAGGACAAGAAGATAAGGAGGACGAGGTATGAGCGAGTGGAAAAAAGTGAAGTTGGGAGATATTTGTGCGCGTGTTACATCTGGTGGCACGCCCAAAGCAAACGTCTCTTCTTATTATTATCCGCCCACAATTCCTTGGCTTAAAACCAAAGAGGTTAATTACTGTCGTATCACTGAAACAGAAAACTACATTTCCGAAGAAGGGCTTAACAATTCAAGTACAAAACTAATAGCATCTAATTCGGTAATTATTGCGATGTACGGACAAGGAGATACAGCTGGACGTGTTGCTATAAATAAGATACCACTTACAACAAACCAAGCATGTTGTAATCTTACTATAGATGAATGTAAAGCAAATTATGAGTTTATATATTATCAGCTTTGTACCCTATATAACAAGATGGTTTCATTGAAGGCTGGCGCTGCCCAACCAAATCTCAATGCACAAATAATAAAGAATTTAGAGATACCTCTTCCTTCTCTTCCCATCCAGCACCGCATCGCTACCACCCTTTCCCGCTACGACTCTTTGATTGAGAATTATCAGAAGCAGATAAAACTATTGGAGGAAGCAGCACAGCGACTCTATAAAGAATGGTTCGTTGACCTCCGCTTCCCCGGTTATGAAAACACCAAGATTGTTGATGGGGTGCCGGAAAGGTGGGAGAGGAAGAAAGTCGGAAATATTACTACCATAAATACAGGAAAAAAAGATGCAAATTTTGGCACAAAAGATGGTGAGTATCCATTTTTTACTTGTGCACAGGAACCTATAAAAGCACCATCATATACATTTGACACTTCTGCCGTTATTCTTGCTGGTAATGGAGATTTTAATGTAAAGTTATATAGAGGAAAGTTTGAAGCGTACCAAAGAACATATGTACTTGAACCAAAAAGAAAAGATATGCTTTATATTTTGTATTTTTGTATTTTAGAAAATATGAATAAATTAGCAACTGGTGCAAGCGGTTCTACTATCAAGTTCCTCACAAAAGGCATGATAGAATCCCTTGATGTTTTTGAGCCTTCAATTAAGATTATTGAATCATATAATAAATTCGTTGAGCCTTTACAAACTAAGAAAGAATATATCAAATCTCAAATCCGCCTTCTCACTGAGGCTCGTGATAGGTTATTGCCTAAACTAATGAGCGGGGAAATAAAATGTTAGTATAAACACATAAAATATCAGTCTATGTCAGGTACAATCATTTCAATAGTTTTGGGCATTGCAGGTATAATCAGTACATATTTTATTGCAAGATGGCAGATGAAGAAAAACCAGATTGACCATTACTTTATCAACTCCTATGATATTGGCAAGGGCTTAACTGATGATTTCCCTGGTTTTGCTCTCCATTATAATGGTGAGATTTTATCCAAAAATGTAAATGTTATCAAAGGAGGTTTCATCAATATCGGAAGAAATGATATTGGAAACGATGGTAAAACAACATATATTAAAATACTCTTTCCCAAAGGATTTGTTGTAAAAGCCATAAAAATTTTCTCTAAAGGGACTGGGCTAATAGTCAAAGCCAACGTAGATGATAATGATAAAAATATTATAATTTTTAGTATAAATGGATTAATGAAATCTAAAGAATGGTTTAATTATACAGCTATTATAGAAGTACCTGATGATATATATTCGTTGTATAATCAACTGTATTTTGAGCATAGGATAAAAAACACTATAATAACAGATACATATATAGGACCTATTGGACGGTATAAAGAAAAACAGGATAAATTATCCATGTATTTAACTATTTTATTAGTATTTTTTATTAGTTTATTAGTCATATATTTAATCAAACCAGATTGGCTTAAATATTTTCAAATAAGATCCTCTTTGGCTCTATTATTATGTTTTATCATCGTAGTTGGAATGCCATATATTATGGATAAATATGGAAAAAGAGGACGTATAATTAAAGCATTATCAAAAAAGCGAAACAATTAGTATATGGACATTAAGACTATTTTTGACGGTTGGGGAACAGAGTTAATCTCTATAATAATTGGCATACTTATTGCCGGAGGTGGTTTCGTGTTATTCAAAAAAGGAAGAATTAGGCAAAAACAAAAAGCTAGTTCTTATACCAAACAGAATCAAATGGTTAAAGACTCTTCTGAAAAAGATGTAAGTCAGAAACAAGAGGCTGGCGATAATTCAGAACAAACCCAAATAGGATAAACATGGAAATTAGCAGGAAAGAACAAACGCAAAAAGCTGGGGATAATTCTGTTCAAACTCAAATTGAGAACCAGAATAACACTATTCAAATAATCCAATATTTCGGAGTGACACCATCGGCTGAAGCAAGTGAAGCTGCTACAATTTATAATCAAATGAACGCCTTGACTGCAAAAAATTATGCAGAAATAGCAGCTAATACAGTTAATGAAAGGATAAAGAGTTTCGGATGCGAATTGTTTCCAAGATTAGAAAAAATTGAAGGTGCTTTAGAAAAATTTAAAGATCCAAGATTTGAGTTTTTATTGCGTGATGCCCAAATAACAGCCGCAAAAACAGATAGACAGGATGATCTTCGTTTGCTTTCCGAATTACTTGCTTGCCATGTTCAAAAAGGTAGTAATAGGAAAATAGATGCAGGAATTAGTCATGCTATCAGAATCATAGATGAAATTGATAATGATGCCTTGTGTGCTTTAACTGCGGTATGTGCTTTTATATATTATAATCCAGTTGCTTGTTCTGTTAAAGAAGGGTTAGATGCCTTAAATAAATTATTTGGAAAATTATTGTATTTGGATTTGCCAATAGGTATAGAGTGGATGGATCACTTAGATATGTTAAGCGCATTAAGAATTTCCTCTACTAGATTAAAAAAATCCAAGGACTTCTTAAGTTCTAGATATGATGGATATTCATGTGTAGGTATTATGAAAGATTCTGATGAATTAAAAAACGCATATAAAGTACTTGATGATAATAGTATTTCACATGATGTTATCGTGGATAATGAGTGCTTGAATGGTTATGTTAGACTAAAATTGGTTTCATCAAACAATGTTGATCCAACTTGTAAAGATGCTGTTTCAAAAGTATTAAAGTTATACTCAAAAGATGGAGCATTGCTTGGAAAAGCAAAAGATAATTTTATTGCTTTATGGGATTCATATCATTATTTGAAAATTATTAGAGATTGGTGGGATCAGATTCCACAGGTATTCAATGTTTCGATTATTGGTCGCGTCTTAGCTCAAACAAATGCTAAAAGAGTATTTCCCGAAGCACCAGATTTGATATAACATAATAACAATCAATATAATAGCAATATGTCCAAAGATTACAGCGAAGACCAACTGATACAACGCAGTGCAGCTGAGTTCATGGAAAAAGAACTTGGTTGGACGTCAGTGTTTGCTTTCGATAAAGAAGTACTCGGTGCTAACGGCACCATCGGTCGCTCAAGCTATCATGAAGTTCTTCTCACTGGCCGCTTCATCCAATCGTTGAAAAACATCAACCCTTGGATGACCGAAAAGCAGCTCGCCGAAGCCATCGAGCGCATGACAGAGCGCATGAGCACCCAAACGCTGATGCAAATCAACGAGCAAAAATATCAGTACATCCGCGATGGTATCCCTGTAACCAGAGTCAAGCCTAACGGCGAAACAGAAGATGTTCGTGCCATGGTCATCGACTTCAACAATCCCGACCGTAACGACTTTCTTTGTGTCCGCGAATTATGGGTTTATGGTCAACTGTATCACAGGCGAGCCGATATTGTGGGCTTCGTCAACGGCATACCTCTTCTGTTTATGGAGCTGAAAAACCACGACGTGGAGGTTGAAGATGCTTATAACAAAAACTATCGCGACTATCTTGACACAATACCTCAACTGTTTTATCACAACGCTTTCATCATCTTCAGCAACGGCTTGAACGCTCGAGTTGGCACCATCGAGTCAAAATGGGAGTTTTTCCATGAATGGAAACGTCTGGTCGAGGAAGATGCTGGCAACGTCGAACTGCAAACCATGCTGAGTGGTATATGCAAGAAAGAAAACTTCCTCGATCTGCTCGAAAATTTCATTCTGTACGATCACAGCGGAGGCAACACTGCAAAAATTCTTGCTCGAAACCACCAGTATCTTGGTGTTAATCAAGCTGTAAAGAAATATCACGACAGAGAATTACTCAATGGTAAACTTGGTGTGTTTTGGCATACACAAGGAAGTGGAAAGAGCTATTCCATGCTATTCCTTTCCCAGAAGATTCGCCGTAAGTTTACAGGTTCACCAACTATCCTGATTCTCACTGATCGCGACGAGCTTAACAAGCAAATCAGTGACACCTTCGAAAACTGTGGCATGCTTGGTAATGTGAAAGCTAAAAAGTTTATTGCCAGCAGTGGCGAAGACCTTAAAACGAAACTTAAAGGCAATCCGTCGTTCATCTTCTCGCTCATCCAGAAGTTCAACGATCCTAAAGCCGAACCAATATATCCCGACCACGACATCATTGTGATGAGCGACGAAGCTCACCGTACCCAAAACGGCATCTTCGCCGACAATCTGATGCACATGCTTCCAACCGCTCATCGTATCGGTTTCACCGGCACTCCGTTGTTGTCAAACGACAACATCACCGCACGAACCTTCGGCGGCTATGTCAGTGTTTACGACTTCAAACGTGCTGTTGAAGATAAAGCTACAGTGCCGTTATACTACGAAAACCGTGGCGAGAAGCTCAAAGAACTGAAGAATCCTGAAATCAACGAGGAGATAGCCGCTGCACTTGAACAAGCTGGCGACCTTGATGCTTCGCAACTCGCAAAGCTCGAACGCGAGTTTTCAAAAGAAGTGCATTTACTTACAGCAGCCAAACGACTGCGCATTATCGCACAAGATTTTGTCAATCATTATACCGACCTGTGGACATCCGGCAAAGCAATGTTTGTTTGCTATAACAAAGTTACATGCGTCAGGATGTACAACTATGTCCAGGAATATTGGCAAAAAGAGATTGCAAGTCTTGAAAAGACTATCTCAAAATGCTATTCACAACAAGAAGTGCAGGAACTCAAACGCAAACTCGATTGGTTGAAGGAAACTGAGATGGCCGTTGTCGTCTCACAGGAGCAAAACGAAATCCAGACCTTCAACAAATGGGGCCTCGATATTCTTTCTCATCGCGAAAATATGGAGAAACGCGAACTCGACAAAGAGTTCAAGGATGGCAATTCCAATCTACGTGTCGTGTTCGTGTGTGCCATGTGGCTCACCGGTTTTGATGTCAAAACACTGTCGTGCCTCTACATCGACAAGCCGATGAAAGCCCATACACTCATGCAAACCATCGCCCGTGCAAACCGTGTGTCAGAAGGCAAAACCAATGGCTTGGTTATCGATTATATAGGTATTGTTAAAGCATTGCGTCAAGCTCTGGCAGACTATACCTCAAATCCCGACGGCCATGATGGTAACGATCCAACTGTCGATAAGAAAGAACTCATAAAACTGATTCAAGAGACCATTGATTCGGCCATAAATTATCTTAAAGAACATGGCTTCGATATCAATGAACTAATATATGCTGAAAATTTCATGAAGCTCCAAATGCTTTTGACAGCAGCCAATGCAATGTGTGCTACCACTGAAATCCGCAAGTCGTATTGCACCCATACCACAACATTGTTAAACCTTTGGAAATATCTTGATAGAGAAGATATTACGCATGAAATGAAAGAGCGTAAAGACGCTATTGAGGCCATTTACAAAGAACTGCAAAAGAAGCGTAAGCATGCCGACATCACAGATTTAAGTGTTGAAATCAATAACATTGTAAACGAGCACATAGAGATTGAAGTGCATCAATTTGAGGAGGCGAAAATATTCGATATCAGTGCCATCGATTTCGACCTACTTCGTCGCGAATTCGCTAAGAGCAAGGAGAAAAACCTCATATTGAAAGACATTCAGGAGTTATTAGAGGAGCGTATAGCTAAAATGTTGGCAGCGAATCCATTGCGCATTAACTTTTATGAGAAATATCAAGAGATAATTCAAGACTACAACCAGGAGCAAAACCGTGCCACTATCGAAAAGACATTCGAGGAGTTGATGAAATTGTCTCATGAGCTTACCGAAGAAGAGAAACGCTATATCCGAGAAGGTTTTGACAATGATGAACAGCTTTCAATGTATGACATTCTCTTCAAAAACGATTTATCGAAACAGGATATCAAGAAGCTTAAGATGGTAGCTAAAGACCTGCTTGAAAAAATCAAGACACAGCTTGCCACAATGGATCATCCTTTTGATAAACAAGAAACGCAAGCTGCAATACTTATCAGCATCCGCGATTTATTATGGGAAGAATTACCAGATAGTTATTCTGATGAAAGCATTAACCATTATCAGGATGCAATCTATAATTATGTATATCATCAATTTGGGAATGTAGCGTAAATATATCGCAGCTATTCTCAATACACCATCTCCCCATTAATAAACGTATTAACCACCTTTACCTCAGGTATTTTCTCATCATCAATGGTCATAATATCATCCGATAAAATCACGAAATCGGCCTCTTTGCCGACTTCTATGCTTCCTTTGCGGAACTCGGCGAAGTAACCTTTCGCTGCCCAGATGGTCATTGATTTGAGGGCTTCCACGCGGCTCAGCTTGTCATCGGGCATCCATGGACGTGCTACAGAGGAATAGAAGGTCTTAAGAGGGGAGATGTGCTCGATAGGGAAGTCGGTGCCGTTAATGAGCCAGCCGTTCTGTGCAAGCAGAGTCTTGTAGGCGTAAGCCGAGCTGATGCGGTCGGAGCCTAAGCGATCCTCGGCCCAAGGCATGTCGGAGGTGCAGTGTGTGGCTTGAACCGAAGGGATGATATTGTACTGCTTGAACATGGCCAAGTCCGCAGGGTGCACCACCTGAGAGTGCTCGATACGCCATCTGAGGTCGTTAGAGCCTTTGAGGTATTTGGCATATTCGTTGAGAATCATCCTGACGCCTCCGTCGCCTATGGCGTGGCAGCACACCTGATAGCCGGCTTTGTATGATTTTTCACAAACCTTGTCGTAAAACTCCTCATTTTCAAGTATAAGACCGCTGTTTTCCGGGTCGTCGGCGTATGGCTCTATGAGTTTGGCGCCTCTTGATCCCAGGGCTCCGTCGGCGTAAATCTTAACTGAACGGACTGTAAGCCGTTCTTTGTCAATTACTCCGCGACTCATGAAATGCTCCATAGTCTCGTCGTCCGGGTTGATCATGGCGTTGACTTTCATTTTCAGAACGCCGGCCTGCTGCAGACTGTCGATGAGCTCGATTGAAGATATGTCAAGGCCTGCGTCGGTGACTGCTGTCAAACCCAAGGCGAAACAATTTCTTTGAGCTTGCTTCATGGCGTTGATTTTCTGAGCCTTATCCATAGGAGGTATGGCGGCTTTGGCCATATCGGCGGCATTGTCTATAAGTACGCCTGTGGGTTTGCCTTTAGCGTTCAAAACGATTCCACCTCCGGCTACTTTTGAATTTTCATTTAATCCGATGGTTTTCAAAACGTTGGAGCTGACTATAACCGCATGCCCGTCCACTCTGGTGAGCAATACCTTTTTGTCGGGGAAAAGGCGCTCAAGTTCTGTGTTTTCTGGGAATTTCTTCACTTCCCACAGATTCTGGTCCCAACCGCGGCCGAGCAGCCAGTCGGAGTTGTTGCCGGCATTGTGCTTCTCCAATCTGTCCATTACCTCCTCAAAGGAAGTGCAGCCTGTCAGGTCGGCATAACGCGCTTTGGTCTCGCTATAGCCCACAAAGTGGCAGTGACCATCTATCAAGCCTGGATAGATGCTGCGGCCAGCTACGTCCAAAATCTTTGTGGCATGATAACGTCTATTAATCTGCCTGTTGGAGCCAACAGCCACGAATTTGCCGTCTTTAATGGCGAAGGCTTCTGCCATACTGAACTGATTGTCAACGGTGTATACATGTCCGCTAAAGACAATCATGTCAACTTTTGTCTTGCCGCATGAAATCATAAAGATGACCAGTAATAAAATGAAAATTCTTCTCATGATATAAAAAGGGCTGACGTTTTGCGCCAGCCCAAGTCGTTTGAATTATTGTAAAACAATCATTTGTTTCATGGTTTCGCCTTGAGTGTTGGTCAGGACCATCATATAGACGCCCTTGTCCAAACTCGAAAGGTCGACAGTGGCTTTGCCGTTGACTGTCAGCGATTTGACTGCCTGTCCTGTAATGCTGTAGACTGAAATCTCGTTTTCACCTTCAGCCTCAACGGTGATCATACCGCTGGTTGGGTTAGGGTAGACGTTGATGCTGTTTTCAGCTGTCTCAATCACGTCGTCATTTTTCTCGAATGAGAATTCGTTTGACTTCATGTTGGTGAAATTGGCGCAGGTGAACAGGGTCTTGCTGCCGCCTTTCAAGCTGAAACTCATGCTGCCGCTTCCGCTACCGTTGTTGCTGTTATCGTAAACAGTTACCATATAGCATCCGTCGCCTGTCAGGTCGAATTCCTCAGTGTAAATCTTGCCTGGCTCATCGTATGGACCGCCGCTTAAGATGACTTCGCCTGAGTTTGCGTCAGTAATCTCCCAAGTGTTAAGCTGAGGTTCGTCAGATGTCTTGATGTAGAGTTTGAATGATTTGTTGACCACCAGTTCAGCCTGTTTGACTTCGAGGTCTAACACTGATGTGGCATAATCGTCCGGAGCACCGTTGATGAGCTCAATCTCAAAGCTGATGTTGTTGGTTTCAGCCACATCGAAAGTGAGCAAACCTGTGTGGATTCTCTCTGATCTGGCTGGGAGAATGCTGCCTTCCCAATTGATGGTCTTAATCACCTCGCCATTATTGTACACATTGATTTTCATAGTGTTGATAGTCTCTGAACCGAGATTGTCAATTATCATGTGAGGGTCCATGGTGCCGGTGCACACATATTCTTTTGTGTATTCCACCTTGTTGATTACAGCTTGTTTTGCGTAGAAAGCCTGGAAGTTATCAGTTGACTTGCAGCCCTGATGCATTGCCTTTGAAGTGCCGTCCTGCAGCCATGCCACAGCGGTTAACTCATTGACATCGAATACGTAATTCAAAGGCCATGCATATTTGAATGCGAAATAGTCGCCTGTTGCGAGGGCAGGAATGCTTTCGCCGCTTGGTCTAGGTAACAGTTTCTTCATCACATTGTGGAAGATTCTTTCGCCGTTGCTGCCCGGAGCTGTTGCGTATTCCATGGTTTTCTCAATAACTGAAACATTGAGTTTCAAGTTGTTTGAACTGACTTCGCTCAGAGCGCGTCCCATTACAACAATGAACATGGTGTCTTGGGCATCGTTCAGGTAATGAGTCATGCGCATTTCAACAGGTGACTCAGCTGCAGCCCACTGATTTACAAGACTTTGGCTGACGCTGCTGGAATTACCCACCCATGTGCCGTTACCAACGCTGTAAGGCACGGCGTTAATGCCGTAATAAGTTACTTTTGACGATACGTCCGACGGGTTGGCCAGGTTCATGGGGTCGCCGGCTGCAGGCCAGTTGACGTGATATTTGATGGCAATGAGTTTGTCCTCATTGTTGCTGATCAATGCGTCAAGTGCCGGGTTGGCCGATGCGCATGGACCGCATGTAGTGCTTGTAAAGCATTCAAGCACAACGATTCTCTGGTTTTGGGCTTTCACTACGCCCAAGCCTATCAGAAGGCTTAATGTCAGTAATGATAAAAGTTTTTTCATATTTTTAAATTTTAAAATTTCAATCTCTGCAAAATTAAACATTTTCTTTTAATAGGAACTCATTGTCGGAATCTTTTATTCCAAAATAATCCTTGATTACGCCATCCTTAAGCAATTGCTGGCTTTTCCCGGAGACAAAAGGCTTGTCTTTGGCCAATATCCATAAGTTGTCGGTGTAACGTAGCAGCAGTTCGAGGTCGTGCGAACTGAAAATGATGGTCTTTTCCTGCTCTTTGGCCAGCCTTTTAAGAAGGGAGAACAGTTCTATCTTGCTCGGGTAATCAAGAAAAGCCGTGGGTTCGTCCAGCATGATGACAGGGGTGTTCTGGGCTATGGCTTTGGCAATCATCACCTTTTGTTTTTCGCCATCTGACAAAGTATTGAAAACTCTGTCAATCAGATTTTTAATGCCAACTAATTCAAGTGATGCTTTAATCTCATTTTCGTCGTTTTCGGTGAGGTTGCCGAACATGTCGGTATAGGGGTAACGGCCTGCCGCAACCACGTCGAATACCTTAAGAAACATATCGTCGGGGCGTTCGGTAAGCACTATGCCGAGCAGCTTGGCGCGCTCCTTATTCGAGTAAAGGCTGATGTCTTTGCCGCAAAGCTCAATTTTGCCTCCAATAGGTTTGATGTGAGACGAAAAGGTCTTGAACAGGGTTGATTTTCCGGCTCCGTTAGGCCCGATCAAAGCGATTATGTCGCCTTTACCCAGCGTCACATTGATGTCGGACACAACTGTTTTGTCGCCGTAACCAATTGTTAATGATATGGTTTTTAATATATCGCTCATTGTTTTCTACTTTTCATGATTACTGAAATGACCACCGGCGCTCCTATGAAGGCCGTAACGGCGTTGATTGGAAGGTTGCCGTCAAAGCCAGGCATTCTGGCGATTAGGATGCAGAAGAGGGTCAGATCCATGCCTATGAGCATGGTTGCCGGTATCAGCAGACGGTGATCGCTGCTCTTGAACAGGAAACGTGCTATGTGCGGCATGGCCAAGCCTACAAAGGCGATGGGGCCGCAATAGGCGGTCACTATGGCTGTCAGGTAGCCTGACAGTAGTATTATTATCACACTGTTGCGTTTGATGTTAAGGCCGAGATTTTCGGCGTACATCTCGCCTAAAAGCAGTATATTCAGGTTTTTCGACAGGAAAAACGTGGCAAAAAGCCCGATAATGATGCTGATTGAGAATATAAGCAGTTTGGATGTGCCAACGCCTGAGAAGCTTCCCATGCCCCAAATAACAAAGGCGTGTATGTCTTCCTTCAGACTGAAAAACTTCAGTATGTCGGTGATTGAGCCGGCCAGGTAGGCTATCATCAAACCTATGATGATCAGAGTGGTCATGTTTTTCATCCTGGCACTGAAAGCCAACATTATAAACAGAACCGCAACGGCTCCGATAAAGGCTGCAAGGCTCACGCCTACGGTCGACCACCAGCCGAAAGAGGAGATGGCTGCGCCTGATATCGCACCTGTAAGAAGTATCACCAGGCCGACTCCAAGACTGGCTCCGCTGCTTATACCGAGCATTGAGGGGTCGGCCAGAGGGTTGCGGAACAAGGTCTGCATCAACAGACCGGCCACTGCCAGGGCCGCACCTGCCAGCAAAGCAGTTAAAGCCTGTGGTAAACGATAATCGAAAATAATGACATTTAATGTGTTGTCTGTATTTTCTTTAAGCAACACTTTAACTATATCTCCGAAGGGAATTGTGACTGAACCTACAAACAAATTGAGCAGGAAAAGCAGTATTCCCAGCACAATTATTCCCAAAATTCCGATTAAAACCTTGCTATTTTTCATCTTTCAAAATGTAAAAGTATTTTGGACTGTAATCCTCGTTTTGCATCATCTTCGGGTGGAAGGCGAAGACGAAATCTTTCAGAAGAATGTCCGGCTCGTATTCCGATTTCTCGAAATAGCCGCTTTCGCGTATGTCGCAGACTATGATATGTCTGTTCTTAAATGCTTTGAAATACGTATATAATTCGTTTTCAGCCGCTAAACTCTTGTAGGTGATGTTATGACCCGTCGAGTTCATAACCCTCCAGAAATCGGCGCTTCCGGCCTTAGAGAGCACTGTTTCGGCATCTACCGGCAGGCTGGCTGTGGATGTATTGTCCTGCCAAATGTAATCGGCGCCCGCATCGTGAAATATCTGGGCTATGTAGCTGTTGCCGCCCGGCAGGTACCATTGTCCTTCGAAAGGCAGATCAGAGAAAACTGTTGGGCGGTTTTTAATGTTTCCATAAATGTTTTTCAATGATTCATAACGACTTACTATGCCGTCAAACCAAAGGTCGGTGTCTTTTTCGCGGCAGGTGAGATAGCCTATCACTTTCAGCCATTCAGCACGTCCAAGAGGATGATTTTCAAGGTAATCGGCAAAGGGAAACATAACAGCGCCTGTCAGCTGGCCGATTTCGGTTTTGGGTACAGTGGAATAGGGGGTGTACAGTATCACGTCGGGCCGCATGTTAATCACTATCTCTGTCTTCAAATTGGTTTCGTTGCCCACATCCTGAACCTTTCCTTCGGCTAAAAGACGCTTGACCTCAGGGTTGTCGGTGTATTCTGTCTCGAGTATGCCTTTCACCCGGTCCATCTCGCCAAGCTCAAGAAACACAGACCATTGCGTGGATGAATAAGTAACTGCCGACTTTACCGGAGTGCGGATTACCGACTTGTCAGCCAACTCGTCTGGCAGTTCCAAAGAGTCTGGATAGAGGTAGAAATCTCCAAGGGATTTATCGTTCCAAGGATTGGTAACATTAACATAATATCCTGATTTATAATTGGTTATATCGATATAGCTGGTATATTTCATCAGATTTTCATCTTTACCGGCCTGCCCGTCCTTAGCCCTGTGGACGTTGTCGCTGCATGATGAAAGAATGCAAATTATTGAAATACAAACTATTAAAACTCTTTTCATCTCGAAAAACATAAGGATTATCTGAATGCAAAAATATGAAAATTAATTATGTAAAATCTGAATATTTTATTCGAAAAAAATACCTATCTTTGCAAATTAAAACATTTTGATATGGGATTTTTCATGTTTCACAAGCGCTCAATGCCTGAATTCAAGTATATTCCGAGGTATTATGACCCCGAAAAAGAGGAGATGGAAAGAAGGAAAGCTGCCCTGGGGTTGGATTCCAATCTGACTGACAGTGAGAGACTTAGAGTTCAGATGCGTCAGCGTTGGGGGAGAACCGGCGAAGACGGACGTCCTAAAAAACGCGCCAATTCGATGCGAACCATGCGTATGGCGATAATAGTGGGATTTTCACTGTTTTTCGTATACCTGCTCTTCTTCACGCCCTTTGTGGAGAATTTCATAACAATGTTTCTTAAACTTGGCGGTAAATAGTTATGTCATTGGATATCATAAAGTTACTGCCTGATTCTGTTGCGAACCAGATTGCTGCCGGAGAGGTTATCCAGCGGCCCGCGTCCGTGGTCAAGGAATTGATAGAAAATGCCATAGACGCCGGTGCCACTCAAATCGACCTCGTAGTTAAGGACGCGGGCCGCACCTTCATCACCGTCATAGACAACGGTTGCGGTATGTCGGAAGCCGATGCCCGACTTTGTTTTGAACGGCACGCCACCTCAAAAATTCAAAGCGCTGACGATTTGTTTGCCATTAAAACCATGGGATTCCGTGGAGAGGCTTTGGCATCGATAGCGGCTGTCGCCCAGGTGGAACTTACAACACGCCGCAAGGAAGACGAAGTGGGGACAAAGGTCCGCATAGAAGGCTCGAAGATAATCGAACAGTTGCCAAAACCGGCTTCGGTAGGCACAAACTTCACTGTCAAGAACCTGTTTTTTAATGTTCCGGCAAGACGTAACTTCTTGAAATCCAATGAGGCGGAACTTCGCCATATCAACGAAGAGTTCTTCCGAATCACCATGATGAACCCTGAGGTCGGATTCACTTTTGTCAGCAACGACAAGGAACTGTTCCATCTGTATCCAGGCACTCTGAAACAACGTCTGGTAGGGCTTTTCGGCAAAGATTTCGACGGCAAGTTGCTGCCCGTTAATCAGGTGACCGAATCGGTTACAATAGACGGATTCATTGTAAAACCTGAGTATTCCAAGAAAACTCGAGGCGAGCAGTATTTTTTCGTAAACCGCCGTTTCATCAAACACGCCTACCTGCATCACGCTGTTGAGAATGCTTACAAGGAACTTATCCCTCAGGATTGTTTCCCTGGCTATTTTCTTGATATTCAGATAGATCCTAAAGATATAGATATCAATATCCATCCGACTAAAACCGAAGTTAATTTCGTTGATGCCAAGCTGATTTACGCCATAATGCATTCGGCTGTCCGTAAGGCCATAGGCCAGAACAACCTGGCACCAATGCTGGATTTTGACGTAGATCCCAACATGGGTATAGATTTCGGTGAGGCAAGCCGTATGGACCGTCCTGTGGTGGCCCCTAAAGTGGATTACGATCCCAATTTTAATCCGTTCAAAATCACTCCTGTACACCGTCAGCAGCAAAATTGGAGAATAGCTTACGAAGAGACAGGAGAGACTGTTGGGGACGCCCGTCTGGAGGAAAAAACCGAAGAATTGCAGACAGCTGAAGAACCGAAGAGTTTCTTCATTCAACTGCAACAGAATTATATAGTTACATCCGTTAAATCCGGACTTCTGATCATAGACCAGCATCTGGCTCACGAAAGGATATTGTACGAAAAGTATCTCAAAGAGATGGAAACCGATGTGGTGGCTTCACAACAGGAACTTTTCCCACAGCATATCTCGTTGAATATCAATGACGCATCTATTTTGAAGGAGTTGAAACCCGAACTTGAGAAAATGGGATTCCGCCTGGAGGCTATGAACAACACAACCTTTGTCATCAACGGGATTCCGGTAGACTGCAAGGGCAGTGACGCCGTTTCGGTTATAGAAAGAATTTTAGAGGATTATAAGACCAATTTGACCGGAAACCAATCAGATAAGAAATTGAATTTAGCCCGCTCCATGGCATCGCAGATGGCCGTGAAATCGGGGCAGACATTGACTGATGTGGAGATGCAGGACATCATAGACAGGCTGTTCGGCTGCGCGGTGGCAGAAGTGTCGCCTAACGGCAAAAAAATCTACACTATCATCAGTGCCGAAGATATTAAAACACGTTTAAGCTAATGGACACTCAGTTTAGGCCTCAGGGCTTCTCGATTTTACCGACAGTAGTTAAGAACCTGCTGATTATCAACGGAATATTTTTCCTTGCCACTATAGCCGGCGATTATGTCTGGCGCATAGATTTGGCGCAATATTTGGGCTTGCATTACATTGGGGCATCCGATTTCAGACCGTATCAGTTTGTCACCTACATGTTCATGCATGGCAGTTTTGCGCACATTTTCTTCAATATGTTCGCCTTATGGATGTTCGGTAACACCCTTGAAAATGCATGGGGACCAAAGCGGTTCCTCATCTTTTACTTCGTTTGCGGTATTGGAGCCGGCATCACCCAGGAGATAGTGCAGTACATCCAGGTTTCTACCGAGTTCCAGCAGTACATGTACACCGACAACGGCATAGAATACATCCGTTTGACTGACGGAGTTATGCGCATGTCGGAATTCATGAACAGATTTACCACTGTGGGTGCTTCCGGAGCAATTTACGGCATTTTGCTTGCCTTTGGTATGATGTGGCCTAACTCCCGCATTTACATTTACTTTGCAATCCCGATCAAGGCCAAGTGGTTTGTGATTATCTACGGTTTGCTGGAGCTTTTCTCGGGCTTCACGTCTATGGACAATGTGGCTCATTTCGCGCATGTGGGCGGCATGGTCTTCGGATTGCTGCTTATACTTTACTGGCGGAATAAGGAAAACGGCTGGACTCCGCGTTTCAAAAGGCCAAAACAAGGTTTCGGCAGGCCAAAATCCGACGAAGAATACAATAGGCAGAACTTCGATGATGACCGCCGTACCGATGAAATACTCGAAAAAATAAGCAAAGGCGGATATGACAGCCTGACCCGGGAGGAAAAGGAGTTTTTGTTTAAACAGAGCAAGAAAAACTGATGGATTTCAAACTGGTTTCGGATTTCAAACCGACTGGCGACCAGCCTCAGGCCATAGAACAGCTTAAAAAAGGCATTCTGGCAGGGGAAAGGTACCAGACGCTGATGGGTGTGACCGGTTCGGGTAAGACCTTTACCATAGCCAACATGCTGGCTGAATTGAACCGTCCGGCCTTGATTCTGAGCCATAACAAAACTTTAGCTGCCCAGCTTTACAGCGAGTTTAAGCAGTTTTTCCCAGAAAATAAAGTTGAATATTTCGTATCGTATTACGACTACTACCAACCGGAGGCTTTCATTCCCCAGACCAACACTTACATCGAAAAGGATTTGTCGATCAACGATGAGATTGACAAGCTGCGTCTGAATGCAACTGCCGCTCTGATGTCCGGCAGGCGTGACGTGATTGTAGTGTCTTCTGTATCATGTATTTACGGCATTGGAAACCCGGAAGACTTCAGTAAAAACGTTATCAATATTGAGTTGGGTCAGAAAATCAGGCGCGACGACCTTCTGCTGCAGTTCACCAACTCGCTTTACAACCGCAACGACATAGAGTTTACACGCGGACGTTTTCGTGTCAAAGGCGACACTGTCGATATATTCCCGGCATATGGCGATACCCCGTACAGAATAATCTTTTGGGATGACGAGGTGGAATCGCTTGAGTCATTCGACCCGATCAACGGCATGAGAATAGAGAGTTTGCAGAACATCACTCTGTTCCCCGCCAATATTTTTGTGACATCCAAAGACAAAATCAAGACTGCCACCGACGAGATTCTGCTCGACATGTTCAAGCAGGCTGAATATTTCCGTGAGATAGGCAAGGAGGAGGATGCCAAGCGTCTGGAAGACCGTGTGAATCATGATGTTGAGATGATTCGTGAGCTGGGATACTGTTCCGGCATAGAGAACTATTCGCGTTACTTCGACGGACGTGCTCCAGGTACCCGTCCTTTCTGTCTGATTGACTTTTTCCCCGACGATTTCATCACTATAATAGACGAAAGCCATGTGACTGTGTCGCAGATACGCGGCATGTACGGAGGCGACCGTTCCCGTAAGCAAACCCTTGTGGAGTATGGATTCCGCCTGCCTTCAGCTTTGGATAACCGTCCTCTGAAATTCGATGAGTTTGAGGCTATGACAGGTCAGACCATATATGTCAGTGCCACTCCTGGCGATTACGAGATGCAACAGACTGAAGGTGTTTATGTTGAACAGCTCATTCGCCCGACTGGACTGCTTGACCCTCTGATAGAAGTGAGGCCTTGCACCAATCAGGTGGACGACCTTGTGGACGAGATAATCCGAGTGATAGACCGTAAACAAAGGGTTTTGGTGACCACTCTGACCAAACGTATGGCCGAAGAGTTGACCAACTACCTTAACAATTTGAATATCAGTACGAGATACATACATTCTGACGTGGATACTCTGGACCGCGTAGAGATTATGATGGGCTTGAGAAGGGGAGACTTCGACGTGCTGGTGGGCGTGAACCTGCTTCGTGAAGGCTTGGATTTGCCAGAGGTTCAATTGGTAGCGATATTAGACGCCGACAAGGAAGGATTCCTGCGTTCGGAACGTTCTCTGACACAGACGGCCGGTCGCGCCGCCCGTAACGCAGGCAGCAAAGTTATTATGTATGCCGACAAAATCACGGATTCTATGCGTAAAACCATAGACGAGACGCAGAGGCGGCGCGAAAAACAGATGGCCTACAATCAGGAGCATGGCATAGTGCCTAAGACCATAGTCAAACCTTTGGACACCGCTTGGGGAGACTACAAGGTGTCTGAAGAGCATATCCGTAACGTGGCCGAGGAGAAAGTGGCGGTGTATCGTTCGCCCAAAGACATTAAAAAGGCCATTCAGGATGCCAAGAAAGAGATGGAGAAGGCTGTCAAGGAGCTCGACTTCATAAATGCTGCAAAATATCGCGATGTGGTAATCGCACTTGAAGAGAAATTAAATAAAATCTAAGAATATGAACATTTTAGCTGTACCGTTTTTCGCAACCGATGAGGTTTGGAACATCATGATACAGTTCTGTATCATTGCAGTCGGAATTTTGGCCGGCAACATCATACGAACAAAAATCCCGTTCATGCAGAAAAGTTTAATTCCCTCAGCTTTGATAGGAGGAGCTTTAATACTCATTTTCAGGGCTATATACACGAATTTGTTGGGTTGGGAAGACCTGATCGACAAAAAGTCAATGGAAGTGATCACATACCATGCTTTGGGCTTGGGATTTGTGGCTTTGGCACTGAAAAACAATAAAGTCGAGTCCAAATCAAGCACCATGAAGGTGATTGAGACCGGCACCCTGACAGCCAGCACTTACATTATTCAAGGCATTGTGGGACTGTTGGTTACCATTCCGATGTTCTATTTCGGAAAACAGATTTTCTATGCTGCCGGACTTTTGCTTCCGATGGGTTACGGTCAAGGTCCCGGACAGGCCCTGAACTTCGGCACCATCTACATGGACAGGGCTTTGGAACAAGGCATAATTTTCCCGGGCAAAGACTTTGGATTGTCTATAGCCGCAATGGGATTCATAGTCGGCTGCGTAGTCGGAGTGATCTATCTTAACATACTCAAACGCAAAGGGAAAATCAAGATTTCGGAGATTCGTGAGAAACAGATGAACAAACTCAGCGATTACGAAGGCGATAATGAAATTCCTGATACAGAATCGGTTGACAAGCTTTCAATTCAGTTCTGCCTGGTGCTTTTCACTTATCTTTTGGTTTATCTTTTCAACCGTTGCCTGCAGACATTGGACATGGGCGATTTCGGTGAAAAGACTCTTATGCCGCTCATGTGGGGCTTCAACTTCCTGCTTGGCACTCTGTTCGGTATCATGATTAAAGGTATCATCAAGAGCTTGCAAAAGGCCCAAATCATGAAACGTGAATACATCAACAACTATCTCCTGAACCGCATCAGCGGCTTCTTCTTCGACATTATGATAGTGGCAGGCACAGCAGCCATCAATTTCAGCGAATTCAAGGGCTTCGCATTACCATACATACTGGTTTGCGCTCTTGGCGCCGTGGCAACATTCTGGTTTGTCCTTAAAGTCTGCAAGCATCTCTATCCGAATTATGTGTACGAAGGGTTCTTCAGTATGTTCGGCATGTTGACTGGAACCGCCAGCAACGGCATGATTCTGCTGCGTGAAATAGATCCTAAGTTTGAGACTCCTGCTGCAAACAACCTTGTTTTACAGTCACTTCCGGCTGTGGCATTAGGTTTTCCTGTGCTGCTTTTAGTCAGCCTTGCCCCGCAGGGTTTCAGACAAACACTGATTACTTTGGGAATTCTGATAGCGGTTTTCATTGTTTTCAATCTGTTTTTATTCAGAAAAAAGATATTCTCAAAACATCGAAATTCATAGTTTTCAGAAATGCGGTCTACCGCATGGTACTGTTTATTATTCGAAAACGTTCTTGGTTGATTTTTGGTGTCATTCGCAGAAATGCGACCTACCACAGGGTACTGTGAGCATTTCGAGAATGGTGTCAAAAATTCTCTTCTTTTTTTTGTTTTTTATATAAAAATAAACGTTATATTTGCAGACATGATAAAGGCGTTGAAGCCTTTGTCATATCTTTTTCATAACTTATTGACAAATAATGATTTAATAATAATATATGAGCGAAGGATTATATTCAATGGAAGCTAAGGATTTCGACAAAACCTTAGACTTAACAAAGATCAAGCCGTATGGCGACACAATGAATGATGGAAAGACACAGCTGAGTTTCACTCTGCCGGTACCATGCGGTGCCGAAGCTGTGGAGGCTGCAAAACAACTGCTTAAGACCATGGGCTTTGAGAATCCTATCGTTGTGTACTATAAAGAGTTGACCCCTGGCTTCACATTCTTCAACTGCTACGGAAGCTGCACGCATACTGTCAACTACAGCACAATTTACGTGCCTAAGGTCGAGTCCAACACCATGGACATGTACGAAACCGACCAGTACATCAAGGAAAACATCGGACGTAAGATTGTAATTGTGGGAGCCAGCACAGGTACAGACGCTCACACTGTGGGTATTGACGCCATCATGAACATGAAGGGCTACGCCGGTCACTACGGTCTGGAGCGTTACGAGATGATTGAAGCCTACAACCTCGGCTCTCAGGTGCCTAACGAAGAATTCATAGCCAAAGGCATAGAGTTGCACGCCGACGCTTTGCTGGTTTCTCAGACAGTTACCCAGAAGGACGTACACATCAAGAATATGACCAACTTCATCGAGTTGATGGAAGCTGAAGGCTTACGCGACAAGATGATCTGCTGCTGCGGCGGCGCCCGTATCTCACACGAGTTGGCTAAGGAACTCGGTTTTGACGCTGGCTTCGGCATGAACACATACGCCGACGATGTGGCATCATTCGTGGTTCAGGAAATGGTCAAACGCGGAATGAAATAGCCATTAGTCGTCATTTCGACCGACCGAAGGGAGCGGAGACCTGAGCGAAGCGAAAGCATTAACCGCAGGTTAATAAATCTCAAACAAAGAAAAGTACAAATTAACAATTAAATATTTCAGAATATGGAAAAGAATGAAATGAGAGAAGTTATCGCCAAGAGAGCGGCAAAAGAGCTGCATGACGGCGATGTAGTGAACCTTGGTATCGGTATCCCAACTTTGATTCCTAACTACCTTCCGGCTGGAGTGTCAGTGACACTGCAGACTGAGAACGGCGCTATGGGTATGGGCCCAACTCCTGAAGAAGGCAAGGAAGACAAGAACCTCATCAACGCTGGCGGCGGTTTCATCACCTTGACACCAGGCGCTTGCACATTCGACTCAGCCACATCATTTGCAATCATCCGCGGCGGTCACGTCAACGTGTCATTCCTCGGCGCATTGCAGGTTGATGAAAAGGGTAACCTCGCCAACTGGATCATCCCAGGAAAGATGGCTCCGGGTATGGGCGGTGCAATGGACCTCGTGGTCGGTGCAAAACGCGTTATCCTCACCATGGAACACACACAGAAGGGTGCTCCTAAGATTTTGAAGGAATGCACACTGCCTCTCACAGCAGCCGGTCAGGTCAATATGATCATCACCGAAATGGGTGTGATGGAAATCACCAAGGAAGGCATAGTGCTCACAGAGATTCACCCAGAGTTTACAGTTGAAGATGTGCAGGCAGCCACAGAGGCTAAGCTCATCATCAGCCCTAACCTCAAATCAATGGTTGACTAACACTCACTCGTCATTTCGAGTGGAGCGTAGCGGAATCGAGACCTGAGCTTGCGAAAGCATTCACCTTGGTGAATAAATCTCCTGCAATTTTAATGAGATTTCTCCACTCCCTTCGGTCGGTCGAAATGACGGAAAGAATAGAATCATGGAATACAAATTCTTAAAAAGCGAAGTCAGAGAAGACGGCATCACCATCATGACGGTGTCGGCTCCTAAGTCGTTGAATGCACTCAATTCGACGGTCTTAAGAGAAATCGACGACTTCGTAAGTAACCTCGACACCAAGAAGACCCGCGTTCTCATCATCACCGGTGACGGCGAAAAGTCGTTTGTGGCTGGCGCGGACATTTCGGAGATGGTGCATCTTTACGAGAAAGAAGGTTATGAGTTCAGTAAACTCGGAGCCATCGCTTTCCGTAAGATAGAGCTGCTCCCGATTCCAGTCATAGCTGCCGTTAACGGATTCTGCCTCGGTGGCGGATGCGAGCTGGCTATGGCCTGCGATTTCCGTTATGCCTCAAGCAATGCCAGATTCGGTCAACCTGAGGTGGGACTTGGCATCACACCGGGTTTCAGTGGAACATACCGTCTGGCCAAGCTCATCGGACAAGGCTATGCCAAGGAGATGATTTATACGGGCAAGGCTATCTTTGCTGACGAAGCATTGCGTATAGGCTTGGTGAACGCCGTCTATGCTCCGGAAGAACTGATGGAAAAAGTTATCGGAACAGCCCAGAAGATTGTGGCCAATGCACCTTTGGCAATCAAATATGCTAAGGAATGCATCAATGAGAGCTACGACATGGTTGCAGCCGACGCCATCGAACTGGAGAATCGCAACTTCGGAAAATGCTTCGCAACAGAAGACCAGAAAGCTGGAATGACAGCCTTCTTGAATAAGGAGAAACCGAGTTTCCAAGGTAAGTAGTCGAAATTATAAGTTTGAAATTTTAATTTAAATATTTAGATATGAAAGTATACGTTATCGGAACAGGAACCATGGCAAAAGGCATAGTAAAGGCTTTCGCAGCTAAGATGCCGGTCGTCATGAAGAGCAGAACTCAGGCCAGCATCGACAAGGCTATGGGTTCAATCGCAAAAGGTTACGCCAAACTCGTTGAGAAAGGCAAGATGACTCAAGAGGACGTTGACGCTCTGTTGAAGAACATCACAACCACCACCGACTACGCCACATTCAAAGACGCCGACCTCGTCATCGAGGCTGCATCAGAAGATATGGCTCTTAAGAAAGAGGTGTTTGCTGAACTCGACAAGATTTGCAAACCAGAAGCAATCTTCGCTACAAACTCATCATCACTTTCAATCACAGAGATCGCTGCCTGCACAACACGTCCTGCACAGTTCATCGGCATGCACTTCTTCAACCCGGCCGACCGCATGGCATTGGTGGAAGTCATCAAGGGACAGCTCACAAGCGACGAAGTGACAAAATGCATAGTTGACCTCTCGACATCAATCGGCAAACAGCCAGTCGAGGTGAAAGAAGCCCCTGGTTTCGTCGTCAACCGCATACTCATCCCTATGATCAACGAGGCAGTCGGTATCTTGGCCGACGGTATCGCATCAGCAGAGGACATCGACAAGTGCATGATGCTTGGCGCTAACCACCCAATGGGACCTCTCGCATTGGCCGACCTCATCGGAAACGATGTCAACCTCGCCATCATGGAGGTGCTTTACAATGAATTCGGTGATCCGAAGTACCGTCCTCATCCGTTGTTGAGAAAGATGGTGCGCGCAGGATTGCTCGGACGTAAAACTGGAGAAGGATTTTATAAATATTAATATGTTACGGGTTTGAAGTTTGGGGTTTTGAGTTAATTCTTGAAACTTCAAGCTTTAAACTTCAATCAAAAGAAATTGAAATGGATTTTAGCTATTCAAAGACAGAAGAATTGTTCCTGCAGATGATCAGATCGTTTGCAGAGAACGAAGTCAAGCCTTTGGCAGCCGAAGTTGACGAGCAGGAACGTTTCCCGATGGAGACCGTCAAGAAGATGGCGAAATTAGGTTTGATGGGCATCCCGGTGCCACGCCAGTACGGCGGAGCCGGCGGATCAGTGCAGATGTACATTATGGCTGTTGAAGAGCTGTCAAGAGTGTGCGCCACCACAGGCGTTATCCTCTCAGCCCACACCTCATTGTGCATGGCCCCAATCCTCGAGAACGGAACAGAGGAACAGAAAATGAAGTATTTGCCTAAGCTCGCCTCTGGCGAATGGATTGGCGCTTTCGGTCTGACCGAGCCTAATGCCGGTACCGACGCCGCCATGCAGCAGACAATGGCGGTTGACGCTGGCGACAAATACATCCTCAACGGTTCAAAGATTTTCATCACCAACGCTGCATACGCCGACGTATTCATCGTCATGGCTATGACCGATAAGAGCAAAGGCACCAAGGGTATCTCGGCATTCATAGTCGAGAAAGGCTTCAAGGGCTTCAGCATCGGTAAGAAAGAATTGAAGATGGGTATCCGCGGTAGCGCGACATGCGAGCTTATATTCGAAAACTGCGAAGTGCCGAAGGAAAACCTCCTCGGACCTCTCGGAAAGGGCTTCAACATTGCTATGAAGACTCTGGACGGTGGCCGTATCGGTATCGCTTCACAGGCTCTCGGTATCGCTCAGGGTGCTATGGACGAGACAGTGAAATATACCAAGGAACGCAAACAGTTCGGTAAGTCAATCGCACAGTTCCAGAATACACAGTTCCAGATGGCCGACCTCAAGACCAAGGTCGAGGCAGCCCGTCTGTTGGTCAGAAGCGCAGCATGGAAGAAAGACAAAGGTCTTCCATATTCAGCTGATGCAGCAATGGCAAAACTCTTCGCAGCCGAGACAGCAATGGAAGTGACAACAAAGGCTGTTCAGTTCCACGGCGGCTATGGCTACACACGTGAATATCCGGTCGAGCGCATGATGCGCGACGCCAAGATTACCGAGATCTACGAAGGTACATCAGAGGTTCAGAGAATGGTTATCGCCGGTCATTTATTTAAATAGGAGGGAAGGATTATGAATATTATAGTTTGTATTAAGCAAGTACCTGATACTACCGAAATCAAAATCGATCCGGTAAAGAATACTCTTATCCGTGAAGGCGTTCCGAGCATCATGAACCCAGACGACAAGGGCGGTCTCGAACTCGCACTCCAGATGAAAGACAAATACGGCGCTAACGTCACAGTTATCACAATGGGACCTCCGCAAGCCGACCTCATTTTGAGAGAAGCTTTCGCTATGGGCGTTGACAGAGCAATCTTACTGAGCGACAGAAAGTTCGCCGGTGCTGATACTCTTGCAACATCATACGCATTGGCAGGCGCCATCAAGACTTTGGATTATGATCTGATCATCGCCGGCCGTCAGGCTATCGACGGTGATACAGCACAGGTCGGTCCTGAGATGGCTGAACACCTCGGCCTTCCACAGGTTTCATACGTCATCGACGCAGAACGCGAAAAGAACGGCAACTTCATCGTTAAGAAAGAAAACGAAGACAGCGTGCAGACTCTCGAAGTCGAAGGCAAATGCGTCCTCACAGTGTTGGCATCAGCATTCGAGGCCCGTTACATGACAGTGGCCGGCATAGTTGACGCTTACAACAAGGAAGTTGAAGTTTGGGGCGCCGACAAACTCGATGTCGACGAGAACAAACTCGGTCTGAAAGGCTCACCTACAAAAGTGTGGCAGTCATTCCCGAAGCAGCTTAAGGCACCGGGTGAGGTGTTTGAAGTTAGCGAGGAAGAAGCAGTCGAAATCATTGTTAAGAAACTTAAAGAGAAACATTTAATCTAAAAGTAAAGCCATGGATATCAAAGATTATAAAAACGTTTATGTGTTCGCAGAACAGCGCGGTGGAATGATCCAATCCGTAGCTTACGAACTTTTAGGTAAAGCTCGCGACTTGGCTGACGCTCTCGGCGAGAAAGTCGTGGCAATGTTACTTGGTCACAATGTGAAAGATCAGGCTCAGAGCCTCATCGAGATGGGTGCTGACGAAGTGCTCGTCGCTGACTGCCCTGAACTCAAGGATTACTTGACAGAACAGTACTCACAGGTTGTTTATCAGATGATCACAGCCGGTTGCCCGAGCATCGTTCTTTACGGTGCCACAACCATAGGCCGTGACCTCGCTCCACGTATCGCTTCACGCTTGAAGACCGGTCTGACAGCAGACTGCACCAAGCTTGAAATCGGTATAGTCGAGGAAACAGGCGAGAAGCAGTTCCGCTCAACACGTCCTGCATTTGGCGGCAACCTGATGGCTACAATTCTTTGCCCTAACACACGTCCTCAGATGTCGACAGTGCGTCCTGGTGTGATGCAGAAACGCGTCCGCGAGGCTGGCAGAAAAGGCACCATCACAATGTTCGCTCCTAAATTTGATACAAGCAAGTTCAAAGTAAAAGTCATTGAGACCAAGATGAACTGCAAGTGCGCTGACGACATCGCCGATGCCAAGATTTTGGTGTCAGGTGGCCGTGGCGTTCACGACAAGGAAGGTTTCAATAAACTTCAGGCTTTGGCAGACGTCCTCGGCGGCATGGTGTCATCATCACGCGCCATGGTCGACGCAGGTATCATGGATCACTGCTTCCAGGTCGGTCAGACAGGTAAGACAGTGCGTCCGGCCCTTTACATGGCATGCGGTATCTCTGGCGCCATCCAGCACCTTGCAGGTATGGAAGAGTCAGACTTCATCATCGCCATCAACAAGGACAAATATGCACCTATCTTCTCAGCCGCTGACCTCGGCATAGTCGGCGATCTTCACAAGATTGTCCCTATGTTGACTGAGAGACTGAAGAAAGAAATTGAGAAGTAATCTTGTAGAGAAATTTCTCGATATTACTCATCGAAATTCCCGGTGGAAGCAATTCCGCCGGGAATTTTATTTTTGCAAAAAGAGTCGCTCTGTTTGAAAAAATATTTATATTTGCACATTAAAACATCCTAATCCTTTAAAACAATGAAAAGATTTCGGTATACATTAATTATAATATTAGGTTTATTCTTCTGCATAATCACCAAGCAGTCGGTAGCCCAGCTTATTGTGACTGCGGCAGAGAATTTACCCGGTTGGAATGCCGATTCTCTAGTAAGAAACGTGCTTTTGGATGATGGATTGTCCATTTCAAATGCTACATTCAACGGATCTTCAGGACCTATAGACTGTAATCTGATCGGAAAGTTTGAGACAGGCTCGCACCCGACCAATTTGGGCATGAATTCCGGAGTGATTATCTCCTCGGGAGGAGTAACAATCGCTTTAGGTCCCAACAATAGTGGCCAAGCCAATGTCAACTCCACATGCGATCAGTATTATGATGAGGATTTGGCCAATATAGCTTCAGACAACACTTATGACGCGGCCGTACTTGAGTTTGACTTTATTCCATGGAGCGACACACTGTCGTTCCGTTTTGTGTTCGGCTCGGAGGAGTATATGGAATATGCCGGATCGCAGTTTAATGATGTTTTCGGATTTTTTGTGGATGGTTTGAATCCGGCGGGAGGGATGTACGAACATCAGAATATGGCACTGCTTCCGGGTACCGATTTGGTTGTTAGTATTAACAATGTCAACCTGAACAACAATGGCGAGTATTATGTTGACAATACCAACGGTGAGACTATACAGTTTGACGGATTCACCATTCCTATGGAAGTGAGTTTTGTGGTGGTTCCAATGACTACCTATCACATTAAGATGGCAATATGTGACGTGTCTGACGACGAATACGATTCCGGAGTTTTTATTGAGGCTCAGAGTTTTACCACAAACTTGTCGTATGCCATGACTATAGACACTCTGTTGCATACCGAAATTCCTGAAGACTATTATTTTTGCGCCGACCATGTCATAGAGTTCAATACCATTACCAATTGGAATTATGATGACGTGGCTTGGTATTTCGGAGACGGCAGTAAAGCTTCAGGGGCTGAGGTTACTCATGTTTACGAAGAAGAGGGTTCATACACTGTTATGAATGTTTTGCATAACCCTCACAGAGCTAATGATTCTATTTATCTGACCCAAACCATAGAGATTAGAAGGTTGCACTCGGAGTTTCAGGCATCGGTATGTCAGGGCGGTACCTACTGGTGGAACGGCACTCCGTATACCGAGCCGGGCACATATACCAAGACATTCACTTCAACCACACATTGCGACAGCATAGTGACGCTACATCTCGCCATGCAAGATGCCGATACCACCAAACTCAATGTGATAAGCTGTGACTCCTACAACTGGAACGGTCAGACTTTGGACCAGTCGGGAGACTATATCGCTTACGAACAGACTATAGGCGGATGCGACAGCATAGTGATGCTGCACCTTAGAATAAATCATAGCAATGAAGAATATGAGGAAATCATAGCCTGCGAACCTTTTGAATGGCATGGTATCACCATTTCAGAGACAAATATATATGAATTTCATGAACAGAATATGTACGGCTGCGACAGTGTTGTGATATTGAACGCCACTGTTGGCAGTTTGGCAAATCCATATGCTGATCTGAAAATTGACGGATTAACCCAGATTGCGATTGCATCGGGCATGTGGCCAGGCATCTACAATTATTGTATATCCGATTCTACAAATCTGAAATATTGTGACATGGTTTGGTCTTGCTCCAATCCGGACTGGGTGATATTGCCGTCAGACAGTCCGTTCTGGTTCAAATTGATAGCAAATACCTTGGGCTCGGCCACCATATCCTTCTCGGCAGAATGTGAAACCGGCTGCAACGCTTCTGTGACTTTGGATGTTTATGCCTCGTTCATTGGAGTGGATGAGTTTGATGAAAATCTCATATCAATGTACCCGAATCCGGCCAATGACAAGCTAATGATAAAAGGCGACCAGCTGAAGCGTATTTTGATTTACGATTGTTACGGGCAGTTGCTTTTGGAGATGGAGACCGATGCTGTGGACGAAGTGACTTTGGATACCGGAAATCTTGCTAACGGAATGTACATTACTGATATCACAACAACTAAAGGAAAAACCACAAAACGCTTATTTATATCGAAATGAAAACTCGGTTTTTTAGAATAATAACTCTGTTCTTGGGCTTGTTTATCCTGCTGGGATTTACAAAATGCGACAAGAATACTTATGACGGGCAAACCATAGTCCTCTTGGGTCAGGAATCGTATGTGGTCCCTCTGGATGACATGATTCCGGATACATTGGAGGTTGAATTTAAGGAACATCTGGGAAATTTGCCGGAAGGTTACATCCCGCCTAACATTGAGGGAGAATATGTAATCAGTCCTAAAAAATTCCTGTATTCGAATGTTATTGACAACATGGACAGTCAGGATGCGCACTTCAGAATAAGCAAACAGCACAACCGCATGGCCAAGGTCGAGATCAACGAGGGCCAAACTGCTGTTGTTGACACTGCTTTTATAATGGGCAATGGCCAAAATTTCACCTTGTATTTTATTGAGCATGACAGGATGGAATATTACGGTATGGTCTTTAAGACCGACCGCTGCGTAGTGATAAGCGGCGAAAAAACCGATGAGGGAATAAGGAATTTGAGAATGGGTAACATCATTCTGGATGTGGATCAGAGCACGAACCCGTATGTGGGAGTTTTCTCACCGGGCTGGTACTTCATATTCAAAGACGGAGACGGACTGGCTGAGAATTGTGAATGGTTTGACAATCAAAAATGAGGGGGAGGACAGTGATGAGAAAAAGCATTTTGACAGTATTACTTGGATTAGTCATGTCGGGCAGCCTCATGGCTCAGGACAGCAACAAGACTTATGCCGGATTGAAGCTGGGTCTTAACATGCCACGCATGTATTATACCAATCAAAATCTGAAAGACCTGCCTCACGATTTCAGCATAGGGCCTTCGTTTGGATTGTTTGCGGAGTTCCCCTTGGGCAAGCGTTTGGACGTAGCCGCCGAGCTTAACTTTCAGAAAAGGGGAGGTGCAACCTCTTACACCTACGAAACAGATTATAAAGTGAAGTATGACATACAAGCCATGTATGTCTCTTTGCGCATTCCGTTTTATTGGTATTTGACAAAACCTTCGCGTTTGGCTCCGTATCTGTTGTTGGGTCCTGATGCAGGATATGTATTCAGCGGTGATATTTCATTGAGTCAGCCTGGATTGGCTATTAGCGAAAGCAATGTAAGCATCAACAATTCCAACTACAATCCATATTATCTGGGAGTGATAGCTGGAGTAGGTGCACGTTATAACATTGATTTTAAAGGTTTTATATTGGTTACAAAACTGGATGTGGTTCTCAATTGGGGATTGCTGGACACCTTCAGCCATTCCGAGCATGAGGGAACGTCCACTCCGACCAATGTGAACGCCTATCAGCATCAAGGCGAAAGGTATTCAAGAGGGGTGGAGGTAAGCTTGAGCCTGGGATTCATCAGAAAACACGATATGAGTGCCTGTCGCGGATTTTAATAAACTAATGAGCTGCGTATGAAAAAACGACTGTTTGTCTTAATGCTGCTGTTGACCGTTGGGTTGGCTGTCAGGGCTCAGGTTGATACTGAGTTCTGGTTTGCCGCACCCGATTTGGAAGCTCAGCATGCGCAGCAACCCATTAGGTTTTGTATCTCGTCTTTCGAGACTGCGGCCACCGTGGTGTTTGAGCAGCCTGCCAATCCGAATTATACTACACAGACATTCCATCTCGGCGCCAACGATTTCTATGTTTATGACGTTTCAAATATAATCGGAATGGTCGAAACCCAGCCGTATAATACGGTGCTTAACACTGGTTTCCATATTACCTCGACCACACCGGTGGAGGTGTATTATGAGTCAAACAATAATAACAGCGAGATTTATTCGCTAAAGGGTGCCAATGCTTTGGGAACATCTTTTTTAGTTCCCATGCAGTTTACATACAATAACAATTTCGCTTCTACATGCAGTCGCATTGAGGTGGTCGCTACGCAAGACGCTACGACGGTTACATTTGTTCCGTCCCAGGACATAAAAGGTGGAGGTCTGGCCGGGGTGCCAGTTACTGTGATGCTGAATCGCGGACAGTCTTATGCCATAGAGTCTAGCAGTCCTAATGCTGACAAGCATTTGCGCAACACATGGATAACTTCCGACAAACCCATAGCTGTCAATACTTCGGACGATTCAGTCTATCATGGCGGCAATTATGATTTGGTTGGTGACCAGATAGTGCCGGTTGACCTGATTGGTTACGAATACCTGGCCCTGTGGAATAACACTCCAAGGGAATATCTTTACATTTTCCCAATTGAGGACAATACGGAGATTTATTTTAACGGATCGCAGAATTCCATAAGGAAAGTGAATGCTGGAGATGAATGCGTGTATCCGTTGGACACACCGGCGGTATACGTACATGCGGACAAACCGATTGCAGTTTTTCAGTTGGCTTGCGCCAATAACAATTCTTCAGAATTCGGAGGGACAATGTTGCCGCATATCAGTTGTACCGGTTCGCGTAAGACAGTTTACAAGAGAAATTCCAATTCCGACATAGTTATAACTCTGGTGGTTCGAACTGACTGTACGGGCGATTTCGTGCTAAACGGAAATGCTAACTGCCTGACAGCGTCAGATTTCCGAGAGATGACTTCAAACAATTATTATTCCTATTGCAGGAAAAACGTCAGCCAGTATGTGCCTGCGAACGGCCTGATGACCATAGAAAACACCAATGTTAACGGTTATTACCAGCTGGGTGTGTTCTCAAGTTCTTCGGGAACCTGCTCTTATGGCTATTTCTCTGATTATCAGCAGTATGCCACGGCTACATTTGATATGGATGACACATATTGTACTGGCGACGACATAGTCTTTAACTTCACTGTCGAGAATCTGGATGAGGTGACTTTAGTGTTGCCTGACGGCTCAACCATGAACCAACCGCCATTTGTGCTGAACAGCGTTCAGACCAACCAAGCCGGCACTTATTATCTGCAAGGTGAGGTTTGCAATGGCGTTCAGATTCTTGACGAGATAGACATTAAAATAAACGGACCTACAACCGAGACGGTGAATCTTTCAGGCTGCGAAGAGGCAAGTTGGCACGGTTTTGTCTTCGATCATGACATGGATACCACTGTGATTATCCACAATCCTAACGACTGTGACAGTATATTTAATGTGCATGTGGAACTGGCGGGATCCTATCAGGCTAATATAGATTTGATAGGTTGCGGTCAGCAGGAATGGTATGGATTTGTTTTCGACCATACAGTCGACACTATTGTTGTCGTTGAAAATCCTAACGATTGCGACAGTGTTTATGATGTGCATGTCGAAATCACAAAAACAAGCATGGAAATACAGGGTATGACCATAATTGCGGTGACTTCGGATTTGTGGCCGGGAGTTTATAACTACTGCGTCTCCAATCAAGATTTATTCGAGGCTTGTGATATCAGCTGGACCTGCTCCAATCCTGATTGGCAGATAACTCCGTTCGCCGACGATCCCAGGTGGGTGCGCTTGATAGCCAGCACTTTGGGTGATGCAACCTTGAGAGCCGAAGCTACATGTCCGACCGGTTGCAACGCTACAGCTACAATAACTTTGAATGCCAGTTGTATTGGTATAGATGAGCTGGATGACAATGACATAACGGTTTATCCGAATCCGGCAAATGGCGATGTTGTCATAAAAGGGGAATTAATAAAGCAAGTGACATTTTACAATTGCTATGGACAAAAGTGTCTGGATATAGAATCTGATATGGCTGATGAGATAGAAATTCATACCGACAATCTCATCGACGGATTCTATTTTGTCGACATTTTAACCGCAAAAGGAAGAACCGTCAAACGGCTGGTTGTAACCAAATAAAACGGTTTGCGGGAATTTTTTCTCAAATTTTCTTGCACAATACAAAAATTTCGTATCTTTGCAGCGGGTAAGTCTTATACGACCAGCTCCTGTCGAACTCCCCCAGGGCCGGAAGGCAGCAAGGGTAGATGGTTGAGCGGTGCGATATAAGTAGCTTACCTTTTTTTGTGAAATGATGATAAACCCAACATATACGGGCAAACAATACTGGCTCACAACAATCATATCCGGATTGCTGTTGAGCCTTTTGTTGTCGGTCACCTATGTGCTTTTTTATCAGCGCCTTTATGTTGAGCATTCATTCATGTTTTCCATAATCTACCTCATACCGCTGGTTTGGCTGACAGTTACCTTGGCTTTTTTCAAGATGAAATTTGTGTGGGATGAATTCAGCTACCGTCAGGCTTTTGTCATGAGTTTAGTGACCGGGCTAATAAGCGCGGCTATTTTCAGTGTGGCGGTTTATTTCATATACGATTACATGGAGGTGGGAAGCAGGATAAAATTGTATGAGAACGGCAACAAAATGCGCCAGCTGTTTTCGCCTAAGGCCGCTGCCTTGTCAATGCTGTTAATAAATGTCATTTTATCAATAGTTTATTCACTGATAATTGCTATCTTTGCACGTAAAAAATATTGAAAATGGATATCTCTGTCGTTATACCTTTGCTGAATGAGGAAGAGTCACTGCCTGAACTGGAGGCATGGATCCGCCGTGTGATGGATGAAAACAAGTATTCATACGAAATAGTGTTTGTCGACGACGGCAGCACTGACGGCTCATGGAACTGCATACAGAAACTCAGGGAACAGAACCCCAACATTCACGGTATACGTTTCCGCCGCAACTACGGCAAGTCGGCCGCCCTCAATGAAGGTTTCAAGATTGTGAAAGGCGATGTAGTCATCACCATGGACGCCGACCTTCAGGACAGTCCCGACGAGATACCGGAACTTTTCAATATGATAGAAAAAGAAGGCTACGACTTGGTGAGCGGCTGGAAGAAAAAACGCTACGACTCAAAAATGACCAAGAACCTGCCTTCAAAGTTCTACAATTGGTCGACACGCCGCATGACAGGCATCAAGCTCCACGATTTCAACTGCGGACTTAAGGCTTACCGTCAGGAAGTGGTTAAGAGCATTGAGATATACGGAGAGATGCACCGTTACATCCCGGTTATTGCAAAGGCTGCCGGATTCACACACATAGGGGAGAAGGTGGTACATCATCAGAAACGCAAATATGGAGAATCAAAATTCGGTATGAGCCGTTTCTTGCGTGGCTACCTCGATTTGCTTACCATATCGTTTATCTCTAAATTCGGCAAACGCCCTATGCACCTTTTCGGTGGACTTGGCTCACTGATGTTCCTGGCCGGTTTCATAATCGGAATAGTGCTGGTGGTTAAGAAATTCGCATACCATGCTTACGGTATGGCTAACCGCCCGCTGTTCTACTTGGCACTGCTGTGCATAGTGCTTGGTGTACAACTGTTCCTTACAGGCTTCCTCGCGGAACTGGTACAGTCGTCATCTTCCAAAAAGAAAATCTACGGAATAGCAGAAAGAGTTTGAAGCTAACTTCAAACTCTTATTTTTTTTACTAATATCTGTCGTAAGGATCGTCGTACGGCTCGTCGAAGCCTTCATCCTCATAGTATTCTTCTTCATCCTCACCGAAGATGTCTTCCTCTTCGTCGGCAAACATGTTTTCGCCTTCTTCCCAGTCGAAATCTTCCTCAAGCTTGCTCTCGTCGAACTCGTCTATGTCGTTCATGTCGCTCATGAACTGTTCAAGCTCTTCATCCGACATCTCATCGAGGTTGGCGGTCAGAAGCTTGTTGTCGCGCGATGAAGCGCGCAATTCTTTCAAGACATCAGGGGCGATGTAAAACTCATCAATGTTTTCCTGACAATATTTTATATATTTGGGGTCTTTCTCAAAAACCTCAGCCAGGGTTTCACCTTCATATTTTCCAAAAGTGAATATAGAGTCGATGTCGTAGAACTGCATAACTTTAAATCTTTAAATACTATTGCAAATATAATAACTTTTTCAGCAATGTCAACTAATTTTTGAAACAAAAATACACTGCCAGCACCATGAAGAAGAAGCCGAGCAGATGATTCCAGCTGAACTCACTCATTTTGAACACTTTGATGGTGATAATCATAAAGACTATCAGACTTACAACCTCCTGTATGACTTTCAGCTGTACAATGTTGAATGGGCCACCGTTCACGTCCGAGCCTATGCGGTTGGCTGGCACCATGATTGAATACTCAAAAAAGGCTACGCCCCAGCTGGCCAGAATTATGAGAATCAAAGGCCAATCTTTGATGACACCCATTTCTGTGAGCTTCAGGTTGCCGTACCAGGCGAAGGTCATGAAGATGTTGGAAGCGACCAACAGCAAAATTGTGTACAGTGTTTTCATTGCTTGAAATTTTGGCTGCAAAAATACGAAAAAGTCTTTACCATTATTCAGAATTTTTGACACTCCTTTCGAAATGCTCACAGTACTATGTTGTAAATTACAGACAGTAATAAATGCGATAAGATTTTTGGTATCATTCTCGAAATGCTCACAGTACCCTGTGGTAGGTCGCATTTCTGCGAATGACACCAAAAATCAACCAAGAACGTTATCGAATATTAACAGTACCCTGTGGTAGGTCGCATTTCTGTGAAAATCTCAATGGAAGTATTTTATATAGTATGAAAAAAATCATTATTTTTGCAAAAAATATCCGGATATGGTATCAATCGAAAATATAATTCAAACTTCAATTGACGTCAAGCAGTTGATCCTAAATGATAAAGTGCTGGTGGGTCGTATTAATGACGCTGCTATGTCGTGCGTTGAGTCGTTGAAGAACGGCGGTAAGATTCATTTTTGCGGCAATGGTGGAAGCGCCGCCGACGCCCAGCATTTGGCAGCCGAACTCAGTGGACGTTTCTACTACGACCGTCCGCCGCTCAATGCGGAAGCTTTGCACGTCAACACCAGCTATCTTACGGCGGTGGCCAACGACTACAGCTACGACCTGATTTATGCCCGTATGCTGCAGGCGTCGGCGCGTAAAGGCGATGTGTTGATTGGTATCAGCACCTCAGGCAACTCTGTCAACATTCTGAAAGCCATTGAGGTTGCCAAGAACATGGGCGTTATGACTATAGCTATGACAGGGGAGAAGGGCGGACAGATGGCTAACCAATGTGACATTCTGCTCAATGTGCCAAGCCAGTGCACCCCACGCATTCAAGAGTCGCATATCATGATAGGCCATATCATCTGCGAAATTATTGAGGCTGAGATATTCCCAAGATAAACGATGGATTGGCGAGGCAAAATCGACAAGACCTGGACTCTGTTCCTCGACCGAGACGGCGTTATCAACGTTCGTCTGATTGACGATTATGTCAAGCATACCGGTGAGTTTGAATTTTTGCCAGGCGTTCTGGAGGCCTTGAAGATTTTCAGCGAAAAATTTGCCAGGGTGATAATAATCACCAACCAACAAGGTGTGGGTAAAGGCTTGATGACCATGAAGGATGTGGACGAGGTCCATGCTTTTATGAACAAGGAAATTGAAAGCCGAAAGGGTAGGATAGACGCCATTTATGTGTGCCCCCAACTGAAGTCTGACCCAGACAACTTCCGTAAGCCCAGCCCTAAGATGGCTTACATGGCCCAGCACGATTTTCCAGAAATAGACCTCGAGAAATCCATAATGATAGGCGATTCCAATTCGGATATTGAGTTTGGACGCAACGCCGGAATGTACACTATATTAATAGGTGATGAGCCGGTCAAGACAGGACCTCACGATCATTTCGGCTCGCTTCTTGAGTTTGCGAAGATTTTAAAATGATATACAGTTTTATATGTCCACGTTAATATTAACGGTTTTTGTCATATATACCTTGCTGATTCTCCTGATAGCGCATTTCACTTCAAGGAAATCCAACAACGACACTTTTTTCACCGGCAACCGCAAATCACCTTGGTTCGTGGTGGCTTACGGCATGATAGGGGCATCTCTGTCGGGAGTGACTTTCATGTCGGTGCCCGGCAACGTTTACACCGGACAGTTTACATATTTCGGCATAGTGTTGGGATACATCATAGGTTACGCTGTGATTGCCTTGGTTTTGCTACCTCTGTACTATAAACTCAACCTGACGTCTATCTATTCGTATCTTGAGATGCGCTTTGGACGACGCTCTGAAAAGACGGGAGCGGCATTCTTCCTACTGTCGCGTCTGCTGGGCTCAGCATTGCGTATGTATTTGGTTGTCTTTGTGTTATATGAGTTTGTATTCAAAGCTTGGGGAATACCTTTCTGGGTTCCGGCAGTGATATTCATAGCTTTGATTTTGGTATACACATTTAAGGGAGGCATAAAGACTGTGGTCTGGACTGACACATTGCAGACAACCTTCCTGCTTTTGGCTGCCATCATCACTGTAGTCTGCATACTTAAGGAACTCAACATATCAATTCCAGAGTTGCTGAAAGCATCTTCCGAACAAGGGTATACAAAACTGTTTGAAATTGATCCCAATCACAACCGTTTCTGGCTTAAACAAATCATAAGCGGAGCCTTCATTACCATAGTCATGACAGGTCTTGATCAGGATATGATGCAGAAAAACATGACCTGCAAAAGCCTGCGCGACGCCCAGAAAAACGTGATGACATCGAGCATCTTGTTCATTGTCGTGAACATCATATTCCTGTGTTTGGGCGCATCTTTGATTTATTATGCACAGCAGACCGGTTTCCAATTGCACGTGAACGAAAGTGGAGTAGTGGTCAACGACAAAATATTCCCGGCCATAGCCTTCTCATTCAGCAAGTTTACAAGCATAGTGTTTGTGATAGGTCTTGTTGCGGCAGGCTATTCCTCGGCCGACGGAACCCTCACGGCCTTGACGACTACCTTCTGCTTCAATTTCCTGAATTTTGGCAGCAGAACCGATTTGTCTGAGGAGCAGAAGTTGAAGACAAGAAAACAGATTCACATATGTTTCGCTATACTTTACCTTTTGGTAATCATAGCGTTCAGGCCATTCCACAACCAATCGCTCATCGACAAGGTTTTTGAAATAGCCGGTTACACTTATGGCCCTCTGCTCGGACTTTACACCTTCGGGCTTTTCGTGAAGAGCCGTAAACCCAACGACCGTTATGTACCATACATAGCTGTGGCTTCGCCCATACTTAGTTATATATTGAATCTTTATTCAAAAACACTGTTCAACGGCTATCAATTTGGCTTTGAGATACTGATAGTCAACGGATTGATTACATTTATCGCCTTGCTGGCCGTGTCAAGCAAGGTTACGTCAGACAATAAAACCGAGAAAATTTCGTTGTAAATTAAAATATAATTAATATGAAAAAGTTAGTTCTGATTTTCTGCGTATTGTTTTCATTAAATCTTGATGCACAATATGTTACATCATTAGCAAAGAATGCCGCCACACCTCAGGATGGTGGAGTTACTTATTTTCTGCCAAGAAATGTCGTTGAGGTTGAGGTGACAATTGAGGAGACCTGTTACTACATGGGACCATATTCGGAATATGCCTCAAGTTTGCTTGGCCTTACCAATTACATACGCGAAAACAAAACCGAACTGAATATAGTTGGAGTTAACGTAGATACTGGCGTTGAGGCCGACCCGAATGCTGTGTATTTCATAGCTCAGGACGAGAAGAGCAAAGACCCGGTGCCCAATATCATAATGAATGAAAACGGCATAATCATAGCTTTAGGCTTTGATAATATGGCATACAAAGATCTGACCAAGCCTTGCAGACTGTATGCCAATGATATGATGGCTGCCTATGAGGAGGAAGTGAGTTTTATAGATGTGGTGGAAATGCCTGATAATGGTGAAGATGATGAAGAGGGTAGTGCCAACAAGAAAAGAATTACCAAGGACGACCGTGCCAACCTGGCTGCAGAGCAGATTCGCAAGTTCCGCAATGCCAAATATGAGATTGCATCCGGATTTCAGGAGGTTGCCTATGGCGATGCCACCAGGGTTATGCTGGAGAGACTGGACAATATGGAATATGAATATCTATGCCTGTTCAAAGGTAAAACAGTAAAGCGTACATATAATAAGGTATTCCGTATTACACCCGAAAGCAATCAGTCCAATGCAACTGTAACACTTGGTAAACTTGCAGGAGGTGAAACAATAAAGATTCAGTTTGACAGCAAGAATACCACACCTAACGTATTCCCATTGGGCGATGACATCAAGAAATCAGCTCAAGCCAACAAGATATTCTACCGTGTGCCGGCGTCAACAAATGTCAAAGTTAGTTGCGACAATAAAATATTGGCTGACAAACAGTTGATTATCAGCCAATTTGGTGAGATTCAGTTAGTTACTATAAAAGGTAACAAAGCTTTGTTCAACCCGAATACAGGTGAGCTTATTTCATTAGAACGGTAAGTCGTCGCCGTTATCCGATTCAAAATATTCTTCATTGATTGGAGGTAGCGGCTGCTGTGGAGCCGTAGCGTTTGCAGACGGATGCACAGCTTGTTCGCCAGGCTGGTCGACGTCTATGCGAAAAGCCGTGACGTCAGTGTACCATTTGCCATTGAACTCACGCGACTCAATGCGAATCTGCGCTTTGATATTCTGTCCGACAAACAGACTGTTGGCATCATTGACACGCTCATTCCAACACATCAGACAAACTTTCTTCGGATATTGTTCATTTGTTTCAATAATCAATTCCTGCTTTTTCCAAGGGCCACGTCCAGAATTTCCCTCAATCAAAGTACCCAATTGTACAACTTTACCAGTGATTTCCATATATGATTTGAATTTATTTTCCTGATGCAAAGATAAGATATATTTAAAAAATTTTGAACGAATAATTATAAAATTTTTGACACTCTTTCCAAAATAATATACATTATGTTAAATAGCATATGGAAAAAAGATGGAGACTCTCGCCTCCACCTTATTTAGATTTAATCCGATTTATTCCAAAGCTGCTGCTTTGTCATTCATGTTCAAACGAACATAGATACCTTTCAACACCTGGATAACAGCTGGCTCATGAGGCATGAGTTCATTTGTGCGCTCAATGTATGGCAATGCTCTTGCATCATACTTCTGTGCTTCTGCTTTGATATCGTCAGATGCTTTAAAGTAAGCGTCCATATTTTTGTAGCTTGATGGATCCAAGCTTTCTGATTCAAAATACATCTCCTGTGCCTTGTCGATCAAAACGTTACCGGCGTTGATGTATGCATTCACATAATCCGGATCAACCTGGATGGCTTTGTCGTAATATCCCAAAGCTGTGTCCATATTGTAAAGCTTTGATTCCTTATTGCCGTAGATTGTACCGAGGATGAAATAATACACAGGTTTGTCTGTGTTCTTTTCAGCCATCTCAAGAATCTGGTCGATAATCTCATCTTCTCTGTGAACTGTGAGGTATGAATTGATCATCTCATTCATGATGTTCTCGTCATCCGGGAACTTCTCTCTTGCAACCATGATGATCTCAATCATCTTGTCGTTGTCACCGGCTCCGCGGTATGAAATAGCCAAGTTCTGGTAAACGGATGGTTCCTCAACGCCATTTGCAAGCATCTGCTGAAGCATTTCGATACTCTCGTTGTATCTTTCAATCTTCATTGCGCTGATGGCTGCATTGAGCAATGCGCTGTTGTCCTTGCCACCAACTGTTGCTGCTGCGTCGTAAGCCTTCTTGAAGTTGATGTAAGCATCTTCGAAGTCTGACTCGTTGTAGCTGTTGGCACCCAGGTCATAGTAACGTGCACCGATGTTGCCTGCGTATGTCTGGAACTCTCTGTTATTTCTCTTGTAATACTCTTCGTCAATGCTCTTAATCTTTCCGAATGCTAACAGAGATTTCTCGAATGCGTCGTGGTCGAGGTCGGCGAACTCAGGATATGCACCGATTTTGTAGTAAATAACTGCATAATAGTGCCATGTCTTGGCCTGATTCATTGTCTGGTCGTTGGTAGAAGCCTTGTCAATTGAAGTCTTAGCCTTGCCCAACTGCATCTTGGCGTCAGCCATTCTCTTGGCGGCTTTTTCAGGCTTGTTGACTTTCAGTCCGTCAGCTTCGTCAATGAGCTGCTGGGCTGATTTTTGATAGTTAAATGCATTCTGTACCTCAATGTTTTGAGCGATAGCAAACTGTCCTAAAACTGCTAAAGCCAAAGTTAACAATACTTTCTTCATTTTATTATAATTTAAAAGTTAAACTTCAGGTTGATTTTCTGTATTAACGCTCTCAGCGCCTTCATTATTGTCGAATTCTTCCTCTTCCTCCTCCTCTATGTCTTCAGCTTTGACTTTTGTCACAGCTGCGATTTCGTCGTTGTCGCGGAGGTTAATCAGACGGACGCCCTGTGTGGCGCGGCCCATAACTCTCAGAGTGTCAACGGCTATTCGGATGAGTATGCCTGACTTGTTGATGATCATGAGGTCGTCGCCGTCCACCACATCCTTGATAGCGACCAGCTTGCCGGTCTTATCGGTGATGTTCATGGTCTTGACGCCCTTACCGCCACGGTTGGTGATACGGTATTCCTCAAGGTCGGAACGTTTTCCGTAACCCTTTTCAGAAACCACCAGCACGTTGGTTTGAGGATCATCTATGCAAATCATGCCGACCACTTCGTCGTCTTCGCTGTCAATGGTTATGGCGCGCACTCCAGAGGCTGTTCTGCCCATAGGACGCACCGTCGACTCGTTGAATCTGATGGCCCTACCCGACTTCAAGGCAATCAAAATCTCGCTGTTGCCGCTAGTCATCTTGGCTTCAAGGAGTTCGTCGCCTTCGCGTATGCCAAGGGCTATGATACCTGTGGCGCGTGGACGTGAGTAAGCCTCCATGGTGGTCTTCTTGATGATACCTTTCTTTGTGATAAGCGTGAGGTAATGATTCTCGCAGAATTCCGGACTCATGTCTGTCAGGTTGATGTATGCCTTGACATTGTCGTCCGGTTCCAGATGGATGAGATTCTGGATAGCGCGACCCTTGCTGGCCTTGGTTCCCTCTGGAATTTCGTACACACGCAGCCAGTAACATCTGCCTTTCTCGGTAAAGAACAGCATGTAGTTATGGTTGGTAGCCACGAAAATCTGTTCGATGAAGTCCTCATCGCGGGCGTCCGAGCCTTTAGAGCCCTTGCCTCCCCTACTCTGTCGGCGGTATTCCGTCAGGTTGGTACGCTTGATATAGTTAAGGTGTGAAATTGTGACAACCACAGCGTCGTCGGCAATGATGTCTTCCATCTTGAAGTCTTCGGCTGTGCGCTCGATAGCGGTCTTACGCTCGTCACCGTATTTCTCCTTAATATAAAGCAGTTCTTTCTTGATGATGTCGTACTGCATGGCTGGACTTGCAAGCACCTCCTTCAAATGAGCTATGAGCTTGTGGAGTTCCTCGAGTTCATCCATAATCTTCTTGATCTCAAGACCGGCCAACTGACCTAAACGGTAGGCCACGATTGCCGATGCCTGAGGATCGTCGAATCCGTACTGGTCCATCAAAGCCTGCTTGGCTTCCTGTGAACCGCCCTTACAAGCTCTGATTGTAGCGATAATCTCGTCCACTATATCGATGGCGCGTGCCAGACCTTCCAGGATGTGGGCGCGTTTCTCGGCCTCGCGCAGGTCGTGCTGCGTGCGGCGCACCACGCACTGGTGACGGTGCTCAACATAGTACTGAATCAGCTGCTTGAGGTTAAGAGTGTAAGGACGACCGTTTACCAGACACACGTTGTTTACGCTGAATGAGCTCTGCAAGCCTGTCATCTGGAACAACTTGTTCAGGACCACGCTTGACACAGCGTCGCGCTTCAGGTCGTAAACTATGCGCAGACCGTTACGGTCGGATTCATCACGTATGTCAGCTATGCCGTCAAGCTTCTTCTCTCCGATGAGGTCGGCGGTGCGTTTGATCATATCTGCCTTGTTGGTGAGATAAGGCACCGAAGTGGCAATGATACGCTCGTGACCGTTGTGTTCCTCTATGGTTGTGTTGGCGCGCAACACTATGCGTCCACGGCCAGTCTCGAAGGCGTCTTTCACACCCTCATAGCCATAGATGATACCTCCTGTCGGGAAATCTGGGGCTTTGATGTATTCCATCAGTTCGCTGATGGTTATGTCGTTGTTGTCGATATAGGCTATGATTCCGTCGACCACCTCGCTGAGGTTGTGAGGCGGCATGTTGGTTGCCATACCCACGGCTATACCGCTTGCTCCGTTGACCAGGAGGTTTGGTATGAGAGCCGGAAGCACTGTAGGCTCCTGCTCGGAATCATCGTAGTTGTTCATAAAATCGACAGTATCCTTGTCGAGGTCGCCAAGCATTTCCTCGGCTATCTTTCTCAAACGGGCCTCTGTGTAACGCATGGCCGCCGGAGGGTCGGCATCCATAGAGCCGAAGTTACCCTGACCGTCAATGAGAGGATAGCGCATGCTCCAATCCTGGGCCAGACGCACCATAGCGTCATAAACTGAGGAGTCGCCGTGTGGGTGGTACTTACCTAACACCTCACCTACCACCTTTGCCGACTTTTTGTACGGGCGGTTTGCGAACAAACCCATGTCCATCATACCGTAAAGAATACGGCGGTGTACAGGTTTCAAGCCGTCGCGCACATCGGGCAAGGCACGTGCCACAATAACAGACATCGAGTAGTCGATGTAGCTGGTTTTCATGTGGTCCTCAATGCCTACAGGGACGATTCTTTCACCTTCAAATTGTTCTTCCATTTATCTTTCCTTTAATTTTAAAAAATCCAAAAATAGTTTACAAAAATACGGAAAATTTTCCAATTCAAAACAAAAAAAACTTCATATTTTTAATAAATTTTTACGGCCGCAAAAATCGTTCCGGAATGGCTGCATATACCAAATAATTTTGTATTTTTGCAATTTGAAAAATTGTATTTATATGGATCAGAAATTTTCACCAAGAGTGAAGGAAATTATGTTCAACAGCCACGAAGAGGCCGTGAAGATGGGCAACCCATACATCGGCCTTGAGCATATATTCCTTGGCTTGATTGATGATAAGGACAGCAACGCGGTACAGATCCTACGTAATCTGGATTTGGACATTGATATGTTCAGACAGAAACTCGAGGCTTCTATTAAGACCAACAACGTTTTGAGCGGCAACACCGACAACCTGCCTTTGACTAAGCAGGCCGAGCGCGCCTTAAAATTCACATATATTGTGGCAAAAGACTTTCATAGCGAACAGGTGGCATCCGAGCATCTGATGCTTGCCATTCTGCACGATGACAACAATATTATTTCTCAACGTCTTGAGTATGAAGGAATAACATTCAACAGATACAAGCAGGAAGTTGAGAAACTGACGCCTAACTACCCTGCCAAAAGCAAAAATGAGGTGGTGGAACAGCCCATGGATGTGTTTCAGGATGAGGATGAAGAGGATGAAACTCCGGCAAAAGCCACCGAGACACCTCAAAAACAAGGCAAATCCAAATCAAACACCCCGGTTTTGGACAGCTTTGGACGCGACCTGACCAAGGCAGCCGAAGAAGGCCGTCTCGACCCTATAGTCGGCCGTGAGACAGAGATGGAGCGCATATCTCAAATCCTCAGCCGTCGTAAAAAGAACAATCCTATTCTGATTGGCGATCCGGGAGTCGGCAAAACAGCTATTGTTGAAGGTTTGGCACAGCGTATAGTTCAACACAAGGTGTCGAGAAACCTGTTCAATAAACGAATAGTGATGCTCGACATGGGTGCTGTGGTTGCCGGAACAAAATACAGAGGACAGTTTGAGGAACGCATGAAAAGCATGCTGTCTGAGTTGGAAAAGAACCCGGATATCATTATCTTCATAGATGAGATTCATACAATTGTGGGTGCCGGTAACGCCAACGGCTCATTGGACGCCTCCAATATGTTCAAGCCGGCTTTGGCAAGAGGCGAACTGCAGTGCATAGGCTCGACCACTTTGGACGAATACCGTCAGTATATCGAAAAAGACGGAGCTTTGGAGCGCCGTTTTCAGAAGATTCTGGTAGAGCCGACATCGCCAGAGGAGACAGTTCAGATTCTGAACAACATAAAAGTCCGTTACGAAGACCATCACATGGTGAAGTACGCGCCTGAAGCTATTGAGGCTTGCGTTAAGCTCACCAACCGCTATATCTCAGACCGTCACCTCCCCGACAAGGCTATAGACGCCATGGACGAGGCCGGCGCAAGAGTGCATATCAGCAACATTCATGTGCCTGAAGAGATTATCGAACTTGAGAAAACCATAGAGGAAATCAAGGATTTGAAGAAACAGGCCATTAAGGAACAGCGTTTTGAGGATGCCGGACGTTATCGTGATGAGGAAAAACATCAAGCCGACAAACTCGAACTGGCCAAGAAAGCCTGGGACGAGGAGACCAACCATAACCGCGAGACTGTGACAGAGCAGAATGTGGCAGAGGTCGTGGCCATGATGACAGGAGTGCCGGTGCAGCGCATAGCCCAAAACGAGGGCGACCGCCTGATGAACATGGAGAAAGAGCTCGAAGGCACTGTGATTGGACAGGATGAGGCAATTAAAGACGTGGTCAAGGCTATCCGCCGCAACCGTGCGGGTCTGAAAGACCCTAACCGACCGATTGGAAGCTTCATTTTCTTAGGACCTACCGGCGTCGGAAAAACATATCTCGCAAAGGTATTGGCCAAGTATCTGTTTGATTCGGAAGATGCTTTGATAAGAATCGACATGAGCGAATATATGGAGAAGTTTGCAGTGTCGCGTCTGGTAGGAGCGCCTCCAGGATATGTGGGTTATGAAGAAGGCGGTCAGCTAACCGAGAAAGTGCGCCGTAAGCCCTACTCTATCGTGCTTTTAGACGAAATAGAGAAGGCCCACCCGGATGTGTTCCATCTGCTGCTGCAGGTGCTGGACGACGGTCAGCTTACCGATTCATTAGGTCGTAAGGTTGACTTCAAGAATACCATAGTCATTATGACTTCAAACATAGGATCCCGTCAGCTGAAAGACTTCGGACAAGGCGTCGGATTCGGCACACAGGCAAGGAAAGACTCAAAGGATACATACAGCCGCGGAGTCATAGAAAATGCCTTAAAACGTCAGTTTGCCCCGGAATTCCTCAACAGAATTGACGAGGTGGTGATATTCGACTCGCTGAACAAGGAGAGCATCAGCAAAATCATCGACATCGAGCTTAAGAAGGTGTACGAGATGACTGGAGAGATGGGCTTGACCCTCGAGCTGACCGACAAAGCGCGTGAGTTTATCATCGGTAAGGGTTATGACGAGCAATATGGTGCACGTCCGCTGAAACGTGCCATACAGAAATATGTGGAAGACGTTCTGGCTGAGGAGATTATCAAGGCCAATCCGGAAAAAGGCGCTAAGTTAGTGATAGACTACGATGCCGAAAAGGATGATATGACTGTAGAACAGAAATAATGAATCTAAAGAATCATATCAATCATAGGTTTTTCAAGATGATTACCGACGCCAGCCGCGAGTTGGGTTACGATTCGTATGTGGTTGGCGGCTATGTCCGTGACATCCTTTTAGACCGCAAATCCAATGATATTGATGTGGTTACAGTCGGCAGCGGCATAGAGTTGGCCAAGAAGGTGGCTGCCATGCTTCCCGGCAAGAAACATGTGAAATACTACGGACGTTTCGGCACAGCCATGATAAATGTGGATGGTCATGAGATAGAGTTCGTGGGGGCCAGAAAAGAGTCGTACACAGCCGACAGCCGTAAACCCACCTGTGAGAACGGTACTTTAGAAGATGACCAGAACCGCCGCGATTTCACCATCAACGCCATGGCTATCTCGTTGAACGCTGACAGCTTCGGCGAACTGGTTGACCCGTTCAACGGAGTTCAGGACCTGGCCGACAAGATTATCCGCACCCCACTCGACCCCGACATCACCTATTCAGACGACCCTCTGCGCATGATGAGGGCCATAAGGTTCGCCACACAGCTGCATTTCATGATTGAGGATGAGTCGTTCGAGGCCATACGCCGTAACGCACAGAGAATCAAGATTATCTCCATGGAACGTGTGACCGAGGAGATGAACAAGATCATAATGTCGACTGTGCCGAGCATAGGATTCAAACTGCTTGACAAATGCGGACTGCTGCCTCTGATTTTTCCTCAGATGGCAGCTCTGAAAGGCGTTGAGATTCAGGAAGGCAAAGGACATAAAGACAACTTCTATCATACATTGGAAGTGCTTGACAATGTAGCAAATAGCGGCGGTGACTTGTGGCTTCGCTGGGCAGCCATACTGCACGACATAGCCAAACCTTTGACCAAACGGTTCGAAAAAGAAGCCGGTTGGACCTTCCACGGACATGAGGTGAAAGGCGCCAAGATGGTGCCCAAGATATTCGCCAACTTCAAGCTTCCTCTGAACGAGAAAATGAAGTATGTGGAGAAGTTGGTTTACCTCCACCTCCGCCCTATCGTGCTGGCTCAAGACATAGTAACTGATTCAGCAGTAAGGCGTTTGCTGTTCGACGCAGGCGACGATATTGACGATTTGATGACGCTTTGCGACGCCGACATAACCTCGAAAAATGAGGAGAAAAAGGCCCGTTTTCATAACAATTTCCAGATTGTCAGACAAAAGCTCAAGGAAATTGAGGCAAAAGACCACTTGCGCAACTGGCAGCCTCCGGTTGACGGCACGGTTATCATGAAAACCTTTGGAATTCCGGAGTGCCGTGATGTGGGCGTGATTAAAACCGCAATTCGCGAAGCCATCTTGGACGGCATCATAGGCAACAACTTTGAGGAAGCCTATCAATTTATGAAGGTTGAGGGCGAAAAACTCGGTTTGAAGGTAGTTTGCGAGGTTACCGAACCTGTGGAAGTGAAACACAACGGACCGGTTCCGGTAAAATAATTCACGTTTTGGAAGGCAAGCATCTCATAGTATTGGCGGGGCCCACCGCATCGGGAAAAACGGCGACCGCGATAAAGCTCGCGAAGGCTTTTGATGCTGAGATTATATCCGCCGACAGCCGTCAGTTTTACAAAGAACTGTCGATTGGAACGGCTGCTCCAAGCCCTGAGGAATTGGCTCAGGTCAAGCATCATTTTGTGCATAATTTAAGCATTGAGGACAAATATGATGTTGCTGATTATGAAAATGATGTATTATCATTTTTAAAGGAATACTTTAAGACTAAAAATGTAGCGGTAATGACTGGTGGCTCGGGTCTTTTCATAGATGCTGTGTGCAATGGATTGGACTCGATTCCAGACATTTCGGATGATATTAGAGCTAAGGTTACTCAGATGTATGAAGTGGGCGGTTTGGAGGCTTTACAGAAGGAAGTCGAGAGGGTTGACAACGACTATTATCAGATTGTCGACAAGCAGAATCCTCGTCGTTTGCAGAGAGCTTTGGAAGTTTATTATCAAACCGGCCAGCCCTACTCCACTTTCCGTCAGCATCAGCCGGCAAAGCGTGACTTTGAAGTGATTAAGCTTGCAATTCTTTGGGACAGAGACAGACTTATTGAAAGGATTAACCGTCGTGTCGACCTTATGATGAAACAGGGTTTGCTTGAAGAAGTGAAGTCGGTTTATCCCAAACGCCAGCTAAACTCCTTAAATACAGTCGGTTATAAGGAACTTTTCGATTATCTTGACGGGAAATGCACTCTGGAACAAGCTGTGGAGCAGATCAAGATAAACACCCGGCAATATGCCAAGCGGCAGATGACTTGGTTGAGAAAGAATAATGACTATCAATGGTTTACGATTACTGAAATTGATAAAATTATAGATACACTTAGGACCTTATTTTAGGTTGTAATTTCGTTAAATATGATTAAGAATATTATCTTTGATTTTGGAGCTGTGCTGGTCGATTGGAATCCGCACTATCTGTTTGACGCATATTTCAATGACATTGAAGAGTCTAATTATTTCATTGAAAATGTGTGCAATAGCGAATGGAATGCCGAGATGGACGGTGGAAAGCCTTTTGAACAGGCTGTGCGAGAGCGTACCGCTATGTTCCCGAAATATGCCGAGCCTTTGAAGCTTTACCAAACCAATTGGATGGATACCATGGGCGATGAGATACCTGGCATGTATGACCTTTTGAAATCATTGAAAAACAATGGTTTTCCTGTGTTATACGGTCTTACCAACTGGTCGGCCGAGACATTCCCGGAAGTGCGAAAAAAGTATCACATTTTCAGCCTTATCGATAAAATGATTGTTTCGGGTGAAGTCAAGCAATTAAAGCCCAACCCGGAGATTTTCCATACTTTGCTGAACACTTTCAACCTCAAAGCCGAGGAAAGTTTGTTCATAGACGATAATATCAAAAATGTGGAAGGTGCTAAAGCTGTAGGCATCAATGCCATACGCTTCGAAAACGCTAACAAACTAAAGGAAGATCTTAAAAAGCTTCTAACTATAAGTTTTTAACTTTCAACTCCACTACACCCTAAACTTAATACTAGAGGAACCTCAGTTCCTTCTTCCATAATTTCCAATCAGGCATCATTTCATCCATTAAGGCATGGAATCCGGCTTGATGGTTGAAGTATACAAGGTGGCACATCTCGTGTATCATCACTTGGCGAATGCAGTTTTCATTCAATTTGATAAGCTGAAGATTGAGGCTGATATTGCCTCTGCGTGAACAACTGCCCCAGCGGGAACGCATGTCGCGTATGCTGACTTTGGCCGGAGCCACCCTGTATTTCCTGAACTTTTCGACAATTGGTGGCAGCAGTTCGTTAAACTTCTCAATGGCACGGGCCCTATACCATTTATTTAGTAAACATTCTAGATTATCTAGAGAGGTCGACTGAATAATCAAGAAGTTACCTTCAATTGAAACCGAGTTCTTGTTGCTTGGAACAACTTGAAGAATGTACTGCTTGCCCAGATAATGGTGAATTTCGCCGGAAACGTACTTTTTCGGCCGATTTCCGGCATTTTGCATCTTGTCGTAATGATTGTCGAGCCAACGCTTGTGCTGCGTCAGAAAAGCCACCATATCGCTTTCCCGGTACAAAAGCGGAGCCCTCACCTCCACCACTCCGTCCCGACGGATTCGGGCGGTGACGCTCCTGCGGTACGAGCGTTTGAACTCGCACTTGTATTCCTTGGCGTTGATGGTGATGGTTTTAACCATGCGGGGCGCTATTTGATCTTGGCCATAAAGCGCTCTATGTCAACTATGTAGCGGACGTGTGTGCCTTCGCCTATCAGACCTTCGTCGTCGCAGGCCGACACTTTGAATGTCAGTTTGCGGCCGTCTATTTCCTCGAGTACAGCTGTAGCCTTGATTGTGGCGCCCAGCTTTGAGGGCTTCACATGCGAGGTGCTGATGTGGGCGCCCACTGTCGAGGAGCCTTCCGGCAAATCGTTCTCAACTGCAGTCATTGCGGCGTTTTCCATGAGGCCTATCATGGCCGGGGTTGCGAATACGTCCAGTCCGCCTGAGCCGTAAGTGCGGGCGGTGTTGCTATTGTTTACAATGGTTGTTGAAGTATGGGATAATCCAATATTTAGCATAGTTTTAAATTTTTGCAAAGATAAGAAATTTCTGACTACTGGGTTATTTTAAAACTTTGCTTCAACGAACTTCTTCCCTATTTTATGAATCGCATCCAAAATCTCATTTTCCCTCTCTTTTGAAGGCTTTTTAAACCCGTTGATGTAATTTCTTAACAATGTAGCGTTGAGTCCCGTAATTTTCGCAAATTCAGTGATATTTATCTCCTTATGAACGAGGAAAAATCGTTGGAAATCAGATAGCTCTGCATCTTCATAGAGAAAACTCTCGAAACTGACATCAACTTGGAACTGGCACATCATTGTCAGTGCATTACCACAAATTTTCCCATTCCTTTTCCGTTCACCTGAACGAAATACAAACCATCGGGATAGCGATTTGTATCGATTCTTACCTGCTGACCATCAGACACAACAGCATCCACCAACTGCCCCAAACTGTTGCGGACTTGAATCAAGCCTTGAGCCTCAATGCTCACAACAGCATCAGCTGGATTGGGGAAAACCGAACAATTTTCTTGCTGATTATCAGAGACATCCGCATAGCATTGATGCACTTCTATGCCCAAAGGTTCAAAGGCATCAATGATGGTTTGCAAATCATGGATATAAAAACCCGAGTGACCTCCGTCAAGTACGATTTGTCCGTCTGGTGCAATCAAGAAATAATGCGGAGAATAGAAGAAATGATATAAATCCACGAACTTCTGCGCGCCCCCTTCCTTGCCTATTGTAGGATATTCAACCCCAAACTCCTTGCACCAACGCATACACAATGCTTCGGGATCGGTTGTCACTTCCATGTAGAATATGTCTTCTTTGTTGCATCCATATCGATAATAGGATTCCACAATGTATGGCATCACTTCGCGGCACGAAATGCAAGTGAATCCGAAGAAATCAACGAAAACGGACTGACCTCGATCAAGAATATCGGACAAATGGATTTCGTTGCCATGACAATCGACCAACTCAAAATCCAAGGCTTTGGGACCGACGCAAATCGTGTCGGAGATGTTCTCAGAGCCATCCTCACAACGCGAAGCCACATAATAACAGTTTTCCTCCGTTGGATGATATGTTACGTTTTTCAAGTATGGTTCAACTGTGTTGGCTTCCAAATGGAAAACATCATCTGCATAATTCTGCGAAAACACATGATAATACTGGGCACCTTCAACACCCTCCCACTCGAGGTCCAATTGTGATGCCGAAAGATGAGCCGTCAAGTTGCCTGGTGCCTCGCATTGACCAAAATTGCAATCGCTTGGCACGATGCCCAAATCCGCAAAAATTTCCTCAAAATGATAGACTATCGGCTCTTGAAATATCTGATGGTCAGGCAAAAACAGCAGAAACTGGTTGTTCCCATAGTCGTAGATGCAATCAGGATATAGGGCATAAAAC
>JAEEJS010000051.1 GCA_016282015.1 Bacteroidales bacterium
AAAAAGCCATTCTTCTGCAATGCCTTTAATGGAGAACTCTACACCATAAGCATAATAATGCTTGTTTGATTTGAATTCAATCTCTATTTTTGAAGGAATGTTGTTAGGTGCGCTTAACTTGAAAGGCTCAATGCTTCTTTTTGGAAAACCGCCAAGGGCTATCTTTTGTATTATTGACATCGCCTTGATGATATTACTCTTTCCTGATGCATTGGCACCATAGATAATTCCGGCTTTTAATACTGAAATGTCATCTCTTTTTTCTGCACGACTTACATGTTGGCTATGTGTTGTACTTTTACCTGCCACAAAACTAATTTCAGTTTCGTCTTTGAAAGAAAACAAGTTTCTTACACTAACTCTTAGAATCATAGTAATGTCAAATTAAAACAATTTTGCTGCAAATATAGACAATATTTTTAATATTTTACAAAAAATTGTCAAATATTTACAAAAAATTGTCAAAATATGCATAATTTATATGGAAATATTCATTGTGGCTTACAATATTTTCCTTGTGCTAGGTGTTTTAGTAAGCCTTTTTCGCAGAGGCGGGCGATTTGGTTTTTGGTGTGTTTGATGTTTTTTTAACATTTTTTTTGTAAATATGCTGGCATGAGCAGAGAACTCAATATAGGAAAGGCTCGCAGATAATGATTAATGAAATAAATAGATTATTGTTGAGAATCAAAGAAAAACTGTGCGGAATCATTTTTCCGCACAGCAATAAAGATGAGAGTTATATTTAGGTCGTTAATTTTTCAAGAATTTCGTTGTCGAACCGCCAATTTTGATGAAATAAATGCCCTTGGGCAGGTTTGAAAAATCAATTTGTTGCGATTCGGAATCAATTCTGCCTGTCATCAGGATATGCCCCATTATGTCGATGATTTGATATTCGGTTGGATATTGATAATCACCAAAAACATAGTTTTCGTTCAACCCATAGTTTTCTGAAACCAGTTGGACATCATGAACCAGAGTCTCGCGGTCGGCCACTGTCAGCGTGAAGGTTTTTGAGCGATAACCGTCACAGGAAAATGTCACATCGTATGTGCCGCCTTTGATTGGACGATGGTAGTCGCCTGCAGGCAGATGACTGCTGACCTCTGATCCATGATGGTCGTGACCTTCAATGAATACTGTCGCTTCCAAAGGTTCGCCTGTAATCGAGTCGGTGACGGTGCCGTGAATTCCGAAAAGGCTTTGCTCCATGTAACACAGCATACTCTCGTGGTTATAAGTCCAGTACATTGGCATCTGCGCCGGGTCGGGCGTGTGGGAGAACGAGCACTCGATGGTCACTTCGCGGCATTGGGCGTAATAGTTCATGTAATCCTGCCTGCTGCCATAGATAGGAAACCACACATAGCCATTGACAATTCCGTTGTTGTAGTCGCTCATATATACCGGGTCGTGTTGATGGGTCAAGTCGGCGTATTCGTGACACACCAGTTGCCACCATGCATCGTCGGGATGAAGCGGTTGGTAGGTGTCCCAAGGATAGTTCATCACCTCGGCACCGCCATGATAGTTGGCAGCCATCGTAAAAGGATATTGCTCAGCCAGTTCCATCATCCAAAGAGTTTCAGGCTGGTATTCGTAGCCATCTGGATGCGGACCGTTATCGAAATCCGGATAGTTGCGGTTCAGGTCAACATCGTTGGCGTTGCGGCGTCTGGCGCCACTCACGGTGTTGTTTCCACCATAATAAGTTCCGTCGGGATTGGTGCAAGGTGAAATGAAGATGTCGAGATTCTCAATCAGATTCAAAATTCGTGGATCGTCGCTGGTGCAAAACTCATCGATAAGGCGAAGCATCAGCATCATGCCAGTCAGCTCGTCGCCGTGCATGGTGGAGGTGTAAAGAAACTTCGGTTTGCCGTCCGGCTCGCCGTTGTTAATGCGGCAAAACATCAGCTTGCGTCCGCTTGCCAGAGTTCCCAGTTCCATATAAGAACATCTTTCAGGATAATCATTGGCATACTGCTGCATCATTCCCTGATATGCCTCGTAGGTCGGATAAGCGTCCCAGTCGTAGGCTTCGCGGTTGGAGCCGTCCCACATGGAATATTCCTGCTCCATTGAAGGAGGAGTGAGCAACGTTGGATGATATCCTATTGCCAAAAGCCGTTGATATTGCTCAGCGTTTGCGTAGCAAATCAGTTTTTGGCCATCCAGCCTGTCAATGGAGCAGAGGTGTGTAAGCTGAGCGGCCTCTTCGGGTTGTTGAATCCCGATGGAGAAATAATATTCCCCACGTGCAGCCATCAGAGCCTCAAGGTCGGATTGGGCTTCAGCGCATCCGAATATCCAGACGAGAACCAGCGAGAGCAGTATTCTTTTCATGACATTTATTTGATGACAAATATCTTAGATGCATTATTGACTGTGATGAAATAAATACCCTTTGGCAATGATGAGACAGCAATCATCTGATTTTCAGATGTGATTTCGCCAATCATTAGGGTTTGTCCCATCAGGTTGGTGACGCGATATTCCGATTGTAGAGACGCGCTATGGCACGTCTTTACAAATATGACATCATTGGTTGGATTAGGATAAATCACAAATCCGTTTTCGTTATCAATTTCATCAACGCCCAAATGATGATGTTCATAGATTTCGTCGCAATCCTGGTCGCCGTTTTGGTATATCAGTTCACCATCTTGCCAGAAGCAACGGATGTTTTCCACGCGATAGCCTTTTGTCATCAGTTTTTCAGGGAAGAAGCTGGTGAGATGGCCTATTCCGCAGATGATGTCGCCTGTAAAGATGTCATCGGGGTCGCTGATGCTGAGCATTTTATACTCCTGACTCTTGTATGTGACGGTTTGTGCCGCATCCACGTGCACCGGAATAGTCTGCGTTCCCACTTTTATTTCCCATTCGTCACCGACTTCAGCACCAAAGTCGTAAAGCGTTGTAAACTCGCCTAAAGTCTTGTTCCACCAATACACTTTGTTGTTTTCCTCATAGATGTATTCATGGGTGACAACCTCTGATTTGTCATATAGAGTGTTGATTCTAACTAAGATATGAATCGGTTTATCGTTGATAGTGGTGTCAGCGGCACATTCGAGATATTGATAGGTAACACTGCCATTGTCATTCGTGATTTCATAATACCATTCTGTGCCTATCGGGAAGTTGTCATAAACCGGTTCCGCTTGGGTGATATTGATACGGTAATAGAAATTCAATCCATTGTCAATAAGCAACTTCGATGTGAATGTTGCTGTGATTTCCTGACCAATATGAATAGTGTCATTGCCAACGAGGAACCAATCGTCGTAGGGGTCTTGATCGTTGTCGAGATAATAGGTCCTGCCGTTGGACACGAAAGCAATTATGAGTCCTGGCAACGGAACGTATGAAGTATATGGCATAGGTGCCCATTCAACTCTTCCTGTCAAGGTGGTTTCCTCGTCAGTGTCCATCTCCACCAATTCGACGACATTCACCTCCTCGCCTGGCATATCATAACGAAGGTATTGAATTCCTTTGAGATCGACATGCATACCTTCCCTGAAAATGTCGTTGTTGATGAATGTTTCCTTGAAGAGTCGACCATTATGCATGGGATAATAAGGGATGATGTAATCACCAGGGCCTATGAAAGTCAAGAAATGCTGATTCTCATCCTCCTCGCAAGGACAGGAAAGGCAGGGTTGAGCCCAAAAGTCTGTGGTAAGCCAGCCATCATCCAATTGGAAGGTGTAATCCTTAAAAGGTTGGATATCGGCAAGTTCCATTCCATAAAACTGATTTGCATATTGGTCAATCATGATGTCGCAATGCCCGATGAAAGTAAGAAGGTCGGTGTTATAATAGGGAACGCCATTGAAAACCAACGGCCAGTCCTGCTTTTCGCCATTGATGGTGATGTAATAGGATGTATAAGGCGGCTTGGGAAGACGGATTTTCACCTTGTCTTCTTCAGGATTAAGCATTGAGATGATTGCATCGTTATAATGTGCCGTGGTCTGTTGAATATCAAGCACGTTTTGCGAATCGCCCGCATAGTCATGCATCTCTTTGATGGTGCCAAACGCTCCAATAGTGGCACCCATAGGGATGGTATCGTAACGCACGATGAGTCGGCTCAAATCGGTGGGATCGGGACGAAAGCCGTCCACCGTCACGGGATAGATGTGGTCGTCATCCACTCTGATGGCCTGTCCAGCGCCGTATGGATAATTCCCAAAAGCAAAAGCGTCTGGTAAAACAACGACTTCGCCTTCAATGTAATGGATGTCGTTGGTGTTGAAGATGCTTTTCTTGTAATTGCCGTGGCCATAGAAATACAAGTGTCCATCGCGACCTTTATAGATTGAGCCGTCACCCAAGCCACCTGGCGCTGGCGAATAAAGTGGCAGCGCCTCGCCATATTCGTAGAAGGTCTCACCATGGTCGGCAGAATAACGCAACACTGTGTATTCGCCTACATTGTGAAGGTCATAGACGATGCCGTTGTCGGCCACGGTGAACCGCCTGTCGGGAACGAGATACAAGCCTAGTTGTTGCTGGAATTGTCCGTAACCGCCAGCCACCACATGGCCTTCGGGATCCAACTCCATGTGGTAAATCAAAGCGCCTTCAATCAGCCAAGTCCAGTTGTCAATGTCATTAAAATTAGCGGTATAGATGCCTAATTCATAAATTGGAACCGCATTGGTTATGCTGATATAAACATTTCCAGCATGGTCGGCAAGGATGCTGGCAAAAACCATGTCTTGCAGGAAACTGATGCTGGTCTCATTCCACGATTCGCCGCCGTTCAAGGTCCAGAAGAACTTTTCATTATTGACCATGACGATGGTATCGTTGGATAGAGAATACATTCCCTCTACCCAATTGGTGGAGATGCCCGACGCCTGCTCCTGCCAAGTGTCGCCATTGTCGTCGGAATAGCAGAGTTTGTGGCTGTTATCATTGAAAATGAAGATGCGGTTATTGTCATTGATGATGAAATGTTTTGAATTGACATAACTCAAATCGTAGTTCAATTCCCATGTCGCACCTTCGTCCTGAGAGCGATGGAGGCCGCTATAGCCCCAGTTGCTGAAAATACTTCCGTCGGCTGAGACGCCAAGGAATTGGCCTTCCATATTGATAGGCTTCCAGACATTCTGCGCTGTCAGCGAGGTTAAGAAGCCGAGGCAAATCGCTAAAATTGATAAAAACTTTTTCATAGTATAATTATTATTTGTTATTTCTTTTTTTATTTGAGATTTATTCGCCTTGGCGAATGCTTTCGCTTCGCTCAGGTCTCCACTACGCTTCGCTTCGGTCGAAATGACGGAGCTCATATCGCGTTTATTATTTCTTCAAAAGTCCGTTTGTCGTCCGGCAATCCCATTTTTTGTTGCCTGATTCTTGTTTTTCGTTTATAAAACGAGTCGGTTTGCGTATCCAATAAGATTGAAATCACCTGGTTGGAGAAGCCGTTTTTGCAGAGGCAGCAGATGCGAACGTCCCACTTGCCGAGCTTGGGATAAGTGGCAAGCAGCCGCTTCGAGAAGTCGTTGAAAATCATGTCGGTGAGACTGATGAAATCGTCCCAGTCGCTGTCGTCCAACACAAAGCCTAAGGTATCGGAGGTAAGATGCTCACCAAGGTTTTTCGCCGTCACAAACACCTTGTTGCTCAGCATGATTTTGTTGCGCATCTCCAGCTCCTTTTCGAGTGCCTTTATCTTGTTTTCATTTATTTTCCTTCTGATTATCAATAAGATGACCAAAAAAACAATCACCGAAAGGGCAATGATGAGATAAAGTTTTAAGCTGTGGTTGCGGTGCAGGCTCTCCATGGCGTTTTTCTGGGCTTTCAGCTCATATTCAGATTTTAGCCGTTGCATGGTCTCGCTTGAGTGTTGATGCTCGGATTCCAACATATTGTCGGAGAAAAGTTGCTGATAATAAACCGCTGATTTATAGTCACCTTCATAGTATGCGATGGCGTAAAGTGTCTGATACACCGACATTTTCAACCCCGGGCGCTCGCTGCGCAATGCCTCTTTGAGGTGTTTCTTTGCCTCATCAAAATTATTGGAATAATAATATAAGATGCCAAGAGTCATGTGGGCGATGTCGATATCATCATTTGATAATTCACCGTCCAATGCCTTGTTTACACATTCAATTCCTTTAGCAAAATCGCCGATTTCCATGTAATAGTCGCGTCCCATTTCGAGATAAAGGTCGCTAACCATGGCATTATCATTAATTAATGTGGCGATAGAGAATGCCGAGTCGTAATATTGTTTTGCCTGGGCATATTGTTCCTGCGAGCGCATCGCACGACCGCAGTTGCGATAGGCGTTCATCATGCCTGTGGAATCGCCAAGCTGCTTGAAACATTGCAAAGCCTCGTTGTGAGCACCGAAAGCACCTTCAAAAAGGCCGTGTTTGAGGTACAACGCACCCAAATTATCATTGATTTGTGCCTGTAGGGGTGAATCATTATTCGCCCTTACATCATCCAACAATTCCAACGCCTTCAAGAAACATTCCGCCGCCTCTTCTGAATGCTGTTCCTCACGCAGTTGCACGCCTTCTTCATACAGAGCACGAGCTTTCTCCTGCTGCTTCTGACCGTTGCAAGAGGCAAGCATCAAGATCATGACAATCAGCACCAAATATGTTGCACATTTTTTCATCATGACAAAATTAAGTAAAAAAAACAATCTGTCAAGAGATTGAAGCGCTCACTTGACAGATTGTCCCTATGATTTTAAAATGTCCGATTATAAAATATTGATAAACAATGATTTATAATCTATTAAATATTATTTTGTCCCTATCAAATTTTTCATAATATGCAAAAAATCAAGCCTTGCGGTATGCGAAGCATATTTAGACTGATTTTTGCATATTATGAAAACTACATCGCAAACAGCACCAGCAGTTGTGCCGTGAGTATTCTGAGGCACATTGTCAGCGGGTAGACTGTGGCGTAGCCCATGTTGGGGAGCTTGCAGCCGTGGGGTGCCAGACTGTTGGCAAAAGCCAGTGTAGGCGGGTCGGTATGCGAGCCTCCGATAAAGCCCATCAAGGTGTAGAAATTGATTTTCAGAACCAGACGTCCGAATGTGGCCACAATCATAGGCGGCACTATGGTGATGATGACACCGTATACCACCCACATGTAATGCTCCTGCACTGTATCCACGAATTTGCCGCCCGCTCCGAGGCCGACGCCGGCAAGGAACATCAGTATGCCCACTTCACGCAGCATCCACACACCGTGGCTGTCGGTGAACTCGGTGTCGAACCAGCCCTGTTTCACTCCTAGCCAGCTGCCTATGATGGCCACTACAAGTGGTCCGCCGGCCATGCCGAGTTTGATAGGAGCGCTCATTCCCACTGGAATCGGGATGGAGCCTAAAACTATGCCGATTGATATGAATACGAATATCGGGATAATGTTTGCTTTGTGACGCTGAGAAGTCGGAGTAGCCGATTTTTCAGTCTTGAGATCAATAAGAGTCTCGGTTGTGGGTTCTTTGCTTAGGTCAACCTTGCAGATTGCCCTTATCACCAGACATGTCATAATCATTCCCACAACGGCCAGCGGGTAAGACACTGCGTAGCCTGCCGCCAAACGGTTGGCCGCATCCAGGTCGCCGCTCTCTGCAACTACCTGCTGGGCTGCCGAAAGACCCGGGGTGTTGGTGATGGCTCCAGTGTAGACACCGGCCATGTCTATGAGACTCTGATTGGCAACTTTCGCTATGACAATAGTAACCGCAACGCCCAGAGCCGCATTGACCAGAGCCATGATGTTCATAGCCAGTCCGCCTTTTTTGAATGAGCTGAAAAAGCCCGGACCTACCTGCAAACCCACAGCGGTGACAAACAGAATGAGTCCCAGCTCTCTGACCACATGCAGCATATCGTAGTTGAGAGTCACTCCCAACGCGCTGATGACTATGCCCACAAAGAGCACCCATGTAATACCCAAAGAGATTTTGGCGATTTTTATCTTACCCAAAATCAATCCTAAAAAGATAGATATGGATATGTAAAGAATACTTGAACCTACGCCTGAACCAGTGAAGATATTAAACATTTTAGCTGAGAGTTTAAAAGTGTAAATGCCCCACGATTGCAGGGCATTTACCAGTTTTATCTAAACTTTAACAATTAGTCACCAAGTGTTGCAACCATAACGGCTTTGATGGTGTGCATACGGTTCTCGGCTTCGTCGAACACGATAGAGTTCTTGCCTTCGAACACTTCTTCTGTCACTTCGATGCCGTCCAAGCCGAACTGTTTGTTGACGTCGCGGCCGACCTGTGTCTCGAGGTTGTGGTATGCTGGGAGGCAGTGCATGAACTTGCAGTTCGGGTTGCCTGTCATATCCATCATAGCCTGGTTGACCTGGTAAGGACGGAGGAGGTCGATACGCTGTTTCCAGACCTCAGCCGGTTCACCCATTGATACCCAAACGTCAGTGTAGAGGAAGTCGCAACCTTTGACGCCTTTCTTCACGTCGTCGGTCACTGTCACCTTTGCGCCAGTCTCTTTAGCGATCTTCTTGCAGGTGTCGATGAGTTCTTTTGAAGGCTGGAGAGCCTTTGGAGCCACGATGCGGACGTCCATACCCATTTTTGCGCCACCGACCATCAAGCTGTTACCCATGTTGAAACGGGCGTCGCCTATGTAAGCGTAAGTAACCTGGTTGAGAGGTTTGTCGACATGTTCCTGCATTGTGAGGAAGTCGGCGAGGATCTGAGTCGGGTGGAACTCGTTGGTAAGACCGTTCCAAACCGGAACACCTGCATATTGTGCGAGTTCTTCCACTGTCTTCTGGGCGAAGCCGCGGTATTCGATACCGTCGTACATACGTCCGAGAACGCGTGCTGTGTCCTTCATTGATTCCTTAACGCCGATCTGTGAGCCTGTTGGGCCGAGGTAAGTGACGTGAGCACCCTGGTCGTAAGCGGCTGTTTCGAAAGCGCAGCGTGTACGTGTTGAGGTTTTCTCGAATATGAGGGCGATGTTCTTACCTTTCAGGCGAGGCTGCTCGGTGCCGGTGTATTTGGCGTGTTTGAGGTCAGCGGCCAAGGTGAGGAAAAATTTAATTTCTTCCGGTGTGAAGTCCAAAAGCTTCAGGAAGTTTCTGTTTCTGAGGTTGAATGCCATGATAATTTATTTTTATAATGTTGTTTTCAAAATTTTTGCAAAATTACTAAAAAGTTTTTAAAGTTTAAAAAGTTCATAAAGTTTTTTAAAACATGAGATTTCTCCATTCCGCTCCGCTCCAGTCGAAATGACGGCCCTGTTGGGGTGTTGAAAAATATTTTTAAGAAAAATGTTGGACGTATTGAAATATGTAGTAATTTTGCAGCTCGAAAAATGATGCATCCTTAGCTCAGTTGGTAGAGCAATTGACTCTTAATCAATGGGTCCAGGGTTCGAATCCCTGAGGATGTACAAAATTAAAAGAAATGTCGTAATGGCGTTTCTTTTTTTTTATATCTTTGTGACTTTATTTCATGAAAAAAATAACAAACATATTATTATTTGTTTTAGCGATTGTGATGACAGCCCAAGCTGGTGGCAGAGACACCATCCACACCCTGCGGGCGGCAATGAGTATCTACGGATACCAGCCTGAGCGTGCGCTGCAGATCATCGACTCTGCGCTCATCGTGGGCAACATCGACGAGGTGCAGGCCGAACAGTGCAGGGCGCGCATCTATGGCATGACGCTGATGGGCAAACAGATGGACTCGCTGCTTGGTGGACCGACAGATATCCGCCTAGATTCGGCGCAGGTCATAGCCATGCGTCTGCTCACCAATGAATCCATCAAGACCGACTTGGAAAGACTTCGCGATGTATATGAGATTCTGGCTTACACCGAGCGTAGGCAGACCGATACCTTGGGATGGCTCTACCGGTCACGACAGCTGGTCGATGTGTGCCGTCAGATAGGTCCCGAGGCGGAGACTGACGCCCTACGCACTGAGGCGGAGATCGGTGCCGCGCTCTATGCCATGGGCTATGAAGAAGAAGGCATGGCGAAGGTTGACAGCGTGTTGGCCATACTCAGTGATAAAGGTAGATTCAACGAGCTTGACGCCTTCATCGTAGCCTCACGACGCAAGATTACAATGCTCGGCTCGCGCGACCGCTATGCCGAGACGCTGCCTTTGGCCCGCCGTATCATAGAACGGCTCGACGACTACGAGTCAAACCCCGAAAGATACCACGACAACAGCTACCGCGAGCCCAAAAACGACCAGAAACGTGCCGACTATATCCGTTTCTACCGCAGTCAGGCCCAGAATTTTATCGCTGCTGCTTACGCGTCATTAGGCGATCATGGCAATATGCTAACGGCTTTCAGTCAGATAGAAGACGTTGTGCGCGAAGCCACAGCCAGAGAGCACATCGCACGCTACAACGCCTTGCAGCAGCAGCTCGAGGCCGAGCGCCAGCGTGATGCCGCACGACGGGCTAAAGAGTCACGCAAGGTGACAGGTTTGGTGAGTCTTCTGATACTTCTGTTCGCCATTTATATCTTATGGCAGTGGCGCAAAACAAATAAGCAGAACAGAATCCTTGCACAACAGATCAGAGATGCCGTTGAATACAAGGAAAAATATAGAGAACTTTCAACTCAAAACTCTCAACTTCAAAACAACTCTAAACTCTACACTCTAAACTCTACACTCTCCGAGGCCGAGCTTTCATCATACCTTTGCGCTCTAATCGAAAATGAGAAGCTGTATCTCAATCCTTTGTTCGACCGTCAGACGCTCATCGACCGTACAGGTCTCTCAAAAGAGCGCATCGGTGCCGCCTTTTCGCATGGCGGCGAATACGCCAGACTCACCACCATTGTTCGCGAGCTTCGTCTAAACCACGCTGTCCGCCTCATGAACGAACATCCTGAAATGAGCTTAGAGCAAGTGTGTTTGGCAAGCGGTTTTTCAAATACAACCTCCTTCCGTCGCAGCTTCAAGGAAAAATTCGGAATATCTCCCTCAGAATTCCGCGAAACGAAGGAATAAAGCACCGTACAATTTGTCTTTTTTACCATACATTTTGTCTATACATGATTCATGCGTGATTATGTATGGAACGCATTTGTATTTTTGTATTTTAAAATTTACAATTAAAGTTCATAAATATGAAAAAATTATCTTTACTTCTTCTGGCTATGGTAGCCTCATTTGTGCTACAAGCCCAGTGGACCGACAACCCGGCCAACAACAACCTTATTGGCGACCATGTAAGCTCCTCTACAATTTCTGGAGAGATCTTAACCGTGACAGACGTGGAGACGAACGACACCTATTTCCATTGGGGCTCGCTCCAGCGTGGCAACGGCTATGCACCTA
>JAEEJS010000052.1 GCA_016282015.1 Bacteroidales bacterium
AATGGGGTCGTAGCCGAAGCTCGCGCTCAGCGATTTCAGCAACGTGACAAATTGTTTGCGCAGTTTCTTGCTTCTGGTAGCCACGTTTTCGAACACGGCGGCTCCGAGAGCCATTATGAACTCGCGAAACGTCGTAGTGTGGAGAATATCAACAACTATGGTGATATAATTCTCGCTGATTTCTGGTTTGTCGAAAACAAAATCAACGAGGGAGGTTTTCCCCATTCGGCGAGCCGAGGTAAGCACCACGTTGAGCTGATTGCGCAGTGATTTCTCAAGCTGAGCGGCTTCTTCCACCCTGTCGCAGAAATACTCCGGCGGGATCTTGCCCGAAACCACAAACGGATTAAGACTATCTACCATAAGCTTCAAATTTTCTGCAAAGATACAAAAAATATTTTACCGAAATAAAATTACCTAAAAAAAATAATTTGTTTTTGGTAAAAATACACAAAATCACTTTTCTCTCGCATGAAACAAAAACATGATGATGAAATCAAAATCTTTTTTCTTCAACAGCGCGTTTATATTTTTCTCTTGCCAACTCTTGCGGCTCAAATGAATAGTCAAATTTATATTCATTACTGCTAAACGTGTGGGTATCATGTAACGTTTTTGTGAGAGTCGGTTTGTACATATTCACTATTTTTTCCGACAAATACTGATTGCGAACTGAAATGGCTCTATTTAACACCCCATCTAACATTTGATTATATTTAGCAGCTTCGAGCATATAGGCTTCATTGTTTTTAATGATCTTTTTAACTGAAGTAATCCCAACCACAGGAGATCCATAAAAACCATAATCAGCAATCAATTGCACAATTCTATCAGAGGCTTCAATCGAGTTATCACATAACAAATAAGACACTTCAGAATTAAAAACTTTGGCATAATAATATTTATAGCCCTCTTCATTTTTATTCCAGCTATTTTCGTTTTTATCTTCAAAACGTTTCAACCATTTATGAGCTTCTCTAAAATTTTTATCAGCAATGGCATTTTCTATTTTGTTTTCAATTCTTTCATAACTATTATAATATCTGAATGTCTTAATTCCGGCATAACTCACAACTATTATTAATACCATTATAACAATAGCTTTTCCACACCCTGATGTATCAATTAGTGACATATTTCAAATGTTTTATATAAATAATCCTAAAAATCCTAATAATCTGTTTACGCCAAATGAAACCAACGACACCGCTTTATCCGTTATCGTATTTATCACCCCCATTTTAAATTGATCTTGCGAACCATATTCCAAAGTTTGGGTTTGAGAAAGCCTTTCCATCTCTATCTGGTTTTGGATTATAAGTGCTTCACTAGCTTTAAGATTAGCCTCTGCATTTATACGTTCAATGGCTAAGTTCTCTTTATCCAAATACATTTCATGAGCACGTTTTTCATCTTCCACGTCCTTACAGTGTTCTACATAATCTTTAAAAGCCTTTTCGGCAGTTGTATATATGTTTGAGTTATGGGGAATAAGCCTCATGTATGCACCTGCAACTGGGTTATATAACTCACCTTTCGACATCGCATCAAGCATAGCATAGTAATAATCTGAACTTAACAGTTCTCTATATTTAGAATATACATCATCTATATTTTTCTGTGCATAAGCGAAACATGTTGTTGCAGATTCAGGTATAGACAGCAGCAATGCATATGCTTGAGCATACTCTTCTAACTGAATATGCTTGTTGATTCTTGTTATTATTGTAGCACGGTTCGTTTCATACCAATCAATTATTTTTTTTGATGATTCTTTTATAAAAGAACTCATCTCATCGTTATTTTCGATTGATTGAACCGCATTCATACAAGCCAATTCATCCGAATCACCCACACCAGTTATTTCTTGTGAAATAGCTCCAAACACGTCGCCCGTCAAAATGTTTGCAACATAAAACCCAATATTATATTTGGTGTAGTTTTTCTTTGGTATTGTATTGGTTATACCTTTTTGCATCGTTGATATGACACCTGCAAAAACAAAAGATGGATCTCCTCCGTATCCAGCTACGCCATTGGCAGCAGTTATTTGCAACATACGACTTGCCATCAACTCCGCTGATTGATCCGTAAATTCTTCTGTTATTTTTGGCACCATTATCGTGAGTTTTACTGCATTTTTATAATCATCAGATGCCAGACGTCCATGTAATGCTTCACGTTTCTTATCTATAGCTTCTCGTCTTTGTTCTTCGGATAAAACGCTATTCTTAGGTTTAGGATTATATGTTGTTCCTGCCGGTTTTTCATTATTCTCTTGACATGCAAAACAAACAAGGACAACATCTATCAATAATAAAACAATAACAATGATTAAAACACTATTCTTTTTCATAATACTACATTTTTATAATCCGTTAATCATTATATGGACATCGCCCAATCCTTGGACTTTATTAGAACATTTCACTCCACATTCACTTCGCAACGCCTTTATCAATTCTCTAGCCCAGGCATAAGCACTATATTGTGTACCATCAGATTTCAAAACAGGAATCCTGACATTAATAAAATACAATTCATAATCGGTGTTATTTTGTAATTTATAAGTTCCCTTTTTTGCATGCAAATCCATATAATCCATTATCCAATCACTATACGTGTCACCTGTAATAGCTTCGCTTGACAAATTTATATTCGCCTTTTGAGAGACAGTGAAACGTACTGTTATTTCACGACCATTCACAACAATATCTTTAAAATACTTGCCAATCTCTCTTTCAATGTCATTAACGTTATTATGGAAAGATTGAGCAAAAGATGTGGCAATATCTTGTGTGGCCGTTCCTTTTATTGTCTTGGATGAAAATGCTTTGTTGGTATATGAGTCAAAAGCCGTGATCGTATATGTCAGGCTTTTCTGAAAATTCGGATCCAAGGCATCAAGTTTGCATGAATAATCCAATTCTAAAATGATATCTGGCGATGCAGTTTGGAGCAATAATGTTTTAGCATCCTGTGCCACGCCATCTGCCAAATTCGTCGCCTCTCTGTTCTTAAGCTGTTTCAACGTTTGTTCAAGATCATTCAACGGATAATCCATTTGTACAAATTCGTTTTGAATGCTTGATATTATAGCCTTATTGTCCTTGTTTGCCAAAATATACTTTGTATAATCGCGATCCAAAAAACTACTGCCATTTATTGATACAGTTTTTAACGCATCATAGGCAAGCAATAAATTGTCACTTGGGAGTACCATTATTGATGGTTTTGCTTGTTCTATAACATTAACGACTGTCTTTTCCTCCATTTCAACAGCATTTCCATAATTTGTCAATTTCTGCTGATTACCATTACCTTTATCTTCATCGCATGAATTACATACGATAATGATTGTTATGCCAAGTAAAAACATTTTTAATACATAGCACCATCTGCCTTGTGTGTGTTTATTTTTATTATTCATATGCTAAGAGTTTAATTCATTTCATTTATTTAAACATTAAGGCATAAAAATAGCGTGAACCCATTGTTTTCATTCGATAACTGAGGCTCTGGACTGCCCTATATCTCCAAATGACGAACAAAGCTCACGCTGAAACACGTGAGCATTATTTCGCTTTATCCCTGAAGATATAGATTGAAATTGTCCAGATTTCAGTCATCAAGTTACAGCTAATAATGCCTGTTTATTTATTGTCTATGCGTTTTTCTATTTATCTGTTTCTTAATGCAATTTGTTTAAATCTTAGACTACAAAGATACAAATTTTTCTAAAAAACAAGAAAAAAGATCAAAAAAACAACTTATGAAATGGTCAGATAACATCTACAATGGAAGTAGATATGATTACTCTAAAAACTTTGCTACCCTTTCCGCCATATTACCCTTCAACTGCTCCCTTTTATTATGCCGTATATTTAAACACCTTCCTCTGCGTCATCAGCAGCACAAAGGCGAGCATGGCACCGAATACATCGGAGACTGTGCAGGAGGCGAAGACGCCGTAGAGACTGTCAAGGCCGAAGTCACGGAATATGATGGGCATGATGTACATCATAGGGATAAGGAAGATGACCTGGCGCGAGAGACTGGTGACGATGGCAATCCAAGGCTTGTCGATGCTCTGGAAGAAGTTGGAGTTGACGATGGTGAAGGCGATGAGAGGCGTCATCACTGTGATGTATGGCAAAGCCATTTGCGAGATATCAAGCAAAGTCTTGTCGTTGGTAAAGGCCATAGAAATGATGCGAGGCATGGCACAACCCAATATGGCTGTCACAAAACCTATTGCCACGCACACTTTCATGGTCAGGATATAGACGCGTTTGAGCCTGTCGGGATGACCTGCACCATAGTTATAGCCAGCGATTGGCTGCATTCCCATGCACACGCCGAGTATGATCATAATCATAATCATGATGAAGCTGTTGGCGATGCCGTAAGCGCCCACTGCCATGTCGCCGCCGAAACGGATGAGCTGTTTGTTCAAAATCGCAACCACGCCTGCCGCTGCCACGTTCATCAGGAACGGACTCATACCAATCATGAAGATATTCTTGAAAATATAGCCTTTAGGCTGGAATCCGTGTCTGCGGAAGCGGATGAACGAGTCACGTTTCAGGAAATGCAGCATCGCGAGGAAAGTCGCAAACGCCATCGAGATGGTGGTAGCCCACGCAGCACCAGCGATTCCCATGTCAAAAGCAAAGATAAACAAGGCATCGAGCCCGATGTTGAGCACTGCTCCCGACACCAGCACTATCATCGATTTGTTGGGATATCCCGACGAACGCATCAGCGAGACGAGGTTGAACGCCATGGTGGTCAGGAACATTCCCGGAAGCACGATGAGCATGTATTCTCGGGCATAAGCCACGGTTTCGGCCGTCGCGCCAAACATAAACAGTATCTTATCGAGGAAGATATACGAAAACAGCATCACCAGTCCGCTCAAAACGACAGTGAAAATGACACTGTTGCCAAGGATATTCTCCGCCCAGTTGATGTCTTTCTTACCCAAAACTATTGACATTCTCGCTCCGGCTCCGACTCCAATCAAAGCACCGAAAGCGTGAATGATATTGATAATAGGCAAAGTGATTGCAAGACCTGCTATGGCGAGTGCCCCCACTCCATGTCCTATGAAAATTCGGTCACAAATGTTGTAAACCGACGATATCACCTGACTCACCACCGACGGCAAAGCATACATAAGCAACAGAGTGCCAATGCCTTTAGTTTCCAATTCCTTAGTTCTATCTGTCTGCATTTTGCTTTTCAATATTTTTTGCTATGCTAATTCCATATTCGTATAAAATGTAAAACGGCACAAAAATCAGCAGCTGACTGATGATGTCTGGCGGGGTGATTAGTGCCGATAGCGCCAAAATGACAACTATGGCGATTTTTCGGTTTTTCTTCAGCCAAGTTGAGGTTATGATGCCAATAGATGCCAACAGTCTTATCAGTAACGGCAGCTGAAAAACCAGTCCGGCGGCGAGACAAACTCCCAAAACCGTGCTGATATATGAGCTGACATCTATAATGTTTTGTATGCTTCCGTTGGCTTCGTAATTTGCCAGAAAGTTGATACCAAGAGGTGCAATCACAAAGTAGCTGAACGCCACACCTAGGAAAAACCAAAATACTATCTTCCAGACAATCAAACGGGTACGGCGTTTCATCTTTGACGAGAGAGCCGGCTTAATGAAGCCCCATAGCTGACCGATGATGTAAGGGAAAGCTATCACAAGCGCCCCGACCGCCGACGCTTTTATGTGAAGCATAAACTGGCCGGCAATCTTAGTATTGTAAAGATTCAAGGGATTGGCATTGATTCTCAGGGCTTCAGTTCCTGTAATATCGGCAAGCTTGGCCATCAGGCGGTTGGTGATGAAGTCGCTTTCGGAAGGATAGAAAACGATGTCGATAATGTCGCCTTTGAAAAACGCAAAGAGTGCGATAAAGAGCAAAATAAAAGCAATCCCGATGTGCATCAATACTTTACGAAGCTCATCGAGATGCTCGCCGAAGGTCATTTCAGCATTTTCAGACTTTTCAGTCTTATTTCGCACCGACATTTAAGGCTATTTTTCCTCCGGTTTTTCTTCTTTTTTATCGCCAGCCGGCTCGTTCATGGCATCTTTGAATTCCTTGACACCCTTGCCCATGCCGCGCATCAGCTCGGGAAGCTTCTTGCCGCCGAACAGCAGCAGAATCGCCAGCACGATTAGAATTATTTCACCGGTTCCTATACCGCCTAAAAATAATGTTGTCATATACTGATTTTATTTTTTGCAAATATATAAAAAAGTTTGAAGTTTGTTAAAATAAAATTTACGAATTTGCAATTTCCCTCAACAAATCCAAAGCGTCTTTAACTCGGTCGACAACCTTGAAAATCAATATGTTTTTGCCGTTTTGCTCCTTAAACTGACAACGTTTCAAGTGCTCGGAAGCATAACGGATAATTTTGTTGAAAATCTCGGTTTTGAAGTAATCCGACTCCTGGTCTTGCAGGAAATAACAGGTCATGTCGCCTTTTTTGAGAACGATTTTTTCGAAGCCCAAATCGCGGGCAATCCAACGCAGACGAACAGTGTTCAAAAGGTCGTTGGCCTGTGGCGGAATCTCTCCGAAACGGTCGATGAGATTGTCGGTGAAGCGCATCAGACCTTCTTCGTTTTCAATATGGTCAAGCTCGTTGTAGAGGCTGATACGCTCGGCCGATGAGTCGACGTATTCGTTTGGCAACAGTATCTCCAAATCTGACTCTATGGCGCATTCGCGCACAAACTTCTTCTCCTCTTCCGGCTTCTCGAACAGGTCTTTGAACTCGTTCTCCTTGAGTTCCATGATGGCCTCGTCGAGAATTTTATGATAGGTTTCAAATCCGATGTCGTTGATGAATCCGCTCTGCTCGGCACCCAACAGGTTGCCTGCTCCACGGATGTCAAGGTCGCGCATTGCTATGTTGAAGCCGCTGCCCAAATCGGAGAATTCCTCAATGGCACGCAGACGTTTCTGCGCTTCGTCGCTAAGCATGGGCAACGGAGGTGTCAAAAGGTAACAGAAGGCCTTTTTGTTGGAACGTCCCACCCTGCCGCGCAGCTGATGCAGGTCGCTCAAGCCGTATTTGTGTGCGTCGTTTATAATGATGGTATTGGCGTTCGGAATATCAAGTCCTGCCTCAATTATGGTGGTGCACAGAAGCACATCGTACTTGCCGTCAATGAAGTCGAGCATAATCTCCTCAAGCTTGTCGCCGTCCATCTGGCCGTGTCCCACTGCAACTTTGGCACCAGGCACGCAGCTGATTATCATGTTGTAAACCTCCATGATGTTCTGTATGCGGTTGTGCACAAAAAACACCTGTCCGTCGCGAGCCAGCTCATATTGGATAGCGTCACGAATGACATCCGGGTCAAACACACGCAGTTCCGTCTCGACAGGATATCTGTTTGGCGGCGGAGTGGTTATTATGCTCATGTCACGGGCACCCATCATTGAAAACTGCAGAGTGCGGGGTATAGGCGTAGCACTCAAAGTGAGGGTGTCGACGTTGGTCTTCAACTGTTTCAACTTCTCCTTGGCCGAAACGCCGAATTTCTGCTCCTCGTCGATAATCAGCAGTCCTAAGTCTTTGAACTCCACGTCCTTACTGATGATTCGGTGTGTTCCTATCAATATGTCGACATGCCCCGCTTTGACCTCTTCGAGAGTCTTCTTTTGTTGCTTGGCCGTCTTGAAACGGTTCATGTAATCTATGGTGACAGGAAAACCTTTCAGACGATTGGTAAATGTATGATAATGCTGCAAGGCAAGCACTGTGGTAGGCACCAAAACCGCCACCTGCTTGGAGTCGCTGACAGCCTTGAAAGCGGCACGTATAGCGACCTCGGTCTTTCCGAAACCCACGTCTCCGCACACCAGTCGGTCCATGGGGCTCTGCTTCTCCATATCGCGTTTCACGTCTATGGTTGCCTTAAGCTGATCGGGAGTGTCCTCGTACATGAACGAAGCCTCGAGCTCGGTCTGAAGGTATGTGTCGGGCATAAACTGGAATCCTTCGGAATTTTTACGTTCCGCATAGAGTTTTATCAGCTCTCGCGCTATGTCCTTGACCTTGCTCTTAGTCTTGGCTTTCAGTTTGTTCCAAGCGTTCGAGCCAAGCTTGCTCAGCGACGGCTCAGCACCGTCTTTGCTTGAATATTTCGAGATTCTGTGCAGTGAATGTATGCTCACATAAAGCAGGTCGCCATTCTGATAAATGAGTCGCAGGGCCTCCTGCTGTTTGCCGTTGTGGTCTATGATTTCCAGTCCGTCGAAACGTCCGATGCCGTGGTCGATATGAGTCACATAATCGCCAGGTTTCAAATCATACAACTCTTTGATTGTCAGAGCCTGACTGCTTGCAAAACCTTCGCGCAGATGGAAGCGGTGATAACGCTCGAAAATCTGATGGTCGGTAAAGCAGCATAGTTTCCTGTCATTGTCGACAAAACCCGCCTGAATGGAATATAATATAGGTGTGAAATCGTGATTCGACTCGTCTTTCTGCTGCAAATCGTTCAAAATGCTCTGTATTCGCTCGAGCTGGCGCTTGCTTTCGGAGAAAAAGAGAATGCGGTAATCCCTGTCTTTCAACGAGTTGATGGCGCTTTGCAACATCTCGAAGTTCTTGTTGAAAACAGGCTGGCTGGTAATGTCAAACTCCACTATCTCCTTCCCTATTGAATCGGAATATGTCTCAAACGTAACCGATTTAAACTCATCCAGTTGGGTAAGAAGCTCGTCGCTTTGAGCGAACAAGGTCTCTGGCGAGCGCATGCCTTCACTTTCTTCAAACGCCTCAAATGCATCAACTGCTTTTTTGTATTCTGCATCTATTCTCTCTTTCAGATAATCGGTCTCGTCCAGCCACATAACCGTCTGATTCTGAAGATATTGGAAAATAGTCTCGCGCTCTTCGGAAAGGTTGTGGTCCTGCAGATTCGGCAACAGAACTATACGCTGCAGCTTCTCTATGGAAAGCTGATCAACAGGGTTGAACGAGCGTATCGACTCCACTTCGTCGAAATCGAAAACTATGCGGTAAGGATAGTCGTTAGCAAACGAAAACACATCGACTATGCCTCCACGTATGGCGAACTGCCCCGGCTCAACCACAAAATCAACATGCTCGAAGTTATATTCCAGCAAGGTGTCGGTCACGAAATCCATGTCCACCTTCTCACCCACCGCAAGCTTTAAAGTATTCTTGCTCAATATCTTACGGGTGACTATCTTCTCACTCAAAGCTTCAGGGTAAGAAACTATTATCGTCTTGCGTTCAGACGTGGAAACACGTTGCAAAACCTCTGTTCTCGACAAGATATAGGTGTTATCCGGCTTCTCAGGCTCATACGGACGTTTATACGAGGTCGGATAGAACAGTATCATCTTCTTGGCGTAGTCCTGCTCCCTTTCGCCGAAGATATTCTCCAGGTCGTTGTAGAAATAAGCCGCACTCTCCTTGTCGGGACACACCACAAAATGCTGACCACCCAACTTCTCAAACGCCGCCGCCACAGCGAAAGCCTTAGCCGAGCCGACTATGCCCTTGCAAAACACGCTCTTCTTATCATTAAGATAATCAACGATTTGCGCAACACGAGCGTCGTCTTTATAATATAAAATGGGGTTTTCTTTCACGAGGGCAAAATTACAAAAAAGCCATTAGCTATTAGCCATTAGCCATTAGAATTTTTTACAACCCCTTACCACAAGGTACTGAGAGTAATTCGAAAATAGTAATCATGATTAAACATTTTAATGCCATTTGCAGAAATGCGACCTACCACAGGGTACTGTGAGTTTTTGTCACAGAAATGCGACCTACTACCAGGTACTGAAAACATTTCAGATAAGTTATCAAAAATTGTACTATTTTTGCATAAAAATTAGAGAAATGAGAGTCGTAGTTCAAAGAGTCAGTCACGCTTCCGTAACTATTGACGGGACGCTGAAGTCGCAAATCGGCCGCGGCATGCTGGTACTTGTAGGCATAGAGGACGCCGACAGCCAGGAAGACGTGGATTGGCTTTGCCACAAGCTGACCATGCTCCGCATTTTTGAGGACGACAACCGTTCCATGAACCTCGACATCAATCAAGTGGAAGGAGATTTTCTGGTTGTGAGCCAGTTCACTCTGCATGCCATGACCAAAAAAGGCAACCGTCCCAGCTTCATTCGTGCCGCCCGACCTGAGCATGCCATCCCGCTTTATGAGATGTTTCTCAAGCGTTTGGCGGAAGTCTCCGGACGTAAGGTGGAATGCGGAGAGTTTGGAGCCGACATGAAAGTCGAACTGCTGAACGACGGCCCCGTTACTATCATTATCGACACTAAAAACAAGGAATGACAATGAAAATAGCCGGCATAGAATTCGACCGTTATCCTCTGCTACTGGCTCCGATGGAAGGCGTAACCGACCCGCCTTTCCGCCATGTGTGCAAGATGTACGGGACCGACATTGTCTATTCCGAATTCATATCTTCAGATGGCCTGATCCGCGATGCCGTCAAGAGTATCAACAAGTTACGCTACACCGAAAGCGAACAGCCATTCGGAGTGCAGATTTTCGGCAATGCAGTGGAACCCATGGTCGAGGCCGCTCAGTATGCCGAGCGGTACAATCCCGACATAATTGACATCAACTTCGGATGCCCTGTGAAAAAGGTGGCATCTAAAGGTGCCGGTTCGGGCATAATGAACGACATTCCGAAAATGGTTCGCATAACCGAGGCAGTGGTCAAGGCCGTAAAAACTCCTGTCACTGTGAAGACCCGTCTGGGCTACGACAGCGAGCACAAAGAAATTGTCGAGATAGCTGAAAGGCTTCAAGATGTCGGCATTCAGGCTCTTACCATACACGGACGTCTGCGCACCACCAAATGGGGCGAGCCTGCCGACTGGACTCTTATCGGGGCGGTGAAAAACAACCCCCGCATGACAATTCCTATCATCGGCAACGGCGACGTAGTCGATGGCAAATCAGCGAAGTATTTCAAAGACACCTTCGGTGTGGATGGCCTGATGATAGGCCGCGCCACCTACGGCAACCCTTGGATTTTCAAGGAGATTCACGATTATCTTGAAAAAGGCATAGAAGATGAGAAACCTTCGGTTGAGGAACGCGTGAAAGTGGCAAAAATGCACCTCAACGACTCCTTAAACTATAAAGACGAGCACTATGCCGTCATCGAGATGCGTAAGCATTGGGGGTTGTATTTCAAGGGATTCCCCAACTTCAAACAGTTCAAAATGAAGCTGATGGAAGTGCCGACAGTTGCTGAAGTAACGGAGATTCTCAATGAAATTGAAAATTATTATCAGATTTTGTAAAAGTATCATTTTTTTTTGTACTTTTGCACCCGGAAATTTTTCCAGCTCCTATAGCTCAGTCGGTTAGAGTAGCTGACTCATAATCAGTTGGTCCTAGGTTCAAGTCCTAGTGGGAGCACAAAAAAA
>JAEEJS010000053.1 GCA_016282015.1 Bacteroidales bacterium
AAGGAAGACGGTTTCGGTCATCGTTTCTGGGTCATCGACGACAAGGCTACTATCGCCAAGTTAGTTGAACTCTTCGACAAGAAAGTCCCTGCAATGTACATCGCCGACGGTCACCACCGCAGCGCTGCAGCAGCATTGGTCGGACAGGAAAAGAAAGAGCACAACCCACACCACACCGGCAAAGAGGAATACAACTTCTTCATGACAGTTATTTTCCCTGACAACCAGCTGAACGTCATCGACTACAACCGCGTTGTTAAGGATTTGAACGGCTTGAGCACAAAAGACTTCTTCAAAGCCCTGCAGGAGAGCTTCGATATCGAGTGCAAGTGCGACTGCACCAAGGACGGCGGCAAGTGCAACTGCGAGTTCCCATGCCACTGCGAGTGCTCAACAGAATACAAGCCTAACAAGCTTCACAACTTCTCAATGTACATTGAGGGTGTGTGGTATTCGTTGACAGCAAAGCCTGGTACATTCAATGACAACGATCCTATCGGCGTTTTGGACGTCACAATCCTCAGCAACCTTGTCTTGGATAAGATTCTGGGCATCAAAGACTTACGCACAGACAAGCGTATCGACTTCGTTGGCGGTATCCGCGGCCTCGGTGAGTTGAAACGTCGTGTTGACAGCGGCGAGATGAAAGTAGCTTTCGCTCTCTATCCAGTGAGCATGAAGCAGATCATCGACATTGCTGACACCGGCAACATCATGCCTCCTAAGACAACTTGGTTCGAGCCTAAACTCCGTTCAGGACTCGTAATCCATACATTAGAATAAGCTACTAGCCATTAGCTATTTAGCCATTAGAAAAAAGAGCCTTTCGAGGCTCTTTTTTTTCTTTCTACTCCAAACTTTTCACTACTCTACACTCTAAACTCTCAACTCTAAACTATTTTTTGTATTTTTGCGAAAAATTTCAACATTATGTCGGAGAAATCTTTTGATCCTAACGCAGCGGCGGCGCTCGGTTCAGGTATCTACGGGCTGCCTTGCACAGCGGAAGACGCTGAAATAATCATCATTCCAGTAGAATGGGAACTCACTACTAGTTACAATCGCGGCACAGTAGACGGCCCCAGTGCGGTGTTCGACGGTTCCATGCAAGTGGACCTCTGCCATCACGACTACCCTGATCTGTGGAAACGCGGCATATGGATGGATGAGTTTCCAAAAGAGTTGCGCAAGCTGCACGACAGCCTGATTCCGGCCAGCGAGGAGATTATAGAAGCCATAGAAAACGGCGACGCCGACGAGTTTCCATGGAAATACGAGGCAAAATACAAAGCTATTGAAGACGGATTTGAGAAAATGTTTGACTGGCTGCGCGAACGCATAGCCTATTGGAAGAGCCAAGGCAAGAAAGTCGGCTTGCTCGGAGGCGATCACAGCACACCTCTACCCTATCACCAATACCTTATTAATAATGGTGAGAAGTATGGCGTACTTCACATCGACGCCCATAGCGACCTTAGAGAGTGCTTTGAAGGGTTCAAATATTCTCACGCCTCGATTTTCTACAACGTCATGCAGCTGGAGAATGTTGAAAAGCTGGTGCAGGTTGCTATACGTGACTACTGCCATCAGGAGAAGCAACTTGTGCAGGATTCAAACGGTCGCATAAAGGTGTTTTACGACCGCGACAACCGTCGCCGCATGTATGAAGGCGCCAACTGGAAGCAGATATGCGACGAAATAGTCAACGCATTGCCTGCAAAAGTTTATATTTCGGTAGACATAGACGGACTCGACCCCAAACTTTGTCCAAACACCGGCACCCCAGTACCGGGAGGCATGGAATATGAAGAACTGATGTATCTGCTCAACCGTGTCAAAGAGTCCGGGAAAGAGATTTTAGGTTTCGACCTTTGCGAGGTATCGCCCGACGCTGACGGAGGCGAATGGGACGGCAATGTAGGTGCCCGAGTGCTCTATCATCTCTGCGGAATAGCCTAAAAAAGGCCCTTTTTCTTACATTTTTCGTGAATTATTTGGCAAAAAGAGTGTTTTTTGTCAAGAGGAGTGTTTTGATTTGACAAAAAGTTTTATATTTGTTTCGATTTAACGAAACACTATACCTAACATGAAAGATGACAACAGCTTATTGAAGGGCTATACTAGCAATTTGATTAGAGACGGCATCGAAGTTATTGAGGAATTAAAATGGCCTTTTAACGATGAGCCGTTTATCTCCACCAATTTTGTGATAAACATTTTAAAAACCGGCTATTTGGACATGGAGTACGACTCAAAGCCATACAAATGCGGTCCGAAACTAGCCTCAATTATTTTTCCGGGACATATTTTCATAAACCACAAGTTTTCTGACGATTATTGCGCCACAGCAATTGTGGTTAACAAAGCCGTATTTGAAAAAATGCGTCTGCACGACGTCTACCTGAACCGTTTCAAATATGACGAAGTCCCTCATTTCCAGCTGACAGACAGTCAATATGAAGACATTTTGAAAGTATTTGCAACCGCTGGAATTATCAATAAACTTAATATTGAAGCGAAAAACGACATGTTGATAGCTGCGCTTGAGATCATCATCCACATGATAGACCACTACCGTACCCTTAACGAACCTAAGCCCACAAGCGGCAACAAGCGCATCAGCTCGGAGCTTTACGAAATAATCTGCAAGAACTGCCGAAAACATCACGATGTGGAATTTTATGCAGAACAATTCCATCTCAGCCCGAAGCATTTCAGCACTGTGATCAAGAAAGAAACAGGCTACAGCGTTGGGCACTGGATTCACCTGTATGTCACGGCCGACGCCAAAATGCTTCTAAAGACCGAGTCGACTACAAGCCTGCAAGCCATAAGCGAAAAGCTGGGCTTCCCCGACCTGCCTACATTCAGCCGTTATTTCAAGAGGGAGACTGGAATGTCACCTTCGGAATATCGCAGAAGATAACAAAAAAAAGAGCAACAGATTGTTGCTCTTTTTTTCATTAATCCGTTTATATCTATTTACTCCATATTGGTGTAAACCGCTTGCACATCTTCATCGTCCTCAACTTTATCAAGGAAGTTCATGATGCTTTCAATCTGCTCGTCGGTGAAGGCCACTGGGTTGTTGGCGAAACGCTGCAGGTTGGCTTTGATGATGTTGACTTTCATGCCTTCCAAAGCCTCGTGCATGGTGCCGTATGAAGTCCAGTCACTGTATGCGAAGGTGCCGTCTTCGGTCTCTTCGATTTCTTCCAAACCGGCGTCGATGAGTTCGAGTTCGAGGTCGTCCTTGCTCATTCCGGCAGGGATTTCAATCTGGAACACAGCCTTGCGTGTGAACATATATTCAAGCTGACCTGTCTTGAGAAGCTCGCCGCCAGCCTTGTTAAAGTAAGAACGGACGTTGGCAACTGTACGGGTTGTGTTGTCGGTGGCGCATTCTACCACGCAGAGCACACCGTGAGGACCCTTGCCTTCGTACACTATTTCAACCATGTCGGCCGTACTCTTATCGGTGGCGCGCTTGATAGCGGCATCGATGTTGTCCTTTGGCATGTTTTCCGCCTTGGCGTTGAGGATAGCCTGACGCAGTTTAGGGTTCATATCTGGATCCGGACCGCCTTCTTTTGCTGCAATTGTGATAATCTTTCCTAATTTCGGGAACACTCTTGACATGTGGCCCCATCTTTTCATCTTAGCCGCCTTGCGGTATTCAAATGCTCTTCCCATTTTATTACAATTTTATTTTTCAAGCCGCAAAATTAAAAAAAAAATTTAAATCCTTAATAAAATTTTAAATTTTTAGTCGTTAGTCTTTAGTCTTTAGACTTTAGTCACTAACGACTAACAACTAAAGACTAAAGACTATGTTTTCTGCTTTTTCTTCTTGGCTGCCGGAAACAGTACGTTATTCAGAATGAGACGGTATCCCGGCGAATTGGGATGCATGTCTAACTCGGTAGGCGGATCGCCCACCAGGTGCTGGTAATCCTCGGGATCGTGGCCGCCAAGGAAGGTCCAGAAACCATTGCCATAGTCTCCGTGAATATAACGGTCTTCTTCCAAAGCCGCATTGTCGCCCAAGACAACAACAGTTGGTTTCACATATTTCTTGTCGAAAGCCGTAGTCTGTCCCATAAAGCCCTTTATCAGCTTTTCGTGACATTGGGTAAGCATGGTCGGCACCGGATCCCACTTTGCCGAAAAGTCGAACAGCAGGAAAAAGTCGTTGCCTTCCTTCACCGACTTGGGTCTGCGCAGAGTCACGTCTATGTTGGACACTTCGTATTCCTGTGGGTTGGTCGACACCGTAAAATCGGTGAAAGCGAAGCAGTTGTCGTAGTTGAGTCGTTCAGGGTCGCCGTGGCGAATGGCATCGCCATCGAACATCACGTCACAGATGTCGAGTCCGTCGGCTGCCAAAGCGATATCGTAACTGTCGGGGGCCGAACACATGGCGAAGAGGTAGCCGCCTCCGGCTACAAAATCACGGATTTTCTTCGCCACGGCGAGCTTCAGTTGCGACACTTTGGCATAGCCGTGTCTGCGAGCTGTCTCCTCCTGTTTTTTCACGTCTTCCTGATACCAGGGATAGTTGCGGTAACGGGCCCAGAATTTACCATATTGTCCGGTGAAATCCTCGTGGTGCATGTGCAGCCAGTCGTAAGTGGGCAGGATTCCGTCCAAGACTTCGTCGTCATAGATTATGTCGTAAGGTATCTCGGCGTATGTCAGAACCAGAGTCACCGCGTCATCCCAAGGAAGTATGTTTTTCGGGGCATAAACGGCCAAGCGCGGCACTTTCTGAAGTTTCATCTCGTCCATATTGGAGCCTGGGTCGGCTATCTCAGCCAGTATGCCTTGAGCCTGCACGTCGGCTATCACCTGATACGACACGTTGCGCAATTTGCACTCACGCTCGAAAATATCGTGATATGGCATCATATAGCTTCCTCCCCTGTAATTGAGAAGCCAGCTTATCTCCACCTCACGCTGCAGTATCCAATAAGCCACTCCGTAGGCCTTAAGGTGGTTGGTCTGGGTCTCATCCATGGGAATCAAGATGTAGGCGGCATGCATTCTCGGCACAGCCAACATCATGATAATCAAGACGATTATGTATTTTTTAAACTTTTTCATCAACATTGGAATAAAGTGCAAAAATAGCAAAAAGTCTTTAGTCGTAAGTCTTTAGACTTTAGTTTTTATTTTTTGTTGCAGATTGAGATTTTTTGTATTTTTGCAGTTTGAAATATTGAAATTTAATTTTATACGTAATACTATGGAAAACACAACATTGAAAAAGACTGCATTGAATGCAATGCACTATGAGATGGGTGCCAAAATGGTGCCATTCGCAGGTTTCGACATGCCGGTTCAGTTTGAAGGCGTGAACGTTGAACACGAGACAGTCCGCAAGGGCGTTGGTGTTTTCGACGTGTCACACATGGGTGAGTTCCGCGCAAAAGGTCCTAAGGCTTTCGCTTTGGTACAGCGCTGCACCTCAAACGACGTGGCTGCTTTGGTTGACGGCAAGGTTCAGTACACCTGCCTCCCGAACGGCAAAGGCGGCATAGTGGACGATATGCTCGTCTACCGCGTGTCAGCTGACGAATATTTCATGGTGCCTAATGCAGCCAATATCGATAAAGACTGGGCTTGGATGTCGAAAGTCGCCGAAGAGATGGGCATGAAGCTCGGCGTTGACTTCATCAACGAGAGCAACCAGTGGTCACAGCTCGCAGTGCAGGGCCCTCTCGCACTCAAGGCGATGCAGAAGCTCACAAAGGCATCTGTCGAAGATATGGAATACTACACCTTCAAAATCATTGAATTTGCTGGCGTAAAAGACATCATCTTCTCAACAACAGGTTACACCGGCGCTGGCGGATGCGAAATCTACATCCCTAACGCAGAAGCAGTGAACGTTTACAAGAAGGTTCTCGAAGCAGGTAAAGAGTTCGGTATCAAACCTATAGGCCTCGGCGCCCGCGACACTCTGCGTCTTGAAATGGGATTCTGCCTCTATGGCAACGACATCTGCGACACCACCTCTCCTATCGAGGCTGGTCTCGGCTGGATCACCAAGTTCGTCGACGGCAACGACTTCATCGACCGCGCCTACAACGAGAAACAGAAAGCTGAAGGCGTCACACGCAAGCTCGTCGCTTTCGAGGTGACAGGCAAAGGTATCGCTCGTCACGAGTATGAAATCTGCGACGCTGAAGGCAACCACATCGGCGAAGTGACTTCAGGTACAATGGCACCGTCAGTGAAGAAAGCTATCGGTATGGGTTATGTGAAGAAAGACTTCTCAAAGGTCGGCAGCGAGATCTTCATCAAGGTGAGAGACAAACTCATCAGCGCAGTCGTGGTGAAACTCCCATTCTACAAAGGATAATTCACAATCAGACTAATAATAAATCAGGCGGCCTTGCGGCCGCCTGATTTTTTTATTCCATATCTTTTTGGTATTTGCCTATCGTCCAGACTATGCCTATTCGGAAGTTGGACGTAGTATAGGCCGTCGCCATCTCAATGGTTGGCGAGGCAATCTTTGTCAAAGCGAAAATGTTGTCGGTCACAGCGTAGAAGTTGAACGGTCCGCCGTGCACGCCTATGCCAAGACCGAGTGTTGTGCCTGCATATTTTGAAGCCGTGAAGCTGGCTGTAAGGTCGAGACATTTCCAGAACTCACCGCTGTAAGCCAAAGTCAAAGCCGGACGCATCTGTTTCTTTACGTAGTACAACTGGGCAATGGCTGTGAAGCGCACCATAGGATTCAGCTCGTAGTAACCTTGAGCCATAATGCGAGTCTTGAGATATGTCTTGTAGTCGGCACCTGCCTGCAGTGAGTCGTTACCCCAGACTGTATTGATAACATCCTTCAACATGGTGTTGTAATCCAGGTTCAGGCTGGTTATGTCGCCAAGCTCATCAAAAATGGCATCGCAAACCACCGCACCCTCAGTGTGCATGTTTTTCACCTTTGTGTCTTTCCATTTGATATAGCCAAGGTCATAAACGCCCAAAGCCACTCCAAAACGCTCGTTGAAGGTGTAAGAAGCACCGAAGTCAACGCCAAAGCCTATGTTCTCGGTATAATTGAACATATTGCCAATACCAATCGAGTCGACGTCCAGCAGTTTGGAAACATCTTCTATGCGGCTGATCTTTGAGTCGAGTATCGAGGCAGCCTTGATATCCAAATGAACATCGGCCGAAATGTCGTAAGTGTCAGCATCGGTGTAAATCTTTGTCTGATCGTTGTTGACAGTCATATTAACTATACCGCCCAACAGTTTCGGACGAATACCCACGGTGAGCTTTTCGTTAACGTCATACTGCACTCCGATGCCAAACTCCGAAAATGCCGTCGCATCTGTTCTCAAATTGAAATTACAAGGGTTGTTGTTGCCCAGATAACCTCCGTTACCCAACACAAACAAGCCTATAAAATCTCTGGTATATTCCACTTCGGCATTCGTTCTCAATCTCCAGTCGATATTGAAGAACAGCTTATTGACACGGAAACCGGCGTTCAGAAGGTCGACCGACATGTTTGAATTGATGAAATTGCCAGTCTCTTTGAGGCTGTTCATAATCTTAATGCCGTCAATGACTTCCTTACCGTTCGATTTTGTAGTGTAAATGTCACCGAACTTCAAGCTTGAATTGTAAATGCTGAAATTGATATTTGAAATTGCAACGCCGACCATTCCATTGTATGGGACTCTGATACCCGGATTGAGGAAGTTGGCGTACGGATTGTGAGGCAACAAAGTGATTGTTACTCCGTCGTTCTGAGCATTAGCCGCACATGTTGTGATTGCAAATGCTATAACCAATAAAAATCTATATAACTTTTTCATAACGCCCTCCTATTATAATATGTCATCCAAATCAATTTCCGACGTCTTGGTGTGAAGCTTCATTCTCAACAGCAGTTGGTCGGTATCCATCATCATTATAGGATCTGAACTGATTTCGTCGGTTTGCCATCCCATGTCGATAACCATCTTGTTGGCTCTCATGATATGCTTAAGGCGCTCTCCGGTGAAAGGCTCAACGTCAATTTCCTTGATCTCGTCATCGATAGAGTATTCAAGGAGCTGAGTGTTGTTAAACAGTGAGTCAAGAAGCAAGTTGTTTCTCATGAAGTACACCTGCATATCCATATCAATTTTGATCTTGCTGTTATATTGTACAATGAAATCCAGTTCATCGAAGTAGTTGTCAATTTTGTCAATTTCATTGTTACTGCCCGAGAAATTGACATCCAGAGTGTCGCGATAGCGCACATCCGACAGTTTGAACTCAAACGGCATCTCAACCGAGCCTATAACATCGATTGAAGAGGTGTCGGAAATGGTGAAAGGCTGGTCGGCCTCAGCAATGGTTATTTCGCCACGGAAGTCGAGGCGTGTGAAATTGGACAAGGCGTCTATCTGCTCAACAAAACCGGTGATAGGTGTGCTGTAGTATTCCCCTTCGGTAGGCTCCACAGTTATCTCGACATAGTCGTCAGCAAGCAGGTCGACAGTCTGTCCGTCGGCTGTTCTGAACTCAAACGTGTTAATGTCTCCATGGGCACTCAAGCCGAAGGTATTTTTATACTTCATTTCTATGGTCGGTATAGGCAGCAGGAAACTTCCCGAGACATGATTAATACCGAAATCAATATTGTTATGCATTTCGAATATGGAATCTATAGGCTTGGTTACTATGCCGTACACCGTATTGAACCTCACGTCTGTGAGACCGCCTGTGAGACGGCAGCTGTAATCACCACCCTGGAAGCCGATGCTCGGATCGTAATGGAAAACGATTTTGGCCGAGAAAGCCACCGTGTCGTCCTCCGGCACGAAACTGCAACCCGCAAGGTCAACTTCGCATTCGCTGTTGCCAGGATAATTGAAGGTTACCTCGAAGCGGTTCCCGTCGGTCATTTGAAGCTGATCTGAAAAGACCACTATCTGCTTCAGCATCGGGATTGACGGAGTGACGTTGAATCCGAAAGCCAGGACTCCGCTGCGCAGAAGCACCTCGTCGATAATGAATCCGTCGTAGTGGAACGGGAATGTGGCGAAACGGTCAACGCTCAAAGTGGTGTCTTTCTCAGACTGCGCACTGACAGAAGGCAGAGTGAAATCAGTGACGGTGTTGAAATCGACATCATCGATGTTACTTAGGAAATCGCTGGCTTTGATGACATCTTTGATAGTGTCGGCGTAGTAAGCGAAAATAGAGTCGTTTCTCACACGCAGCCAACTTTGAGTGGAAGCGTCCATCTGATGGATGACATCTTTCAGTGAGAGAGTGTTGTTGTAGAGAGCCAGCGCAAACTGGGTGTCCACAGCGACAGTCTTGACGCCCTTTTTCTTACAGGATGCCATGGCAAGCACCATACAAGCGGTAAGAATAATCGTGGTTAATGTAAATTTGTTTTTCATTTTAGTTTATTTTTGATTGAATTATAATACTGACTTACCAATGATTATTTGGGCTCAAAGATAGTGATTATTTCAATATGATTGAGTTTTGAGCGCCTTTTTTATTTTTAAAAAAATTTTGAAAATTTTTGTGGGGAGTAATAAAAAAAGTTGTAATTTTGCGGCTCGAAAAAGTTAGAAGAAAAAAGATATGTATTTAACTGCAGAAAAGAAACAAGAGATTTTCACACAGTACGGTAAAAACGCACAGGATACCGGCTCAGCGGAAGGACAGATTGCACTGTTCACATTCAGAATCAAGAATTTGACAGAACACATGAAAGGCGCAAGGAAAGATTTAGCCACCAAGCGTTCATTGGTTGCTCTCGTTGGTAAGAGAAGAAAGCTCCTCGCCTACCTCAAGAAAACTGATATCGAAAGATATCGTAACATCGTCAAGGAATTAGGTTTAAGAAAATAAAAGCGTTGTTTTTGCAATGCGCATAGCGAAAAAAGGCATCGTCAGATTGCCTTTTTTCGCATTGTTGTACTCTAATTCCAAATCACTTTATTTATTTTTATATAAAAAGATTTATTATGGGTCCAGAAGGAATCAAACAGACAATACAGACTGGTAGAGATACCATCACCATAGAGACAGGTCGTCTGGCCAAGCAGGCCGACGGTGCAGCCGTTGTAAGATGCGGCAACACAGTGCTCCTGGCCACCGTAGTGGCAGCCAAGGAAGCCAAAGACGACGTCGATTTTCTGCCTCTTTCAGTAGATTACAAAGAAAAATACGCCGCTACAGGCAAATTCCCGGGCGGTTTCTTCAAACGCGAAGGCAAGCCTTCAGACTACGAAATTCTGATTTCACGTCTGGTAGACCGCGCCATCCGTCCTTTGTTCCCTGATGATTTCCACGCAGAAATCCAGGTGCAGATCACACTGCTTTCAGGCGAAAAGAACATGCTTCCTGACGCTTACGCAGCTTTGGCAGCCTCATCGGCTATCGCAGTTTCAGACATCCCGTTTAACGGTCCTATCTCAGAGGTCCGCGTGGCTATGATCAACGGCGAATACGTCATCAACCCACGTCAGGATGAACTCGATAATGCCGACCTCGAACTTATGGTAGGTGCCACAATGAAGGACATCTGCATGGTGGAAGGCGAATCGAAAGAGATTTCAGAAGCACAGATGATTGGCGCTTTGAAGGCTGCTCACGAGGCCATCAAAGGTCAGGTGCAGGCTCAGTTGGACCTCGCCTCACACGTTGAGAAGGCCAACCCTAAACGCGAGTACTGCCATGAAGTCAACGACGAGGATCTCCGCGCCGACATGATGGCATGCTGCTACAAGCCATGCTACGATTTCGCTCTCACAGGCAACGCCAACAAGCACGAGCGCGAGGACGCTTTCGCAGCAATTCTTGAGAATTATCTCACAAAATATACCGAAGAGGAACTCGAAGAGAAGACTCCGATGGCAAAGCGTTACTTCCATGACATCGAGCGCAAGGCTGTGCGCGACGCCATCCTTATCGAGCGCAAGCGTCTCGACGGACGTAAGCTCGACCAGATCCGTCCTATTTGGACAGAGGTCGACGTATTGCCATCATGCCACGGTTCAGCCATTTTCACACGTGGTGAAACTCAGGCTCTGGTTACAGTAACATTGGGCACCAAGCTCGACGAGCAGACCATTGACGGCGCTGTCGTTGAAGGCACAAGCAACTTCATGCTGCACTACAACTTCCCAAGCTTCGCCACAGGCGAATGCAAGGCAAGCCGCGGTGTGAGCCGTCGTGAAGTGGGTCACGGCAACCTGGCCGAGAGAGCTCTCAAGAACATGATCCCAGGTCCGGATGAGAACCCATACACCATCCGCGTGGTATCTGATATCCTCGAGTCGAACGGCTCATCATCAATGGCTTCAGTGTGCGGCGGCACATTGGCTTTGATGGATGCCGGCGTTAAGATGAGAAAGCCTGTGGCAGGTATCGCTATGGGTCTTATCACAGACAATGAGAAATACGCTGTCTTGTCAGATATCCTTGGCGATGAGGACCACCTCGGCGACATGGACTTCAAGGTGACAGGAACAGTTGACGGCATCACAGCATGCCAGATGGATATAAAGGTTGACGGTCTCTCATACGAAGTGCTGTCAGAAGCTCTCGAGCAGGCTAAGGCCGGCAGAATGCACATACTCGGTGAGATGGCCAAGACCATCACAGAGCCTCGTGCCGACTACAGAGAGTTCGTTCCTCGCATCGAGAAGATCATCATTCCTAAGGACTTCATCGGCGCAGTTATCGGACCTGGCGGAAAAGTGGTTCAAGAGATTCAGAAGTCGACCAATACCGTCATCGTCATCACTGAAGACGAAAAATGCGGCATGGTGGAGATCGCTTCAACCAACAAGGATGACCTCGAGGCAGCCAAGGCACGCGTCCGCGCTATCGTTGCAGTTCCTGAGGTTGGCGAAGTTTACGACGGCACAGTGAAGTCAATCATGCCGTTCGGCGCTTTCGTCGAGATTCTCCCTGGCAAAGACGGTCTGCTCCACATCTCTGAGATTGATTACAAACGTCTTGAGTCAATGGACGGCGTCCTCAATGAGGGTGACAAGATTCAGGTGAAGCTCATCGACATCGACCAGAAGACCGGCAAGCTCCGTCTGTCACGCAAGGCTTTGCTTCCTAAACCGGAAGGTTATGTAGAGAAGCCTGAGAGACCTCGCGGCGAGCATAAGGGCGGCGAACATAAAGACCACAAAGGGGGCGAGCATAAAGGTCCAAGACACGAGAAGAAGTAAATCTTAATAAATAAAATATGAGGCAGTTAAAGATTACCAAACAAGTTACCAACAGGGAAACAGCTTCTTTGGATAAGTATCTCCAAGAGATTGGTAAGGTTGAATTGATAACGGCTGACGAAGAAGTCGAGCTGGCGCAGCGCATCCGTCAAGGCGATATGGCCGCATTGGAGAAGCTCACCAAGGCCAATTTGAGATTCGTCGTCTCCGTGTCAAAGCAATACCAAAATCAAGGATTAAGCCTCCCCGACCTCATCAATGAGGGCAACCTTGGACTTATCAAGGCGGCACGCCGCTTTGACGAGACCAGAGGTTTTAAGTTCATCTCTTACGCTGTATGGTGGATACGCCAATCCATTCTTCAGGCTCTTGCAGAACAATCACGTATCGTCCGACTTCCATTGAACAAGATCGGCTCGATCAACAAAATTAACAAGACATACGCAAAGCTGGAGCAGGAATTTGAGCGCGAACCTAATGCCGAAGAGATAGCTGAAGTCCTCGACCTCACCGAAGCCGAAGTCAAGGAATCGATGAAGAACGCAGGCCGTCATGTGTCAATGGACGCACCGCTCGTGCAGGATGAAGACAACAATATGTACGACGTCTTAAAGAGTGACGAAGTGGTGACACCTGAGACCGAGCTCCTTTACGAATCACTCCGTAAGGAAATCGACCGCGCAATCTCAACTTTGACTCAACGCGAAGCCGACGTCGTCCGTCTCTATTTCGGACTCAACGGCGGTCATCCTATGACTTTGGAAGAGATTGGTGAGAAGTTTGACCTCACACGCGAACGCGTGCGTCAGATCAAGGAGAAGGCAATCCGCCGCTTGAAACACACAAGCAGAAGCAAGATTCTCAAGAGTTATCTTGGTTGATCTTACATTATTGAATTATTAAGGACTTAACAGGGCCGGGAACGGTCCTGTTATTTTTTTAATACCAGCAGATCTTTTCTGATATGCTGCATTATGTTGATGCTTTCCTCAAGTGTATCGTAGAAAAAGACCCAAATAGTCTGGTTTACATAGTCGACAGCCGCTATGTACCCGTCTTCACCATACTGTCCGGCTTCAGGCATTATTGAAGATGGCTGTTTCATTTGTCCGAACATAGTCTGAGCATCGAGCACAGTGTCGTTGTATGCCAGGCCGTAATTGTTCAATCTGTCAGCAACAGTCTGCAGTATGCGCTTGACAGCTGTTGTGTCTTTAAACTCCATACCGAAGCACATATCACCCATAAAGTCGATGTCATCGTTGATGATAATCGATGCGTTATGAACACCGCTGTCCGATTCGAGCAGCGAATTGAGTGCCATACTGAATTCATTTATTATGGCTTGGGCAAAAACTTCAATCTCCTCGTCGCTTAAATGCTCTTTGGTATAAACATTGTCACCGACAGGCATTTGCGCATCCCAATTCATTCCGATTTCAACTGAATAATCCGGAGCTGGAATAGTATCGCCCATGATACCGGATATCAGTTGTTTTGCCCCTGTAAAATCTTCTAATAGCCATTGCCAAATAGTTTCGTCTTCTGCATGAATCATCACTGTATTGATTTCATTGCCATGGACTTCGAAATCACTGAGATAGGCTACTGTAAGATTTGTGCTGTCGGCGTATTTGAAGTAAAGCTCCATGGCCGGATTGCTTTGCTTATCAGAACCGCTCCTATGGCAGGAACAGGTAGCAAACAACGCGAGCAGCAATAGAATCAATATATTTAGGTAATATCTCATATTATTATTCTTGATTGACTATTTTGTTGGCCGAGATTATGACGTCCTGTGCCGAGCATCCCGAATTACAGAGGAATTTCACTTCGTTGTTTGGCAAAGTCAAGCCATATACAATCACCCCTGACAGCAGGCATGCGGCAGCTGCGTATGGAACCCAGAGTCTCTTTGTCTTTCCCTGACGTTGTGCTTTTTTCGCCATACTCAGTATGACATCATCACACGGGACGCTATTTTGCGCCTCATTAAGCGCATTCTCCCGTTTCTGCCATTGTATATCAAAACCGTTAGTATTCATATTTCCCTCCATAATTATTTTTGAATTTCTTTTTCAAACAATTCTTTCAGTTGCTGTTTTGTGCGTGCTATACGCATTGCTACGGCCCCCTCCGTAAGGTCGGTCATCTCAGCTATTTCTTTATATGAAAAGCCGTCAAGGTGAGCTCTGATTATCATGCCGTTTTCTTCAGGGAGCCCACTGATCAACTGACGCAGCAATTGGCAGTTGTCATCGATCGCCTCGCCAGACATATTGTTTAATTCCCCATGAGCTTCAATTTGCTCTGTAGTTGGATATCTACTGTCTTTTCGACGAAGCATCAGCATGGTATTGGTAGCGACACGATATATCCAGGTGCGCTCTGAACTTCTTCCTTCGAAGGTGTCGAAATAGCGCCACAGACTGACTATAACCTCCTGCATACAGTCTTCAACTTTCCATGCTTTGCCAAGGCTGTAATCAGAACAGATATGCCATATCAAAGCCTTGTTGCGCAACAGCATTGCGTTAAAGGCCTGTTCTTTGTTTGATTTATCTCTAATGGGAAACAACAAAGCGTTTTGTCTGATTATCATTAATCTTTACGAAATACACGCCGTCATTGTAACCAGCTGTTGAGACAGTTATTGTATTTTCGAGGGTTTTGATCTCATCAACTTTTTGGCCCAGAGCATTGTAAACTGCTATGGTTTCAATGTTGTCACCTCTGATGGTCAGCACATCTTTGACCGGATTCGGATATAGTTTAAAACCATCGGTGCCGTTCTCTGAAACTCCTTCAAAGGTAATGCACTCAATGTTTGAAGGGTCGCTTTCTGCATAGCCCTCACAGTTGGCTGTAACTTTATAGCAGTATTCCTCCATGTCCTCCAAATCGCTATCAACGAATGAAGTCTCATTTACAGTTGCTATTTTTACGCCATCTCTATATACATTATAGGATATTGCCGTCTCTGAAGCAATCCAGTCCAATGCGACTTCGTCATTTGCCATTGTTAGAGAAAGATTTGACGGTGCGTCGCATTCTATTGTCTCGCAGTTGTATTGTTGTATGCCATACTGAGCCAAAGCGTTAATCACATCATTAGCCGAGAATGGATAAAGCTGTGTAAGTCCCTGAATCACAATACTTCTATCCGGCATAATAAGAATCAATGTCGGGCATGCCATAATACCGTACAGGTCGAAAATCTCATTTCCGCCACCTTCACTTCCTATAGTCGGATACTCTACGCCATATTGGTTGATCCATTGCTGACAGTTGTTATTGTTGTCTATATATGATATCTCCATGAAGAAAACATCGTGTTGATTACAGCCGGTGGCTGTGTAGGCACCATTAATATAAGGTGCTATAACCTGGCATTGTCCGCAAGTCAAAAAGAAGAAATCTATAAAAACTGCCTGTCCGCGGTCCAATATCTCAAATAGATGAATCTCATTGCCGTGACAATCGGTAGCCGTAAAGTCGACTGCTTCTGTAAGATTGGTGTTCTGTGCGTGAAGTCCTGCTGTTATTGCAAATAAAACAGCGATAATTGTTAAAAGTCTTTTCATGTGATTATAATTTTCATTCAGTTTTATTATTAGGTGCAAATATATCAAAAAACTAACATGGATTTTTTTTATTTTTCACTTCTTCCAAAAACTTTTATTATCTTTGCAGGATATATTAAAACATTTTAACAATGCAGAAACTTATTGCTCCATCGTTGCTTTCAGCTGATTTCTTGAATCTTTCGAAAGATATCGATATGGTTAACCGCAGTCAGGCAGATTGGTTTCATTGCGACATTATGGACGGAGTGTTCGTGCCGAATATCTCCTACGGCATTCCATTGGTGCAGGCCATCAAGAAAGAGGCTAAAAAGCCTCTCGACGTGCATCTCATGATTGTCGAACCTGACCGTTATTTCGAGAAGTTCCGCGACGCGGGAGCCGATATCATCACCTTCCACTACGAGGCAAGCACCCACATACATCGTAGCGTGCAGATGCTGAAATCACTCGGCGTGAAAGCCGGCGTGGTGCTTAACCCGCATACCTCAGTGACACTGTTGGAAGACATCCTCGGCGACTTAGACCTTGTATTATTAATGTCAGTGAATCCGGGATTCGGCGGACAGAAATTCATCGAACGCACTTACGCCAAGATTGAAAAACTGCGTCAGATGATTGAAAATCAAGGATTGAAGACCTTGATTGAAGTCGACGGCGGAGTGAATGTCGAGAACGCACCGAAACTGTTCAATGCAGGAGCTGATGTATTGGTTGCAGGAAACGCTGTGTTCAAATCGGAAGATCCAATAAAGACAATAGAATTATTAAAACATTAATATCATGAACGAAGTAGTATTAAAACTTAAACCGGAAAACGTTTGGAAAGAGTTCCAAGGCATCATGGGCGTGCCACGTCCTTCAAAGAGAGAAGAAAAAATGGTCGCTTACCTCGAGAAATGGGCAAAAGACCATAAAGTGGAATACAAGAAAGAACCTTGCGGCAACATCATCATGAGCGTGCCGGCGACTAAGGGCATGGAAAACCGCCAGACCGTCATTCTGCAGGCTCATATGGACATGGTATGCGAGAAGAACGGCGACAAGGTCCACGACTTCGACAAAGACCCTATTGAGGCTGTGTTGAAAGGCGAATGGCTGCATGCTAACGGCACCACCCTCGGCGCTGACGACGGCATAGGAGTAGCTGCTGCATTGGCAGTGATTACTGACAAAAACGTGAAACATGGTCCACTCGAGTGCATCTTCACAGTGGACGAAGAGACAGGTCTCACCGGCGCCGAGAAACTCGACCCGAAAGACTTCACAGGCCGTATCCTTCTCAACCTCGACTCTGAGGACGAAGGCGAGATCTTCATCGGATGCGCAGGCGGCATGGACACCATCGTCAAGATTTTCTACAAACTCGAAAACGCCCCAGAAGGCTATATCCCTTACGACGTAAAGGTCAGCGGTCTGAAAGGCGGTCACTCAGGCGACGACATCAACAAGAACCTCGCCAACGCCAACAAGCTGTTAACCAGAATCTTATGGCAGGCAACCAACGATTACGACCTCCGTATCTACGACATCCAAGGCGGTAATCTGAGAAACGCCATCGCCCGCGAGGCAACAGCTGTCGTCTTCATCCCGAAAGACTGCGCAAAGAAATTCGAAGCAATGGTGAAGAAGTTCGAAAAGAGCTTCAAGAACGAATATCAGGTGACAGAACCTGGCATCACAGTGAAGACAAAGAAATCTGAGACCACAGCCGACGTCGTCATCGACGAGATGACACAGTTCGACCTCCTGAACGGCCTCCTCACCTGCCCTCACGGCGTCATCGAGTGGTCACAGACCGTCCCGAACTTCGTGGAGACATCGACAAACCTCGCTTCAGTGAAGAAAAAAGAAGGTTATTTCTTCATCCAGACTTCACAGCGCAGCTCAATCGAGTCGGCTAAGGAATACGCAGCGGCAATGGTAGAGGCTTGCTTCAACCTCGCCAACGCAGAGGTGAAACACACCGACGGCTACCCAGGCTGGACACCTAATCCGAACTCGGCAATCTGCGCCATCGCTGAGAAAGTCTATAAGAAACGTTTCGGCAAAGACCCGAAAGTGAAGGCTATCCACGCAGGTCTCGAATGCGGCCTCATCGGCGACAAGATCGCTGGCATGGATATGATTTCATTCGGACCTACACTGCGCGGCGTGCACTCACCAGACGAGAGAATCGAGATCAAGACAGTCCAGATGTTCTGGGATCTGCTGTGCGATATTCTGCTCGAAACTCCGAAGAAATAGTTTGAAGTTTCGTAGAATTTATAGTATAAAAAGTGGCAATTGTTTGTCACTTTTTCTTTTTTTTATACGTTTATCCATGATTTTGTGTTATATTTGTAGTTTATTTGACACTAAAACTACTTAGAATGAAGAAGTTGTTATTAACAGCGTTGATTTTGTCCGGTTTGGCATTTGGCGTTAAAGCTCAGAGCGGAGTTGTCTTTTCATTGGAGACCAACAGCGGCCTAACGTATGAATACAGCATGGATGAAACAGCAAAGATTTACTTTTCAGACACAGAACTGCTGTTCAAGAATGAGGATGTTTCCATAAACTTGCCTTTGTCGGAAATCAGCAAAGCCTATTTCACGACATACGAAGAGGTTGACGAAACTGGCAATCAGCAGTTGTCCATTTATCCCAATCCGGTTAAGGATGTAATGAAAATAAACAATCCGGGCGACAATCAGCTTGTAACTATCTATAGCCTCAAAGGCCAGACAGTGATGCAATTCACCGCTTCGGGTGAGGCTTCGGTCAATGTAAGCGACCTGCATGCCGGCATATATATCATCAGTGCAGGCAACTCGGTGTCTAAATTCATAAAAATGTAAGCCATGAAGAGATATTTGACAGTTATAGCATTGATATTCATCGGATTGTCGGTAAAAGCACAAGAAGGCGAATATCATGTGCGCATTCACGGCCAAGAAAACAAAGGCATAGTATTGGACGCCCCGGTCTCTACAGTAGATAGCATATATTACAGCAATGGAAAGCTTAAGGCTCGCACGACCAACAACTTGTATTCATTCGACTTTACTGAGGTTGACAACCTGACCTTCCCTTTTATTCCGACAGGTTCAGGAGACATAGTTTATATCACTTACAACGGTTCTTCGGTAGACGTGGTTAATCCATATCCTTCAACTCAGGTCATAATAACCGCCAGCGAAGGTAAAGTTAGTATAACCTCATTGAGTTTGGCCAATATAACTTACAGTTTGTCAGGCAATTCCAGCGCCGGACGTTTCGCAATAGAGAGCACCACCACCCCAACAGTTGTGCTGAATGGCGTCAGCCTGACCAACCCTACCGGCAAAGCCATGGATTTGACCTGCGATGCAGGTATCATACTTGAAATAGCCGACGGCACAGTCAACTCGCTCAGTGACGGCTCGGAAAGCGACAAGAAGGCCGCTTTGATGTGTAACAGCGATCTGTTGGTGCTAGGCAACGGCACTTTGAACGTAACCAGCTATGTCAAACATCCTATCAAGGTAAAAGGCATTTGCACAATCAACTCAGGCAACTTTATAATTACCAGCGATGTGGAAGACGTCAACGGGCTTTCTGCCGACAGCACTTTAGTCATCAATGGGGGCTCGTTCGACATTACAATGAACGGCGACATCTCAAAAGGTATTAAATGCGACGACGAGCTCACCATAAACGGAGGTGACATCACCATAATCGCAGCAGGCAGCACAATACTTGAATCCGTTAACAATCAAAATGTTCCATCATATTGCTCAGCCATCAAATGTGACAATGGAATCAACATCAGTGGAGGAACATTCAACATAACTTTGCCTACTACCAATCATGGCGGCAAGGGCATCAGCTGTGACGGCACCATGAACATCAGTGGTGGCGACTTCACCATCACCACCAACGGAGCGGGAGCTGCTTACACCGTGAGCGGCAACACAAAGGATTCATATACATCCGCCTGCCTGCGCAGCGATGGCGACATGTCAATAACCGGAGGCACCTTCACCCTCAGCAGCACAGGTGCTGGCGGCAAGGGCATAAACGTGGGCACCTCATCTTTGTATTCCAATTTGACCATAGGCACAGCTAACGGCAACAATGAGGATATAAATCTGAATGTATCTACCAGTGGCGAGCGTATCACCGTGACTGGTGGCGGCTGGGGCGGTGGCGACTATGCCAACCCGAAAGCCATCAGAGTAATAGGCACACTGACTGTTAACAGTGGCAACGTAACCGTCAACTGCACCCAGAGCCAGGAAGGAGGCGAATGCCTGGAGAGCAAGACCATTGTCATCATTAACGGAGGCAATATCAACGCCTATTCAAAGAACGACGACGTCATCAACGCCGCCAACAACATCACCATCAACGGAGGCACCATTTATGCATACAGCGAAGGCAACGACGGAATAGACTCCAACGGCAACATGTTCCTCAACGGAGGTTTCGTGGTTTCCAACGGCTCACGCTCACCTGAAGAAGGCTTCGACTGTGACTTTAACCAATTCAAGATTACCGGAGGCACACACATAGGCACAGGAGGCGGCACCAGCACCCCCACTTCGAGCGTCTGCACGCAACCAAGCATAAGAATCAACACCATGCCCGAATATGCCATACAGATTTTGGATGCCTCTGGCAATGTGATTTGCACATATCTATGCCCCGCATTCAGCGGCAGTGGTGGCGGATGGCCTGGACCGGGAGGCGGCAGCAGCTCCATGGTAATGCTCTTCACCGACCCTCAGGTGCAAACAGGACAGACATATACAGTCAAGTATCACGGTACCATAAGCGGAGGTACCGAATGGAACGGATATTACACTGGAAATGTGACATATTCAGGAGGCGACACTGCCACAGTGACGCTCAACTCCATGTATTCGCAAGTGAATGCGGGAAGCAGTGGTGGCGGCTGGTAGTATTGAAGTTATTAGCCATTAGTAAAAACTCTTCTAATGGCTAATAGCTAATAGCTAATGGCTAATGGCTAATAACTTCTCCGTAGCAATCGAAATAATCGGCTTGAGTAATCTTCACATAGACGAAAGAGCCGATTTCTATTTTATAGTCTTTCATTGAGATAAGCACCTCGTCATCGACTTCCGGGGAGTCGTATTGGGTACGGCCCACGTAATAGCCCCCTTCGGTGCGGTCAATGAGAACTTTTTCTATTCTACCAAGACGTTTCGAGTTGATTTCCAAGGAGATATCCTGCTGAACATCCATGAATTTATCAACGCGCGCCTTCTTCACCTCTTCAGGCACATCGTCTTCAAGTTCGTAGGCCGGAGTCCCATCCTCAGCTGAGTAAGCAAAAACGCCGGCGCGCTCGAATCGCATCTCCTTTATGAAATCTATAAGTTCATTGAACTGCTCCTCCGTCTCGCCAGGGAAGCCTACAATAAAAGTGCTTCTAAAAGCTATATCCGGAACGTATGAACGTACTTTCTTTACAAACTCAACTGTCTGCTCATGGTCAACACCACGACGCATAGCTTTCAGTATCGGCGTACTTACATGCTGCAAAGGCAGGTCGATGTAGTGACAAATCTTCGGATTATCGCGCATCAGCTCCAAAAGTTCGACAGGGAATCCCAGCGGATATCCGTAATGCAGACGTATCCACTCTATGCCTTCGATTTCAGTCAACTTCTGAACTAATTCAACGATATGCGACTTACCATCCAGGTCGTAGCCGTAATATGTAAGGTCTTGAGCTATGAGTATCAGCTCTTTAACACCTTTCTTAGCCAGATTTTCCGCCTCTTTGATGAGGTTAGCCATAGGAACCGACTTGTGGTCGCCGCGGATCAGCGGAATGGCACAGAAGGCGCAGTGACGGTTGCAACCTTCCGATATTTTCAGATAGGCGTAATGCGAGGGTGTCGAAAGCACACGCTCGCAGCAATACTCAGCATGATAGTCAGATTTGAGAATATCGGCAGCCACACTCTGCACGGGTTCAACTCCGAAGAAAGCATCCACCTCGTGAATTTCGGCATTCAGCTCCTTTCTGTAACGTTGCGAGAGGCAGCCCATCACATACAACTTCTTGATTTTACCAGCCTTACGCAACTCAGCATACTCCAAAATGGTATCTATAGACTCTTCTTTGGCGTCACCGATAAAACCGCAGGTATTGACAATGACCACGTCAGATTTCTCATCTGAATCATGGACGATTTTATATGTGTTGTTCAGCAAAGCCGCCAGATGCTCCGAATCGACTTTGTTTTTCGAGCAACCTAAAGTTACAATATTTAAAACCGGTTTTTTCATTATTGGAACAGCGAATCAACGAATTCTTTTCTGTCGAAAATCTGCAGGTTCTCCATCTTCTCTCCCACTCCGATATATTTCACCGGAATCTTGAACTGGTCGGAGATGCCAATGACCACGCCGCCTTTTGCTGTGCCGTCAAGTTTGGTAAGTGCCAATGCATTGACCTCTGTGGCGGCTATAAACTGACGAGCCTGTTCTATGGCATTCTGTCCTGTTGATGCATCGAGCACCAGCAAAACCTCATGCGGTGCATCAGGAATCACCTTCTGGCACACTTTCTTAATTTTAGAAAGCTCGTTCATCAAACCGACTTTATTGTGCAGACGGCCAGCGGTGTCAATCAAAACGACGTCAATATCTTGGGCAACTGCCGATTTTACAGTGTCAAATGCCACCGATGCCGGGTCTGCGCCCATGCCCTGGGAAACTATCGGCACGCCTACACGGTCTGCCCAAATCTTAAGTTGATCGACAGCTGCGGCACGGAAGGTGTCAGATGCTCCGAGCATCACCTTCTTGCCAGCCATCTTGAAATTGTAAGCCAACTTGCCTATTGTGGTAGTCTTACCCACGCCGTTGACTCCAACCACCATAATTACATATGGTTTCTTACCTTCAGGAATATCGAAAGTGCTGCCGTCGCCAGAATTGTTCTCCTGCAACAGAGCCGCGATCTCTTCCTTCAGTATGCTGTTCAACTCGTTGGTTCCCAGATATTTGTCGCGGGCCACGCGCTTCTGGATACGGTCTATGATCTTTAAGGTAGTGTCAACACCGACGTCTGAAGTAACCAATATTTCCTCGAGGTTGTCCAAGACCTCGTCATCGACGGTCGATTTTCCAATGATAGCCTTTGAAATACGGTCAAAGACACTGGTACGCGTCTTTTCCAGACCTTTGTTCAGATCTTCCTTGGCTTCCTTATCTCTTTTGAAAAATGAAAAAATACCCATTACTCAATATTTTTTGCAAAGATAATAAATATTTTCTTTATATATCGCATAGTCTGCGATAGACAATAACCACAAAAAGCTTTCTCGCCGAAACGGGAAAGCTATTTCAAACCACTTCAAAAAACTCAATTAGTTCTTTGCGATGAATTCCTGTGCGGAATCAATAGGAACGATGGTCTCTTCAAAATAGTAAGCGCCAGTCTTCTCCGACTTTTTCATCTTGATGACCTTCGTGAATTCCTTACCCGCTGTGTGCAGTGATGCAACTACCTTCTTTGCCATATCCTATGTTATTTAATTTCTTTGTGAAGAGTCATTTTCTTGAGGATTGGGTTGTATTTCATAAGTTCCAATCTCTCTGGGGTGTTCTTCTTGTTCTTTGTGGTAACGTAACGAGAAGTTCCCGGGATGCCTGTCGCCTTTTGCTCTGTGCACTCCAAAATCACTTGTACGCGTGCGTCTTTAACTTTCTTTGACATATCTATTTCCTTTCAATTTTCGGACTGCAAAAATACATTTTTTTTTGATATCTTACAATATTTTCAGTCAAAAAATTTTAAAACTTTAATAATCTGATTATCAATATGTTAATTATTCTTTATTGATTATCTTATTGACAATCTCAAGAATTTCAGCCTCTTTCTTAATGGCAGCAGCCTCAATCTTTGCGCCGTCGGCAACAATTTTATCGGCAAATTCTCTGTCTTTCAATCCAGCGGCGTTGATCTTAACATTGAGATATGCACCCATAACGGCGCTTCTGCAGCACAATGCGCCTACTCCAGCGTCTGAAACTGATGCAGGATTGCCTGTTTTGGCCATAGCCTCCACTATTTCGAATGCCTCAAATGCCACGTTCATTGTCTTGAACGGAACTTTTGTCGCATACTGTGATGCCAACTCGAGAGCCTCCATACGGGCAGCCTTGTCGGCGTCGGTTTTCTTAGGCATCTGCAAAGCTGCCATAATCTTATTGAAAGCGTTGGTGTCTTCATCAACCAAGTCAAGCAACTGATCTTTAAGAACCTGACCTCGTTCAGCCACCTTTGAGAACTCTTCCCAACGCTCATCCCAACCCGGCTTGTGTGATGAGAGGTTAGCCACCATTGTTGCCAATGCGGCACCGAGAGCGCCCATGTAAGCTGAGATTGAGCCGCCACCTGGAGCCGGACTCTCGCTGGCTGTCTCGTTGGCGAAGCCTGTGCAGGTCATGTCGACGAGCTTCTTCTGTGTCATGTCTTCAATAAGGAATTCTATGACTTTTTCCTTAGGGTTGAATGGTTTCAAATCGTCAAGACCCATCGACTTGATGGCGATCTTCATGATTTCATCCTCGCTAACGCCCAATGAACGCTGCTGTTTTGCAAGATAATACTTACCAGCGTCGATGAGCACCTTCTTAGGAATCAAACCGACGATTTCGCAACCTGTCACACGTACGCCACGAGCTGCAGCCTTAGCGCAGACCTCGTCGAAGCAGACGTGAACCGGTGAGACGTTGATATTTGTGATGTTCATTGAAACCTGAGCGATGCCGTATTCCTCGATGAACCAGCCGATAGCTTTGGTGCTCTTCAGAGTGCCAGGAATCATGATGGTGTTGCCGTTTTCATCTTTCATCGGCTTGTCGGTGACCTTCGGTCCCACTCTCTTCGGACGGCCTTTCTCGCGAACGTCGAAAGCGATGGCGTTGGCGCGGCGTGTCGAAGTGGTGTTAAGGTTATAGTTGATAGCGATGAGGAAGTCGCGGGCTCCGACCTGTGTTGCACCGGTCTGTGCCACATGCTCGTTCCACTCGTTCGGACCGAAATCAGGTTTCCATTCTTCTGTTCCCAGACGGCTTGACAATGACTCGTATTCACCAGTGCGGCAGTAAGCCAAGTTCTTACGTTTTGGCTGGAAAGCAGCCTCTTCGTAGCAGTAAATCGGGATATTGAGCTCTTCGCCGAAACGTTTTGCGAGGTTACGTGCATAAACCACGACCTCATCCATTGTGATGTTAGAAATCGGGATGAGAGGGCAAACGTCGGTTGCGCCCTGACGCGGGTGATCGCCGTGATGGTTGCGCATGTCGATAAGCTCTGCAGCCTTCTTCACCACGCGGAATGCGGCTTCGCACACGTTTTCCGGTTCACCCACAAAAGTGATGACGGTACGGTTAGTTGTCGCACCCGGATCAACGTCCAACAATTTCACGCCTTCGACCTTTTCGATCTCGGCTGTCACCTGATTGATGATGTTCATATCGCGACCTTCGCTGATATTCGGAACACATTCGATAAGTTGTTTCATATTGTATATTTTTTGCTATTATTTTCCAGCCGCAAAGATAGTAAAAAGTTTGGAGTCTGAAGTTTGGTGTTTGAAGATTTTTAAATCTTTGATTTAATACGCCATTAAAATGGCGATGTTAATGTTCCTTTTTTCTTGATAAAAAAGGAACCGAAAAAATCAAGGCCCGAATTATCGGCCTCCGCTACAGTCGTCCTAAGACAGTGATACTCAAGGCAGGGTAACACTTCCTTCGGAAGCAAACAACAAGCGCCCTGCTGTGAGTATCATCTGCTTAGTCCGCCTCTTGGGCCTACTCTGCCCCGCATTCGCGCCAGGCCCACCCACCGCGAAGCGACCTGGGGGCGAAGCCATGACGTCATCTCAACAGTATCCCATATATTACCGATACATAAAGCCAAAGACAAAACATTGAAACTGCTACTAAAATGGACAATCTGTATCCGAGTTACTTTTATGCCACGAAGAATGATGTGTATATCTTAAATTAAAATACTCCAGACTTTGTTTTAAATCATCAAGATCTTTTTGCGCTTCTGTATCTCCTTGGTTTGCTGCTTTTTTGAACCATTTAATGGCCTGCTTAAAATCTTTTTCCACACCTTCACCATCCCAATAGCATAGTGCCAAATTATATTGGGTAAAATCATGTCCTTGTTCGGCTAAAGCCGTCAATTCGTCTATGGTCATTTTTGCATTCGGTTTTTCCTGTTCTTGATTATCTTTTTTCATAGTGATAGTGTTTTGCGAATATTAAATCAATCCTGATGTCATTGCTTGAACCATTGCTTCCGGTTCCCATTCGTCTTTCCAGTAATCTGCAGCTTCTTCTATTCTTGTTAGGCATGGACCTTCGTAACTGAAATCAAAACCCTTAAGATAATTAACGGCTTTCTTTTTATATCCTTCAAACGTTGATATGTTCCAAGATATGCAATTTAGGGCTCCTCCTCTACGGACCGCTTCTAAAGCAGGGATGCCAACTATGTCACAATTGGGGAAAGCTTTGCTGATTTGCTCCAGTGCTTGCTTGTCTTCTTCAAGTCCTAATTGTGGCACAAGCAGCATATTCCCTATTTGAAGGAAGTTGATGTAAGCCCAACTGCGGGCGTGAAACCGTTTGACATTGTATTTCAGAGGTATGACTTCAAATTTCTTTTCCAAAATTTTCAGATAACGATAGTAATAGTACCTTGAAAAATCTTTGTAGTTTGTAATTAAAACTCTATTGTTGCCGGCATAATGAATGATTCCGTCGCTATGCCCACACATGTCGCCGTCCCAAGGAATGAACAGAATATCACACTGAAAAGCATCTTTTAGCATACGCTCAACCTCCGCCGGAGTCTTGTTTTTATTTTCAACGAAGACTTTATCGGTCATCACAACAACATCGTCGCATTTAACCACGTTGCCACCATCAAGAACAAGATCAATTGTGCTGCTTTGTGGAAGCAGTTTTTTCAGATTGTTTTCTTCAACTTGAAACACATCATCAGGATTGGTTTGAATGCGGAGACCAGCTTTGTCTTGAAGATAATCCGGGGTATATTTGAAGAAAACAAAACGCTCAGCGTTAACCTGAATCGGCATATAATCGCGGCACCAGATGTCTTTTGTTCCAGACAGGTATCCATACGGAATGCCACGTTTCTGCAACGCATCAATTAGATGTACATTGAGAATTGGGCATTTCTCGGGCAAAAGGCTGGAGAAATAGACGGTGTTGGTGAGGCTGTCAGTGAGCATAATTATTTTTTTATTGATGATGGTATATAACCTAATTTATCTTTTGCATATTCCATGGCTAGATCTTGTGGCATATTATTTTGCGTAATAAAATCAACAACCATCTTTTCTTTCAAAGGATACCTGCTGCTTTTAAAGTTATCATCACATAATACCGCTCTTAAATCATAATCAATAAAACCTTTAGTTAGGTTTATTCTTTTTGAAAACAAAACATCACAATCATACTTATTTGGAACCAATTTAATAGGCATGCTTTCTAATCCTTTTTCGTCTAGATGACAGACTTCTTTTATTTTCCTAAAAACCTTGTTTGGTCCAACAACCGGCGGCTCACCATTAATAATTGCGCTTCTTATCAAAAAAGAATAATAAGTATCTGCATCATCACTAACAACGAAATCTAGACTGACACGATTACCACCTTTATATGAATCTGATTGTTTGGTTCCCCATCTGTGGATATAAAAGTGGTTTTTATGTTTATTAGTTTGTAATTCATTTTGATGTACCGATTCATCTTCAAACACACCTTTTTGGTAATAGTATGGTTCAATCTCAGTAGGTTGAATTAATACTTCGTTGCACACTAATGTTTTAGTAAGAAAACACCTTCCGTCATCTTGAATTTTTACTATGATATTTTCCATGGTAATAATATTGAACATTTAACTTTCATTGGCAAAGATAAAAGGAAAAATCTGAGCCACCAAATATCTTTTGTGAAAAATTGTTAAAATTTTCGAAAAAGTTATTTAATAATTTTTATAGTTATTTTATTGATTATTAAATAATTATAAAAAATTTTATAAAGACATCAGGACTTCGCTCCCACTTCGTTCTTCAGTGCGTCGGCCTGGCCCGAATGCGGGGCAGCGAAGGATAAATAGGCGGACTAAGCAGATGATACTCACGGCGGGGCGCTTGCGTTTGCTTTCGTCAGAAAGCACTACCCCGCCCTGAGTATCACTGTCTTAGGACGACTGCAGCGGGGGCCGATGATTCGGGCCTTGATTTTTTCGGTTCCTTTTTTATCAAGAAAAAAGGAACATAATCCCCCAGCCCTATTCAGGGCATATAAAAAAGGACGCCCATTGGCGTCCTTTATATTAAACAGGAAATTTATTCGCATTTGGCGAATGCTTTCGCTTCGCTCCAGTCGAAATGACTGACTAACGGATAACTTTTCCTTTTAAAATCATTGTCTGAACTTTGTTCGCTCCATAATAATATGGCATAAACTCAAGCTGTGTCATCGGCTTGGTGATGATGACATTGGCAATCTTGCCTTTGGTGATTGAGCCCAGCTCATGAGCCACATCCATGGCGTAAGCCGTGTTCAATGTAGTGGCATTCAACGCCTCCTCAGGAGTCATACGGTAACGGATGCAGGCACACGAAAGTACAAACTGCATATTGCCCGACGGAGATGTTCCAGGATTAAAGTCTGATGCCATTGCTACAGGTAATCCTGCGTTAATCATATCGCGCACCGGTGACAGCGGCAGGTTGAGGAAGAACGCACAGCCAGGCAATACCGTCGGCATGGTGTCGGAGCCTTTCAGAGCCTCAATCTCAGCCTTTCCCATCTGTTCGAGATGGTCGACACTGATGGCGCCGTATTTCACTCCCACCTGCACACCGCCCGAGACTGCCATCTCGTTGGCATGAATCTTCGGACGCATGCCGTATTTGATGCCTGCCATCAAGATTCGCTCGGTGTCTTCAACGGTGAAGAAGCCTTTGTCGCAGAAAACGTCAATGAAATCTGCCAAATCTTCGGCCGCCACCAGAGGAATCATCTCGTTGATGACAAGATCGACATAGTCTTCCTGATGTCCGCGGTATTCCATCGGAATGCCGTGAGCGCCAAGGAAATTAGACTTTATCGTCATCGGAGAATTCTCCTTCATGCGACGGATAACGCGCAGAAGCTTCAGCTCGCTCTCAGTGGTGAGGCCATAACCGCTCTTTATCTCTACGGCACCGGTTCCCATGCGCATAATTTCGTCCAGACGCTGCATGGCCGACTCATAGAGTTCATCTTCGCTAGCTGCTGCTGTGGCTTTTGCAGAATTAAGGATTCCGCCTCCTCTCTTTGCGATTTCCTCATAGCTCAGGCCACGAATCTTATCGCAAAACTCCATTTCGCGTGAGTTGGCATAAACCAAATGGGTATGCGAGTCGCAGAACGCAGGTATGACCAATCCGCCTTTGGCGTCGACTACTTTTCTCTCTTTAGCTAAATATTCTTTGTATTTCGGAGAGCTCATCGCACCATAGTCGGCAATCTTGCTACCTTTTATATATAGGTATGCATTCTTGATGCGCTTAACGTCCGACATCGCGGAGCCGGCTTTCCATAATGAGCCATCCTCCACGATGCCGCAAAGTTCTTTAATGTTTATGATTAACATATATCTTAGTCTTTAGTCTTTAGTTGTTAGTCTTTAGTTTACTCGATTATGACTAAAGTCTAAAGACTAACGACTAAAAACTATTTCTGATAGATTGATTGCCAATTCTTGTACTCTCTCTTCTTCCAAGGTCCGTTGTGGTACACGTATGATGCAATCATCGGTATGACGGTTGTACCTTCGGCGTAAACCATCTGCTGGAGCTTCTCGCTGACCTTACCCCATGAACCTGCTTCGAGCAAGGTTGATGATGAGCAAGCGCCGTCGCGGACGTCAGCAACTGTAATCTGGATAGCGTATTTGTGCATTGGCACCTCGTGACCGAGAATTTCAGCGCAGACCACTGTGTCCTGAGCGAAGTTCTTAGGAGTACCGCCACCGACCATGAACAAACCAGTCTGTGGAGCAGCCATCTTGATTTCTGTCAGCTCAAGGAAGTCAGCCACAGAGTCGATGCTCACGTATGATTTGCCGGCGTGCTTGCGCTCCCACTGGTGCAGACCGATACCGAAACCTGCTGATGAGTCTGAGAATGCTGGGCAGAACATCGGGACGCCACACTCGTAGCATGTCTGGATGAGGCTGTCTTTCTTCACACCGTGACCTTCATGCAGCCATTTGCCGAGGTTCCACAGGAACTCACGTGATGAATATGGACGTGGCTCAAGTATGTTGGCCAACTCGTAAGTGGCGTGGTCACAAACCTGAAGCTGTTCCTCGTCGATATATGTGTCGTAGATACGGTCGATGTAAAGCTCGCGAAGCTTGGTATCCGGCACCACGTTCTCTTTTTCACCTATATAATGTTTGAAACCGAGAGCCTCGAAGAGGTCCATGTCGATGACTGAAGCGCCTGTAGAAACAACAACGTCGATCATTTTGTTGCGAACCATGTCGACGTAAACCTGCATACAGCCTGCTGCTGATGTTGAACCTGCCAGTGTGAGGATGTTGGTGCACTGTTTCTCTTTCACCATCATCATCAAAATGTCGGCAGCGCGGGCTGTGTCGCGTGATGTGAATGACATTTCACGCATTGCGTCAATGATTTCTGTTGAATCGTACTTCTTGATGTCGATGTGTTTTACGACATTCTTCAGTAAGTCTTTCTTTTCAAGTTTTCTTGCCATTTTTCAGATATTTTAATTGTTATTTGTTGTCTATTTAATCTGCAAAAATACAAAATATTGAAAAATAACGTATATTTGCACAAAATTTATTTGTAATGAAAAAGATATTTCTTCTTTCAATAGTAATTTCGGCTTTGTTGGTCTCATGCGGCAGCTCTGACAACAAAAGCAAAAGTGAAGCCAAGGCAGAGGCAACAGCTTCAGAATCAGCAGAAAAGACATACGTAAAAGTGATGAGCTACAAAGATTTCATCAAAAATGTCTGGGATTTGGAGACCAACACCAACGAATTCATATTTAAAGGCGACAAGCCCTGTGTGATAGATTTTTATGCCACCTGGTGCGGCCCATGCAAGGCTGTGGCCCCTATTCTCGAAAAATTGGCCAAAGAATACGACGGAAAAGTCGATTTCTATAAAGTCGACACCGACAAGGAGCCAAAACTGGCCACAATCATGAAGATCCAGTATCTGCCGACGGTTATGTTTGCCAAAGAAGGAGCCCAGCCCGAGAAATCTGTAGGCGCCAAAGACGAGGCATATTTCCGTTCACAAATCAACAAGATGTTAAGTGAATAACATTTTCCCCACAGCATATCTGCCTGATATAAAATACGTTGCGCTGTTTTTGAAAGAGACCGCTCCTCAAATCGAGCTGTTCGAAACCTATCAGAAACAGTCGTGCCGCACGCGCTGTAACGTTATGACAGCCAATGGTTTGCAGACAATGACCGTGCCAATTGTAAAAACCAATGGCAATCACACCATGACCAAGGATATAGCAATTAGTTACAAAGAGCCTTGGCAGCAGATTCATCAGCGCTGTATGGAAGCGGCTTATCGCAAAACCCCTTATTTCGAATACTATTTCCCCTACCTTGAGAAGGCTTTCACGACACGTTTCGACACTCTCGTGGAATTGAATGAGTTTTGCTTGAAATTCATTCTTAAAGTCTTGAAAATCAACAAAGAAATTGTTTACACCGAGGATTTCGAACCAATAGCAAGCCCTGACGATTACCGCGTAGCATTGTCAAAATGGTCGCCAGAAGGCACCAGTTTTCCGAAATACTATCAGGTATTCGCCGACCGCCAGCCGTTTGTCTCAAACCTTTCAGTTATTGACTTGATTTTCAACGAAGGACCTGAATCTATAAACTATCTCAACAGTTTGGTTTAATCAGGATAGGCTATCCTGACGTGATAGATGCTCATCAGCTTCTTTTTAAGCACCTTCTTCACCACGGTGATATCGTGGAAAGTGATGTTGGTGTTGTCAAACTGATTTGCTTTCATCTGTCCGTCTATAATATTTTCCACAAGACGGTTGATGCTGTCTTCAGTTTTCTCACTCATGCTTCTTGAAGCCGCTTCGACAGCGTCGCACATCATCAGCACTGCGGTCTCCTTCGAGAACGGCACCGGACCATGATAGCAGAAGTCGCGTTCATCCACACCGTCGGGGTTCTCACGAAGCTCCATCTGATAAAAATACTCGGTGCGACGAGTGCCGTGGTGGGTTCTCACGAAATCGATGATTTGCTCAGGAATATGATGCTGACGGCAAATCTCTATGCCATCGAGCACATGACCTATGATAATCTGAGCGCTTTCAACATACGACACATCGTCATGAGGATTATATTTACCATTCTGATTCTCAATGAAATAGAATGGATTTTTGGTTTTACCTATATCATGATACATGGCTCCGGTACGCACCAGCAACGGATTGCCGCCGATGTTGTACACAGCCTCCTCGCAGAGGTCGGCCACCTGCATGGCATGCTGGAAGGTTCCCGGCGCCTCGGATGCGAGTTTGCGCAACAGCGGACTGTTGGTGTTGCTCAACTCCAGCAAGGTGATATCGGTGACAAAGCCGAATATGCGCTCGAAAAGAGATGCTATCGGCAGAACCAGCACAGTCATAAAGGCATTGCCGGCGTAAATGGCTATCATATACCAGCTAAACGATTCAAAATCACCGTCAAACAAAAGCATCAATCCGATATACACTATCACGTATGTGACAAAAACCGCCAACGAGGTGCCGAAATAGCTGGCTCGACTGGTACGCTTGGTCATGGCAAAGACCGCCACAAAGGACACCAGCATCTGAACGAAGAAATACTGGAAAGAGTTTGGCACTGCCAACGATATGATTACCAGCGTCATAACCTGCACCACAACCGACACCCTCGAGTCGAAGAAAGTCATCAGCAGCATTGGCATAATAGCCACTGGCATCAGGTATATCAGGTTGGGCGCAAATCTCACCAACAGGAAGGACGGTACTATCATAAACAGCATCAGCAGCAATATCAGATTTATATTGGACAGACGCTCGAATACATCGGGACGCAACATCTTTAGGACCAGATACAACGCCACGAACACTATGCCCACAAGCAAAATCTGTCCGTAAAGCAGGAAATTGCGGCTAAAGAATGTGTTACTGGTAATATCGGCATATTCGCGTTCCAAAGAACTGAGAATCTGATACTTTTCGTCAGTCACAATCTCACCTTCCATGATTATGAGTTCGTCTTTCTGCACCATTCCGAAGGTTAGCATAATGCCGTCCAAAGCCATTTTCTCAGCCTGTCTGGTCAAACTCTCAGAATACATCACATTCTGACGCAACGAGCTGTGCATCAAATTGTTAAGCATCATTCTTGTGGCATAATCATCCACATTGACAAGCATTGAATGTATGATTTGGCTAGCCGTAGCCATAGTGTATAAGTCGCCGTAAAGGCTCTTGGTCATAACTTTGTTGCGCACCACCACCACTTTGTCTTCAGGTTTAAAATTCTGAGAATTATTGTTTATGGTGACTATTCCGTTCTCCTCTATCCTATCGTAAATGGCCAAAACCAGATTTTCATAATAATTACGGTTGCCAATGGTGTCATTCCACAATGAATAAAAGTCTTTCAGGAGGTTTTCGCGGCCCTTCTCAGTGCCCAGGTCATCGTATGTAAAGATGGGCTGCACAGTGCGGCGAGCCTCTTCCCTCTCCTTTATAACCTGGTCATCCGACTTGTAAATCGGGAAGTTAAATGGTGCATAGAGGGTTTTATGCTGCCATGGACGCATTTTCTGATATTCATATTTGAACTTGGCGTTGCGAGGCATCACCATCACAACAATGAACAATGCCAAAAGAAACATCACAACTTTCATAATGCCATAATATGAATGGCGTATTCTTTCGACAATTTTCTTTACAGTACTCATAATCAATATGTTATGATTTATAAAAAATCTTAGTGCAATATTTTGAAATAAAACGTAAAAATACAAATAATTCTCGTAATTTTGCAAAAAAAGTGATAATTATGTTTGGAATCTGCACTTTATCGGCTGTTAGCGTAAGGAGAGAACCGCATCATGAGAGCGAACTGGTAACCGAGCTGCTGTTCAACGATCTCTATGAAGTTATTGATAATCAAGGTGATTGGTTGTACATCAGAATGGAATACGACGGCTACGAGGGATGGATCAGGAGCTTGCAACACTTTGAAATTCAGGCAGATGCGTATAAGGCATTGGCCTCGGTGGACAGCTATGTGGTTAACAAACCGGTGGAATTGTACGATTCAAAATTGTTGACTTTTGGAACCAGTATATATGCGATGGACAAATGCTGCATCGAAGCCAACAGTTTCATTAACAACGCATTATCCCTATTAGACACCCCCTACCGCTGGGGTGGCCGCACGGTTTTCGGCATAGACTGCTCAGCCTTTGTCCAGTTGTGCGCCAAGACCATAGGAATAAAGCTGCCTCGCGACGCCTCGCAGCAGGTTGAATGTGGCGAAGACGTGTATTTCCTAACGGAAGCACAGCCAGGCGATTTGGCTTTCTTTGAAAACGCGGAGCATCACATCATCCACGTCGGAATCATACTGGATGGCGATAAGATTATCCACGCTTCAGGTAAGGTACGCATAGACTCGCTCGATCAAACGGGTATATTTAATAAGGAGTTAGGAAAGCATACTCATTTTTTGAGTACCATCAAACGAATTGGCAATTGACAGTTAATATTAATAATTATGAAAAATAATAAGAGATTATTGGTTTTGGCAGCAATTTGGGCATTGGCAACAGCCGGGGTTTGTGCCCAAGATTTCACCTATGGTGACTTAGAATATTCTATAAACGACGATTTTATTTCAGTTACTGTGACAGGCCATGTGGACGGTTACGAGGCAACGGGGCAGTTAAATATTCCTCCGACAGCATATTATAATGGCTACGGATTTACTGTAACTGTCATAGACGATTACGCTTTTTACTACTGCGAAGGACTGACAGGAGCGCTGACAATACCAAACACTGTTGAAGAAATCGGCAATCTGGCGTTTTACCATTGCGATGGACTGACAAGCCTCACATTGTCAAACGCACTGACTGACATAGGTGACGACGCCTTCGATTACTGCGGTTTTACCGGAACCATCACCATTCCAGCCTCGGTGGAATACATAGGCTACACCCCATTTTATTGTTGCAACGGCATTGAAGGCTTTGTTGTTGCCGCAGGAAACTCATATTACGACTCGCGCGACAACTGCAATGCCATCATAAGAAGCTACAGCAACAAACTCGAAATCGGCTGCAAGAACTCTACCATTCCAAACAGCGTTATAGCCATAGAAGAAGATGCTTTCAATCACGTTAGCGGGTTGACAGAGATCACAATCCCCAGTTCTGTAACTACGATTGGCGGCTGGTCATTCTGGTTTACCGGCCTGACAAGCCTGAATATACCCGGTTCTGTGATAAATATAGGCGTGAATCCGTTTGGAGGATGCTCGGCATTGACTGAAATTACAGTGGAAAGCGGCAATACTATATTTGATTCCAGAAACGGCTGCAATGCCATTATCAGAACCGGCATTAACGAGCTGATTAGCGGCTGTCAAAACACCGTCATTCCAGACGATGTCACCAGCATTGGCAACAATGCCTTTTATTTTTGCAGCACCTTGTCGGGCGAGCTGATTATTCCCGCAAGTGTCTCAGTGATAGGCGGATATGCATTTGAAGGTTGCACAGGACTCACAGGTTCATTGACCATACCCAACACCATAACGGAAATTGGAGAATCTGCTTTTGCTCATTGCAGCGGATTCAACGGCAACCTGAGATTAAGCGAATCCCTGACCATTATTCGCGACTGGGCCTTCGAAGAGTGTCCCGGATTTATTGGCAATCTGGTGATACCCAACTCCGTCACATCAATAGGCTCGAGTGCATTTGAGGGATGTCACGGCTTTAATGGCAGTCTTACATTGCCGAAAGCCCTCGAATCTATTGGCAATTTCGCTTTTGCGAGCTGCGAGGGGTTTAAAGACGCCATAGCATTGGGCGAAACACCGGCAACACTGGGTGAATATCCGTTCGGGGGCTTCGGCAGCAGCATTCTTTATGTGCCCAACGGCTGTGTGTCTGCATACGAAAACTCTGCATGGAGCGAACAATTTACAATGATAGAGGAATATGACGGAACTGCAGAGATTGAAAGCATTTCGGTGTCAATATACCCCAACCCGACTCACGGTTCAATAAGAGCAGAAGCCTGCGATATCAGTAACATCAGCATTTTCAATGTTTTAGGAGAGAAAGTGTTTGAAAGAGAAGTCAGTGGTCATGCTTTTGATTATGACTTCAGCGGCATGGAGACAGGAATCTATTTGATCAAGGTCGTTGGTAAAAATTATATTCAGACACAGAGAGTTACGCTATATTAGTTAGCAGTTGCCAAAGACTGTATTGACAACATCGTCAATAGCTTTCACGGCGTTTTTATCACCTTTTAAAATCTTATCGACAAGTTCGGTAAGGTTTTCATTTATCTCTGGAGATATCTCAGGAAACGGCAGCTCCATCAGGTTTCCTTTCAGTATTTTTATCTCGCCGAAAAGCGATTTGTAAAGGTATTTGAAGAGTTGGCTGTTCAGAAAGGCCAAAACCGCCTTGATTGACATCCCAGGTATGCTTGGAATGAGTATGTTGGCGCTGTTTAGGAACAGACTTTGCGAATCGTCGTAAGCGAAAACCAGGTTTTTAGAGATAAATTTATATACCAGTTTCTCGTCAGCACGATAAATCTCATCTTTTGCAACCTGTTGAAATTCAGTACGTTCGTATCTTATAAATCTGGATGGCTTTTTCAGGGTGTAAGCTTCAATCTCCTTGCCGGTGTAAATCGGTTCCATGCCTCTGCCCCGCTTTGTTTTCACCTTGTTTTTGTTGTCTCCCGTAATAACTCCCAACGCCCATATACTTTCCTTTAAACTATACTTTCCTTTTTTGAGGATATTCCTTACTCTATGATAATCCTCATCCGATAACAAATTGAAATTCAAGTTGTTAGTTAGGTAAAAGCATTGTTTTGAAACTGAAAGGGCTGTAGTCGGACAATCCTGATCAAATGTAAAAAGTTGAATATTACCGTCAGACGAGGATTTTTCCACTCTGCCACACTGAATGTCAATGTATTTGGTCTGCACTCCTGAAAAGCTTCCTGGATATTTGGTAATCGACTGAATATCAGTATTTTCAAGTAGAAACTTTCGGAAATTTCTATGATTTTTTACGTTTAATACCGACTCCGGCAACAAAAAACGGATAGTTCCCCCTGCTTCAAGCCGGCCAAAGGCCCTTTCGAAGAAATATGAAAAACTTTCCCTGGTTGTTATGGGGTTACCCGATTTATCAAATATAACAGCGCCCCAAGGCGGATTGCTCACAATATAATCGAAGGTTTGAGGCCAGTCGCCACTAAGCTGACCATTCAGGAAATCGCAGCAAACCACTTGAGGTTCAAAGACTTCGTCCGGAAACTTCAGCAACAGATTGATCTTTGCCATCATCACGGCCATGGGATCGTTGTCGCATGCGAACACCTGTTCTGCAGAGGCACCTTCAAGCGACAACATGAAGGCCCCGCTTCCACAGCAGGGGTCGAAAAACTTCTGACCTTCAGAGAAATCAATATTCGCAGTCATGTTGGCAGCCACCTCCCGGGGAGTGTAATACGAACCTTTTCGGTTTTTTTCACCCTCGAGCATGAAACACTGGTAGATAAGACCGAGAAGGTCGAATTCGTCTTCGGGCAGCGGATAGTTCTCAACTTCAGGAATAGGCGAAATATTGGAGGCCAACAACTCCTTAACCAGCTTCTGTACATGTGGCTTTTTTATCAGACCGACTCTCTTCAAAAGCGAGATTCCGATCGAAAAAAGCACATTTTCTACACTTAAAGTATTTTCTAAACAAAATGATATAAATTGTTGAATTACAAGTATATTATCTTTGTTTGAAAAATACTCCACCGGCAAAATAACCTTGGTTGAAAGCAGCTTGTTGGCACGGGAGGTCAACTTGCCGGCGGCGGCTGTGTGCAGCCGCCGCCAGTTGTTCCTGGTGGCGTCGGAGATGATAGGATATTGTATTTCGCTGTGTGCCATAATTTTTGCAAAAATAGTAAAAGTTTTTAAAAATTCTTTTGAATGTTCCGATTTAATTCATAACTTTGCAAGTCATTTTTGAAAAAATTCTAACCGTAAAAAATACTAAGACATGAACAACGCATTATTTCAATTTGCACATCCTGCCAATGAGCCTGTAAAGGAATACCGTCCGGGCAGCCCCGAGCGCGTAGCTTTGGAAAAAGAACTTCAGAAACAGTCGAACGAAGTGGTCGAAATTCCGATCATTATCGGCGGCAAAGAAGTACGTACCGGCGATATGGGCGAAGTGGTTATGCCACACAACCACAAGCATGTGATTGCAAAATACCATAAAGTTGGCGAAAAAGAGGTCAAAATGGCTATCGACGCCGCTTTGAAGGCCAAGAAAGACTGGGAGAACACCCCATGGATTGAGAGAGCCTCTATCATGGCCAGAATCGGTCAGATGCTGGCAACCAAATATCGTGCACGCATCAACGCAGCATGTATGCTTGGCCAATCAAAGAACTGCTTCCAGGCTGAAATCGACTCAGCTTGCGAAACCATCGACTTCTATCGTTTCAACAACTATTATGCAGGCAACCTCTATTCAGAGCAGCCTTCATCAACACCAGACCAGCTCAACCGCGTGGAATATCGTCCACTCGAGGGCTTCATCATGGCTGTGACTCCGTTCAACTTCACCTCTATCGCTTCGAACTTGAACATGACACCTGCTTTGATGGGTAACACCACAATCTGGAAACCATCAACAACAGCATTGCTTTCAAACTATCACATCATGCAGATCGCAATGGAAGCAGGTCTTCCGGCTGGCGTAGTGAACTTCCTGCCAGGCAAGGGTTCTTTGATTGGCGGTGTCGCTTTGAACGATCCTAACCTCGCCGGCATCCACTTCACAGGTTCAACAGCCACATTCCAGGGCCTCTGGAAGGGCGTAGGCATGAATATAGCCAATTACAAGTCATATCCACGTTTGGTCGGTGAGACGGGCGGTAAAGACTTTATCTTCGCTCACAGCTCAGCAAATCCACGCGAGGTGGCATGCGCCATCGTCCGCGGCGCTTTCGAATATCAAGGCCAGAAGTGCTCAGCAGCATCACGCGCATACATCCCGGCATCGATGTGGAACGAGGTGAAACAGATCGTCGGCGACATGCTCAGCACCATCAAGATGGGTGACGTCACAGACTTCACCAACTACGTCAACGCCGTCATCGATGAGGCTTCATTCGATAACTGCAAGGGCTACATCGACAGAGCCAAAGCCAGCAAGGACGCTGAAATCGTATTCGGCGGCAAGTGCGACAAGAGCGTCGGTTACTTCGTCGAGCCTACAGTCATACTCGCCAAGGTTCCGAACTACGAGTCAATGGCTCAGGAGATCTTCGGACCTATCATCACCATCTACGTCTACGACGACAAGAAATATGAGGAAACACTGGAACTCTGCGACACAACATCACCTTACGCATTGACAGGAGCTATCTTCGTCAACGACCTCAAGGCACGTCAGCTCGCCGACCAGAAACTCAAATATTCAGCAGGTAACTTCTACATCAACGACAAGCCAACGGGCGCCGTCGTGGGATGCCAGCCATTCGGCGGCTCACGCGCATCGGGCACCAACGACAAGGCTGGCGGTTTGTGGAACCTCATCCGCTGGACCAACCCACGCGCTATCAAGGAAACATTCGTACCGGCAACGGAATACGGATATCCTTTCCTCGCGAAATAATAGCCATTAGCTATTAGTCGTTAGACTTTAGACCTTAGACTTTAGTCGTTAGTTGTTAGTTTTTAGATTTCTAAAGACTAAAGACTAGCGACTAAAGACTTTTTATGACGCGGTAAATCAACTCCTCCCCCGGTCGCGCGAGCCGCAGGCGAGCGCGTTCTTCCTCGGTGAATTCATAGTAGAGACGGTCTGCATCAACCGTAAAGCCGGCTTTTTCGAGCACTTGCGCATAGTCGCGACCGAATTGGCGCACATGGTCGTACTGACCGAAGCAACGCTTTCTCTCCTCAGGATCAGTAATAGTAGGATCCTCCCAAGTGTCTACATTAGGATTTATAGGCACCATCAAAATCGCCCAACCTCCGGGTTTCAAGATTCGTTTTATCTCTGAAAAAGCTTTGTTTACATCATCAACATGTTCCAAAACATGATTGCATATCACCACATCATATTGATTATCAGGAAGTTCTATTTTTGTAACATCAAGATGAAGGTCTGCAATTGGAGAATCCAAATCGGCTGTGGTGTAATCGAGGTTTTTCAAGGCACGGAAACGTTTCAGAAATGGCTGTTCGGGAGCGAAATGCAACACTTTCAGATTGTCAGTGAAAAATCCCGTTTTCTTTTTTAAATACAGCCATATCAGACGATGGCGCTCAAGTGACAGGCACTTCGGACACATGCGGTTGTCCATGGCCTCACCATATCCATATGGCAAAAATTTGCGGAAATGCTTACCGCAAACAGGACATTCAACCTTGTCGCCAATATAAAACGGACGTATCAAAGCGCTGAACAGATAACTGAAGCGAATCAGCATCTGACGTGGGAAAATCCTTGTAAATAAAGCTATTAACTTTTTCATAACAAATTCTTTACGGCATCGGTAAGCTTAGACCATCTGTATTTTTGTTTCTCTTCCCTGACGCCTTCAACAAAAAATTCGTAACGGTCATTATCATAAAAATCCACTAGGGCGTCTGCTATGGCCTTAGGGTCAGGCTCCACCACATAGCCCACTTTTCCGTCAGGAATTATCTCCTTCAGACCACCAACACCCGTCACCAGAACAGGCTTCTCAAAATGATAAGCTATCTGCGTAACACCGCTCTGAGTGGCCGATTTATAGGGCTGAACCACCATATCAGCAGCATTAAAGTAATACTTTACTTCATTATCTTTAATAAACTGATTATTAACTACAACAAAATCTTTTAAGCCCCTATTTTCTATCTGTTCAAGATATGGCTTCGGATCATCATAAAACTCACCGGCAATCACCAGCTTCAAGGGATATTTTCTGAGCCTTTGATCCGCAAAAGCATCTATCAAAAGATCCAGTCCTTTGTATGCCCTCACCAGTCCGAAGAAAAGCAAATAGCGAAAATCTCCATCAAGGCCCAATTCATTGATAGACTTTTGTCTATCCTGAATCTCACCGTAATGGTCGTATAGAGGATGCGGTACGCAACATTTCGGTTTTCCGGCCTTATCAAGAGAAGCCACATCAGCCAGTACCGACTGCGACAGCGTCACGAAACCATCCATTGCCTCCACAAAACCGGGTGTAAACAGCTTGTCAAGCGCAGACTTCTCATGAGGTATCATATTGTGAATCAAGCCAATACACTTAGTATGACCGTTTCTTTTCACAATACGGGCTATTTTACTGTAACCTGGTGCAAAAAACGACATCCAATAGGCAAAAATCACCAGATCGGGGGCTTTTTCCATCAACTCCCTACCCACTTTACGCCAGTTCAACGGATTGATAGAGTTGACTTTACGTGCTATCTTAAAGGCATCAGGAGCATCCGACTCGGAATATTGAGTCTTACCGGGAAAAAGCAGCGATGGATATTGAAGCTCAAATGTAAAGACTTCAATATCAGCACCTTCATCGACAAACTCCTTTGCTAGCCTGTCAGTGAACGCAGCTATGCCACCGCGATAAGGATAAGCCGGGCCGACGATTACCACCTTCATTTTAGTTGGATTTTGGGGTTGATTTCTCCTCCGGTTTGCCCTCTTGCTTATTCTCAGGCTCTACGACAGTTACTTTGTAACCGATTTTGGCAAATGCCTTGATGAGATTTTCGGGATTGGTCTTCTCGCTATCATATTGAATGGTAACGCGTTGAGTCTCCAAATCAGGATTGATGGCTTTCACACCTTTTTCAAAACGAAGGTTATCCTTTATGCGTTTAACGCAGTTCTGACACTCCATCTCAGGTTCAGTTGTGAAAACAACCTCTGTCTTTGTCTGTGCCTGCACCATCAGTGTCATAAACACAGCGAATGTCAGTATAATAAGCTTTTTCATAATATTGTTATTTTGTTAATTTCCATTTTATTCCGGCATAAAGCATTATTCCGTCTATAGGTCCCCAAACCATGGTGGCGTCAAAATCAGGACCCCAAGGATCGTGACAGCCAACTATTGGATTCTTTTGGGCAAAATCCGTCAGATTCTCCCCTCCGATGTAAACATTTCCCCATCGGAACCATTTGAGTATCTGAGCATTAAGTATCGGATAAGCGTCAAAAGTCCCAAATCCGTCCGGCAGACGGCCGTCTCCGTTGATTTGCAAAGTAACGTCAAACTGCCATATCTCAAGCGGTGTCTTGTATGTAGCCGTCACCAAGCCTTTGTAACGGCTTGTCAATGGTTTATCGCGAAGTGCACCGTTTATCGTGGCTTTTACGTCATTATACCTAAATGCACCAAGCAGTGAGAACCCATCGAAAAACGGGTAAGTGGCATCAATTTGGAAGGTGTGCGAATAGGATATTCCGTCAAGGTTATAGAAATGCACCTGATGTTTATCGCTATCCAGGTCTGTAACCAATTGATTTGTAAAGTTTGTATAATAATATTCCAAATTGACAATCATGCACTTACCCAAAATATCAACGTCAAACGAGGCCGTAGTTCCGTAGTTCCACGCCTCCTCCTGTTTCAGGTCATTGTCGACAATAATGTCGCGGCTACTCGCCATAAGCGTATGATTATCAAGCATTGGGCGCGGAGTACGATAGCCTTTTCCCGCCGAGAACCGCAATTTCAAAAAGTCACTGACTACCCATTTTACATGGGCGCGAGGAGTGAAAAAGGCACCGTATAAATCGCTGTAATCACCTCTAATTCCAGCCATTACTACAAATTTCTCACCATAATTGAAGGTATACTGTGCGTAGGCACCGGCAACATTCTCATCCGGAGATTTTAAAAGGTTTGGAAGGGAAAGCCAACGTTCATCAACACAGTCGTGATTGAATGACAAACCCGTTGATATACTGTGAATTGGCGTAAACTCAGTCTCAAACATCAACTGTGCGTACGCATTATTGTTGTCAACATCATACTTCTTAAATCCATATAACGAATTCATTTTATGGATAGAGCCAGCCAAGATCAAGGCGACGTTGGTATTGTGAACTACATCGAAAATATAGGCATTTTTCAGCACACCCTCATAGCGTTCCGAGCCAATATTTATCTTATATCGTTGATTAACATCAAATAAAGCCTTGGAATGTTCGTGTGCATTCTCAACTTGTCCGCCGTTTCTATCCTCCTTCAGAGCTTTAACGATGGCTTGCATAATGTAACGGTCTTTCTTATACATCCAACGGTTCATCACATCAAACTGTTGTACCTTGGGCATATCCAAAAAACCGTCACCATTGCCGTCGTGTTCCATCCACATATTCTCATAATGCAGTAATAATCCGCTACTTAGCGCATCGTTAAAATGATAATTACCTTCGACATTGGCTTCTATTTTCAGATCACTGTCCAAGTACAGATTGACGTCCAGGGCTTCTTCCTCCTGCGGTTTGAGATATTCCACATTGATTTGTCCGGTCATTGACTCATAACCGTTTTTCACTGTAGCTGCACCTTTTGACACCTGAATCGACTGCATCCATGGCCCGGGAATATAACCGAGCGAAAATGGCGCTGCAGCCCCACGGAAAGCCGGCACATTTTCGGTCAGCATCTGAACGTAACTACCTGATAATCCGAGAAGTTTGATTTGCTCAGCTCCAGTAGCGGCATCGGTATAGTTGACGTCGACTGAAGGATTGGCAACAAAACTCTCACCGAGGTTACAGCACGCGGCGCGGCACAGGTCCACACTGGTGATAACGTCGATGTTGGCCGCGCCGCGGTCCTTCAGCACTCCAGGACGCGTGGCTTTGACCACCACATCGTTCAAATTAACTCCGTCTTTCAGCACTATCTCAAGGTACTGCTTTCCGGCGCAATTTGTGGTATCATTGATATAGCCGACAAAAGATGTAACTATAATATTATCAATTATATCATCCTCTTTATTTAAAGTAAAACTTCCGGTCTCGTCTGTCGACACTCCATATGTAGTCCCCAGCCAAATCACATTGGCTCCGACCAAAGGACTTCCACTCTCATCCTTCACAACTCCCCTCACCTGCGAAAACGACGTCATCGCAAGCAACAGGAGAAGCACCGATGTAAAAACTTTTTTCACCGTTTTACGATTTTATCGATTATTTCGTTAATTTCCTTTGATATCTTCGCGAAATATATTCCTGTCATACCCACGCCCACCAAGATTCCGGTTCTCAGCACAGCTTCCACCGACTTGGCAATCACACCTCCGCCCAACATTTCGATGAAGTCACCGGAAATATAAGTCATTGACAACCAATTCAATACAAAAATAGCCACCATTATAACAACCACCACCAGTTCTTGCCATGAAAATGGAGAAATCTTGGTTTTCCAAATTATCATTGAAAGCAGAAGCAGGTAATAAATGGCATACGATATAATGGACGACCAAGCCGCTCCAGTCATTCCGAGCAGAGGTATCAGCTTGTTATTCAATATGATAGCACTGACAGTCAGTATGGCGGTGTAGATCAACTGATAGTAATACCATCGCGAGTAACTGAGCACCGACACTCCTATGTTCAGTGACGAATTGACCAGTTTTGCAAGGCCCAAAAGGAAGAAAACCCATTTGCCTGCCGCGTATTTCTCACCATTTGGCAGCAGCTCGAAAAACAGGTCTATATTCACCCAAATTATGAAAAACACCATGGCGCCAGCTATCAGCTGATGCAAGGAAACACTCTTACATAGAGAGGATGCGCGTTGAGTGTCATTATCTTTCATGGCTTGAGAGATAATAGGACGCGAAATGGCCGAAACCGAACGGTAAGGCATCTCAACCAGATTTGCCATATAGGAGGCTATGCTGTAAATACCCGTAAACACAAGGCCCATCTGAGCCGTGATGAAGAAGGTGTTGAGGCTGGGGATAATGTTTCCGACCACTGCAGCCACCGTCAAAAAGAGGGTGTAGAACAGAAAATCCCTACGCAACCATTTGCTTATATGCCCCGGCTCTATCTTGAACGAAATCTTTGACATAGCCAATAAGTAAATGATATTCAACAACATGGCTGCCACATAAGTCAGACACAGACCTATCACCATCCAATCCAGGCTGATAACCCCGGTGATGTAGAGAATGTAGTCGCAAAGGGTGAACAGCCTCACTCCCACCTCTCGCACCATTTTGGGCACCACTATTCGCATCAGGATGTTGGCATTGGTCTCGAAAACCGTCATGTACATCATAAAGAATGCCATCGGAATGACCAGATAGATGTAGTTGACGAACAATGACGACTCCTTGGAAAACTTTTCGATTATGAAGTCCTTGAAAACGAAAAACAGTATGGTGAATATGGTGAATCCTATGGCCGGCACTATGATGGTCCAGCCGAAAAAGCCGTGGTCGCGGCTCTTAGGATCACGAAAATACGGATAATAGCGCAGAGCCGAAGTATTGGTACCCAAAGCACCCAGCCCCGAGAGCAGAATGGCGGCATCCGCCATGACACGAGTCAAGCCCACCTCCTCCTGAGTGAGATATTTGGTCATCACAAAGAAAGTGGTAATGAACCCAATGGCAACGCCTATGTAGTTCATTATCGTGCCTTTAATGCTCTGTCTGACTACTATTCCCATCAGCTTTTCAGTATGTTTTTGATGAAGTTACGTGTAGGATAGCGCTTGTCGTTAAACACATGATAAAGTTCATTCATCAGGGGGAACTCATTGACATTCATACCGTTGTCAACCAATTTCTTGTAGAATATATCCACAGCTATACGGCCTTCGAGCACCACATCGTCACCCATATTGCGATTGTAGAAGCCTTTTCCTATGAGAAGTCCGAGGGTGCGGTTACGGCTCATATCGTTGAGTGCCGTAAGCGAGAAATCGCCAAATCCACAATAATTGTACATGGTCTTCTCCTCTCCTCCAAAGGTTGTGATCAGACTGCGCATCTCATTGAGTGCCATGGTGATAAAGATAGAACGCAGGTTGGCCGAATCAAAGTGAGCGTCCACTATGCCAATCACGATGGCATAGATGTTCTTCAATATGGAGGCATACTCCACACCGGTAACGTCAGTGGAGTAATCCGTGCGGATTTTGGTACCTTCCACCACATCGGCAATTACATCAAACAGAGCTGTATCGTCAGCCGCTGCAGTGAGACCCGTGTCCATACGGCTGATTATCTCGCGCGCGAACGAAGGGCCCTTTAGAGTCATTATCTTATTGGGTATCAGTGGCTTAATACTATCAGGAATAATATTTCCATCATTACCGAAACCTTTTGCCAAATTGACCACTATAGCCTTGGGGTTGATATAAGCCTTGTTTTCCTTTACATAATCGACTACAGCCGTCGAAGGTATGGCAAGGAATACTATATCCGCCTGACTGAGTATCTGTTTGTCGGCAGTGGCACGCAAGGTGTCTTTAAGTCTGACTTTAGGGAAATATATAGAGTTGACATGAGTTTCGTTAATCATCTCAATCACCTCATTCTCAATGGAAAGCAGATACACTTCGTCCTGGTTCTTCTCCGCGAGGACATTACCTATAGCTGTTGCGATCGCCCCACTTCCAATAAATACAATCTTCCGCATTTTAACAAAAATTTTTGCAAAAATACGAAAAAAGTCGTTAGGATTCAGCCTTTAGTCCTTAGTTTTTTTATCGACAATCATAGGAAGCTGTTTTTCAGCAAGGAAAATGCTCGCATCCAGTTCATAACCGACCAGCACTATGATGCAGTTGACATATATCCACAACATGAAAATGATAAGACCTCCTATCGAACCATAGAGGGCATTGTATTTCGAGAAATTGACCATGTAGTAATTGAAACCTACTGTTCCGAAGATAAAGAGCAGGGTGAACATTATGGTACCAGGTGTAAAAAGCCTGAATTTCCTGTTTTTGTTCGGGTTTCCGAAATAGTAAAGCACCGCTATAGCCACCAGCAGCACAAACACGGTCAGAAGCCATCGGCCTATTTCTATCAGAGTTATAACGAATTTGTTATAGAAATTGATCTCATTGAAAAACCACGGCAACACGTCATTTCCGACTATAATCAAAGCTACCGAAAGAATCAGCAGAGATCCCAGAATCAAAGTGGTAAACAAACTGCCGCCATGCATTCTCACAAACGACATCTTCCCTATATGGTTCACTCCCATGTCAAAGCCTCGGAAGAAGGCCCTGACTGCTCCCGAACTGAAATAAAAGGCCATGATGATACCTACCGACATCAAGGTGTTATGCTGATGGGACATTATTTCGTTTATTGTGTCCACCACCTTGCCTGAAATATTGCTTGGAAGGAATTGGCGAATGGTGTCTTCTATCATGGTCTGCACTCCTTCCAGCGGCATATAGGGAATAAACGTAAACAGCACCATGATAGCAGGAAATATTGCCAAAAACACATTGAAAGCCACGGCTGCAGCCCTGTCGGTGAGATATCCCTTCGAGAAACCGGCTATGAAATATTTCAGCACATCATAGATGGGCATACCGTGAAATCCCGGTAAGGTTACGTTTTTCAGCCAGCGTACAGTCCTTATTTTCAGATACTTGGCCTTTCTTTTATATTTTTCAAAATCCATTCCCATTTTTATTGGAATTTTGCCACAAAAATATGAAAAATTTTGCGTATCTTTGTAAAAATTTTGAAATATGGAAGAACACGTATCACATCCCGGTGTTATAAAAAACATCACCAACGAAACACTTGAAATAGAAATACTTAGCTCCAGTTCATGCGGATCTTGCGGAATCAAGTCAGCCTGTGGAATGTCAGATATGCAGGAGAAACTTGTAACAGTGCCCAAACCTGTTGGCAGAGAGTTTTCTGTAGGCCAGCCTGTAAGCATAGTCATGAGCGTCCGCATGGGCAACATGGCGGCTTTCATAGCATATTTCGTCCCTACTTTCATCATACTCACACTGACGGGCGTTCTCGGCAGCATGGTGAAAGACTGGGTGGCCGGTCTGATCGGCATAGGTTCTCTGGCGATTTACTACGCCGTATTGTATTCTGTTAGAGACAGATTGAAAAACAAGTTCGTTTACGAGATCAGATAACCATCAAAAAAGTGCATTTTTTACTTGTTTATTTTATATAAATTTAGTAATTTTGCGCCGCTAAAAATATGTTTTGTTATTATGAATGACATTTTACTATGGTCCCTTATCATTTTGGGAATTTTAGGTGGGGTCGCGGCATTGATTCTCTTCTTCGTCGCGAAGAAGTTCAAGGTTGAGGAAAACCCTCTGATCGATGAGGTGGAATCGGTACTGGCAGGCGCCAACTGCGGCGGCTGCGGTTTTGCCGGTTGCCGCAACTTTGCAGAAGCTTGTGTCAAAGCAGCCGCCGAAAAGAAGAGCCTCTCGGGATTGAACTGCCCCAGCTCCGACATGACTAAAGTTGCCGGATTGCTTGGCCTCACCGCTACCGTTGCCGAACCGATGATCGCGGTGGTACGCTGCAACGGTACTTGTGAGAACGCTCCGTCGAAGGTGCATTATGAAGGAGCCGACATTTGCGGCTTCGCCAACACTCTGTATGCCGGCGAGAACGGCTGCCCCAACGGCTGTCTCGGCCTGGGCGACTGCGTGAAGAAGTGCCAGTTCAACGCCATCCACATCAACAAAAAGACGGGTCTGCCTGAGGTAGACGAGAACAAATGTGTCGGTTGCGGCGCCTGCGCCAAAGCCTGCCCTCGCGGTGTCATCGAGATCCGCGCCAAAGGCAAGAACAACCGTCGTGTCTATGTGGCTTGCAACAACGTCGAGAAAGGCGCAATAGCCATGAAGAACTGCAAGGTAAGCTGCATAGCCTGCCAGAAGTGCTTCAAGACCTGCCCGTTCGAAGCCATCGAGATGCGAGGTAACCTTGCCTACATCGACTTCACCAAGTGCAAACAGTGCCGCAAGTGCGTGGAGGTTTGCCCGCGCGGCAGCATACACGAGGTCAACTTCCCGCCAAGGAAGCCGAAAGTCGAAGCACCGGCCGAAGAGAAACCGGCAGAGAAAATCATTGAGAAACCAAGCGAAAGTAAAGAATAACGTATGAATCCAATCAAGACATTTCCGAAAGGCGGCGTTCATCCGGAAGAAAACAAACTTTCGTCGGACCAGCCTATCATCACATTTGAAATACCCAAACAAGTGATTATTCCGCTCGGACAGTGCCTTGGCGCACCGGCCGAGCCTATTGTCGCTAAAGGTGACAAGGTGAAAGTGGGACAGCTCATAGCCACAGCCAAGGGCTTCATCAGCGCCAACGTCCACTCTTCAGTGAGCGGCACCGTCAACAAGATTGACGAAGTGATGGACCACACCGGCTACCGTAAGCCTGCCATCTTCATAGACGTAGAAGGCGACGAATGGTTAGAAGGCATTGACACCAGCGATACTTTGGTGAAAGATATCACCCTCTCAAGCGAAGAGATTATTGAACGCATCAAGCAGCACGGCATAGTGGGCTTGGGCGGCGCCACATTCCCAACCTTTGTTAAGCTGATGATACCAAAGGACAAAAAAGCCGAGTACGTCATCATCAACGCAGCGGAATGCGAACCTTACCTCACCTGCGACAACCGCCTGCTTATCGAGAAACCACACGAGTTCCTCGTAGGCGTGAAAGTCATAATGAAAGCAGTCAACGCACCTAAAGGTGTCATAGGTATAGAAGTAAACAAAATTGAAGTGGCCAAAAAGCTGGACGAAATCATCAAGAGCGACAGCTACTTCAACGGCATAGAAGTACAGCCTCTGAAGACCAAATACCCTCAAGGCGGCGAGAAACAGCTCATCAAATCGGTAACTGGACGCGAGGTGCCTTCGGGCAAGCTGCCAATCGAGACAGGCTGTGTCGTGGTCAACGTGGCTTCGACCTTCGCCATCTACGAGGCAGTTCAGAAAAACAAACCTTTGGTTTACCGCGTGGTTACAGTGACTGGCAAATCGGTAAAGAAACCGTCTAACTTCCTCACAAGAATAGGCACACCTGCCAACTTGCTCATCGAAGCCGCTGGCGGACTGCCGGAAGACACTGCCAACCTCATCAACGGCGGTCCTATGATGGGTAAGTCGGTTAGCGTCACCACCTTCCCTACCATCAAGGGAACTTCAGGCATCTTGATGCTCAACGAGAAAGACGCCCAGCCGCGTAAGGTCAGCAACTGCATACGCTGCGGCAAGTGCATGCAAGCCTGCCCTATGGGTCTGGAACCTTACCTCCTGAACCGTCTGGCACGCCAGAACAACTTCGAGGAGACAGAGAAACACAACATCATGGACTGCATAGAATGCGGCTCATGCGAGTTCACCTGCCCTGCCAACATACCGCTGGCCGACTACATCCGCTACGGCAAGACCAAGACAGGACAATTAATACGTTCACGTAATCAGAAATAGCTATGAATCAGTTGACAATATCAGGTTCTCCGCACGTTCACGGAGACTTAAGCGTAAAGAAAATAATGTACTCGGTGATTATCGCCCTGTTACCTGCTCTGCTTGTAGCCGTTTATTATTTCGGCTGGTATGCTCTGCGTCTGACCATCGTCTCGGTGGCGTCTTGCGTAATTACCGAATGGCTTATTCAGAAGTATTTGTTCAAAGGCCCTCTGACCATCAACGACGGCTCGGCCGCTCTGACAGGTCTGCTTCTGGCCTTCAACGTACCGGCTAACCTTCCGATTTGGATGGTCATAGTCGGCAGTGTAGTTGCCATCGGCATCGCCAAGATGTCGTTCGGCGGTCTTGGTAAAAACCCGTTCAACCCGGCATTGGTAGGCCGTGTGTTCATGCTCGTATCCTTCCCTACAGCCATGACTACCTGGCCAAAGGCACAGCCGATATTTGAAGCAGGATTCTTCGCCGATGCAGTGACAGGTCCTACCCCACTCAGCCTCTTGAAAGAATCAGGAGTTGGGACTCTCGCAAAGTCAGGCGACATGCAGTTCCTCGATATGGTGCTCGGCAACCGTGGAGGTGCTTTCGGTGAAGTCTGCGCCATAGCCCTTTTGATCGGTGCCATCTACCTCATCATAAAGAAGGTCATCGACATCTGGACCCCATTGAGCATATTGCTTACGGTGTTCATCATGACAGGCATCTGCTACCTCATCGACCCTACACAGTACATCGCCCCTTGGTATCATATCGTATACGGCGGTCTCATACTCGGCGCCTTCTTCATGGCGACCGATATGGTGACATCACCTATGACAACAGCCGGCAGAATAGTGTTCGGTATCGGTATAGGCGCCATCACAGTCATCATACGTCTGTGGGGCCAGTATCCTGAAGGTGTATCATTCGCAATCCTTATCATGAACGCAGTTGTGCCGCTCATCAACAAGGGATTCAAACCGAAACGCTTCGGCGTTGTGAAATAATTGTTGAATCTTAAAATTTTGAAGTTATGGCAAAGAAAGAATCAACATTAAAGAATATGCTCATCGCCCTGATGGTTATAGCCATAGTATCGGGCGGAGTGCTTGGATTTATATACAATCTGACAAAACCGGCCATCGACCAGGTGGAAGCCAACAAGAATCTGGCAGCTATCAACGAGGTTTTGAAAACAGATACCGATATTGTCAGAACAGAAACCTTGGTCATTGAGGATTTGACTTACAATCTGGCCTTCGACGCCAATGACAATTTCATAGGCGCTGCCATCAAGACTTATTCAGTCAACGGATTCGGCGGCAAGATCGAACTCATGGTCGGAATACTGCAAAACGGCATTATTAATAAGGTGTCGGTTTTGTCACAGGCTGAAACCCCAGGTCTTGGAGCTAACATGGTGAACGACAAGTTCAAAGGCCAATTTGAGGGCAAAGACCCGCAGACTTTCACCCTCAAGGTGAAAAAAGACGGTGGCGATGTTGACGCCATCACAGCTGCAACCATAAGCTCGAGAGCTGTTTCAGAAGCCATTCAAAAGGCTGTAGACGGCTTCACAGCTAACAAAGACCAATTCATGAAAGGAGGAAACAATGAGTAACTGGAAAACTTTCACCAAAGGACTTATCAAGGAGAACCCTATACTTGTCCTATTGTTAGGATGCTGCCCTACACTGGCCACAACAACCAGTGCCATCAACGGCATGTCGATGGGTTTGGCGACAACCTTCGTTTTAATAATGTCCAACTTGGTAATCTCATTATTGAAGAACTTCATTCCTGACAAGGTTCGTATCCCCTGCTTCATAGTGGTTATAGCCTCGTTCGTGACTGTGGTTCAGCTTGTCATGCAGGCCTACGTGCCGGACATCTACGCCACTTTGGGCTTGTTCATCCCGCTCATCGTTGTGAACTGCATAGTGTTGGGACGTGCCGAAGCCTTCGCATCCAAGAACCCTGTATGGCCTTCAATACTCGACGGCGCAGGCATGGGTTTGGGCTTCACCTTCGCTCTGACAATGCTCGGCTCTATCCGTGAGATCTTGGGTAGCGGCAGCATCTTCAACTGGAGATTCCTCCCCGAAGACGCCAACACCATACTCATCTTCGTTCTCGCTCCTGGAGCATTCATCGCCTTGGGTTACCTCATCGCAGTAGTCAACAGATTAAAGAAAACTAAATAATAAAGTGCCATGAAAATCATAATCATCCTTATTTCGACAATATTTGTCAACAACGTCATTCTGGCGCAGTTCCTCGGAATCTGCCCGTTCTTAGGCACTTCCAAGAAAACATCCACAGCCGTTGGCATGGGCGCAGCCGTTATCTTCGTGCTGGTGCTGGCCACTCTGGTTACTTATCTTTTGAACAAATACGTACTTGTGGCTCACGGCCTCGAGTTCCTGCAAACCATAGCCTTCATTCTGGTTATCGCAGCCCTGGTGCAGATGGTTGAGATCATCTTGAAAAAGATCAGCCCTTCGCTCTACACAGCTCTGGGCGTGTTCCTGCCGCTTATCACCACCAACTGCTGCGTGCTCGGCGTCTCTTTGAAAGTCGTGGGCGAAGGTTTCATCTACGGCAACAACGTAGGCGAAGCAGTCATCTACGCAGCCGGCATAGCCATCGGTTTCGCCTTGGCTCTGATCATTTTCTCAGGCATACGCGAGCATATCGACCTGATGGAAGCCCCGGAAGGCACCAAAGGCACCCCTATCGCATTGATTACCGCAGGCATCTTAGCCATGGCATTCATGGGATTTGGCGGACTCGTTTAGCACATAGTTTAAATCAATTATAAATCAATTATTTAAAAACCAATGAAAAAACTTAACTTACGCAGAATGCTCATCGTCGGTGTATTGGCTATGTTTGCCAATGTGACGATAGCACAGACCTACACCTATCCCGTGCAGGAGAAGCAAGGTTTCTCAGTGAGTCAGAAGACTCGTGACGGGATGCGTATCAGCTACGAACTGGGACAGTTTACGCTGAATCAGCTCAGCTATCGCGGTGAAGAGATGTCGGAAATCGCCATCTCAGGCATAGTACTTCCAAACACAGCCGGAAGTCCTAACCTTCCTACAGAAAGCCGCATGATGGCTATTCCACAAGGCTCAACAGCCACATTGAACGTTGTCAGTTATGAAATGGAGACTTTGTCGAATGTCAACATAGCTCCTGCGCTCCGCATTCAGTCGGAGAACGAGGAGCCTGACATGAATTACACCAAAGACATGAATGTTTACGCCAAGAACGCTTTCTATCCTGAGAATCCTTTCGAGGTTGGAACTTCATACATCCGCGGTGTTGACGCTGTCACAGTTTCCATCACTCCTTTCCAGTACAACCCTGTCACAAAGGAACTGAGAGTTTACAGCAATGTTGAACTCTCTCTGAATTACGAAGGCGGCACAGGTCATTTCGGCGAGGACCGTCTCCGTTCACCTTACTGGGATCCTATCCTTGCAGCAGAGCTCATCAACTACGACCAGCTTCCTGTCATCGACTACGAAGCACGTATGCAGCAGTGGCTCCGCGACGGTGCTGATGGCGCTGAGTATCTCATCATCACTCCTAACAACGACGCTTGGGCACCATACGCCGAGCAGTTGAAGGAGTTCCGTATGAAACAGGGTATCATCACCGAAGTCTACCGTCTCGACCAGATGCCGGCCACTACAACCGGTGCCATGAAGACATGGTTCCACGAAGCCTACAACACATGGCAAATCGCTCCTGTGGCTGTCTGCTTGATGGGCGACCACGGTACAAACATGGCTCAGTACATTCCTGCTGAGACCGTCAGCCACCCGTCGTACGGCAGCTGCATCTCCGACAACCAGTACGCCGATGCAGTGGGTAACGACCTCCTCCCTGACATGGTATTCTCACGTCTGATTGCTGAGACTCCAGAACAGCTTCCTGTTTTCGTGAGCAAGCAAATCGACTATGAGACAACACCTAACATGGACGCCAGCTTCTACGAGGTTCCTGTAACAGCTTTGGGATGGCAGACTGAACGTTGGTTCCAGCTCTGCTCGGAAGTGTTCGGCGGTTACATGCGCGCACACGGATACAATCCTAACCGTATCAACTGCATCTACCAGGGCACACCAGGTTCTTCATGGTCATCCAACCAGAACACCTCAATGGTTGTCAACTACTTCGGCCCTAACGGCAGAAATTACATCCCGGCTTCACCGGCTGATCTCGGTGGCTGGACCGGTGGCACACCTGAGCAGGTGGTTCAGGCTGTCAACAACGGTACATTCTGGGTACAGCACCGTGACCACGGTCTGGAGACAGGTTGGGGTGAACCGGCTGTCCGCAACACTCACGTCTATCAGATGAACAACGTGGGCAAGCTGCCATTCGTGATGTCAATCAACTGCCTCACCGGTAAGTTCAACCTCAACTCGGAATGCTTCTGCGAGGCTTGGATGCGCCGCACCTACAATGGCGAGAACGCCGGTGCTGTTGGTTTGATTTGCCCAACTGAAGTTTCTTACTCATTCGTGAACGACGCTTTCGTTTGGGGTATTTACGACCTCTTCGATGGCGACTTCATGCCGGATTACGGTCCGTATCAGCCAGCCGGAGCGGTGACAGGCAACTGGATGCCAGCCTTCGGTAACGCAGCAGGAAAATACTTCCTCGCCCAGAGCTCATGGCCATATAACACAGACAGCAAGGACATCACTTATCAGATGTTCACAGCCCACTGCGACGCTTTCTTGCGCGTTTTCACTCAGGTGCCTGAAACAATGACTGTTTCTCACCAGAACGTGCAGCTCGCCGGTCTTGACAGCTTCCAAATCACAGCTCCTGAAGGTACAGCTATCGCTTTGACAAAAGGCGAAGGCGAAAACCTCGAGATAGTGGCAGTGGCAACCGGTACAGGTTCAGTGCAGAATATCACAATCCCGGGTCAGATCCCTCCTACTGTTCTCCACCTTACAATCACAGGTCAGAACTACCTCCGCTATGAAGCCGACATCGAAGTGATTCCGGCCAGCGGTCCATACGTTATCATTGAATCATACGCCCTCACCAACGGTGCCACACAGCTCAACTTCGGTGACAACGCCGGTTTGGACCTCGTGTTCAAGAATGTCGGTAGCGAGACAGCATCAGCAGGTTCAGCCGTCCTCACATCAGATTCAGAATATGTGACCATCACCAACGGCACAGCCGAGTTCTCAACAATTAGCGCCAACACTTCAGTCAACTTGACCGATGCATTCGATTTCACAGTTTCTGACGAGGTGCCTAACAGAACCAGCATCGACTTCGTTGTGACTATCACTAGCGGCAGCGACGTTTACGAAAACAATATCACAATCAAGGCCAACGCCCCTGTGTTTAAGATTGGCAATGTGACCATTGAAGAAATCCAGGGCAACGGCAACGGCCGCCTCGATCCAGGTGAGACCGTAAAACTCAGCTTCCCAGTAGAAAACAAGGGTAATGCCGACTCATGGGCTACCGAAGCCACACTCTCCATCAACAACATCTTCATGACCCTGTTGAGCGATCCTACAGTCACTGTCAACTCAATTGCAGCCAGTGGCGAGGAAAGAGTGGAGTATGAAATCTACGTTGGCGGAGCTCCTTCTGGATTCGCAGCAGAATACTCACTTGCAGTGGCCTCAGGCGCCTATACTGACACCAGAGACTTCTCTTCAAAGATAGGTCTTAATGTTGAAGACTTTGAATCAGGTTCACTTGACACCCAGTTGTGGGGTAACGACCTGTCAAATCCTTGGACATTCGACACCAATGAACCATATGAAGGTGTCTACTGCCTCAAGTCAGGTCCTATACCGGACAATCAGGAGACTGTCTTGACCTTGACTTATACAGTCAGCGAGAACGACTCTATCGCATTCTACTACAAAGTGTCTTCGGAAGCATCTTACGACAAACTGCACTTCGCAATCGACAATCAGGAGAAGGGCACTTGGCATGGTACTGTGCCGTGGACAAGAGCTCAGTACGCTGTCACAGCAGGTACACACACCTTCAAGTGGAGATACACCAAAGACACCAGCATGGCCAGCGGTTCAGACTGTGCATGGATTGACTTTGTCATCCTGCCTCGCGACATGAGCCTCACAGTCAGCGCCGGTATAGACATTGAAACATGCCCTGACGAGGTTCAGCTTGCAGGTTATGCAGCCAACCAGACATCATTGGAATGGACAACAGCAGGCGACGGCACATTCAGCGACGCCACAATCGAAAATCCTATCTACACTCCAGGTTCACAGGATATTGAAAATGGTAACGTAACCCTCACCCTTACAGCTTACCAAGGCACAGAGTCTGCTTCAGACGACATGACTGTGACATTCATAACAGCTCCGACAATTGAACTGATTAGCGGCAACGACGCATGGGCTTGCATGGGTGTTATTGACATGGAGGAATTGTTCATTTTGCACGACGCAGACGGTGTTGAATATGAATCATACGGTGACGGTACATTCGAAGGTAGTGTTTACACATTCGGTGAGGAAGACATCCAAAACGAAACTATAACCATCAATGTCACAGCCATAGGTTGCGGTGAAGTCACACAAGCATTCCTAATTAGTTATCAGGGTGTTCCTACAGTTACTGGCACAGAGGAGGTCACAACTTGCTCAACCGATCCTGTACTTATCGAAATCAGTGGCGCTGTCTCAGCATGGAGCTATCTGGTCGATTGGTACACAACAGGTTCAGGTTTCGTCAGCGACCACATGTCTGAAATCATCACCTACACCCCAACGATGGAAGATTACATGCTTGGCCACGTGGTTGTCACAGCTGAATATCGCGACTGCCAGGACACACCTTATTACCACGAAGTAAACATCTACTTCGTAGGTGTCCCGACCTTGGAGATGCCGGAAGGCCCAACCGATGTGTACAATGTTGACGCATCAACAACCTATACAGTGGAAGGCGACGAGTTGTTCACAGAATACATCTGGACTCTTGAACCAGCCGAAGCAGGTACATTGAATCCTAATGGCAACAGCGTCACAATCGACTGGACTGAAGGTTATCCGAACGTGGCAGTGTTGCTCTCAGTGATCGGTCGCACAGAAAGTTGCGGCGACAGTGAGCCTTCAGAGCCACTCATCATCGAACTCCGCGGCACAGGCATTGACGAGGTCAGCGCAGCTGCACTCAACGTACATCCTAACCCGACCAACGATGTCATCAACGTGACTATCGCCAACCTCACCGCCAACGTCCAGATCACTGTTTACAACAGCGTCGGACAGGCAGTGTACCAGAAGGAAGAGAACGCCGAAAACGGTCTCAACACCAACATCGACCTTGGCGACATGCGTAGCGGTTCATACATCCTCCAGATCAGAAGCGATGAAAACATCTGGATGAAGAAAGTCATTAAAAAATAACCGGTAATGGAAGGCGTACCCGCTTTGTTTTTCGACCTTGCCCTGATACTCATCACGGCAGGTATCACAACGGTAATTTTCAAATGGTTGAAACAGCCCTTGGTACTCGGCTACATCGTAGCCGGGTTCCTCATAGGGCCGTATTTCAGCTACTTCCCTGTGATAAACGACCCGACAAGCGTTCACACATGGAGTGAGATCGGTATGGTGTTCCTGCTATTCGCCATAGGTCTTGAGTTTTCGTTCAAGAAGCTCAAGAAGGTTGGCGGTCCGGGAGCCATCATGGTGCTCACCGAGTTAGTGATAATGTTTACGTCGGGTTTCCTGGTCGGAAAACTCTTCGGATGGCAGAAAATGAACTGCATCTTCCTCGGCTGTATGCTCTCCATTTCATCAACAAGTATCATCGTCAAGGCTTTTGACGATTTGAAACTAAAACGCGAGAAATTCACCGCCGACGTCATTGGGGCGTTGGTGGTGGAGGACCTCGTGGCCGTCATACTCATGGTCATACTGTCCACCATCTCGGTGGGCAACGCCTTCAACGGAGGTGAGATGCTCCTGAGTATGGTCAAACTCGTATTCTTCCTCATTATTTGGTTTGTTTTCGGAATTTATCTGATTCCTTCATTCCTGAAGTTAATCAGAAGATTCATGACGGAAGAGACTCTGGTTATCATAGCCGTGGGACTTTGTTTCGCCATGGTCATGCTGGCCAACTACGCTGGCTTCTCATCGGCTTTGGGCGCCTTTGTGATGGGCTCCATTCTTGCCGAGACTCTTGAGGCCGACATCATTCACAAACTCGTAAAACCAATTCAGAACCTTTTTGGAGCCATATTCTTTGTCTCCGTAGGAATGCTGGTTAACCCGCAAATCCTTGTACAATACACATGGCCTGTGGTGATCATTTCACTCACCGTGATGATTATCAAGACTTTGAGCGCCACTTTCGGCATGCTCATCTCTGGCCGTGACATCAAAACCGCCTTGAATTCGGGCTTCTGCTTCTGCCAGATAGGTGAATTCTCATTTATCATAGCCTCTTTAGGCTTAAGCTTTAAAGTAATTGACGATTATCTCTACCCTATCATAGTCACAGTATCTATAGTGACAACATTCTTCACACCTTATATAATGAGGTTGTCCAATCCGGTCTACAATTGGCTGAATCCGAGAATACCTAAGAAATGGAAGGATGCCATGAGCAGCTATTCTGAAGGCTTTAAGGGAAGTGACAACAGAACGTTGACATTCAAGACCTTTGTAATCAACCAGTTTAAAGACATGTTGATTTACGGCTGCATCATAATGGCACTCAGCCTCTTGAATTTCTCTGTTATAGGTCCGTTTGTAGTGAGAAACATCAACGGAATATGGGGTGACATCACTGCTACCTTGATTACACTTGCCCTTGTATCGCCTTTCATCTGGGCTATGGCATTCAAATATAACATCTCACTGACCAACAAGAGACTCATCTCGAAAAATCTCTTTGAAAGTCATGTGATTACCTTTATTTTCATATTAAGATACTTCGTTGCCACCGTTATCATCATCATGATAATCAGGCATTTCATAAATATAAACTTCTTCCTGGCCCTCGGATGCGCCGTGGTGGGTTCCATCATTCTTGCCTTCTCGAACGGAGCCATGAGATTCTATGACAGCCTGGAGAAACGTTTCATGGAAAACCTCAACAAACGTCAGCGTCAGGCGTCATTTGTCATTCCGGAAGTGCTTCAGCAGAACTTCCATTTGGAGAAAGTGACAGTCAGCCCCATGAGCCAAGTGGTTGGCAAGCAGCTGAAAGACACTGTGTTCCGTAGCAAATACAAGGTGAGCGTGGTGTGCATAGAAAGAGGTCATAAAATCTACGACCTCCCTGATAAGGAAATGACGTTTTATCCATACGATGTGGTAACATTGGTCGGAAACGACGACAACCTGAGCATGGTCAAGCCATTGATTGAAATTGAGGATACTGAACTCATACACGAGCGCCAGCATTATACCATGAGTTTGCACAAGGTGTTGCTGTCTGGCAAAAGCCCATTGTGCTATGTATCTCTCCTAAATTCAATGTTCAAGGACAAGTATGATGCCATGGTGATAGCCATTCAGCGTGGGAACGACTTCATTATGAGTCCTTCGGCCGCTACAGTGTTCAGAGAAAACGACATAGTCTGGTTTGTCAGTAATGACGACTCAGCTAAAAAGATAAAGCAAAAAGAAGAAATTTAATCATTTAACTTAAACCTGATGAAAACTAGAATCCACGTAAGAATATTGATGATAGCACTGTTTGTGCTGTCATTTAATATGGTAAGCGCCCAGAATTTCGAGATTGTGAACAACACACGTTCGGGTCTGGAATTGAGCCTTACCATAGACCAATATAGACTGCAAACCGAGAGTAAAGACGGCATGGAGGGTCAGACAATTGAACTCAACGGCATCTTCCTGCCGAACGAGACAGGCAAGCCCAATCTGCCGGTGTTCTCGCGTTATATTGCCATTCCGAGAGGATCTGAGGTGAGCGTCAAGGTGAAAAGTCAGGTCACCGAGACAGTGCCTGATGTAATGATGATGCCTGCACCGGCTCTGCCTTTGGACAACGACAACGCCCCTATGCGTTACCAGCGCGACGAGGCTGTCTATTCAACCGACGCCTTCTACCCCTCCACCCCTATCTACACCTCCGAGGCTGTAAAGATTCGTGACGTGGACGTGGTAATCTTGAGTGTGACTCCTTTCCAATACAATCCTGTCACCAAAGAGCTCGTAGTCACCAGAAAACTCAATCTGGAGATAGACTTCGAGGGCGGTAACGGAGAGTTTGGAGGCGATCCACGCTATCGCAGCGCCGCTTGGGACCAGATCATACGTGATATGGTCATCAACCAGGAGATGCTGCCAGAGGCCAACTACAAACAGTTTATCAGGGAAGCCGTGGCACGTGGAGACGAGGGCTGCGAATACCTCATCATCAGTCCGGATAACGAAGGTTTCGTACAACTTGCCGACTCTATCAAAAAATTCCGCAACGAGCAAGGCATTCTCACCGATGTGATCACTGTGAGCGAATGCGGCGGCAACAACTACACTGCCATACGCAACTACATTATCAACGCTTACAACAATTGGGACATTCCGCTGTCGGCCGTGCTTCTGCTGGGAGACCACAACTCGGACGGCACACAGGGCATAGTTTCATACAGCATGAACAACCACCCGAGCAGCGGATACAATCCTTACATCTCTGACCACAAATACAGCTGTGTTGACAACGACCACCTTCCCGACATAGCTGTCGGACGTATCACAGGACGCAACTACGACGAGCTCTACCACATGATCAACAAAGACCTGCAGTACGAGCGTCATCCTTCCACCAACGAACGATTCTACAACAAACCGATAACTGCCATGGGATTCCAATTGGAGCGCTGGTTCCAGCTCTGCTCGGAGATTATCAACGGTTTCTTTGAATATGAGCTCGAGAAAGAACCAGTTCGTATCAACGCCATCTACCAAGGCACACCTGGAAGCCGCTGGTCTACAGCCGATTACACCAACTCTGTGGTCAATTATTTCGGACCTCAGGGTTCGGGATACATACCTCAGAACATGTCGCACCTCACCGAGTGGGATGGCACCGGCAGTATGGTTAACGACAATATCAACCGCGGAGCATTCATCTTGCAGCACCGCGACCACGGAGCTGAGGAATTGTGGGGCGAGCCTTCATACAGTATCAGCTATATCAACCGCCTTGCCAATCCCGACCTGACCTTTGTGATGTCGTGCAACTGCCTGACCGGACGTTTCAATTACGGCGGTACCAGTGGATGCTTCGCAGAGGCTTTCCACCGTCATCAATACGGAGCTCTCGGCCTGATAGCAGCCACACAGGTGTCATATTCCTTCCTCAACGACGTTTACGTATGGGGTATGTACGACAACATGTGGCCTGAATTCATGCCATTGTACGGCACTTATCACCCTGAAGGCTTCATTATGCCTGGATTCGCCAACGAAGCCGGCAAATACTATCTGCAGCAGTCTAACTGGATTTCGTGGGGAGACGGACGCGAGATAACATACTACCTCTTCCATCACCATGGCGACGTGTACATGAACCTTTATAGCGAAATGCCGCAAGAACTTGATATCACCATGGTTCCTGTAGTGGTGCAAGGTTCAACCCAATATGAAATCACAGCCACAGAGAACGCCACCATCTGTCTCACTCAGAATGGCGAGATTATAGGTCTGGACATAGCCACAGGCGAACCACAGACCATAACCATCACCCCTCAAAATCTAGGCAGCGAAGTGCTTCTGACTGTCACAAAGCAGAATTATTACAGATATTCCCGCAAACTCAATGTGATTCCGACCACAGGTCCTTATCTTGTTTTCAACAGCTGTGAAATCAACGATCAGAATGCTAACGGACAGCTGGACTTCAAAGAGGACGCAACTCTGGACGTATCCATTCATAACGTGGGATTTCAAAGCATTCAGAATGTTACAGCAGTCTTGACATCCGACTCTCCTTACGTTGAGATTGGCTCAGCCATAACCACTTACACATCTTTGAGTCCGGATGAGATTGCAAACAATACCAATGCCTTCTCTATCAGAGTGCTGGACGGAGTGCCTGATCAGGAAGTGATTCGCTTCCAACTTACAATGACCAACGGAGTTGACGTATTTACAGACAATTTCAGTTTAAAAGTAAACGCTCCTGAATTTGAGGTCACCAAGTTGGTCATCAGAGACATGGACGACAATGTAATTGACCGTCTGTTTAAGATGGAGCAAGCCAAGCTGACATATACTGTCAAGAACAGCGGACACAGCAACAGCAACGCAGTGCGCAGCATACTCATGCTCGACGCTCCTGTCATCGACTATGAAAACTATATCTTCGATGTAGACGGCATAGATGCCAACGACAGTGTAGATGTGTCGTTCGTAATCAGAGTGCTTGAAGAAGCCCCGGACGGAGCCATCATTGCCGACCATGTGACTGTAGAGTCTGGTGATTACAGTTCGGGATACAGCTCTGAGATTCCTCTGGGCAACTGCACCGAAACCTTTGAATTTGATATGCTCAACCCATTGTTTGAATGGCAGAATACAGGCAACTATCCTTGGGTTAAAGACAGTCTAGACCCATACGAGGGCAACTACTGCTTCACCTCCACATCCACCTCTTCAGGCAAGAGATCCAAACTCGCTTTGGGAGTGGAAGCGGAGATAGACGATGTGTTCTCATTCTATTACAAAGGCTCGGTCAACAGCAACGACGAATTGTCTTTGCAGGTCAACAGCAACAAATATATACTCGAAGGAGGCCCTGAATGGCAGCTCTACGAGCATCCGATAATGGCCGGCAAGAACCTTATCATCTGGAGTTTCTCACGCAAGAGCAATGCCGACGAGGGTTCAGCTTCATTAGACCTCATCAAGCTGCCTCCTATGCATGTGGAAATTTTGGATATTGACGAGAATTACAGCTTTAACGACAAAGTTACAGTATATCCCAATCCGGGCAATAACGAACTTAACATCATCACAACGGAAACCGGTAATTCCAAATTGCAGATATTTGATTTCCAAGGCAGAATGATTGTTGAGAAAGAGTTAAGCGGTGAAATGACAACCATCAACACCGGCAACTGGGCATCGGGATTGTATTTCTGGAAAGTAGGTGACGAATCAGGGAAATGGATAAAATTCTGATAAAAAAAGGACTTGACATACGTATTGCTGGCGAAGCGAAGAAGGAAACCGAAGTGTTCGAGCCTTCAAGTTGCGCTATTAAACCTTTTGATTTTATTGGAGTCACACCAAAACTGCATGTTGCCGAAGGCGACACTGTAAAGGCCGGCAGCGTGCTTTTCCACGACAAGAACAACGAACAGATACTGTTCACCTCTCCCCTTTCAGGTACTGTGAAGGCCATAGTCCGTGGAGAGAAACGTGCCATACTGCGTGTGGTGGTTGAATCGGACGGTAAAAACGAGGCCATAGATTTCGGCAAGGCCAACCCTATGGATCTGTCGAGGGCTGAACTGGTCGACAAAATGCTGAAAAGCGGTGTGTGGACTATGATTCGTCAACGTCCTTTCAGCACAATAGCCAACCCGGCCGGCAAGCCCAAGCATATATTCGTGTCTATGTTCGACACGGCACCTCTCGCACCGGACAGCAATTATATTATTGAAAATCAGTCGGAAGCCTTGGCAACAGGTATCAAAGTATTGTCCAGACTGACCGACGGAAAGCTGTATATAAACATTCGTAAAGGCACGTCATGTCAAGTCCCTGCAGAGGCTGGGAATGTGACTGTCACCGAATTTGGCGGGCCTCATCCTGCCGGCAACGTGGCGACCCAGATCAACGCCTTGTCTCCTATAAACAAAGGTGAGACGATGTGGTACTGCTATCCGCAGGATGTTGTAACCATAGGCAAGCTGTTCCTCAGCGGAACATACGACAGCAGCCACACCATTGCCCTGACAGGCTCTGAAGTGAAGAATCCGCGCTATTTCCAGACCAGAATCGGGGCCGACATATCGCCCATCTTGGCTAAAGAACTGAAATCAGGCACGGATGTACGTGTCATCAGCGGCAACGTGCTGACAGGCACCAACGTGACAGATGACGGATTTCTCTGCTTCCACGACACCCAGGTGACAGTTATACCCGAAGGCAACAAATACAAACTTTTCGGCTGGCTGAGGCCTGTTTTCAAGCGTTTTACAGACACCAACACAAACGGTGACACTCGCCCTTACATAATGACCGGTCAGTTCGAGAGGGTATTCCCCTTCGACATCTACCCCATGCAGCTTATCAAGGCCTGCCTGATCAGAGATATAGACCAGATGGAAGCTTTGGGCATATACGAAATAGATGCCGAGGACTTTGCGCTTTGCGAGGTGATAGACCCCTCGAAAACGCCTATTCAACAAATCATACGAGAAGGACTTGAATTTATCAGAAAGGAGACGTGCTGATGGGACTGAGAAATTATGTGGATAAAATCAAGCCAAACTTCGAGCAGGGCGGCAAATTCGCCAAGTTCCACTCGACTTTTGAAGCATTTGAGACATTTTTGTACACCCCTAAAAGGGTTACGGCAGGAGGCACTCACATCCGCAGCTATGTTGACATGAAGCGCAGTCTCATATCAGTAGTTATAGCACTGATACCTTGTTTCCTCTTTGGAACATGGAACATAGGCTACCAGCATTTCCTCTCGCTTGGAGCTGACGCGACTTTCTGGCAGACATTCGGTTACGGACTTTTGAAAGTTATTCCGCTGTATTTGGTCAGCTACATTGTAGGCCTGGTGATAGAGTTCACTTTTGCGGAAATACGTCATGAAGATGTCAACGAGGGTTATTTCGTAACCGGTTTTCTGATTCCTCTTATCATGCCGGTTGATGTGCCGCTATGGATGCTCGCGCTCGCAGTGGCCTTTGCCGTCATCATAGGTAAGGAAGTTTTCGGCGGCAGCGGCATGAATGTGGTCAATCCGGCACTGCTCGCGCGTGCTTTCCTCTTCTTCTCCTACCCTTCCAAGATGACAGGCGACAATGTGTGGATAGCAGAAAAAGCCGACGCTTACAGCGGCGCTACACCCCTGGGCACCATATTCGACGGTGGCAGCGTGAGCGAACTTCCCAGTCTGGCCGACATGTTTATAGGAACCATACCCGGAAGCATAGGCGAGACATCGAAAATTGCCATATTGATTGGCGGTATATTCCTGATAATCACCGGGATTGCAAGTTTGAGGATAATAATTGCCACATTTGCAGGTGCAGTGGCTATGACTTTGGTGTTCAATGCCTTGGGCATGACTGCAGCCATGGAGGTGCCTTTCTACTATCACATTCTGATGGGCGGCTTCATGTTCGGCACATTCTTCATGGCGACCGACCCAGTGACAGCAGCGCAGACCAACCCCGGAAAATGGATTTACGGCTTTCTGATTGGAGCCATAGCAATACTGATACGAGTGGCAAATCCAGGCTATCCCGAAGGCATGATGCTTGCCATTCTGCTGCTTAACGTCTTCGCCCCTCTCATCGATTGGTGCGTGGTAGCTGTCAACATCCGCAAACGCAAAAAACGCTGGGCATCAGCAGAAAGGAGCGCAAGATGAACGACAGATATATCTTCCGTTACATCATCATTCTGGTGATAGTAGTGTCGGTGCTGCTTTCGGCAGCTGCCATGTGGCTGCAGCCTTATCAGAAAAGGAATCAGGAGAACGAGAAACGTATCAACATACTGAAAGCGGCAGGCATTAAAGATGTCAACAACGACAATGCCGAGGCTCTGTTCGCCCAGCATTGCACAGCTCAGCAGGATGGCGAACTGCCAATGTATATCATTGACAATCAAACCACTGTCATACCAATGCAGGGCAACGGACTTTGGGGTTCGATATGGGGTTACATAGCCGTGGCCGCTGACGGGAAGACCGTGGTTGGAGCTGTTTTCGACCACAAATCCGAAACTCCAGGCTTGGGAGCTGAGATTACCACCGAAGGCTATCAGAAGCAGTTCTCAGGCAAGACTATGGTCAAAAAAGGCGAGACTGTTAGCGTTGAAGTGGATGCCATAGCCGGAGCCACACGCACTTCAAAAGGCGTGGAAAACATGATAGAACAGACATTGCAAAAGTATATACCTTATTTTGAAAGCCATGAGTAAGAACTGGAATCTGATAACGGCACCCTTGCGTAAGGCCAACCCCGTCACGGTGTTGATTCTAGGCATCTGCTCTGCCCTGGCGGTGACAGCCAAGCTTAAACCAGCCATAGTGATGGCGCTTTCGGTAACAGTGGTGACAGGCTTGTCAAACTTCATCATCTCTTTGTTGCGCAAAGGCATTCCGGCTAAGATACGCATCATAGTGCAACTGATAGTGGTTGCCACTTTGGTCATATTGGTCGACCAGTTCCTGAAAGCCTTTATGTATGACGTAAGCAAGCAACTGTCTGTATTTGTGGGACTTATCATCACCAACTGCATAGTTATGGGACGACTTGAGGCTTTTGCCATGGCACACAAGCCCTGGGAATCGCTGCTCGACGGACTTGGCAACGGACTAGGTTACGGTTCCATTCTGGTGATGGTGGCATTCTGCCGCGAATTGTTCGGCAGCGGCACCCTGTTGGGCTATCAGGTGATACCGCAGGGACTGTACGATTTCGGATACATCAACAACGGCCTGATGATTCTGCCTCCTATGGCTCTGATAATCATCGGAATAATTATCTGGCTGCAAAAACCCGAGGAGGATAGGAAATGATGGACACCTTAGGCATATTCTTCCGTTCGATCTTCATCGACAATATGGTTTTCGCATATTTCCTCGGAATGTGCTCTTTCCTCGCCGTATCAAAGAATGTGAAAACCTCGTTCGGACTGGGTGTGGCAGTCACTTTCGTACTGCTGATAACGGTGCCGGTCAACTATCTTTTGGACAAATATGTGCTTTCGGCAGGCGCTTTGGCTTGGTTGAACCCTGCATTTGCCGATGTCAGCCTTGATTTTCTCACCTTCATACTCTTCATAGCCATAATAGCAGTAATCGTGCAGATTCTGGAGATGGTGATCGAGAAATTCAGCCCTACACTGTACAATTCATTAGGAATTTTCCTGCCTTTGATAGCTGTCAACTGCGCCATTTTGGGAGCCAGCCTGTTTATGCAGGAGCGGCATTTCACCAACGTTGGACAGTCGTTGGCTTACGGCTTGGGTTCAGGTATAGGTTGGACATTAGCCATAGTCGGAATGGCTGCCATCAGGGAAAAGATAAGATACTCCAAGATACCTAAATCTATGCAAGGCACCGGTATAGCGTTTATAATCACAGGTTTAATGGGAATAGCTTTTATGGCTTTCCTCGGAATAAGTTTCAACTAAATGGGCAGCACATCAGTCATATTACTAAGCGTCACAGTTTTCCTCATCGCTATTTTGATTCCGGTGACAGTGCTTGTCATTGTTAGAAAAAAGCTTACTCCTCAAGGCAAAGTGACAATTGACATCAACGATGAGAAGCATCTGGAGGTAGAGCCAGGCAAGTCGTTGCTCAACACTCTTGCCGACGAACAGATTTTCCTTCCGTCAGCCTGCGGTGGCAAAGGCAACTGCGGAATGTGCCGCTGTCAGGTGCTGGAAGGCGGAGGTGCCATTTTGCCCACCGAAAAAGGCTATTTCAGCCGCAAAGAGCAGATGGAGCATTGGAGGCTCGGCTGCCAGGTTAAAGTGCGTGAAGACCTTAAAATACGCGTCAATCCGCAAATATTCGGCATTAAGAAGTGGGAATGCGAGGTTTTGAGCAACCGTAACATTGCCACCTTTATAAAGGAGCTTGTGGTTAAGCTGCCTGAAGGCGAACGCCTTAACTTCCAGTCGGGAGGCTACATACAGATAGATGTTCCAAAGATTACAGTCAATTACAAAGACATAGAAGTTGATGAGCAGTTTAGAGCCGATTGGGAGAAATTCCATATGTTCGACCTGGTGATGAAGAATCCTGAGCCACAGTTCAGGGCCTATTCCATGGCCAGTTATCCTGCCGAAGACACCATAATCAAACTCAATGTTCGTATAGCCACGCCACCTTTCGACCGCAAAAACGGCGGTTTCATGAAGGTTAACCCTGGCGTGTGCTCCTCATATATATATTCGCTCAAGCCTGGCGACAAAATCACTATGAGCGGCCCTTACGGTGAATTCCATGTAAAGGACACCGACAAGGAGATGATCTTCATAGGCGGAGGCGCTGGCATGGCACCTATGCGTTCGCATATATTAGACCAATTCCTTACCAAGCATACCACTCGCAAAGCCTCATTCTGGTATGGAGGACGTTCGTTGAGAGAACTGTTCTATGTTGATGACTTCAAAAAGATTGAAGCCGACAATCCGAATTTCAAATTCAACATTGCGTTGTCAGCTCCGCTGCCGGAAGACAATTGGAATGGCTATGTGGGCAATATACACGAGGTATTGTTCGAGAATTATCTGAAGAATCATCCGGAACCGGAAGAAATAGAGTACTACCTCTGCGGCCCACCGATGATGACACAGTCAGTATTGATCATGCTCGACAATTTGGGCGTTCCAAAATCAAACATCTTATTTGACGATTTTGGTGCCTAAAATTCACCCCTTGGGCCGAATAACTCACCCCTAAAAACAGCATTTTCGGCACCAATATTTATTACAAAAATTTTCATTCACCCCTAAAATCGAGGGTTTCACCCCCAAAAACGGCACTTTTGTCCCATTTTTTACCCCATTCACCACTATTTTATTTTAGGGTTTATTTTATATATAATTTTGCAGCGTTTTAAAATAACCGACAATGGAAGAGAAACGCATTTTTGACATCCTTACAACTTATCTGCAGAAACATCCTGATCAGAAGATCGCCCTCGCCAAGAAAGAAAACGGACAGTGGCGTAATTACAGCATTCAGGAATATGTGGAAACCACCAACATCATTAGCTATGCTCTGATTAAACTAGGCATTCAGAAAAACGACAAGGTGGCCATCATAAGTAGCAACCGTCCAGAGTGGAACATCATGGACATGGCTATTCAGCAGGTAGGAGCCGTCACAGTGCCGATTTACCCGACTATCAGTAAAGAAGATTACCGCGTTGTCATCAACAACAGCGAGGCGAAGTTCGTGATGGTTGAGGGACTCTGTGTTTTGAACAAGATTGAGGAGATCAAGAACGACATCCCTTCCTTGAAGATGATCTACACCTTCGTAAAACGTGGCGACTACCCTATCTGGAACGATTTATTAAATTTAGGACGTGAAAACCAGGATGTTGAAGAGCTGGAGAGACGCAAAGCCGACGTCAAGCCTACAGACTGCGCCACAATACTCTACACCTCTGGTACAACAGGTACTCCGAAGGGCGTTATGCTTTCACATGCCAACATTTTAGGACAGATTGAGAATTTGAGACAGACTCCTTCGCCCACATCTACACGCGCATTGAGTTTCCTGCCAATATGCCACGCCTACGAGAGAACTTTGGTTTATCTGTACCAATATCTTGGAATGTCAGTGTATTATGCAGAAAGCGTCGCTACCATAGCCAACGACATGAAGGAAGTGCATCCTACAATGATGACATGTGTGCCACGTCTGCTGGAAAAGATTTATCTTAAGGTAAGACAGTCTGGACAAAACCAGAAAGGTCTCTCAAAGAACATATTCTACTGGGCCATGAACCTTGCAGAGCAATACACCGTCGACGGACGCAGCTGGTTCTATAACCAGAAACTGAAGCTTGCCGACAAGCTTGTTTACAGCAAGATTCGCGAAAAACTCGGTGCCGATTGCTTCGATATCATCGTTTCAGGAGCAGCTAGCATTCAGCCTAATATCTCAGCATTCTTCTCAGCCATCAAGATGCCTGTTTACGAAGGCTACGGCATGACAGAATGCTCACCTGTTATCTGCACAAGCTCCAACGTGCCACACGGCCGTGAAGCGGGATTTGTTGGTCCGGCATTGCCAGGCGTAGAGGTGAAAATAGCTGAAAACGGCGAGATTATCTGCCGCGGTCACAACGTGATGATGGGCTATTACAAGCAGCCTGAGCTGACAGCTGAAGTCATCGACAAAGACGGTTGGTTCCACACTGGCGACCTCGGAAGCGTCAATGAATACGGTAACTTCAAGATCACAGGGCGCATGAAGAACCTCTTCAAGACTTCATTAGGTAAATATATCAATCCTGATATGATTGAGACTAAATTCACCGAGTCGGGATTCTTCGAAAACGTTGTAGTTCTTGGCGAAAACGAGAAATTCGCAGCAGCTTTGATAGTCCCTGACTTCTCATTCTTGAAAGACTGGTGCATCAAGCACGAAATCAAATTCACGCAGAACGAGGAGATGATCAACTTGAAAGACGTTAAAGACCGCTTGACAAAAGAGGTTCAGAAAATCAACGGGTTCTTCGGTGACACAGAGAAAGTCAAACGCTTCAAGTTTATCGCCGATGAATGGTCAACAGCAAACGGCATACTCACTCCTACTTTGAAAGTCAAGAGATCTGTTATCCTTGACAGATACAAAGATGTAATCGCCAAGATGTATCAAGTGGGAGATTGATTACTTAAAAATTACCGCAAATTTTGTCATTGAGCTGTCGCTTTGGACGAGGGCAAGGTTTCCGTTGTGTTTTGTCATGATTTGACGGGAGACGCTGAGTCCGATGCCGGAGCCGGTTTGTTTGGTAGTGTAGAACGGCACGAATATCTCGTCTATTTGCCTTAGCGGGATTGGTTTTCCGTTGTTTGTTACGTAAATCACAGTCTGGTCGTCTTTGTTAAGCTCAGCGCTGATGCGGATGGAATTAGCTTCAGCCTGAATAGCGTTTTTGATGAGGTTGTTGAACACCTGAATTATCTGGCCTTCATCAGCATAAACCAGCAAATCATCAGTTTTTGCAGTGTAAGTTAGTGTTACTCCTTGTGCGGCGCAGTTGGCTTCGTTGAGACGCAGCACTCTATCAATCAACTCATTGACCATCACGGCTTTGCGGACTGGTTGAGCCACCTTGGTGAAGCTACGATACGACTCCACAAAGCGGATGAGGTCTTTTGACGAAGCTGAAATTGTCTCGAGACCAGCTTTCACGTCGAGGTTTTCGTCTTTTGAGAGGGCGTCGCTCAGCGAGGCGATAGGCGCGACGGTGTTCATGATTTCGTGCGTCATCACGCGGAACAGCTTGCTCCACGATGCCTCTTCGTTGATGGCACGGCGACGCTCAAAGACGCTGCGAACACGGTTCAAGGTGCGGTTCAGCTTGGTGTTTTCACGAAAACGGAAGTTCAGCACATCGTCGTCAATGGAATCGATGATATAAGCAACCTTGCGGTTGTCGTGCCTTTTGACGAGCCATGCTGTGACGAGGACGCTGATGACGGTAGCAGCCACGATTATCAAGATCCAAATCCAAGTGCTCATATCCCGTATTTTTTGAGGCGGTTGTACAATGTAGGACGACTGATTTTCAATGCTTTAGCCACGAGTGAGAGGTTGCCGTTGTATTTCTTCATCGCATCGCGGATAACCTGCTCCTCTGCATCTTCCAGAGAGACGTTTTGGCGCAAGTTCGTTACGCTAAGTAATTCATTATCAGTAATTTGGAAGTCAGAAGGAAGTAAAGTCTCGTTATCCGACATGATTACAGCCTTCTCGATGCGGCTCTGCAGCTCGCGGATGTTGCCTTTCCATTGGCAGTTTTGCAATAATTCAAGTGCGTCATCCGAGATATTTTTCGCCTGACGGTGATATTTCTCTGCAAAATTTTTGACAAAAAGCATTGATAATGAAGCGATTTCATCGGTACGCTCGCGCAACGGCGGCAGATGCAGCGTCACCGTGTTGATGCGGTAGTAGAGGTCTTCGCGGAAGCGGCCTTCTTTGACCATCTCTGCAAGATTCATGTTGGTAGCGCAAATAAGACGTATGTCGACAGGAATCGACTTGGTGTCCCCTACCCTTGTGATTGTGCGGTTTTGCAGCACCCTCAGCAGTTTTGCCTGCTGACTAAGCGGAATGTTGCCAATCTCATCAAGGAATAGTGTGGTGCCGTTGGCTTGCTCGAACTTACCGACATGGTCGGAATGCGCATCGGTGAAGGCACCTTTGACATGTCCGAACATCTCGCTTTCGAAGAGCGTCTCGGTGATTGCGCCTATGTCGACGCCGACCATTTTCTTTGCGGAACGTATTGATAATCTGTGGATTTCATTCGCCAGCACATCTTTTCCGGTGCCGTTCTCGCCAGTGATGAGCACGGTGGCTTCGGTCGGGGCGATCTTCTCGACCATGCGATGCAGCTCGACCATCTTTTCGCTACTGCCCCACTGCATAAACTGCCTGACAGGTTCCTCATCCGCAGAAGCTATGTGACGGTGTTTCTTCGCCGCTTTCTCAAGAGTGTCAAGGAGTTTGGCATTGTCCCAAGGCTTCACAATGAAGTCGAACGCGCCACGTTTCATGCCTTCGACGGCCAGCGCAATGTCGGCATAAGCGGTGAAAAGCACCACCTCGACATCGGAAAAGCGTTTTTTAATCTCCGAAAGCCAAAACAGTCCTTCGTTGCCGGTGTTGATGTCGGTGTCGAAGTTCATGTCGAGCAGCAGCACGTCGGGTTTGAACATCTGCATGGTGCTGACGAGGCTTTTCGGCGACTCTATCAGCTGGACATCAGAGAAACGCATCGGCAGCAGTATCTTTAGCGCGGAGCGGATGCCGGCGTTGTCGTCGAGGACTAGGATTTTCGCTTTAATGAGAGGCATAACTTATATGTTTTTTACTTTTTCTTTGATTTCTTCAAAAATGTCTTCAGCCTCGTCTTTGGGGAGGCCGAATTTTATGGCGAGGTTGACAGCATCGGCTTTGCCTGGATCTTTGTAGTTTCCGTTCACAGAGAGGCTATGGAAGCCGCCATGTCCTTCGCAGGGCAGCACATCGTAAGCTGGAGCCAGTTGCCACAAATCGTTGCGGCGAATGAAGGCAAAGTTTTTCACATGGTCGTCGTGGTTACCGATGATGAGGTTGAACGCCATCAAGCGAAACACCTTCCAAAGCTCCTTGACGGAATGCGTGAGCTGGCTGCAAGCCCAGAACAGATGACCGTAATCGGCATTCGGCAGATGGTAGTCGAGGTTCATCAGGGCGGAAAGGCTGATGACATGCAACTTCCCTCCGTCGGCGGTGCGGTCGAAGCGCTTTGTGCCGAAATACTTTCCGTCGAAAAGACGAGTCTCGGCCATCTCGATGCCACATTCGCGGGCAATAAGCGAGGTCTCGTATTCGATTTTGCCCACCTCGGGCGGGTCGATGCGGTCGCGAAACTTCACCAGCCACTCGGCTCCATCATAATGCACAAAAACTTTTGGTCGTGTGCCGCCAGATGAGCCTCCACGTCGCCAAGCTTCATCCAAATCTTCGGAATAGTCAGTGTTTAAAACTTTTTGCGACTCCTCTGACATGCGGTCGAGGTCGATGATATCTTGTTCTTCGGCAGTGCTGAGGTCGGGATGATATTCCAAAGCGCCGCGTCCACGAGTGCCCACAAACATCAGCTGTTCCAGAAGGTTCAAGGAAGCCAGCGACTTGCCTTGTGACCTCAGATAACGGTCAAGGACCAAGGCACTCCAGCCATCCGGAAGGCTGTCGTCGAACACTCCGAAGTTACCGTCGAAAGGCTTAGTGTCGGCTGTGAACAGCTTTGACTCCAAAGGCAGATGAAACGGCGAGATGGAGAATCCGTTGCGAACCCAGTCAGAATCGTATTCAAACAAGGCACGTCCCTCCCGGTCCAGAGCCAATCTCCCTACTTTTTGGGCACCAAGCGTCACATAAACCACCTTCTCACTCATTGCGTTTACCTCTCTTTCTGTTATTATTGCCAGCCTCAAGGGCTTCGTCCAAAGTGGAGTATTTATGCGACTCAAACAAGCGGTCGAAGTCGTTCAGCGCATCCAAGGCGTAGGCGATTTTCAGCAGTCCATCCAAAGAAATCTTGCCCGTACGCTCGAAGCGGCGGTATGTCGCAAGAGGCAGTCCCGAGCGAGCAGAAAGCCCTTCCTGCGTGAGGTTCATCTCCAGGCGGCGAGTTTTTATACGTTCCGCCAAGGCTTTTGCCTTACTATCCGGTGTTATTGTATCAAATGATAATATATTATCAATTACAGCCATTTTAAAACACTAAATGATTAAATATTAGCATTTGCAAAGATAATAATTATTTTGATACCTGCGACAAAAAACTAATTATTTTTCAGCGACTTCACTGGATTCATTCTTGCTATTCTATTGCTACTCAACACAACTACCACAGTCACGACAAGCAAGACTGCTACTGCGCCGATAATGAAATAATGTGGCGAGAGAGCGACTTTTTCGGCAAACTGTTCGAGCCATTTATTGGCAACGAAATAGGTGAAGATGCAAGCTAACACTGACATTATCAGCGAGAGTCGCAGCACGTCCCAAGCGAAGATACGAAGCACGTCGGAGGCGGTAGCGCCATTGATTTTGCGGATTGCCATCTCCTTGCTTCGACGGTTCGACTCGTCGCGGACGAAGCCGATAAGGCCGATGACAGCTATCAGCAGGGCGAAGACCGACCCGATGAGGACGGTATTGCGCATCTTGAGGCTGCCGTCGTATGCCGCACGCATCGACTCTTGCCACGAGAATATCTCCACCTCTTTCCCGTTGAGGGCCTCGGAGACAGCACTCGTTAGCTTCTGCATCGAGGCATCGTTGAGTTTCTCGTTGGTACGGAAAACCAGGAACGGCAGATACGACTCGTCGTCATCGAGGGTGCCGTAAAACAGCACGCTCGGCCTCTCATCGAGATATACAAGGTTGCCGATGCGGATATCGCGATACACGCCAGAGATGGTAAAACTTCTCAGTTCCATTATTTTATACGCGTCTTCATGACCAGTGATGTTCACAATCTTACCTACAGCGCCGTCGCTCCAGTCGACGAACTCGTTCATTCGTTTCACAAAGCTTTCAGAGACAACGACTTCCGACACGTCAGAAGGTTCATGACCTACGATAAACTCGATTCCAAGCAGGTCGAAATATCCAGGAGTGACTTCATAACCGTCAGCCACGTTGAAAAGCTCGCGGTCGTCGCCAGGAAGCATGATGTTGTCGCCACTGAAGCGGGTGATAGGCAGCGAGTTGCTGGCCTCCACGCCTTCAACCTCCTGGAATTGCATAAGTGTCTGAGCTACAATCTTTTCTGTACCTTTATTGCCATTATAAAAGCTCATGTAATAAAGGTTTTCAGGCTCGTAGCCAGGGTTGGAATTGTTCATTTGGCGATATTGCAGAGCCACTACGATAACCATCACGGCGATGAAGACGTTGATGAACACCTGCACGCCGAGCAGACCTATCTTCCAGCGGCGAGAGTTCTCGGTATAGTTGCGGAACGCCACCGAGACCGGGATTCGCATATAAAGCTGGGCAGGAACGAATACCGACACGAGCAACACGAATATCAGCACCAGACTGATGACGAAGATGCTTCGTGGGATGAGCAAAGTTTCGAACGGCACATCCAAGAGGTTAATTATCAATCCTTTTGACGCAAATATGATACCGGCAGCCAAGGCCAATGACAGTATCAGATGCAGAAACGCCTCGCGAGCAAGCAGCCAGTGGATATTGAACGAGTCGGCGCCATAGCATTTGCGCACGCCTATCTCCTTGGCGCGACGCACCATCGAGGAAATCACGACAAGGATATAATTCAGCAGGCTGATAGTTATCAGCAAGGCGGCGGTGATTGTTAGCAGAATCACCATAGAGCGCACGTACGACTCTGAGGTATGGACGTCGCTGAAAGGCTCGAGATAATACCAAAGCACCGTGCCGTTTTTCTCAAGATCCTCCAGTTGCTGATGTGTCTCCTGCATACGGCGGATAGCCTCACCAAGTGACTTATAATCAACGCCTTGCTGAAGCTTCACAAAGCCAAAATAGCGGTCGTTGCCCATCCAGTTTTCGGTGCTCCACGAGGGATACGACACCAGCGAGCCTATGATGCTAAAATGGAACTCACCGTTTTCGGGGAAGTCTTTGAACACGCCCTCGACGGTGAACTTGCGGTTAGGGTCGTCCTCAATGGAGATGTATTTTCCGATGCATTCTTCCACACCGCCAAGTTTCTTGGCGAATGTTTCCGACACCACAACACAAAGCGGCTTGGCGAGAGCCTTAGCTGGGTCGCCAGCCAGTATTGGGCGGTCGAACACCTTGAAGAAGCAGCTGTCTGCAAGCACCATACTGCCTGAGATGACGTTATTGTCTTCATCGACAAAACGCTCGCTGTTATAATAAAATGTATAACGCGTTGCCTCTTCCACCCCTGGCACCTCGGCTTTAAAGCCCGGGGCGATGGCACCGCTTGTCTGGGAGAAATCGTGTTTCTCGCCTTGCTGTTCGTAATGAGTATCAATGAGATAGATGCGCTCCACATCTTTATAGAAGCTCTCGTACGAAAGCTCGAAGCACACCTTGGCGATGAGGACTATACCGATGGCAAGGCCGATGCCTAGGGAGAGGATTTTTATTATGGTGTCTTTAAATCTGTTCATATATTTAAACTTAAAATTACAATTCGATTATTGTTTTTTATTATTTTTGCAAAAAAATTGGCTTATGCAGATTCTTACTGAAAAAATATCAAGGGAACAACTTAAAGCGTTGGCTGCCAATACTTTTGTTGACATGATAAAATGTGTTGCCGATGTCGAGAAAGAACTCCTCGCTGTCGATGCCGAACTCCATGCCGACTTGGAATCAATGTTGCTTGAGAACGGTTCAGAGCAGGATAACCTCTGGGGATTCAACCTGTATCCTGAAGAGACGGGAGACGATTTCATTGAATATGACTCCTTGATTAACATCCGTGCCTGGCAGGGAAATCGCAGCCGTGATATTGAGAATCCGGAAGTTAGAGAAAGAATAAAAGACATCGTTTCACAATTTGTTGAATAATGCAGCACGAAACCCTCAGTAACGGAGCATGGTCTGATATGCCACTTGCCAAACAGATGGCCAACATCGGAAGCGAGACTTATCGCGCCACCAAATGGCTCGCCAAAGGCCGTCGCGACAACGCCGAAAAAGCCTTTGAACGGATGCAGGAGCTCGTTGACCTCACCATCGCCTATGGCAGACACGGCTCTCCAAACCGCAAAGCCCTTTTGAGGGAGCTCTGCCGGTTCAGAGAGCTTTACTGCGGTGCTTTCCTCTCTAACGACATGGAAACGCTCAACGCCCTTAACCATTATTTGGATTGTTTTGCACATATCAATTAGTTTCGTTTTCAAGCCCTAACTACAGTTGTGCCAGCACGTCCTCAACCACCTTGCCGTCGAAGAGGTTGATGATGCGGTCGGCGTAGCCGGCGTCGCGCTGCGAGTGGGTCACCATCACGATGGTGGTGCCTTCCTTGTGGAGGTCGGTAAGGAGGTCCATCACCTCGCGGCCGTTCTTTGAGTCGAGGTTACCGGTGGGCTCGTCGGCGAGGATGAGCTTCGGGTTGGCGACCACTGCGCGGGCAATGGCGACACGCTGCTGCTGACCGCCCGACAGCTGCTGCGGGAAGTGTTCGGCACGGTGTTTGATTGCCATGCGCTCCATGATCTTCGTGACGCGTTCCTTACGCTCGGCGGCAGGGATGTTCATATAACGCAGCGGCAGCTCGATGTTCTCATACACGTTGAGCTCGTCGATGAGGTTGAAGCTCTGGAACACGAAGCCGATGTTGCCCTTGCGGAACTTGGTGCGGTCCTTCTCCTTGAGGTCGCCGACCTGCTGTCCGAGGAGCTCGTAGTTGCCTTCTGAAGGGTTGTCGAGTAGTCCGAGGATGTTGAGCAATGTTGACTTGCCGCAGCCAGAAGGGCCCATGATGGCGACGAACTCGCCGTCGTTGATTTCGAACGAAACGCCGTTCAAAGCGAGGGTTTCAATGTCTTCCGTACGGAAGATCTTCACTAAGTTTTCTACTTTAATCATAGTGTATATTATTTAATATGTTATACAATATATATCTTTTATTCTTTTTTCAAAACATTTGCAGGATTCGCTTTAGCGGTGTGCACGCTTTGCCAGATGACTGCTATGAATGCCATCAGAAGAACGACGAGGCCTGCGAGCATGAATATCCACCATGAGAGGCTGATGCGGTGCGAGTAGCCTTCGAGCCAGCGATGCACCACAAGCCATGCCACCGGGATGCCGATGACGAACGCCACACCCACCATCTTCATGAACGATAGCACCAGCTCGCGCAACACGCC
>JAEEJS010000008.1 GCA_016282015.1 Bacteroidales bacterium
CTCGAAAACGGTGGGACTCAGCGATGGCTTCAACCTCGTTGGCAACCCGTTCGTAGTGGATGCTTACGTCAGCAAGCCATTCTACCAGATGAACGCTGAAGGTACGGAAATTGTGCCGATAGACAGCTACGACACATACAGCCCGATAACCATCCCACCATGCTATGGCGTTGTGGTTAGCGCCACCGGCACAGACGAGGTCACATTCAGCACTGAGATGCCGACACAGCAGAGCACCAACAACGGCGACCTCCAGATGACACTGAAAAAAGCCGGCTTAAGAGGCAACGACTACCAAGACAAGGCCATAGTGAGCTTCAACGAGAGCAGCCAGCTTGAGAAATTTGTCTTCAACGAGCGTAATGCCAAGCTGTACATCCCTCAGGACGGCAACGACTACGCCATCGCGTTCTCGGAAATGACCGGTGAGGTGCCTCTGAACTTCAGAGCGACTGAGACAGGCCGTTACACCATAGGCTTCAATTTTGAAAATGTCAAAGGTGTAAGAATACAGCTCATCGACAAGCTGGAAGGCAGTATCATTGAGCTGAACTCCAACGACAGTTACACCTTCATGGGCTCGACAGCCGACCGTGACGACAGGTTCACCTTGGTGTTCACCCAGGTCGAGACTGGCAGCATCTTCGCCTACCAGAGCGGCAATGACATCATCGTCAGCGGCGAGGGCGAGCTTCAGGTTTTCGACGTGATGGGACGAATGGTGATGAACCAGCACGTCAATGGCGTTCAGACGTTTGAAAAACCGTCTCAGACAGGAGTATACATCTTCAAGCTGAACGCAATGACACAGAAGATTGTCGTTAGATAGTTTAAAGTGTAGAGTTGAAAGATAAAAAGTTATATTATGAAAAAGATATTATTTGCAGCGGTTATGGTAATGACAATGGCCTTTGGTGCCAATGCTCAGAACGACGCTTTCTTTGAATGGAACACAGCAGAGACTGAAATCTTCAGGACAACCGGATTTGAAAGCCTGTTGCTGCCTTTGTCCCACGGTTTGGAAACCGACGTCAACGCCCCGTTGGGCAGCGGACTCCTTATCCTCACCGCGTTAGGCGCAGGATATGCTTTAAAGAAAAAACGTAAAAATTGATAGGTGCTCTATGACTACAGAACTGATTCGCACCAGCCAAAGCTGGGACGGCGTCGAACTTCCCGACTACCTGGTAGGTAAGCCTGAAATAGTTGGAATTAAATACGAAATCCCTGCGGGGAAGGAACTTGGTTGGCACGATCATCCTGTAATTAACTTCGGCATAATGGTAGAGGGTGAGCTCACTATCGTAAGCATCGACGGCAAAGAGAAGACCGTGCGTGAAGGTGAAGCTGTCGTGGAGATGGTAGGCACCATCCATCACGGTGAGAACCGGGGTACGAAGCCCGTCGTCCTTTACATGTTTTACCTTTCGCAGGAGGGTCTGCCGTTGTCGGTGCAGCATCCCGAGATACCTTTGGAATAATAAAATCAGGAAATAAATAAACTTAATATATGACAAAGAGACTTTTACTGATTATCGCTCTGCTGTGCGCATTTGCGCAGGGAGCTTGGGCGCAAAACAGTTGGGACGAAGTCTATGCAATGACGCAGACCACCTCGACAGACTGGACGGCTCTTGCAGGCTCCACTACGGGACAGACGCTCGGCAGTGTGGGTAACACGACGTACTATTACGCCAATTCGAACCTCAGTTTCACCAACAGCAACGCAGGCGGCAGCGGCCTGACCATCCGGGGCACGGTGTATCTTTACGTCCCCTCCGGCACGACGCTGACCTGCACGGGAGCCAATGCCAGCGGACAGACGGGCGCCGGTGCCGGTATCGAATTGACCGAGGGCAACACGCTCTGCCTCATCGGTAGCGGTACGGTGAATGCCACGGGCGGTAATGCTGCCAATGGCGGCAACGGCGGCAATGGCGGCAACGCAAGTGGTGTTTGGAATGAATGGACATCTACGGGCGCCGGTGGCAACGGTGGCAATGGCGGTGGCGGAGCCGGTGCCGGCATAGGCACACGCGGCGGCAATGGCGGCAGTGGCGGTAACGGAGGCAGCGGCTATACGTACAGTGATTGGAAAGCACATAATGGAACCAATGGTACTTCTGGTAGTGCTGGTTCTACCGCTGGTGCGATGGGCACGATCTATGTGTATCAGGCTACCGGTACTGCGGTTGCGGTAAATGCCACCGGCGGCGTAGCAGGTTCAACAGGTGGTAGTGGTGGCAATCGTGGCCGTGGCCGTATAGATGATGAGGGTTATAACTATAGTGTGTCCGGCGGCGGTGGCGGCGGTGCCGGTGGTTTTGGAGGTGCAGCCAGCAACATCGGCACCGGTGGTCCCGGCGGTGGTGGTGGCGGCGGCGGTGCCGGCGGTGCGCAGGATTGGAAGAGCTCTGGATACTACGATGTAACAGCTTACGGAGGCCATGGCGGACAAAATGCTAATGGCAGTTATGTTGCCGATGGCACAGAAGCGCCGACCTCTCGTATAGCGATGGAGAGTGGCTGGGTCGATACCAACGGGAGTTGGAGCGAAAGTGATGCAAATCCGGCAAGCGGCGATGCCACTTTTGGCTCGGGCGGCTCGGGCGGTGCCAGAGGCAATGCCAGCAGCAACGGCTCGGCCGTCAGCCTGGCGTTATGGCCTACCTCAGGCGCAGGCACGGCTGAAAGCCCATACCTCTTGAACAATGCTGCCGAATGGAACACATTCGCCACAAACGTCAACAATGGCATCTCC
>JAEEJS010000054.1 GCA_016282015.1 Bacteroidales bacterium
GCCGTTGCCCGGGAGGCTGAGGCCGAGGGCTTCGGTGAGGGAGTTCATGGAGTTCGCGGTGAACATACCGGAGCAGGAACCGCAAGTGGGGCAGGAGTTCGCTTCGATGGCGGCCACGTCTTCGTCGCTCACGGAACTGTCGGCGGAATCGATCATGGCGTCAATCAGGTCGAGGGCGCGGTCCTTGCCGTCCTTCGTGGTCACGTGACCGGCTTCCATCGGGCCGCCGCTCACGAAGATGGCGGGGATGTTGAGGCGCATTGCTGCCATGAGCATGCCCGGAGTCACCTTGTCGCAGTTACTGATGCACACAAGGGCGTCGGCGCGGTGGGCGTTAGCCATGTATTCGGTGGAGTCTGCAATCAGGTCGCGGCTCGGGAGACTGTAAAGCATGCCGTCGTGGCCCATGGCGATACCGTCATCGACTGCGATGGTGTTCATTTCCTTCGCGACACCGCCGGCGGCTTCGATCGCTCGGGCGACCACCTGGCCCAAGTCCTTCAGGTGAACGTGGCCCGGAACAAACTGGGTATAGCTGTTCACCACGCAAATAACGGGCTTACCAAAGTCTTCCACCTTGGTTCCAGTTGCGTGCCACAGGGCGCGTGCACCGGCCATTTCACGGCCTTCCATAGTCTTGAGCGAACGAAGTTTCGGCATAATAATCCTCTTTTGTGTCTTAAACTTTTTCAAAAAATGTAGAAATTTTGGTATTGTGAGGAGGGTGTCGAAAAGAAGCTCGAACGTGTAAGGCTAAAATTTGACCTAAATCACATAAAAATCAAGGACTTACGCGAAAAAAGGGGCTTTTTTCGTGACGGAGGGCACGTTTGAGCCCTCTGTTTCTGTTTTTTTTCGTAAAATTATTGTAATTTCCTTATTTTTTTCTATTTTTGAAAAAAAACGAGGTAATGTATGCGAAAATTTACAATTACAGCTACTTTGTGTGTGATGTTTGGATTGCTTGCCGTGGGGCAGGCGTTTGCTGCTGGTGAAAAATGCGCAGCAGGTACAAAATGGGGCGGATTCACAACAGTAATCCCAGATACGACTAGCGATGGGGTTTATAAGATTTCATCTCCTGATGAGTTGGCGTGGTTTGCTTGCGAAGTGACGAAGAGGAATGTTGCGTCAGTAGCGTTGAATGCGAAATTAACGCAATCAATCGATTTGCAAGGTAAATTGTTTATCCCCATTGCTGCGGGAAAAGGAACGCCTTCATATGGTGGTACATTTGATGGGCAGGGATATACCATCAAGAACCTTTTTATAGACGCATCTGAAATCGTAAAATCTGGAAATGGAGGAAATAAAGCGTTTGCGCAGAACGTTGCCCTATTTGCATCCATAAAAGGCGGGACTGTACAGAATCTCTCTTTGGAAAGTGTTTCCATTTATGCGGCCTCCTCGGCAGGTGATGAAGGAACAAGTGGATCTGAAAATCCGATTTCTGTGGGTGCTATTGCCGGGTTTGTGGAAGCAGGTACAATTAGTGGTTGTGCCGCATCTGGCAAAATTGAAACGAGTGGGGCTACAAACAGAGTCGGTGGTATTGCTGGAAATGTTTGGGCTGCAACGATATCGAACTGCATAAGTGAAGTCAATATCTATGCGACTGGAGATAATACGCATGTCGGAGGTATTGTCGGAGTTGTAAGAGATAAAAATGGATCGGTGACTCTTGAATCTTGCGTGTATGCTGGTGAGACTTTGTTTAGCAACAACGGGGCAGCAGGGGCTGTTGCTGGGCAATATGAGAAAAAAGGGAATATAACTACAAATGATTTGTATTATACTTCGGATTATCCTGCTGTGGGTACTGGTTTAGGAGATAAACCGTTTGATTCCAAACCAGTAGAGGATTTAAACACAGAAGATGTTATTTGTGAATTGAATGGCGGCACTTGGAATACGGATGATCAAACTTGTACAGGGGCGTCTGCTGATGGTATTTGGTCTGAAGGGCAGAATGACCTTTCCATGAATGGCTCTGATGGGTTGAAGGTGACTTTTGATGCCAATGGCGGTGCTTTCGCCGAAGGTACTAAAGTATCTAAGTTCTTTGCGAAGAATGCCCCGATTACCGCAAATGAAATCGAAAATCCGACGTTCGCTAATAATAAGTTTGTTGGGTGGTCATTGACTCAGGGCGGAGCCGTCCAAGATTTGGGTGTTGCAGACAAGGCGAAAACAGTTTATGCAGTCTGGAAACCGATACGTACGATTATGTTTAATGCCGCTCCGGGGGCGTTTGACGGAGGTTCTAGTGTGGCCTCCAAGCTTGTTGCAGAAGGAGATGTTGTTACCGTTGAAGGTCTACCTGCTCTCCCAGTGAAATTCTGCTCTCAAGAAACCGCAGGTAATTGTGACAAATACGCATATTTCCATGGTTGGTCAACGGTATCGCATGCTCCGTATGGTGAAAACGAAAATATCCCTGAAGAGAATATTGTAGATTTGCCGACATTCGTGTTTAACAGCGACACGACTTTATTCGCGGTCTGGGTTGAATTTGAAACCTATACGGTGACATTTAATGCAAATGGCCACGGGCAAACTAAGGTTGCGTTTGTGAAGGTGGGCAAAGGCGAGACCACTGTGCAACCGCCTGATCCTAATGCAGATGATGGGTATATATTCACAGGCAGGTGGTGCAAAGTAGCCCCGTGCGATGAAAAAACAAAATTTGGTTTTGATACAACGGAAATTGACACTAGCATAATCCTGTATGCAGATTGGGAGATTTCTGAATACGATATCACCTATATTATTGATGGCGACACCAATACAGAGACTGGTAACCAGGCAAAATACAGTGTTGAAAGCGATCCAATAACACTTGTAAAACCGGATAGCGCCGGGTATGTGTTTGATGGCTGGTATGATGAAGATGGAAATGAAGCAACAACGATTCGTTCTGGTTCTACAGAAAATAAAACATTCCGTGGCTCCTGGGTCCCTGTTACCTATACAATCACGTACCTTGCGGACAATACCTTGTCTGCAACCACAGCCAGTGAGGAGAAAACACATGGTGTGGCAAAAAAACTGAAAGAAGCGACTTTTGTCCATGGCGGTTGTACGCAGGATGGATGGTCTAAGGTCAGTTATGGCAAGGATGGATATAATTTAGACTATGTTGTTGGAGGCTCTTATGAAGAAGATAAGGATGTGATTCTGTTCCCGCATTGGAATTGTGGAACATATAATATTGCATATGAAATGTATGGAGTAGAAGGTGTTATTAATCATGCAGATAATCCTGATCAATATACAGGACCTGCTGCGGTTACTTTGAAGTATGCGTATGATCCTAACGATTCAAAAAGAATGCCAATGAGATGGTATTTTGAATCGACGTTTAAAACAGTTGCCAGCAAAATTCAGGATATTAATAAAGATATCACGCTGTATGCTGGGTGGTATAATATAATTACAATCCAGCCCGGAACTAAGCTGAAAAATTTCAACAAAGATGCAGGCAAGGTAGAAAAAGAGAAAAAACTGAATGCATCGTATACTTTAGGCATACCGAATGACAAGTATAAAATTACAAACTATACTCTTGATGGCTGGTCTACGACTGATGGTGGCGAAAAAGTTTACGATGTGGGATTTGCTTATACCGATAACGTAAATATTACTCTTTATCCCCATTGGGTTGAATCTCGTGATTCTGTCCAATATGGTGCTGTGAAAATCTACACCTATGCCAGCGACGGCCGCAAGGAAGCCGTCATCAACGGCAACTACTCGGGTACAGACGTTGTGGAGATTTCATCCGACATCCCCGTTAACAGCGTGACTCTGGATCGCACGTTCAAACAAAACGTGTTGTCGTCCCTCTTCTTGCCGTTCTCCATCAGCGCTTCGCAGATTTCCGGTGCGACCAAGATATACAAGTTCAACCGCGTCGCCCAGAACGACGAGGGAATCTGGAAAGTCAAGGTCAGCGCCGTGACGGATTTGACTGCAAATACTCCGTACATGGTCTTGCCTTCTGACGATGGAAAGTTGACATTCAATATTGATGATCCTGTTGCTTTCAATACGACTACGGGTCCGGAAACCCATTCTGTAATCAATGGCACGTGGGAGTTCAAGGGTGTCTATGCCCATGTAGACTTTGACGAGAATTTCCCGGATGTAAGCCGTGTCTATGGTTTCGCTGCTCAGGCTGCAGATGGCTATAAAGCTGGCGACTTTGTCAAGGTCGGTATTGGTGCAGACATTCCTGCAATGCGAGCCTACCTGGTACACCATAGCGCCCCCCTTCAGAAGTCAAGTGCCGGTGTGCTTGGCCAGAGCGTCATCCCCGATGTGATTGAAATTGAAATCGAGAACGAGAACGGAATTGTTGTACAGACGGGTAAACTCAATACCGTTACGGGCGAGGTCCGCATGGACCGCTGGTTCGACTTGAAGGGCCGTAAGCTCAACTCGAAGCCGACCGTGAAGGGAACTTACTACAAGAACGGGAAAAGGGTCATTGTCAAGTGATTTGGACCACTATTTTAAAGAAAAATAGTGGCTCAGTCGTGACTTGACTCACGATTTCCCCTCTTGACGACGTTTTTTTCTGCAAGATTAAAATAATTTTACGGAAAAAAGCTAAATTTAGGAAAAAAGGGGAAATATTATGCGATTTGTAAGTAGATTAAAAACATTGATTCTTATGACCTGCCTCGTGTTTGTTGGGCAGGTGTTTGCTGTATGGGACGGAGAGTCAATAGAACCTGCGACAGAGGTGGGTGGTTATTATATCATCGATACTGAAGCGAAGTTGGCATGGTTCGCTAATGAATCAAATAAAAAACATGTAGGAACATTTGGCAAACATGCCAAATTGACAGCCGATTTGGATATGGGATCCCACCTTTGGATTCCGATTTGTGCAGGTCCGGGCGGGCAAGGAATAAATAACGTTACTTATTGCAAATACACTGGAACATTTGATGGGAATGGGCACACCATTTCAAACCTAAAAATGGTCAGCTCTGAGCTGGGAGACATAGATTCACTCTATGTCCAGAATGTTGGCTTTATCGGAGCTCTTGAAAACGGTACATTAAAAGGGCTGACACTTGAAAATGTAATTGTTCTCGGTCAAGGAAATGGAGGACGGTATGTTCAACAAAATTCTTCAAATAATGCTTATACAAAACCAGTTTCTATAGGTACTTTAGTTGGTTGGGCCAATGGAACGATTGAAAATTGTCGCGCGATTGGTGAGATTGTGACAAGTGGAGAAGGTCAGTCTGTTGGCGGATTGGTCGGTAATGCTGGTGGTGGTTCAATAAAAGGATCTGTAAGCGAGGTAAGCATTGATGCCAGTGGCGTTGCCTATGCGGGCGGAATTGTTGGGTATACAAAAAACAATGTCTCCATAACCTCATGTGTTTATGCGGGCTCTGGTGTCCATGCTGAAGGCTCAGGTGTAATTGCGAATAAAACCTATGTATCTGAATCTGGTGCCGTTGTGGGCAATCAATTTAATGGTTCAGTGACCGTTGCTCATGTTTATTATGATAATACGGTTGTTGAAAAAGGATGTGGTAAGTGTAATGTAGAAAATTCCATAACGGGAATGTCAAACCTAAATAATGAAGATGTTGTTTGTACATTGAATGGTGGAATTTGGAATGAAACGGATGAGATATGCAATGGAGCGACTTCAAATAGTTGGTCTGTTGGCTTGTCCGATTTGTCCTTTGAAGGGTCTGACGGATACACTGTGACGTTTGATGCTAATGGCGGTGAATTCTCACATGGCGCAAAGCATTCAAAGCCGATGGCCTTGAATGCCTCCATTAGTGCCGAAGAAATTGCAACGCCTTCGCGCGAGAATTATGCTTTTGCTGGCTGGGCTACATCTGCGGATGCTTCTGAACCGACTGATGATTTGGGCACGGTAGCGGGACCAACAACTATTTATGCTGTTTGGAAGCCTGTATATACCATTACGTTTAATGCTAACCAGGGAACTTTCCCTGATGGTGAAACGACAAAAGAAGTTCGTGTTGTCGAAGGGGGAGCGGTCTCAGAAGAAGGTTTTACTGTTCCCGAAAAAATAAATGTTGGTGGCAATAATTACTTCTTTACGGGCTGGGCTTTGGCTCAAAAAGATTTACTGCCGGCAAATGCTGTGCCGGATACAATTCATTTGGCTGATTTGACAGTTGATGGAGAAAAGACTCTTTATGCGGTTTGGACTGCTGCCAAGATTGTGACGGTGACATTTAATCCTAATGGGCATGGAACGACATCGATTGATTATGTCAATGTTGACAAGGGCCAACCCACACAGAAACCCGATGATCCTACTCCAAATAAGGGGTATAGCTTCTTGAGGTGGTGCGAAACTAGAAACCCTTGCGAAACGGAATTTAATTTTGGCTCTGGTATAGAAGAAAATATAACGCTGTATGCCTCTTGGGATACTGTGAAATATCATATTACGTATGATTTGAATGGTGTTGAGACTACTCACACTAATCCGCTTGAATATACGGTTGAA
>JAEEJS010000055.1 GCA_016282015.1 Bacteroidales bacterium
ACGATAAAAACAAGCGTTTTGTTATGACTGCTTTCGATTTAAGGCCCATGTCTCGTAAAAATCCAAAAAGAGCTGAACGGGCAAGAAAAAAGGGGATTTGACTCCCCTTTTTAAATTTTATCCGCTACCGTCATAAGTTCGCGCGTTGAATCGGTTTTACTGATAGGCCTGTTCCCTATCAAACGGATATACGTTGCAAAGATACAACAAATTTTCAATCGTGCAGCCGTTTTCTTGAAAAAAGTTTACATAATTTGGAATTTCATGTTCTGGAAAAACAAAAAGAGCCAGCCCGAAGGTTGGCTCTTTTGATGGTTTTTGCAAGGGGATTAGTTCTGAGTCACGTTAGCACCGTCTTCGATGGTCACCGTGCCGCAGGTGCCGCCAGTAGAGCTATGATTCTTGCCGATGCTGTTTTGTGCATCATCTCCCTTGGTGGCAGTGACACTGGTCACACCAGCTCCGATGGTGATACTGCCGCAGTTGCTTTGATAACCACGCGAACCTGCTGTTCCTCCCGTACCGATGCCTGCACCACCATAAGCGTGATGATTCTGACTATCGAAAGGATTATAAATATCAGTACCATTTCCTCCCGTCGCCACCACGGTGCCTCCAGTAATACTGATATTACCGCATTGACTATATTTATCAGGGTCTGAATTGCCTCCAGTGAATGAAAGGCCACTGCCAATACCAGCTGCGCCTGCACCACCATAAGCAGTCACAGAACCACCACTAATGCTAACACCACTGCAGGTAGAATGATTACCGCTGGCGAGTGCTGCACCAATTCCCGCCGCGTAATCACCGGCATGGGCTACCACCGTACCATTTGTGATAGAGATAGAGCCGCAAGTGCTGTTAGCTCCAGCGCCTATTCCAGCTGCACAATTAGCACCGTAAGCAGTGATGGTACCACCATTTATCACTATGTTACCACAAGAAATATCATCTTCTCCGAGGCCGGCACCCCCTCCGATGCCGGCACCATTTCCGTTGCTGCTTGCTGTAAGCGAACCGGTACCCTGGATGGTGAGCGTTTTGCCTGAGGGCACATAGACACCTGGATAATCTTGGTAGAATCCCTTCACGGCGTTCGTTCCACTAAGGATAATGGTGGCATCACCCAAACATGTAAGGCCAGCATAATTTCCATCCTGCCAGGTATTGCTTGCATTGATACTTGCATCACGCAAGGTAATGGTAGCGCCATCGGCAATGGAAATCTGGTGCTTTGCAGCGAGTGTGTTTATTAGCACATCGCCAGTATTCGCAGTGTAGTCGTCAGCGAGGGTCGAAAGGTCGACGATGTTTTCGACCGGAGCAGGATAAGTATACGGGCTAGTGGAGATTGGACCTGTCACAACGCCGCCGATGGTCACCGTGCCACAGGTGCCATTGTCTCCTCTTCCGATGCTGTATGAACCAGCGGTGCCCCTGACGGCGGTAACATTGGTAACAGTACTTTCAATGGTAATATTGCCACAACTACCAGTTTTGCCACCGCCTATACCAGCGCTATAATCACCGCCAGTTGAAGTTACAATGCCGCCAGAGATTGTGATATTACCGCAACCTCCACCAAAACCACTACCTATACCAGCACCACTAGCACCGCCAGTGGCTGTTATTGTTCCTCCCGATATGGTGATTGTGCCACAGCCATAATTGCCACTGCCAATGCCCGCTGCACCTGTAGAGCCAGTGGCTGTAATAACGCCGCCTTGAATCTCGATGTTACCACAAGCTAAATTCTCACCACCTCCTATGCCGGCACCAGAACCACTTGCAACAGGGTAACTGCTGGCATTGAGCGAACCGGTACCTAAGGTTTCACCCTTAATGGTTAAGGTATTTCCTGCAGGTACATGGATGCCTGGATAATCTTCATAGAAACCCTTCACGTTGTTTGTAGAACCATCTTTCAGTATGATAGTAGCGTCACCTAAGCAAGTGAGGCCTGCCCAGCTGTAAGAGGAATTGTTTGTGCCACTGATGGTTACGACATTGAGTGTCACTGTAGCGCCAGGAGCTATGGTAATCTTGTAGTTGCCGGCAAGTGTACCATATAGAATGTCGCCGTCCTGCGCTTCATAGTCAGCAGTAAGTTGACTGAGGTTTCCATAAGATACCTCAGAATTAGCAATTTGTGGAATGCTTGTGATATAAGCATTCACCGTAATTGCAGGGACATCAACGGTCAAAGCTTGACCTCCGACGGTTACGGATGCACCGCTAACAGCAGCCTGCGGCAGAAGAATAGCCCATTTTTCAGTGTTGCTTTTTGAGTATAAACGCACTGATCCAGTGGTTACTGTCGGCGTTATACTTGGGGTTGCAAAGCTTATGGTAGCTTCTGTATGCATGCCGCCGACTTGTATCGAGCCCGCAGGATTTTCCAAAGTGAACTTCACCAAAGCGCACTGGTTGTGCAAGCTGGCAGTATAAGAGCCTTCTCCTGTATAGTTTTCATTTGATTCCGAGAACGAGAGTACTGGCAACTCAGACGACTGGTCGCTGATGTTTACAGTGCAGCTTGCATCTCCCACAGAAATCGATCCCTGCTTGTTGCCGACAAAGTAGAAATACAACTTTTTTGTACCGTCAACACTTGCTTCTATGTCGCCACTAAAATTACTACCATTGTGGGTAAGGGTGCCAACATACACTCCGTTGTATCCGACCAAAACCTTGTCACCTTTTTCAAAACTGACATGAGGCGGGTTAACCTCAACCTTTGAACCGCCATTGTCACCATCCACGTTGAGGGTTATCCTGACGCTTGACGGCATAATAGGTTCAGCAACCTTCTTTTTGCAGGCGGTCATGCCCAAAAGCATCAATGCTGCGAGCACTAATGCTGAGCCTTTACGAAAGGAACGTTTACGGCGTGCAATTGCATAGCCTGCGCCAACAGCTGTAAGAATAAGCAGTCCGCTGCCGAGAGGTGCGCCGAAATCGTCATTGGCAAGATTACCGGTAAGGGCGTATGCTACAGCACGATTATCGTTGAAAGCATCGTCAACTCTAAAGAAATCATCGCTTGTCTGTTGGGCAAACGACGTCATTGGCAGCAGCAAGGCTGTCATTGTCAAAGAAAGCATAAAAGCTTTCAGTTTTGTAGCTTTTTTCATTGTTTAGCGTTTAGTAGTTAAAAAAAAAACAGTTTGTTAATTGAAGGCGCAAAAGTACAAAAATTTTCAATTCCCACAACAAATCTGCGCAATTTGCGTGATACAAAAAGAAAGCGATAAAAAGACTATCAATACTGCATCGAAAAACTGGCAATCAACATATGCAGTAAAATATCTTGAGGATGTTGTGGAAAAAGCTGTTGGTGACAAAAATAAACCCGTCTATGAAAAGGTTAAAAAAGGCACGCAATCAAAAAACGGCTATAAAAACATGGCAATCTTATATTATGATTTTGTAAATCATGAAGTACCTTATCTTAATTTCAAGGTCAAGCTAACAATCGGGATTCGTGCTGATAGCAAACACGTACAATATTGTGTCAACAAAATTGACATACAATAAAAAAAGTCAACCGTACAAAGCAAGTACCCCTCGTCGGGGACCACATACGGAATTGACTTTCACGCTGCAAAGATACAAACTTTTCTTGAACGCGCAGCTTTTTTCTTGAAAAAAGTTAACAACATTAGGCTCCTCGGTGTGGAGTGTATGGTTTCATGTTCTGGAAAAACAAAAAGAGCCAGCCTCACAGCTGGCTCTTTTAATTTTTTATCTCAAGAGGTTTAGTTGGCGTCCTTCACCAGGCGGACGGACTCTCCGTAGTTGCGATTCATGCTGTAATCTGTCCCCAGTGAACTGCTCGTAAAGTACAAGTTGTATGCGTTTGACGAGCCTTGACAGGAACTTGACCAATATCTACCTGTGGAACCCTTGTCGTAGACATAAGTTCCCGAAGAGCTATTCCTATAGCCCGCTGCGGGCAGGAATACCGCACCTGCTGCTTCTTCCGTAGCCCAGTCTGAAGCAGTGTAACTGGCTGCTATTGCTGTGCTGACACCGTCGGGACGAATCACATAACCATTAACGCCATTGACAGTTGACCAACCTTTCGTGTGATTCGCAAATAGGTACTGCCACTCCGCAGTGGTCAGTGTGCGCCAACCAGAGTTCTCAGTGTTACCACCATTGCTGATGGCATTGTATCCCCAGTCTGCCTGCCCCGTCTGATCGTAGAGGTTGTAAGATGCATTTCCATAAGCGTAGTAATTTTCATTATTGGGATTCGTGCTATATGGCTGGTAGCTGGTTGCTCCATGATTGTAGCCGCTCGTTGCCCAACTGAAAAGGCTCACCACGTCCTTGTTCCCATAGTTGTCTGTGCAGTATGGGTAACCATTGGTCTCAACCGTGCTATACTGGTGCTCCATAAAACTCCAAACGCCGGTGCTCTTGGTATACTGCAGGTTGCCCTTCGAGAAGTACACCTGCTTGGTGCTGCTCACGGAGAACAGGCCGTTGATGGCACCGGAGGGGACGCTGGGAGTTGGAGTGGGAGTATAAGTATACGGGCTTTCAGTGATGGCGCCCTCTACACCGCCGATGGTCACCGTACCGCAGGTGCCATTATTTCCAGCTCCAATGCTGTTGGGAGCACTCGAGCCCTTCGTAGCAGTTACGCTTGTCACGGTGTTTGCAATGGTGATGCTGGCGCAAGTATTAGTTTTATAGCTAACGGAGTATCCGGTTCCAATACCAGCAGCATTTTGTCCACCTGTAGCCGTTACCGTACCGCCATTGATGCTTATTGCACCACAAGAGTTATTACCTCCTTCGGCATAACCCGTTCCGATTCCTGCAGCATATGCTCCGCTAGTAGCTGTTACGGTCCCCCCGTTAATGGTAATGGTGCCACAGCTGACCGATGTCGTCCTGCAACAACCACTTCCAATTCCTGCAGCTTTGTTAAAGGCTTCTGCATTAATGGTGCCGTCATTGATAACGATGTTTCCGCAAGATATATCTCCGCCACCGCCGATGCCACAGCCATAGCTTATGTCATTAGTACCTTGTTTCCTGTACTTTGCATTGAGCGCACCTGTACCCTGGATGGTGAGTGTCTTGCCTGAGGGACCGACCTGGATGCCAGGATATTTATAATCCATTGCTGCTACGTTATTCGTGGTTCCATTTTTCAGGATAATGGTGGCGTCGCCCAAGCAGGTGATACCTGCAAAACCACTCTCGTAGTTAGGCCCGGATGGGTAGTTGATCGAGACATTATCCAGCGTAACCATAGCACCGTCGGCAATAGTAATCTTATAGTTGCCACTTAACGTGCCAGTCAAAGTCCAGCCATCTTCTGCAGTCCAATCAGCAGTAACTGTCGAGAGGTCTTTTATTTTGCTTGCATCTTCTGTTGTAATCGTCAAACCGACACCAGAGTTGTAATAGTTGTTTCTAACTATTTCAGCAATGTCAGGACGATTGCCTTTATATCCGTTGGTATATACAGCATCATCTGCAGCAGCCAATGCCTCCTGTGGAAGCACTATAGCCCAGGTAACATTTGCGACAACAGTTGGCATTTTAATCAAACCACCATCTGTAGAGTTAACGCTGTAGCTGAAGCCGTTCTCACTGGCATTTGGTGTAGCGAAATTAACCGTCACCTTGTTGTGCATACCAGTAATACGGATAGGATCGTTGGCATAGTTGTGGCCTGTGGCCACAATGAACTTCATGATGGAGCACTTATTGTATAACGTTGCCTCGTACGAGCCACTGCCAGTGAAATTTGTAGTGGTGGGGCTGTATGATACAACAGGATATTTGCTCGACTGGTCGGAGATGACCACAGTAGCAATATTTTCATCCCTGTTTACTGTAAATCCTTTGCCACCAAGAAGATAGAGATGCAGTGGTTGTTCGCCAACTATCGAAGTGGTGATATCGCCTTCAAAGCATTTCTTACCAGCAGCACCATTATAGGTAATGGTTCCGACGTATGCGTTGTTATAACCCACATAAATTACATCACCGTCTTCAAAACCCACAGTTGCATATGTGCCGCCACCAACAGGATTGACCACAACTTTCGAGCCATCGCCAGCTGGAACGCTGATATGGTATGTTGTGCCTCCAGTCACAGAAGAGATCGGCTCAACGACTTTCTTTTTGCACTGTGTAAAACCAAGCGTCAGAGCCAGGGCCAGCAACAAAGCTGCGCCTTTTTTGTTACGTTTGCGTTTTGCGATAGCATAACCTGCACCTATTGCGCCCAAAATCAACAGTCCGCTGCCAACAGGAGCCTCACCCTGTCCAATGCCGTTATTTGTGATATTCCACGCAACAACATCACGATTGCCGTTGAAAGCATCATCAACACAGAAAAAATCATCGCTACTCTGAGCGAACATATTCATTGGCAATAGCGCAAACCCCATCACCATCGAAAGCATAAAAGCCTTCAGTTTAAAAGCTTTTTTCATTGTTTAGTAGTTAAAAACAAATAGTTTGTTAGTTGAAGGTGCAAAAGTACAAAAATTTTCAATTCCCACAACAAATCTGCGCAATCTGCAGCTCGATTCCTTGAAAAAAGTTTACTTATGCAAGTGGAAAACTATGTGTGGTATGTCACCAATGAAGAGATCTTCATTTGCAGGATTGGCAGAACGCAGCGAAACGGTCGTGCTTGTGCCACTCCAGGTCACTATTTTTTCTGATGTATTAACGCTCCAACCATCAGAAGGGGTACCGGAAATAGAGCCTAAAGGGCCATCGTAGTAGATTTCAATCTTCTTTATTGAATAGGATGCATAGGCCCCTCCGGATTCGATCTCGAAGGTTAGCGTTCCAGATTCCAAGTCAATATTTGAAGAAGTAAATTGATCCTTATCTGCAATGCCGGACAAACTGGCTTTGATGCCGCCTTGGCTTACGTTTCCACTGCCATTCAAAGAAATCGAGCTAATAAAGCCACTCCCCCATGTCAAGGGTGCATAGATGTAAGGGCTGGTGCTGATGGAGCCTTCGTCGCCGCCTATGGTCACCGTGCCGCAGGATTCGCCGTAGCCAGTGCCGATGCTATTGGTGGCATCGGTGCCTTTACTTGCCCATACGCTGGTCACAGTATTGTAGATGGTGATGCTACCACAGTTTCCATTAAAGCCCGTACCGATACCAGCTGCGTAGCTCCCACCGTTGGCAGTGATTGAGCCGCCACTAATGGTGATATTGCCGCAAGTCCCATTATTGCCCGTACCGATACCAGCTCCGCTCTCACCACCGTTGGCAGTGATGTTGCCACCGCTGATGGTGATGTCGCCGCAGTTAGCACTCTGTCCGCCGCCAATGCCGGCGGCATGACCTCCGGTGGCCTCTATGCTACTACCACCATTTATCACGATGTTACCACAAGGAATTTGATATCCTCCTCCGATGCCGGCACCCCATCCGTTGCTGCTTGCTGTAAGTGAGCCTGTGCCCTGAATGGTCAGAGTATATTCATCGCCCGAGCCAGTATTGTGCGCCGCTTGGATACCAGGATAATTTTCGTAGAATCCCTTCACAGTGTTTGTCGTACCGTCCTTCAGGATGATGGTGGCGTCGCCCAGGCAGCTGAGGCCGGCATAGTTGCCAGTTTTCCAAGTAGCGTCGCCGTTGATGTCCGCGTTGTCAAGTGTCACCGTGGCGCAGGCGGCTATGGAAATCTTCACGTTTGTGCCCAGCTTGCCCGTAAGGATCTCGCCGTCGCTGGCGGTATAGTTTTCGGTGATTGTCGCGAGGTCTGTCACACTGGGGGCGGGAGTGGGATAAACCAGCTGGTTGGTTTGGATAACATTATAGCCGCCATACGGGTAGTAATCGACTTCCCAGCAAACCCTGTCACCAATGGTCACTTTGCTACAGTAGCTAGTACCATCGCCTCTACCGACGCAGTCGTTTTCGTTATTTGCACCCCTCGTGGCAGTCACCCTGGTAACGCCTGTGGTGATGGTGATGTCACCGCAAGTTCCACTTTGTCCTGTTCCAATAGCAGCAGAATGTGAACCGCCCGTAGCCGTGACGGTACCACCAGAGATGGTGATAGTGCCGCAAGATTTACAAGTACCACTTCCGATGGCGGCACTATACTGACCGCCCGTAGCCGTGATTACACCACTCTGAATCACGATATTGCCGCAATCGATTCCATCCCCTTGTCCGCCACCGCCGATGCCGGTAGCCCAGCCGTTGCTGCTAGCACTAAGCGAGCCGGTGCCTGCGGTTTCGCCTTTGATGGTGAGCGTTGAGCCCGATGGCACGTGAATACCAGGATATTCATCATAGAATCCCCTCACGGTGTTTGTCGTACCGTCCTTCAGGATGATGGTGGCTGTGCCTACACAGTTAATGCCAGCCCACGGGTAGCTGCTGTTGTTCACTCCGTTGATGGTTACGCCATCCAGCGTCACCGTGGCTCCAGGGGCAATGGAGATTATGTAGTTGCCGGCAAGCGTACCTGTGAGGGTTTTTCCATCGTATGCCGTATAGTGCGTGGTGAGGTAATTGAGGTAAACAATATTGCTCTCCACGGCTCCTTCATTATTAAACTTGATGTAATTGTTGTTGCTCATCGCCGGTACATCAAGTGTATAGCCCACATGGCCTATTGCAATATTTGATTTGTCAACCGCAGCTTGCGGGAGCAAAATGGCGTATTTCTTCGTATTATCTCCTGAAGGTTTCATCTTTATCATACCCGTGGTCTCCGTGTTTGGAACTATGCCCGGAGTGCCGCCGAAGTTGATGGTGGCCTGGGTGTATCTGTCGCCAATGCCCACGGCGTCGGTGGTGCCGCTGGTCAGCGTGAGCTCCACCAGAGCGCATTTGTTTTCGAGGGTGCAGGTATATTCTTTAGAACCGACATATTCCACATGTCCCAGCGAAAGTACCGGCAAATTGCCAGTCTGATCACTGATATCGACAGAATATGATGTAGTGCCGGCTGTAAGTGTAGAAGGCGATATTGGCGCACCACCTATGAAATAGAAATATAAATCACTTCCGGACGGAGTGTCAATGGTCCCTGAAAAAGCATCTTCAGCCATTGTCAATGTTCCAATGTATTTTGTTCCATCGCCAACGTAAATGACATCGCCATTCTCGTAATTAACTTTTCCGGTAACGCCAATAATAACATCATGTTTGCCGTCGTTGGCCACCTTTAATGAAATCTGTATCTTTTCACCTGTGACTGGATTTATTGTCTCAACATTCTTCTTGCATTGTGTAAAGCAGGTGGCAATCATTATTGCTCCGGCCATTAATAACATTGCACTTCTTCTATTCTTGCGTCTTCTCACAACAGCATATCCCGCACTGGCAGCCAATAATATAGCCAATCCGCTTCCCACTGGTGTGTCAACAAACTCCTGGTTATTCAGCGTAAAAGTAAAAACATCACGATTGCCGTTAAAGGCATCGTCAACACGGAAGAAATCATCGCTACTCTGAGCGAACATATTCATTGGCAACAGCGCAAACACCATCACCATAGAAAGCATAAAAGCCTTCAGTTTTAAAACTTTTTTCATTATTCAGTAGTTAAAAAAAATAGTTTGTTAGTTGAAGGTGCAAAAGTACAAAAAAATTCAATCATTAAACAAAAAACAGGCAGACTCCGGTTACGCTTATTATGGCACCTATCACTTCGCGGAAAGTGACTTTCTGATGGAAAAGTATTGCGGCCGGAGCAATGATGAGTATCGGGGTTAGGGCGAAAAGGGTTTGCGCTATGCCGGCCGAGGTGTACATGGTGGCCAGCAACGAGGCGCTTACTCCTATGAAGGGGCCGAATACGGTCGACGCCAGCACGCACCACATGGCCTTGCGGTCGTTGGCAGCGTGACGCAACTGCTGCAACCCGTCTTTGTTAAACAAAACCAAAGCCAGGAAAAAGCCTATCAATCCGATGTATGCACGTATGGTTGTGGCAGCGAAAGGCACGCTTATGCTTGCGGGCAATGGCAATATGGCGCCTTCCATAACTGTGTCTTTAGCTATATTCAAAGCCTCAAGAGCTGCGTCGTAATGCGTCAGGCCGACCTTGCTGAGCACCAGGCCGAAACCCTGGCAAATTCCGGCCATTGCGGCATAAAATATGCCCTTGGCCGGCAGTTTGAAATGTAGCTTATGATTATCCGTGCCGTCGGTTTTGGACAGTATAGACAAAGCTATACCGCTCAAAGTGATTATCATTCCGATAATGGCCGCAGTGCGCATGCGTTCGCCAAGCAGAATCCTTCCGGTGATAGCTGCCGTTGGAGCCGATAGCGTCATGAAAAGCTGGCCGAAACGCGAGCCTATGTGTATGTAGCCTTGCATCAGACAGTAGTCGCCTATGACGTAGCCTACCAAGCCCGAGAGCAACAGCCACATCCAAGTGCCGCCGTCGGCATAGCGTGGATATGGCACGCCCATCACAAGCCACAGAGTGAGTGTCAGAAACAGCAGCGACATGGTCATTCTGATGGTGTTGAACGGCAATGAGCCCATGCGTTTGGAGCCCACCTCTGCAAACAAGGCGGTGGCGGTCCAAGAAACGGCTACGAACAGTGCTATCAGCTCTCCCAGGAACATAATTAAGTTTTGAACTGCAAAAATACGTGTAAATATTTGCAATCTGCAATAAAATGTTTTAATTTTGCAAAAAATTTGTGAGTATCATGGATTTAAACATTTCTTATTGCTCCGACAAGTATCAGTATACTATGGGCAAGTCGTTCTACGACAATGGAATGAAAGACAAACGCGCTGTTTTTAATCTTTTTTACCGCAAGGCTCCCGACACCAACAACTGGGCAGTGGTAAGCGGAGTGCGCGAAGTGCTTAAAATGGTGGAAGGCCTCGGAAAAGCCGATGAAAGTTTCTTTGAGCAGTTCCTGCCTGGCGACGAATATGAAGAAGTCCGCAAGTACTTCGCCAAGATGAAGTTTACTGGCAACATCTATGCCATGCGTGAGGGTGAAATAGCCTTTCCAAGAGAGCCTATCATCACCATCGAAGGCCCTATCATCGAAGCTCAAGTCCTTGAGACTCCTATGCTTTGCATTATGAACCATCAGATGGCTGTGGCCACAAAGGCGTCGCGCGTAACCCGTAGCACCACCAAGCCTATCAGCGAGTTCGGAAGCCGTCGCGCTCACGGTCCGTGGGCTGCCATTTACGGTGGAAAAGCGGCATATATCGGAGGCTGTCAGAACACCTCCAACATAGTTACAGGCGTTGAGTTCGGTTTCCCGTCCTCAGGAACCATGGCGCACAGCTATGTCACCTCGTTCGGCCCAACAGTGAAAGGCGAATATGAAGCTTTCGACAAATACATCAAGACACACAAAAACGAGGTGCTGATACTGCTGGTCGACACTTATGACACTTTGAAGTGCGGTATCAAAAACGCCATCAAAGCGTTTAAAGCCAACGGAATAGACGACTCCTACCCTTGCGGCTACGGCATCCGTCTGGACAGTGGCGACCTTACCTATCTTTCAATAAAGGCCCGCGACATGCTCGACGAAGCCGGTCTTAAGAATTGTAAGATTTTCGCTACCAACGCTTTGGACGAGTATCTCATCATGGAGTTGGAACGTCAGGGATGCAAGGTCGACAGCTACGGCGTGGGCGATGCCATTGCAACCAGCAAGCACAACCCATGTTTCGGCAATGTCTACAAACTGGTTCAGGTTGACGACATGCCTGTATTGAAACGTTCGGAGGAAAGCAGCAAGCTAATCAACCCTGGTTTCCAGATTACATACCGCATCATCCGCAACAACAAATTCAAGATCGATGTGACCTGTCTGCGTGGCGACAAGCTCGCTCAAGCCATAGAGAATCATGAGGAAATCACCTTGCGCGACGAGAACGACCGGCTGAAATCGACCACCTTCCCCGCAGGCTCATACGAATACCGTATTTTGCAGCCTCAGGTTATGAAGGATGGCAAATCTATTGTTGAGTATGTCTCAATCCAGGAGAAGCGCAACTATTACCTCACCAACCTGGCCCACCTCGACGACACCGAGAAACGTCTCATCAACCCGCACTACTACAAATGCGACATCTCCGATGATCTCTACGATTTGAAGGAAAGATTGATTGAAAATATCGTGAAGGAAATCGAGGAATTTGATAAGGAAAGGTAAAAACCGATGGACGAAATTATCAACGAGCATAATAAAAAGGAATATCCGCCGATGCACACAGCGGAGCACATCCTGAACGGCACCATGGTGAAGATGTGGGGCTGCAAGCGCTCATGCAAATCGCATGTTGAGCGCGAGAAATCGAAGCTCGACTATGTCTTCCCTCGCGCGTTGACACCCGAAGAAATAAAATCCATCGAAGACCGTGTTAACGAAGTGATACAGAAAGACTTACCAGTTACCATCGAATACGCCACTCAGGAAGAAGTGAAGCACCGTTTCGACATGGAGCGCCTTCCAGACAATGCCACCGACACCGTCCGGATTGTGAATGTCGGCGACTACGACGAATGCCTTTGTGCCGGCGACCACGTGCAAAATACTACTGAGATAGGAACTTTCAGGATTACCAGTTCGAGATATCAGGATGGAATGCTGAGGCTGGTGTTTCGGTTGGGGTAAGTTTAACAACAATTTCATTAATTGATTCTCTATCAAGGTATTTTATGGATTCAAGTTTAGCAACAACATGTTTTATCCATTCATTAAAAGCTATAATCTCCGATATATGGCCGAGTTTTGAAAGAGACCAAAGTGTGAGACCGATACTGCTGTATTTGTAATCACGAAAGATGATGTGGCCTTGGAGGTCGCGGACAAAGTAAAAATGCCAATTCAACTCGTTGTTTATGACCCAACGGAGAGCTGCAGATGCCTCTTCTTCGGTGATGGAGCGGTCGGTTTTAGCTGAGATATAGGCGATTTGGAATGGCGTTAGCCTGTCTTTTGAAAGAGTATAGTTTTTGTCTTCGCAGACTTTTATTAGTAATTGTGGATAAGCCACGTCGTCGATAACTCCATCACTATAGCTTTCAAGTTCATTGATTTTTTCTTTCATATACTCAATGGAATCGAACTGGAGGATGACTTTCAGAAGCTTGTAGTTTTCAATGTCCTCTTCCCAATAGCGTTTGACGATGTCGAGGTATTTGTCTTTCCAAAACAGCTGGCCGACCACATCAAATGCTTGATCCTGATAAATGACAGTGTTGGCATAATATTCGATAAAGTATTTTGAACACCACACGACATCGGTTTTCTGACCTTTTTTCATGAAAGTTTCAATGATAAGCTCTTGATCATCGAATGATTGGACGTCGAATCGCTTTTGAAGTTGACGGCGAGTTTGCTTCAGTTGCTCGCCTCGGCTGTTTGTAAACTCATCGAGTAGCTTTTGGAGCGGAGCGTTTACGTGCTTGACAGTATCTTTTTTAGGCTTGGGATTTATCAAGTTATTTGTATAAATCCACAAATCTTCGTTGATGGTGTTGTTACGGATTCCCATGAGCTGATCTTGTGGCAATGCGTTGACCAGGTGCTTCAGGATGTCGAAGCTTGAATTAGGGTTTTCAATAAGATATTTTGAGAGTTCCATAGTATTATTTCTTTAGAAAATTCAAATATTTTCCTGTTGGACGAAGCCAATAATCGCGAGGTTTTCCATTGATAAACACCTTTGACTCAAAAGCGTCTTTGTGGACTTTTATGTTTCTATTCTTGAAGGAAACCGAGATTAAAGTGGTATTAAAGAAAGCAAACTGACCAATGCTCTTTATCGATGGCGGTATATTGATTTCTTTTAATGAAGTACAGTTGCAAAACGCATATTCCTCTATTAACTCAATGTTGTCAGGTATGCAAAAAGATTCCATTTCTTTTATAGTTGCAAAAGATGAAATCCCCAAACGTTTTACGGAAGTTGGAATTTTAGTTGTTTTGCAACCTTTTAGAAGAGTATTGGAGGCGGTCTCGATTATGGCATTACAATTTTCTCTGCTGTCATAAAATTTGTTTTGTTCAGAAACTATGATGGATTCCAAACCAAATATTTCTGCAAAATTATAATCTATGTGCATGATATTTGAGCCAATATATAACGATTTTATAGCAACGGCACAGAAAGCCCCCTCGCTAATCCTTTCTGCGGAATCAGGAATGATGGTGTTGTCGCAGGCGACAACGAGTGTGTTAGTTGCAGTTTCAATAACGGCATTACAATTCTCTCGGCTGTCATAAAATTTGTTGTCTTTTGCTACATGGATTTCTTTTAAACTAGAATGTAATGCAAACCAGAATGCATAGTTCTCAATTTTGCAGATTGATGCAGGAATAAAGATTGATTGCATTGTTTTTGGGAAAGAGCATGATCCGATTTCTGTCACTTTGTAGTTGTCTCCATTGATAAAGATATATTCAGGAATCACAAAGTCATCGAAAAAGTTGACTGTCAAAATACCGTCTGCTGTTTTATCATATTCCGAACATAATTTTAAATTTTTGCCATTCAAAAATTGGAATCCAACGCTTGTTGAAGTTGATATGTTTTTTTGTTGGCTGTTTTGAAAAATATTTCCTGCATCGGTTTTTATAAGTTTTTTCTTTGCCATAGCATTACTTTTTTTTGTTACGAAGCAAAAATAGAATGTGCTTGTGCAAAAATAATGTGGAAGATGAAAGTGAAAAATATTTTTTTTAGCTTGTGCTTTGTTTTTGCATAATTAAATTGTAATTTTGCGAGTGAATAAAATAATAAAAGATGGATAGAGAAAAATTCTTTGAAGATTTTCTTACCATGTGTGAACATAGTAAACCATATAAACAGTTTCCAGGACAAGGGAATCCAAATAAAGATATATTGATTGTAGGTAAGGAATCTACGGATGTTATAGATAGTCTCATAACAGATAAAATAAATTTATGTAGGAATAAGCAATGGCGAGATGCTCCTCGTAAAATAGATACATCAAATGATACATGGATGAATTATCAGCATTTATGTGATTTGATATATTGGCGAATGTCAAACTATTCTGATTATTGGGATTTTGAGAAAGAATGTGCTTTTACTACTGAATTGAATAACAATCCAAGTAAAACAACATCTAATCCAAACAAAGAGACTAAAAGAGCAATTGCTAATAGACTGGAGCTGTTTAAAGATTCCGACTTTATACAATCTTTTCCTGTTGTAATCTTGGCCTGTTCAAACTATATCACAAATCAAGGTGTGGGGAATGATAGACAAATTGATAGTACTTTTGATGTTGAATATGATGTTAATGGTGGTGAGCATTATTTTACTAAAATGAATAAGTTTTTACTCATCACAATAAGGTTGATACGAAATTTTTTAAAGCAGGAGAAAAACTGGTTATCCATACACGTCAGTTGAGCCAGAATATTAAAGAAGATATGTTAATAGATATGGCAAAAGTTATTAGAAAACATTTAAAAATTGAATAATATGAAACAGCAAGCGATTTTAGATTTTACTGCTGACGGCAAGGCAGTTGTGCAGATTCCTGATGTGGGAAAAATGGCGTTCATCAATACTTTTGGCTTAAGCAAAATAGGCGAGGTGGAAAAGGATATTGAGGAGGCTGACACTGCGGAGAGAAAACAGTTCATGCAGAACTATATAAGCGAGTATCGTTCTATATTTGGCAACGATGTTGAACGAAGCAAAGAGACAACAGAGTTGATGGAAAAGTTTGAAGCTGCTTTGGTAGATAAATTCCCAATATTCACAACTAAAGAACTGGATTGCTATGATTATGCAGATGAACAGTATGACGATGCATGGGATATTGTATCGGACGACGATTCGCAAGAATTGGAAGATGCGCTGGAAAACTCATACATTCGTGAGATATCGGTGAATGTTTATAAAATGAAACACTCGACAGCTTGGTATTTGTTTGGCAACGTAAAAGCAGACATTGATGCAACGGTAGAGCAAATTGAATGTATGAAAGGCTTGCCAACAGTTATTGACAATATTAACAAAGTGGTTGAGATTGTTAGAAATGCCGTTGATGCCCGACAGGCTATAAATAAATTAACTGAAGAGTTTAACTTGACGAGAAACCAAGCTGCTTATGCAGTCGGATTCCATTTGAGTGAATTGGCAGGAATCAACAAAGACAATGTTCAAGAGAACATCGCTTATTACGAGAAAATCCTGATTTTGCTTAAGAATTTGGACAAATAAAATTTATTTATAGAGTTTTCTCATAGCCTCAATCTCCTTAATGATTTCGTTACGGAATGATTGAGGCTCTATTATTTCTACATTTCCCATATAAGACAAAACTTTCTGTTTGAAATCGAGGGTTGGGCAGATGTAGTAGGAAAAGACGGTGTAGTCGGCATCGTCTGAGACAATCTTTTGAGAATGGTGGAGCGGCAGGGTTTTCAAGTACTGGGCTTGGAAATGGTTTGCTTTGAGAACCACTCGCTGGATTGGGGTTTCATCTTTGATGATGCCATAGCAGCCGCTAAAGAAATCGGTGATGTAGAAATCGGATGGCATTCGAAAGGTGATGCTGTTTTTCTGCAGGCTGGTGATGCGGTCGAGCGCAAAAGTGTGGAGCGTGTCATTTTCAGGATTGCGAGCCAACACATACCAGCGACGCTGGAAGATTTGGACTCCGTAGGGCTCCATGTTTTTGTACAGCTTCTTTTCATCGGAATAAAATTTCTGATATTCCATGTCGAAGGTGCAGCTGTTGTTCATCAAATCGATGATGTCGATGAGCGTGTCTTGCCCTGCAGGGATGTCTTCGAGACCGATGCGGTCTTTAAGGCTTTTGCTTTGGCCGATGATATTGTTGAGATTGAAGGTGTTGATGAGCCAACGCAAAACGAGGTTCTGATTTCGCAATTCTTCACGGTCATTTATGTAATAGCGATTGGTTTTGCGGTCGCAGCAGATCTCGACGTTGAAGGTGTCTTGGATTTCTTCTTTGTGTTGCTCGAATGTGCGCTTCGGGTAACGCTCGCCATCTGAAAGAAGGTCGTAGCGTTGCCATTTCTCGTTGATTTCATCGAAGGTGATGCCTGTTTCACCGGCACGATAGATGGTATCGAGCAGCCAGACGTAGCGTTTGATTTTATCGACTATCATTGTTGGAGTTTTTGCGAGGTATAACATTACGCGAACTCATATTGCAAAATAGCAATATTCAATGCTTCTTCTAATTTACAGATTGTTTCAAGCGAAAGGTTCTCCTCGCCTTTCAGCAGACGCGATACATATTGCGGCGAACATCCCATCCTTTCTGCCAATTCTTGCCTCGAGATGTTTTGGTATTTCATAGACATAGCGACCTTTATGGCTATTTTTCTTGAATACTTCAGCCATCCCTGCGATTTGGCGGTCTGATAAACCGCCTCTTTTTCACGCCATTCCGATGGAGTTTCCGACTGATAACGGCTCAATCTGGCTATTGCTTCGTCACGTGTCATAATGCTATCTCCTTTCTGTAATCTTCAAAACTTTCTTCATCAAAAACATGCTCGTTTAAAAGGAAGTTTCTGACTTTTTCCATCCTTTCCAACTCAATCAAAGTGTGTTCGCGCTCCTGCATGGTTCTCGTTAGTTTTATCGCGCCTCCAGTGATAATATAGATGCCGACATTGAGTTTAATCGCATACAATCTCAACCAACTCTGCCGATTAGGACGACCTTTTTCTTTACCTAAAATCATCTCGCTGGTTCGATTATTATCAAGTGGGCGGAAAAATCTGTCAAGATTGGCTTCGGGAGAAATATCCATTATCACACAAGCCATCTCATCTCTGTCTTCCATCGTCTGATAAATAGCATCCTCGATGTTTGTTATCTTAAAATAAGAAATCAAATCATCAATATTCTGCATAAAAAAATCAGCAAGCCATTCTGCATCACTCCATTGCGAAAGCACTCTTTCAAGTGCATTGACATTGTCTTTGTCATAACGCACAGCCCACAAACGTCCATTTTCTAATATCCTATCGAAAGTCATAACCCTAAAGTTTAACGTTGCAAAGATAATAAACAATTTAATATGTGCAACCTAAAAGTTTCATTTTTTATAAAAAAAGACGCCATAAATAAATATGACGTCTCCTCTAAAGTCTAAGGTCTAAGGTCTAAAGACTAACGACTAAAGACTAAAGACTAAATCTGTTTCAGCAGATTGACCATTTCGATGGCAGTGGTGACTGCGTCATAGCCTTTGTTTCCAGCCTTTGATCCGGCACGTTCGACGGCCTGCTCTATGCTGTCTGTGGTGAGAACGCCAAAGATAACCGGCACTTCGGTCTGCAAGCCGACTGTTGCTATGCCTTTGGTGGCTTCATTGGCAACCATGTCGAAATGAGGTGTTGCACCACGGATGACTGCGCCCAAGCACACGACGGCGTCGTATTTCTTGCTTGCAGCCAATTTCTTTGCCACGAGCGGAATCTCGAAAGCGCCAGGAACCCAAGCCACGTCGATGTTTTTCTCATCGCCACCGTGACGTTTGAAAGCGTCGATGGCACCACCCAACAGCTTGTTGGTGATAATTTCGTTGAAACGGCCAGCAACTATAGCTATCTTCTGGCCTTCTGCTAATAATTTTCCTTCTAAAATGTTCATAATTTATTGATATTTAATTGTTTATATTTTTTCTTTTAAAACTTTTTAACTTTAAACTTTAAAACTACTCTAAACTCTACACTTTACACTCTACACTAAAAAAAGATTTATTCACCAAGGTGAATGCTTTCGCTTCGCTCAGGTCTCCACTTCGCTCCATTTCATTTCGCTTCGGTCGAAATGACGGGAACGGAATGTCATTTCGAGCTTGTCGAGAAATCCTTTACATGGAGTATATGCCCCATTTTCTTGTATTTTGTGTAAAGGTAGAATGCGTCTTTTTCGTTGCATGTCATTTCGATTGGCTCACGGCCTACGATTTCTATGCCATAGCCTTCCAAACCGCTGATTTTAGTTGGATTATTTGTCATGACAACGATTTTGCGGGCTCCAAGGTCGGCCAGAATCTCCGCTCCTGTGCCATAGTCACGCAAGTCGGCGGCAAAACCCAAAGCCAGATTGGCTTCGACTGTGTCCATGCCTTGATCCTGCAAAGTGTAAGCCTTCAGTTTGTTGATTAAGCCTATGCCACGGCCCTCCTGACGGAGATAGAGCAGAACTCCCCTGCCCTTGGCTTCAATGCGGCGCATGGCCTCTTGCAGCTGTTCGCCACAATCGCAACGCAAAGAACCGAAAGCATCTCCTGTCAAGCATTCGGAATGCACACGGCAAAGCACTGGCTCGCCTGTTGTAAGGTCACCCTTAACCAAAGCCACATGATGCTCTCCTGAGATTTTGTCGACATAACCTATGGCTTTGAAGGTTCCGAATTTTGTAGGAAGTTCAGCTTCTGTAACACGTTCGACCAACACTTCGGTTTTGCGGCGGTATTTAATAAGCTCTGCTATAGAAGTTATTTTCAAGTTGTTGGCTTTGGCAAACTGAATCAGCTCAGTGGTACGCATCATGGTGCCGTCTTCGCGCATAATCTCGCAGCAAAGACCGCATTCCTTCAAACCTGCGAGACGCATCAAATCGACTGTCGCTTCAGTGTGACCTCCGCGTTTCAGAACACCGCCTTTACGGGCTTCCAACGGGAACATATGGCCCGGACGACGGAAATCTTCCGGACGTATGCCGTCTTCCACCACTTTCATTGCGGTAATCGAGCGTTCCACGGCTGAAATGCCGGTTGTAGTGTCGCGATAGTCGATGGAAACTGTAAAAGCTGTGCTGTGGTTGTCGGTGTTTTCCAAAACCATCTGGTTGAGCTTCAGTCGTTTGCATATCTCAGAACTCATTGGCATGCAAATCAAACCCTTGCCGTATGAAGCCATGAAATTCACGTTTTCAACTGTGGCAAACTCAGCCGCACAAATTAAATCACCCTCATTCTCACGGTCGGGATCGTCCACAACTATAATCATCTTACCGTTGCGGAGTTCTTCCAACGCTTCCTCAATTGTATTAAAATCCTTGTTCATTTATGTTAAAAATTATTATCATTCAATAAGTTAAGCAAGTCCGCATCTCTCTTGGCGGCTATGCTTCCGGTAAACTTCTCCACGTATTTGCCCACAATGTCGTTCTCCAAATTGACAGTGTCACCGGGTTTTTTCTTGGTCAAAGTAGTCTCGTCTTGAGTATGCTCAATTATGGAGACTCCGAAGTCGAAGCGGCTCACGTCTGTAACTGTCAGGGAGATGCCGTCTATGGCGATGGAGCCCTTCTCGACTATGTACCGCAGAATCTCAGGCTGAGTTTCAATTCTGACACGTATTGCCTTGTCGTCCTTTGTTATTTTGCTGATAACTCCTGTGCCGTCTATATGACCGGAAACTATATGTCCGCCAAAACGTCCGTTGGCAGGCATGGCACGCTCCAGATTGACCCGGTCGTTAACCCTCAAATCCTTAAAATTGGTGCGGCTCATGGTCTCTGGCATCACGTCTGCTGTGTAAGAACTGTCGTCGAAGGCGGTCACCGTCAGGCAAACGCCGTTGGTGCAGATGCTGTCACCTATATGAAGGTCTTCCAGTATCTTATTCACACCTATGGTCAGCTTGATGCTGTTGGCATGTCTGACTATGGCTTTCACCTTGCCTATTTCTTCAATTATTCCCGTGAACATATCTTACCTTTTATTAATATATCTCCGTTAATATTCTGAATCTCAATATTGTGCAGATTAATGGCCTCGCTCATAAGGTCTATTCCCTTGCCGCTGACAGGAGTTTTGGCGGCGGCACCTCCGATTATTTTCGGAGCGATGAAGGCCCAAATTTCGTCCACGCAGCCGGCTTCGAGAAACGCGGCGTTCAAGGTGCCGCCGCCTTCCAACAACAAAGAATCTATACCCATGGCACCAAGTTTGTCCATCAGGTCGTTGATGTCAACATGATTGTTATTTGATTGACACTCAAGGAGTTCAACCCCAGTCATTTCGAGCGACCGTAGGGAGTCGAGAAATCTCCTGCAATTAAATGAGATTTCTCCATTCCGCTCCGCTTCAGTCGAAATGACGGTTGTAGCAACAATAGTTCTATATTCCTTTGCCGTCTTTACCAATTGGGAATCCAAAGGAATTCTCAACTTGCTGTCAACCACTATTCTGACAGGCTGGTGGCAGCGACCGTCGAGGCGGCAGTTAAGCATGGGATCGTCAGCCAAAACCGTGTTAATGCCAACCACAACACCCGCAAGCTCACTTCTAAGAGCATGAACCGCCTTGCGCGACTCTGCATTTGTCACCCACTTCGAATCGCCTGTATGGGTTGCTATTTTGCCGTCCAGGGTCATGGCAGTCTTCATTATGACGTAAGGACGCTTGGTGGTGATGTATTTCAAAAACACCTTGTTCATCTCACGGATCTCGTCTTCGCAAAGCCCCGAAACGACCTCTATGCCTGCGTCTTGCAATATCTTAACGCCCTTGCCGGCTACAAGCGGATTAGGGTCAAGTATGCCGACAAAAACTTTGGCTATGCCTTTCTCAATTATGATTTCGGTGCAAGGAGGCGTCTTGCCGTAGTGACAGCAAGGTTCGAGGGTGACGTAAAGGGTCGCACCTGTTGTATCGGCCTTGCAGCGAGTCAAAGCGTTGCGCTCGGCATGGAACTCCCCGTATTTCTCGTGATAGCCTTCAGCTATAACCTGGCCGTCCTTGACCACAACGCAGCCCACCAGAGGGTTGGGATGTACAAAACCTCCGCCCTGCTTGGCCAGCGCTATGGCGCGCCTCATAAATTCGATGTCTCTTTCGTTGTATGACATAAAAAAATTGCCCCAATGCAAACATCAGGGCAATTAATTATTCCAAAATACCACTAAAACTTCTCTCATCCGGACTATCACCGTCGGTTTCGGAATTTCACCGAATCAGTTCCCCTGAGGGAAGTCGCGGACTGTCACCGCCGGAAAGGAATTTCACCTTGCCCTGAAGTTTTACGCTGCAAAGATACACATAATTTTAAATGTGCATCATATTTTATTGCATTTTTTTAACAAAATGAAGTCGAGGGTAACCATAGCAGCCATGGCCTCAACCATAGGAATCACACGTGGTACCACGCACACGTCGTGACGGCCTTGAATCTCCAATACCTTTGCATTTCCGTTAATGTCGACGGTTTGCTGAGGGCGCATCACCGACGGAATCGGCTTGAACCCAACTCTGAAAACTATGTCTTCGCCATTGGTGATACCGCCTTGAACGCCGCCGCTATGATTGGTTAAGGTGCGCACCTTTCCGCTCTCAAAGGTGAAGAGGTCGTTGCAATCGCTGCCACGCATGGCGGCGGCGTGCATTCCCTCGCCTATTTCAAAGCCCTTGGCTCCGTTTATACTCATCATGGCTTGAGCCAGCACCGCATTGAACTTCATGAAAGCAGGCTCACCCAGTCCAACCGGAGCGTTTTTAATAACTCCCTGTATGACGGCGCCTACCGTGTCTTTTTCCTCACGGTATTTTGTAAGTATATTCTCGATTTCTTCGGTTGAAAAGCCCTCGCTGCGCTCGGGCCCTATCTGTATCACATCAGAACGCACCTCTATGCCTTGCGTTGCAAGTATCTGCCTAGCTATAGCGCCTGCCACCACGCAAGGCAACAACGTACGTGCGGAAGCCCTGCCGCCGCCTGCGTAATCGCGTATGCCGTACTTTTCCTGATAGGTGAAATCGCCATGCGAAGGACGGTAAACGTCTTTGAGATTGTCGTAATCGGAAGTCTTGGCGTCACGGTTGCGGATGATGAAAGCTATGGGAGTGCCTGTGGTCTTGCCCTCAAACAATCCGGAGAGGAATTCCACCTCATCCGGCTCCTTTCTCATCGACATGGCAGCGTTTTTGCCACCTCTTCTTTTATCCAGCTCCCTTTCGATCAATTCTTTATCGAGCGACACTCCTGCCGGACAGCCGTCAATGACACCGCCTATGGCCGGACCGTGCGACTCGCCGAAAGTCGTCAGACAATATGCCGTTCCAATGGTATTAGAATTCAATATACAAACAATTCGATTATTGTTCGTTCAAAATCTTAACCTTTGCCTCGAGGACTTTAACGTCGTTCTTGAGACGGTCGATCTTCTTCTCGTATTCAGCCTTCAGAAGGTCTGACTGTTTGCTGTTGGCGAAGAAGCCGATGTTGTTCTCCAAGGTATTGATTTCGTCGCGCAGCTTCTGAATCTTGTTCTGCAGGTTCATGCGCTCTTTTCTGACCTTGTCGCGTGAATCCGGATCATCTTTGAAGCCCGACACAATCTGACGGTACTCGTTGGTAGTCATCTCGTTGTCGTTGGCGCGCATCTGGTCGAACATGCCGTCTATAAGACCACGGTATTCGTTTTGCAGAGAATCTTTGTACTTCATAGGCACATGACCTATAGCCATCCATTCTCTCTGGAAGCCGCGTATAGCCTCCATATTCTCGTTGCGGTCCTTCTTGAGTTCGTATGCCTTGATGCGCTCGATGAGTTCCTGTTTAGCCTTGAGGTTGGCATCTTCCTCACCCTTTATGCCGCTGAAGTGTTCTGCCTTGTTCTTGAAGAACTTGTCGCAAGCAGCGCGGAAACGCTTCCAGATCTTGTCGGAATGACGTTTCGGCACAGGGCCTATGGTCTTCCACTCTTCCTGCAGCTGTTTGATGCGGTCGGTGGTCTTCTTCCATTCTGTTGAGTCAGCCATGTTTTCAACCTCAACGCAAATCTGCAACTTCTTGTTGTAGTTCTCCATCTGCTGAACTTTCAGCTTGTTGAAGAACTCTTTCTTGGCCTCGAAGAAGGTGTTCATCGAAGTCTTGAAGCGGTTCCAGATCTCGTCGCTCTGTTTCTTTGCCACAGGGCCTATCTGTTTCCAGGTCTTGAACAGCTCGTTCACATCGTTCGACTTCTTCTGATATGCGTTGATGGTGTTGCAAGGCTCGTTCACCAGCTCTTCCATCTTGACGCAGATGGCTTCCTTGGCCTCGTAGTTGGCTTTCTGCTCTTCCTCAATCTTGGCGTAATGCTCGCGGCGGATTTGGTTGACCTTGTCGGTAGTACCTTTGAAACGCTCCCAAACCTCTTCTTTCTTGTCCTGAGGAACCGGGCCTATCTCCTTCCACTCATCATGGTATTTCTGCAGAAGTTTGAACGCTTTGGTCTGCGATTTCTCAAGAAGCAGAAGCTCAGCTTTCTCGCAAAGCTCAATCTTAGCCTCGAGATTCTTCTTGAGGTCGAGGTCACGGAGCTCACGGTTAATCTTCACCTTATCGTAGAACTTCTCGATGAGGAAATGATATGTATTCCAGATGTTTGAAATCTCGTTGGCAGGCACCTGGCCAATCTCTTTCCATCTGTCCTGAAGGGCGCGGAAGTCGTCGTAAGTCTTCTTCAGAGTCTCCTCCGAGTAGATCAAAGCCTTCAGTTCTTCGATGATGTCCTGTTTCTGCTTGAGGTTGTCGGCTTTCTGCTTTTCGAGTTCCTCTTTGTATTTCTCCTTATTTGTCTTGTAGATTTCAAAGGCAGCCTTGAAACGGACCTCCAACGGATCGTCCTTATGCTCGTAGCTTTCCTTGTCGCCACCGTCAAGAATGAACTGTTCCATCTCACGGTCACGGTCTTCCTTATTGAGTCTCAAGAAGTTGGTCTTGATTGCAGCGACTTTGTCCTTGATTTTGGCTATGTCCTGATCCTGGACAGTCTCCTCGAGGAGTTCCACGAGTTGAAGTTTGTTGAGATTCGAGAAATCGAAATCCGAATCATCCTCAAGTTCTTCATTCTCATTGTCGTTGTTCAAATCGTCAGCCTCCGGCATGATTTCATCCGACTGCGGAATCTCTTCCGTCTGTGGGATAACTTCGTCCTTAGGGAGCTTAACTTCTTCTTCATTCAAATCAATCTTAACGTTGATTTTTACGGAATTCGGCAGGATTGTTGGCCGATTGAGCTTCTCAATAGTCTTGAGTTCGGTAGCGTTCATCTTCTGATAAATGTTTAATAATCAATTATTTAATTAGTCGTTATCTGAATCTTGCTTTCGCAAAATACGATATGAGTGTTCAATTTTTGAGCTGCAAAGATAATAAATTTATAGCGAAATGCTAACTATTTTGAAAAAATTTGTAAGTTTGTAAGCTGATTTTTAGATATGAAGACTTTAGATGAAATAAAACAAACCCTGACTGAACTTGTTGAAAATGAGCTTCACGAGAAGGTGGTGGCTTTGGTGGCCATGCCCGGCTCAGGCTCATCAAGGCAGTATTTCCGAATTCAAACCGACAGCCGCTCCCTGATAGGGGCTTACAATGTGAATGTTGAGGAAAATGAGGCTTTCTACAGCTTTTCCAAACATTTTACCCAGTGCAAGCTGCCTGTTCCAGAGGTCTTGGCTGTGTCGGCCGGCAAAGACGTTTATGTTCAGACGGATTTGGGCGACGACAGTCTTTTCATACACGTGGAAAAATGCCTTGAGAACGGTAAGTTTGATGAGGAAACTATTGATTTGTATCGAAAATCACTGGATAAACTTGTTGATTTCCAGACAATTGGCCACAAAGGTCTGGATTATTCCAAAGCCTTCCCCACTCCTGCCTTCGATGAGATGTCTATAATGGAGGATTTGAACTATTTCAAATATTGTTTCCTAAAGGAACAGGAGGAAATATCTTTCAACGAAACCCGTCTGGACGCTGATTTTCAGCGTCTGGCCAAGTACATACTCGAGGCTCCGGCCGACTTCTTCATGTACCGCGACTTCCAGTCGAGAAATATCATGATAGTCAATAATGAACCTTATTTTATTGATTATCAAGGCGGCAGACGCGGCCCATTGCAGTATGACGTGGTATCTTTGCTCTATCAGGTGAAGGCCAGAATACCAGAGGACATACGTTTGCAATTGATTGATTATTATAAACAAAGGATTTCTACAGTCGAAAGTCAGTCATCATTAACCTTGTCATTCGACAAATACTTCCCTGCTTTCGTGTTACTGCGGTTGCTGCAAGTGCTTGGAGCATACGGTTTCAGGGGATTGATACAGAAGAAGTTGCACTTCATGCAGAGCATTCCTTATGCCATTCGGGAGCTGATGAATGCCAATTCGCACTGGTCACTGCCTTTCGAACTGCCGGAGTTACGCTCGGTAATCGACAAATTCGGACTATTGCTGCTCAAATACGAAAACATTGAGCCTGAAGTGCTTACAATATCGGTCAACAGCTTCTCATTCAAAAACGGAGGCGTTCCTTACGACAAGAGCGGCAATGGCGGAGGCTTTGTGTTTGACTGCCGTGCTTTGCCAAACCCCGGAAGATATGAGCAATACAAGGCCTTGACGGGTGAAGACGCCCCAGTTAAGGAGTTCCTGGATGATAAACCCGACACCCACTACTTCCTGCAAAACGTTCAGATGATAGTGTTCCAGTCGGTCGACAACTATCTGGAGCGCGGCTTCAAGAACCTGCAAATCAACTTCGGCTGCACTGGCGGCAGACACCGTTCGGTTTACTTTGCCCAGACCATAGGCGAAATGATACATGAAAACTACCCCATGGTGAGGGTCGAAATCAACCATTTGGCACAACACAAAAACTACGTCTATGAGCCAAGATAGAAGAACCGCTTTTGTGCTGGCCGCCGGCTTGGGCAGTCGTTTGAAAGAGTATACTAAAGACAAACCAAAAGCTTTAGTATCAATCAATAATCAACCTTTAATTAAAGTTGTACTTGAAGAACTGATTGAGAACGGTTTCAATCATATTGTGGTCAACGTCCATCACTTCGGAGAGAAGATCATTGAGTTTTTAGGAGGTTTTTCCACAGCGCTTCGTTCCAATGGAAATGACGTGACAATCGAAATCTCTGACGAGCGTCCGCTTTTGATGGATACCGGGGGTGCCATACTGCAGGCTCTACCCTATTTCAAGCAAAGCGAAGCCGTGCTGGTGCACAATGTAGACATACTTACCAGCGTCAATTTACAGGCCTTCTACGACGACTTCTGTCAAAGTGATGATGCAGCATGGCTTTTGACCCAAGAACGGCCCAGCAAGCGTAAATTGGCCTTTAACGGGCAAGAAAACTTCATAGGTAGATATAATTCCGAAACCGAAGTGTTTGATGGCGACGGTGAACTGCCAGCCGACTGCAAACTGCTGTCATTCAGCGGCATTCATCTGTTTAAACCTGAATATTTCAAAGATTTCGAGGTAAATCCTTGCTACGTCTTCAAACTGTATGGTGAAATAGCCAGGAATCACAAGGTAGCCTCCAAGGTGATAAAACCCGAGTATTGGTTCGATTTGGGCACACCCGAACAACTCAAAAACGCTGAACAATGGCTTTCATCGAGAAGATAAGTGATTATATTGCAAGTCATTACGATTTGACCAAGGAAAACCTCACCATAGTTTTCCCCAACAAGCGTGCGGCTTTGCAGTTGCGCAACGAGTTGGCCAAGAGCATAAAAACCAACTTCTGGGTGCCTCAGATTGTGTCAATACAGCAGGCGATGGAGGAATGGAGCGGCTTACAACTCGTTGACAATATCGACGTTATCTTCGAAATCATCAAGATGAACCAGGATTTCTTCAGTTATGCCGCCCAGATGGCCAAGGATTTCGACGAAATCGATCAATATGGAGTTGAGGCCGACAAGCTTTTCGAGCATCTGAAGAGTGTCAAGGAGATTGACGAATGGAACCTCAATCTGGAAGGCAGTCTTGAGTCTGACTATCTGAAGTTTTTCTCCTCTCTTGTCACCTACTACAACAACCTGCGCCAATCGCTCGAGAAAAACGGCATGGGCTATTACGGCTTGATAACCAGGAAGATAGCCTCATTTGACGATGCCACTCTGCAGAAATGCACCAAGGGCCGCAAGATAGTGTTCGCCGGATTCAACGCCCTAACCACTACCGAGGAAAGCATCATAGTCCGAATGGTTGAAAGCGGCAACGCCGTGATATTGTGGGACTTGGACAAGTATTATCTGGAAGATGAAAAGCAGGAAGCCGGTTATTTTGCAAGAGTTTTCTTCCAGAAGCATCCGAATATTCCGAAGAATTTCATTGGCGACAGCTTCCAAACCGAGGCCAAACACATCAAAATCATCGAGGTGTCGGGAAATGCGGTACAAACCAATGCCTTACAGCTGCAATTAAGCCGACACAAGGCCTCAAAGGGAACCAAAGAAGTGGTTGTTCTGGCCGACGAGTCCCTTTTGATACCTGTCATGAATGCCATACCCGACACAGTCGACAGCATAAGGGTGACAATGGGTTACCCATACACCAAAACCCTCACCCATCACTTTGTAGATCAGCTATTCAGGTATCAGCAGACCTTGTCGAAAGACGAGAGCAGGCTGTATCTCTGGAATCTTATGCGTCTGTGCAACACAGACTTTATAAAGCTGATTTTCAAGGACAAAGGCTACGATAAGTTGCAAGCATGGCTGATGGATAAAGCCAGAAATTCGGTCTACTACATACAGAAGAAAGAGTTAGTAGTTTTCGATGGCCAATTATCTGATTTTCTGAATCTTATAATCCAGAAATGGGACAGTGCCAAGCAGTGCGTCGAGGCTTTGAAATGCATATTTACAGCATCCATCCCTTTGCTCGATAAAGACGACAACTTCATCAAGAACCAAATCAGTGTGGCCGGAAGGATAGTCAATCGCATAGAACTGCTGCTGAACAAATATTCAGACTATATCAACATCATTGATTTACAGATGCTTTACACTCAGGTGGCTGGGCAAATGTCAATCAACTATGTCAAGCAGAAAGACGAGGGCCTGCAGATTATGGGATTGCTCGAAACCCGCAACCTCGACTTCGATGTGATTCATTTCCTGAGCGTCAACGAGGGCGTGCTTCCTCAAAACAAGAGCAACAACAGCCTGATTCCGTTTGACCTGCGCAAGGTTTACAATCTGCCAACCTACAGTCACCAGCAGGCAGTCTATGCCTACCACTTCTACCGTTTGCTGCAAAACGCCAAACAGATCAATTTGTACTACAACAATCTGGCCGACAACGTGGGTTCAGGCATGGGTGAACCCAGTCGTTTTATCAAACAGATTGAGTATGAATACGCCAAAAACAACCCTAAAGTAGAACTTGAATATTACCAATATAAAAGCCCTGTAATCAAAGATATAGAAGACGCTATCACTATTGAAAAAACCGACGAGGCTCTGCAAAAGATACAGCGCTTGAGCCCCACTTCCATAGGCACATACGTGAGATGCCCATTGCAGTTTTATTGGAAATATATTGAGCAAATCAAGGACGAAACTCCTGAAGAAGAGATACAGTCAAATGTGGTGGGAAGTATTATCCACGACACCCTTGACAACTTCTACAAGCTGTTTGGGAATGACTTGATTTCGTTGGCATTGTTCGACGAGATGTATAAGAAACATTTCCAGGATTGCTATCAAAAAGCCTTGATTAACAATAAATTCCCTAATGGACTGCCAGATACCGGCTTCAACTGCCTGAACAAGACCGCCATAAACAATATGTTGGATAACTTTATACGCTACGAGCGGAAGTTTTTGGCTGAAGGCAACAGATTATCCATCATAAGCACCGAAATTGAACTCACAAAACATATTGATTATCAAGGCTATAAGATTGAACTGTACGGCAAAGCCGACCGAATAGACAAGGTTAATGACGAGATCAGGGTAATAGATTACAAGACAGGCAAGGTTAACCCTTCAGACGTTCGCATAGGCAAAAACCAGATTCTCATCACCGATATGGCCGAGAAATCAATACAGCTGCTGATATACAAATACCTTTTCCTGCAAGGAAATCCAAGCATAAACGCAGACAATGTGAATCCTGGAATTATTGGATTCCAGAAGCTCAGTCATGGTGTATATGCTTTGGAAATAGACGAATCCCACGATTTAAGCAAATCGTTTGAGGAGAACTGTACATCTTACTTTAACGACTTCCTCAGCGGGCTGTTCAACAAAAACACACCGTTCTCTCAAACCGACGAGCTAAAGAACTGCTCCTTCTGCGACTTTAAAAACATCTGCAAGCGCGGATAATCATTTGTAAATCAAATCTATAAACACAGGCAGGTGGTCGCTGTAGCCGCCTTGATATTTGGGCCCGATGTAGGTACGGAACAGCTTAAGACCTCCGTATGTTTCGTCTTTGACAAACAAAAAATCGCCATGATAGATAGTGGCGCTTTTAGTCTTGTAAACCAAGCCTTTTCGCCTGTTAATCAGAGCTTTGGAAACTATTATCTGATCGAAAATCTGCCAATTGTATTGATGCTTAAGAGTGCCTTCGAAGCCCAATTTGCCGGTATCGGCAAAAAGATTGACCAGAATCCCATCGTTAGTTAAGGCTTGCAGGCTGGGGTCTGCCGGACTGTCGTTAAAGTCACCCATGATTATGATTTTAGGCACGGCCGATGAGGCTGAAACCAGAGAATCAACCTTATGTTTCAAGGTATTGGCTGCCAGAAGGCGCAAATTGACAGTCTCCCGTTCTCCACCATATCTGGACGGCCAGTGATTGACAAAACAATGCAAAGTGTCGCCCTGTCTGTCGGCCAACTTGACATACAGAATATCTCGCGACCTGAATTTGCGGTTATGCGGATTGCGAAGCTTAATCCCTTCACTGTAAATAAGTTGCAGCTTGTCTATGCAATAAACCAAGGCCACATCTATGCCACGGCGGTCATCGCCTTCATAGTGCACTATTCGGTAGTTGTGATTTTTCAAAGGCGTTTGGGTGAACAGCATATTCAAGACAAACAGATTCTCCACCTCGGCTATGCCAAAAACGGCCAAAGGCTTGTTCTCCGAAAAAGCCAGTATGGCCTTGTACATATTGTTGCGCTTTGTGTGGAAACGCCTGTAATTCCAGTGCTGTCCGCCCTCCTCTGTAAACTCGTTGTAAACCCTTGTGGAGTCGACGAAAGGGTCGAAGAAATTCTCCATATTCCAAAATGCCACACGCATCTCCCCTGTTTGCTGCGCCATTGCCGCAAAAGGGATAACCGTCTGTGTTCCAGTCACAAACAGTAATGCCGCCAAGATTTTTGATGTAGTTGTAGGCTTCATAATTTTAATTTTTGACGCACAAAGATACGATTTTTTTACTAATTTTGCGTTGTTGATTATATGTGATAAGGATTTTTAATACCTTTCTCGAAATGCTCACAGTACCCTGTGGTAGGTCGCATTTCTGCGAAAGGCATTAAAAATCAACATGATGCTTTCATGGAAATACTCACAGTACCCTGTGGTAGGTCGCATTTCTGCGAAAGGCATCAAAAATCAACAATTATAACATTATATGAAAAAATTATTAGTTGCATTATTTCTGTTAGCTCCCCTGGCGGCAGTGTCGCAGGTCGACATAGTGTTTCACATTGACGATCAGCAGGATAGCGTATGGTATTTTTGCAAATACAGAGGCAGCAAGACAGCTATAGTCGACACTTTGCACTGCATACAGGGAACAGCTCGCTACCTAAGCCCTAACGAGTTGCCACAAGGCATTTATCTGCTGATGAACGAAAACAGGATCCCTATGACCGAGGTGTTGGTCGGTAAGCAGCAGGATTTCTCAGTGAGCATAAGCGACCTGAACGATTTGAATTCGGCCAAAGTCTTGAGAGCGAAAGAGACTGACCGTTTCTTCAAGATGATGGCCAAGGTCCGGATGAACGAAATGCAGATTGCCGCTCTGGAAAGCGAGCCATACAGCCAAAGTAACGCCCAAAAGATCGACTCTCTTAAAAAAGATATCACATCTTTTGGAGAAAAGCTGAAAATCAAGAAGAAAGGCTCCTTTATCAATTTGTTCATCAATTCGTTGAAGAGGCATAACATGGAAGAATACTGGGACGATTTCCAGCTGGACGACCCGCGAATTCTCACCTATCCTCTGATTGACAACAAACTTGAAGCATATTTCAACAGCCTGCCTGTCAATGCTGATATTATCAATGCCGAAATCGACAAACTTACAGCAAAAACAGGCGATTGCACTGAGGTGAGAGATTATCTCATCTGGTACTTCTACCGTAAATATTACTCGCCCGAATACATGAATCTGGACGATGTTTACATACATCTGGTGGATGAATATTTCCTGAAATATGAGATGGAAAACGTGTCGAAAAGCATAATGAACATGATGGCCGACCGTGCCTATTACCTGGAACATCTGAAAATCGGGGCCAAGCTTCCGGAAATAGCCAAACTGTATTCTGTAAAGTCGGAATACATCGCGGTGGTTTTCTACGATAAAACCTGCAAAAAATGTGCTCAGGAAGGCAGAATTCTGGAGGAAATACATTCCAGACATCCTGAAATGGCCATATTCCCCGTGGAAGTAAACTCAGGTATAATGGACAACCTGCTGGTGGTTTACGACATTCAGACCACTCCCACCATTTATCTGCTTGACAGAAACAAGATAATCATAGCAAAACGCATCAAAGCGGAACAAGTTGAACGTTTTTTAAACATAGATTGACATGAGCAAGTACGACACAATTTGCGCTGTTTCAACAGCCCAGGGCACCGGAGCCATAGCAGTCATCAGGCTTTCAGGAAAAGAAAGTTTTCCGACAGTGCTGCATATCTTCAAAAGAAAAGGCGAGCTGATGGATATCAAAGACGTAGAGCCATACAAGGCTTATTATGGCGAGATATTCGACCCTATCCCGGACGATAAGCCTCTGATTGACGAGGTGTTGGTGACCTTTTTCAAGGCTCCCCACTCCTACACCGGCGAAGATTCGGTTGAGATAAGCTGCCACGGCTCGGAATATGTGCAGCAGAAGGTGTTGGAACTGCTGGTGGTGCGCGGCTGCAGGCTGGCTGAGCCGGGAGAGTTCTCCAAGCGCGCATACATCAACGGAAAGCTCGATTTGGCGCAGGCAGAAGCCGTTGCCGATCTCATAGCATCGCAGAATGCTGCCGAGCACCAGATAGCCGTAAATCAGCTAAAAGGCGGCTTTTCGGGCGAATTGCAAGAGCTGCGCTCCCAACTTGTCGATTTGACCTCGCTTTTGGAGCTGGAACTTGACTTTTCGGAAGAAGATGTAGAATTTGCCGACCGCAGCAAGCTTTACGAACTGCTCGACAAGGCATTGAAACATATCGGCAAGCTTACCGACTCGTTCCACATGGGCAACGCCATCAAAAATGGCATTCCGGTTGCCATTGTAGGTGAAACCAACACCGGCAAGAGCACGCTTTTGAACGCCATATTGGGCGAAGACCGTGCCATAGTGAGCGACATCGATGGCACCACTCGCGACACCATAGAGGAAACCTTCACCATTGACGGCCTTACCTATCGTTTCATAGACACGGCCGGCATTCGCCAAACTTCAGAAACCATCGAAAAAATCGGCATAGAGCGCACCTTTAAGAAGATTTCCGAGGCCGATATAGTGATTGCCCTGTTAGACGGCACTAAACCCCTCAAACAGATTTTCAAAGCCTGGTCAAACATAGTTTCGCACGTCAATGTGCTGACACAGGAGCTGTTGGTTTATGTCAACAAGAAAGATGCCATGGATGCCGGCACCATGTTCAGCTTGAATGACGACTTTATCGATTACATGAAGTCGGATTATGAGAAAAACATTGAAAAGCATGGCGGTTATATGACCGATGAGTATTGCTACAGCATTACCGGAATGGATTTGTATGACATCCTCAGCATATTGACATTCTCATATATCTCGGCTAAAAACCCTGAAGATGTGGATGACTTGAAGAGTAACATCCGCCGTAAAACCAATACCCCCAAAATTGACGGAAACACTGTTCTGGTTACCAACATCAGGCATTTCGAGGCGCTTACGCATGCCAAGGAAAGCCTTGAAGCCGTCAGAAAAGGCATGGACGACAAACTTTCAGCCGATTTGCTGGCTGAAGATTTGCGCCAGGCCTTGTATCACATTGGAAGCATAACCGGTGAGGTGACCAGCCGCGACGTGTTGAATAACATCTTCGGCAGGTTCTGCATCGGAAAGTAAGGCTTTAGTTGTTTGCCTGAAGGTTTTCAACTACTACCTCAGCTATGTCTTTTACCGCCACAGGAGACTTCTTGGAGAAGGTCTTCAGGCAAAGCGGACATGCTGTCACAATCTCATCAGGTTTATTGAACATCAGGTCGTCGACTGAGTTTTGGGTGATTTCGTCTCTCTCCTGCTGAGTGAGTCGGAAACTGCCCAAGCTGCCGCCGCAACAGATACTCTCAACCTTCTCAGATTTAGCCTTGACCAGATTACCGACGTTTTCAATCACTTCGCGAGGCTCGTCATACACGCCGAAAGCTCTGCCGAGCTCGCATGGGTCGTGGTAAACATAGTTGACTTCGCCCTTGCCGACTTTAAGCTTGCCGGTCTTCACCAACTCGTCGATATATTGTGTGTGATGCAGAATCTCTATGCCTTCCAGATGATATTCCTCTTTGAACACTTTATAGCAGATCGGGCATGAAAGCACCAGCTTGGTGGCCCCAGACTGCTTAATCAATTCGGTGTTTTTGGCTATCATAGCCTGAGCTTCGGCCGGTTTGCCGCTGAGTATCATAGGACGTCCGCAGCAGACGCCGCCGTCCTTGTCCAAAAAGTCGTAATTCTCGCCTGCTGTCTCCATGATCTGCTTCATTGAACGCATGATTTTTGGAGTAAGCTGAGTCATGCAGCCTGCGAAATAGAGGGTTTTTGGTTTAGTGGAGATTTTTTCACCGAAGGTGAAAGCTCTCGCTCCGCTCGGGTCTCCACTATGCTCCGCTTCGGTCGAAATGACGTCGAGATATGAATGATCGCTATGGATTTCATAAGGCACAGCAGCTCTCTGGCTGAACTTGATGTCGCAGGATTCTATGCTTACAGGGCACACAAGCACGCATTTGCCGCACATCAGACAGGTCTCGGCTATGCGCTGAGCTTCGGCCATATCACCGTTTCTGAGAATCTTCATGAAATAGGCCGAGGTGTTGCCGCTCTTCTGGTCGTTGACACTCATAGGGCAAGCGTCTATACAAAGGCCGCAGGATGGGCAGGAATAAAGCTGTGCCAAGGCGAAGCCTTTACGCGGCTCGCGCGCCTTAAGTCCGGCGTGACGGAGCAGAATAAAAAGAGCCTCGGTCGGGATATGCATGTAGCGTGTGAACGGCAGCATGCACATAAATATCATCAAATCAATAGAATACAGCCACCAAAAAGCCATGATATTGCTCTTTTCGGCTATCAGACGGAACGGGAAAATGGTCCACAAAGCGAAACGAACCATATTGTCGGCAAAGCCGAACTTGGTGACACGCTTCACCCCCACTATCTTCGAGTAAATCTTTTTGACCACGGCAATCAGAATACCGCTGATAATCATCAGCAGGAAGAAGTCCATCAGGAATGCGAAAACAGGGGTTTCCGTAGCGAAATGCTTGTAAAATATAGGATAATAGAAGTTGGTAAAGGAACGTGCAAAGCCCTCAACCTCAACGCCTTCAAGCGGCTTCAGTGTAAAGAGCATCACGTGACCTATAACTATTATCATAAACCATCCGAAGGCTATGGACGAATGCATGTAGCCAAGCAGAGGATTGCGTTTCCAGATTTTCACATGGAACAGGCAGTCGCCGAAAAGGTCGCGTATGTTGGCCCAAATGGTTTTTGGAGTCACCAGCGAGATTAAGAATTGCTTACGGTCTTCCTTGGGCAATTGCCAGATTACTCTAATAAGTCCTACGACGCAGTACGTCAGCACGAAAGCCATGCCTAGCACAAACGGGAGTACAAACGGGTGGAAAATATTATTGTTCATCGTGTAATGTCTAACAAAATCTTACGAATGTTGATACCTCTGGGACAAACCAGAGTGCATTTACCGCAGAGCATGCATCTTTGGATCATCTTCTTGGCCTCCTCCTCTTTGCTGCGCTGAAGCATCAGCAGAATGCGGCGGAAGCTCATCTCGGTAAAGTTGCCTGCGGTGCAGGTAGCTGTGCACGAGCCGCAAGCTATGCATGTATTGACGTCAGGATTGGTCTCCTTCAGACGGTTGAATGTCGTCAGGTCGACGGAGTCCATCTTGACATGAGAACTTGGTGACAAACAGAATCCGAAATCCATGACTATTTGTTGTTTACGTAGTTAAACACCTCAACTGCCACCGAACGTGCTTCTCCAATGGTGTCGGGCAGCGACTTTGGAGCAGTGCAAGTGCCTGCCACAAAAACGCCTTCCTGTTTGCTGTCGTTCATGCCCAGATACATGTCGCGGTTCTGCATGAAACCGTCGCTATTGTTTTCAACACCCAACTGCTGCTGAATCTTGTCTATGCTCTTGTTTTTCTCCATACTGCACATCAAAACCAGCAGGTCGAGAGTCATTCTCAAGGGTTTGCCGAACAAGGTGTCTTCGGCCTTGATGACCAGACGGCCGTCCATGTCTTCCGAAACCTCGCAGACACGGCCGCGTATGCATTTAACGTCGTAGTCTTTCTGTGTCTTGAGATACAAATCTTCATAACCTGGACCGAACATGCGCAAGTCCATGTAGAAGGTGTAAACTTCAGCTTCTGGGAACACTTCCTTCATCTCGCAAGCCTGCTTTAAAGCTGTGGTGCAGCACACTTTCGAGCAGTAAGTGTTACCTACTTTCACGTCACGGGCACCCACACAGTGCACAAAACCTATTTTCTTAGGGTTGTTGATGCGTTCGTCCTTGCGTGTTCTGAAAAACTTCTCAAGCTCAAGGCTGGTGATTACATTATTGTATATACCGTATCCGTATTCCTGCTTGCGCTCGGCCTTGAACAGATCAAAGCCAGTGGCCAGCACCACCGCCTTGCCGTCTATTGCTTCGCCGTTGCTTAAAACAGCATGGAAACCGTCGGCATTGCGTTGTATGTCGGTAACTTCGGTGTTGAGATAAGTCTTAATGTCCTTCACATTGTCGAACATCTTGCTTACCACATCCTTGGCATTATGGAAAGCCGGGAAAAGCTTGTCCCACTGGGCAATATGGCCGCCCAAAGCGTTGCTCTTTTCAATAATTACAGGTGTCAGCCCAAGTTTCTGAAGCTGTGTGGCGGCTTCCATTCCGGCAGCACCGCCACCTATTATAATTATATTCTCTTTCATATTGATGATATTCAAACTGATTTAATGCATGAGGGGCATTGTGGCTGACCGAGGTCCTTGCCGTTCACTCCCTGATATTTTTTCTTAGGATCGTATGGGATTCCCATCTTCTCCAAAAGCGGTTCTATTGCCACCTGGTGCATCTGCAGGCCGAGGTCCCATGGGTCGTAGCCCATCACCAAGCCTGCCACTTCCTCGTAAGTCAAAGCAGGAATGCCGTAGCCGTTTTTGCCGTAGGTCTTACCAGTCTGCTCGGCTATCACATACTGCCATCTGTCAAGGAAATAAGGGCATCCCGGGCAGTTGGTGATAATCAGATCCGGCTCGTATGGTTCCATAGACTCGAATTTCTTATATGTGTTCGACTCTGAATAGCCACGGTTACCCTGCACGAAGTACTGACGGAATCCGAAACCGCAACAATGACGGCGTTCCGGATAGTCGACCACCTCGCCTCCCCAGGCCTCAATCATACCGACCAGCACATGCGGATACTCAGCGCCACCGAAGCCTTTTGACGGGAACATCTTCGAATAGTGGCAACCTATGTGCTCGACCACCTTCAAAGGCTTGCCTGTCTTGACGTTCACCAGAGGGAACTTCATCTGTTTGGCGATGTCAAACCTGAATTTGTAAATCATGTCGCTGGCATGAGCGAGATATTTCGGCTTGGCAAACTCCTTCTTGCACGAATCCCAGAGATACTGGCGGATTTTTGCTTCCAATTCAGGAAACTCATGCCATGTTTCAAGCGTTTCGGTATATAGTCCGAATGAGGTAATGCAAGAGCAGACGTAATTTTCGTAGCCGCTCTCGTGCATCAGCGCAAACTGACGCGCTATGATTGTCATTGCAGTCTCCTGCGGGATGGAATCGCTGTGATAGGCAATGCCGCCGCAGGTTGTATGATATTCATTTTCGTAGAAGTCTTTGCCAAGCTTGTTTCTCACGATGTCCAGAAAAGTCACCTCCGAGGCAGGCCAAAAGCTCTGGCGGATGCAGCTTCTTACATAAAAATAATGGTCATCGGGAATATCTTTCTGATAATCAGCCCAAATCTTCTGTTTTCCTTCAACTATCATTATTCAAAAATTCAAAGATTTAATAATTCAAAATTCAATGATTCAAGTGTTTCTCCCAATCGTTTTTGGTGTAAACACTCATAAAATACTCTTCGTCACTCATATTTTCCTTGACAGCCTCGTTATGAGCGTCGCCTAACACCTGTTCCATCAGCTCTGTGGCGCCTGTCACGTCGAATATATTCTTCAGTTGGTCGAGACTTTCTTTTGGAATTCTACGCAATCCGCCAGGACCGTCTCCGTCGAGGTTAGAGCCCAGACGTGCATGTATGTCGTCCAGATGTTCGTTAATCCATTTTCCGACAGGACCGAATTCTTTGTGCGTTTCATAGTCAAAAGTACGCGGATATACACAATAGCCGTAGTTTAAGATATTGCTGCACAAGTCTTTAACCACGACATACTGCTGACGGCCTTTTTCTGACTGCATGTAAAGTCCGCTACGCATTGAAAGCTTGCGCAAGGCCATGATTACCAAGCCCGGGGCATTGGCACGCGGGCAACGTGTCACACACGACATGCATTCGCCGCAGTACCAAATGGTGTCACTCTTCAAGAGATCCTCCAGGTCTTCCTCGTTTTTGCGAGCGACTATATTGATTATGTTCTTCGGATTGTATTTATAAAATTCGGCGGCCGGACATACAGCGGTGCAAACCCCGCAGTTCATGCAGGCCTTCATACCCTCTTTTATCCTGTAATCCTTAAATAATTCCTCGACTAAATGTCCTTTAAATCTGTATTCTCCCATAAAAGTAAAAAGGTATATAGTAAACTGTCTTACTATCGGGTGCAAAAATAGTAAAATTTGTAATTCTCAAAAAGATTTTTTTATATCTTTGCACACGAATTTATAATCGATTATACTACAGCGGATTATGGCTCATAGCACTCTCTACATGTTGATGTTTTCTATCAATTTGATCTTTATAGTGACCAGTATTTACAGTTGGTCATTGAAAAGATTTTACGTTCCGGATGCATATAAGGATAATTTTGGAGAGTTGTATCCGATGTCACGCACTATGGGCTATGTTTACATTTTACAGCTTTTCGAACTCCCCTATCTGTTTTTAATCGGACGCCCGGAGGCATTGTTTTATGTAAACGGAACCGGACTGCTGTTTTTCACCTCCTCTTTGGTTATACTTTTCAGAGGTTATTTCTTCCTCAGATTCTATACAATCAGGCAAGTGATAGTTTTCATGCACCCCGTTATCATAGTATGGCTGATTCTGCTGTTGCCTGTTTTGGGTGTAATTGAACTTACCCCGACCTTCCATACGGCTATGACCGCACTCATATTATTTATATCATTAGGTTATATGCTGGCGCTTGATCAGATTCGCAGAAAAATAGCGATGACATTACGCGAGGTTGACGAAGATGAATATTCCAACGAGGGTGACTTCCCAATTCAGTTTGCCAGAAACATCCAATGGCTGCCTTTGGTCATAAGTTTGGTGGCCGCTGTCACTTTTATAGCCGACAATGCAGTTGTGAAAATGGTACGCGATGTGATTTTCACCGCACTTAACATGTGGTTTGCCATCTACACTTTGAATCCTCACCGCAAAACCAAACATTTACCTGAAATTTTCAGGAAGAAGGATGAAGATGAATTGTTGGGGTCAACCGTCAAATACCGCCTTAGCGCTAAATACTGCCAAGAGATCGAAGCAAAGCTTGTTGAAGTCATTAACGAAAGAAAGCTTTACCTGGAGGAACATCTCACAATGAATGATCTTACCGACATAATGCATACCAACAAAAATTACCTTAGCGAGGTGATAGCACGAAGCCATTATCAGTCGTTTTACAAGCTCATAAACAGCCTGCGCATAGAACATGCTTGCTCAATTTTGGAGAATGATTCGTCAGCAAAACTCGAGCAGGTGGCAATTGAGTCAGGTTTTACATCTGGAAGCGCTTTCTCACAGGTTTTCAAGAGGTTAATGGAAATGTCTCCAAAGGAATATATCACCCAAATACACGGAAAATAAAATTTTGTACACGCAAAATAAAAACGTACACGCAAAATAAAATTCCGTACGCTTAGCCTAAAACACTTTACACGCAGAATAAAACGATTTACACGCAAAATAAAGTTTTTGTCGTTTTCTCTCTCTATTTTTGCAGCGCTAAACGAAAGTAGAAATGAGCAGAAACATTATTATTACTACCGATATGAAAACGACAGACTTTTGGGCGAGGAGATTTGCTATTGCTCTCCTCGCGATAATGGTCACAGTAACAAGCTGGGCCCAACAGATAGCAGGTAATGGAACAGCTGAAACTCCATACCTTATTAATAACGAAGACGATTGGTTCGCAATGATGAACAACGTCAACAGCAGCAAAGCCGGTCAAGCCTACTACAAATTAACCACAGACCTCTATCTTGGCAACGACCTGGAACCTCTCACAAGCATCATAGGAACAAAGAACGATCCTTTCACAGGACATTTCGACGGTGATTTCCACACCATTCACCTCAACATGGAACGTTCAGAAAACTATGCAGCTCCATTTGGAATCACAGACGGTGCAACAATCAGCAATCTTAGAATTGAGGGCGTAATCAGAACAGACCATAAATATGCAGGTGGTCTTATAGCCTATTCAAACAATAAGGACAAACGCACAACCCTCGTCCAAAATTGCATCAGCAGCGTTCACATCATCTGCGACGAAATAATAACTCTGGATCCAAACAAACCAGGTGACTGCACTCACGGTGGTTTTGTCGGACAGAACGAAAGCGGTACCCTCCGTTTTGAAAACTGCATCTTCGACGGTAGCATCACAGATTCTAAAGATGTTAAAACAGCAACCAAATGCACTGGTTTCGTAGGTTGGGTTAACAACAATGTCTACTACGTCAACTGCACAATGGCAGGTAAAATTGATGTTAAGGCTAACGATGCAACTCTCAAGAACAGCATGGCGAATTTCCACAGACTGTCAAACACAGCCCGTGCGTATTTCACCAACACCTATTTTATTACAGACTATACATATCCGGAATTAACCATTCAAGGCATACAGGCCCCTTCGGAGGCTCCAGCGGATGTCATCTCAAAGAAATATGATGGCAGAGCTGATTTTAACCATTTTTACGTACCTGGTGCCATAATCGACGGTTTCGACGTAACTTATTACGGATGGAAACTTGTTGAGGGCACCGACTATGATATCATAGCTACAATATCAGAGGGATTCCACACTATAACCTTTAAAGGTACTGAGAGCTTTGGGGGCTCATATTCAGAGAGCGTGGAATACACCAACAAGGGTATCACGAAATGGAATGACACCGACAAAACAGGATGGTACGCCATTGCTTCACCTGTTAACGGTGAACCATTCTCATGTGTGTCAAACCTCATTTCAGACGACAGACACAACATCTATCGTTACGATGAGGAAAAACACATGTGGCAGGAGTACAGAAATGACGCTAACAAGTTTAGCGCTTTCGAGAACGGTCGCGGTTACATTTATCGTACTGAAAATGAATTGGGAATCATTGAATTTAACGGTAAATTGACCACAGGTGATGTCAGTTATTCCATTTCGTATACCGAGGAGAACGGCAAACTGAAAGGCTTCAACCTTATCGGCAACCCGTACAACCATGATATTTATAAAGGTGTTGCTTTCGCCGACGACGAACTCGTAAACGGCTTCTGCACACTCAGTAGCAATGGTACATGGCAGTTACAGTCTGATGACACCAGGATTCCTCCTATGACAGCATTCCTCGTGCAGGCCAGCGGCAAGCACACTCTCGAAATGCGTGACACAGACAACGCACCTTACTCGAAAGGCAGCAACGACAACATTTGGTTCACTGTCAACGACAGCAAATATCAGGATGTTGCATGCGTAGAATTCAAGGAAGGTCTTGGCTTCAACAAAATGAGCCATTACAACGAAGAAGCTCCTATGCTTTACATCAATTATGATGGCGAGGACTTCGCTATGGCAAACCTTAGCGACGATGTTGAGTCGGTGAACCTCTGCTTCAAGACAACTTCTATGAGCAGATACACCATCAGCATCAATGCAAACGGATATTTCAGCTATCTCCATCTTATCGACAGACTCACTGGTGACGATGTAGACATGCTCCGTAACGGCAGCTATACATTCACCGGAAAGAACGGCGATGTAACAGATCGTTTCATCGTTAAGTTCAGCCGCCAGGAAATCAGCAATGTCGAAGACAAATGCTTCGCTTATCAGAGTGGCAGCGATGTCATCGTCAAGGGCGAAGGTCAACTTCAGGTTTTCGACGCTGTGGGCCGCATGGTCATGAGCCAGATGGTAAACGGCACTGAGACAGTCAACGTTCCTTCAGGATTATTCATCTTCAGAATAGTCGGAAACGAGACCAAAACTCAGAAGTTAATTGTTAGATAAAATGTTAAGATAACTGAAAAATTTAAGAAATAAAATGAAAAAGATATTAGTTTTAATCGCCTTCATGATGACAATGGGATTCGGTGCCAAAGCTCAGGATGCATTCTATACAGACTGGGATTACAGCAGCAGACTCGATAACTCAATCGACCCTACCATCCTTGTGATACCGGGCTTAATAATCGGTTCAACCGATAACTCAGATGTCCCGGTTGGCAGCGGATTGATTATCATGAGCGCTCTCGGCGCCGGTTACGCAATAGCAAAACGCAGAAAACAGTAGTTAAATCAATAATAATGTTAGTTTAGTGTCAAGGGCGCGCTTCTCCGGTGCGTCCTTGTTTTTTAATGCCCTTCATCAAAAAAAAATTGAAAATTTTCTTCTATAGAATTCAGAAATAAATTAATTTTGCAACTTTGATGAATTTAAACTCAAATAAAAGTATATGTGCGGAATTGTAGCTTATATTGGAAAGAATGAGGCCTATCCTATTCTGATAAACGGATTGAAGCGCCTCGAATACCGTGGTTATGACAGCGCCGGTGTTGCCATACTCAACGAAAAGAACGAGCTGAATGTATACAAGACCAAGGGAAAGGTATCCGACTTGGAGGAGTTTGCAGCTGGCAAGGACATCAGCGGTCATATCGGCATAGCCCACACACGCTGGGCCACACACGGTGAACCTAACGACATAAACGCCCACCCGCACATATCACGTTCAGGCAAACTGGCTTTGATTCACAACGGTATCATAGAGAACTATCTCACTGTGAAGAAAGAGCTTGAGCACCGCAAATACCAGTTCCTGTCGAGCACCGACACCGAGGTGCTGGTCAACCTCATTGAGGAAGTTCAACGCAAGCAGAAAGTCGACCTGTTTGAGGCCACCCGCATCGCTTTGAACCATGTGAACGGCGCTTACGCCATCGCAATCCTTGACAAAGACAATCCTGACACCATAATTGCGGCCCGCAAAGGCAGCCCTATGGTTATAGGCATAGGCGAAGACGAGTTCTTCATCGCCTCAGACGCCACCCCTATCGTCGGTCTGACATCTAAAGTGGTTTACATCGACGACGAGGAAGTTGTGAAGATTCAGCGCGGCAAGGATCTTATATTGAAAACCATTGACGACATCGAGATGACTCCTTACGTTCAGGAGCTCAAGATGAATCTCGAATCAATAGAAAAAGGCGGCTTCGACCACTTCATGCTGAAGGAGATCTACGAGCAGCCCACCACAGTGCGTGACACCATGCGCGGACGTCTGCACCCACGTCGCGGCACCATCACCTTAGGCGGTATTTTCGACTACGAACAGAAGCTTCTCAATGCCCGCAATATCATCATAGTGGCTTGCGGTACCTCATGGCACGCTGCCCTGGTTGGAAGCTACCTTATCGAGCTCTACGCCGGCATACGCGTGAAGGTGGAATATGCTTCGGAGTTCCGTTACCGCACCCCTGTCATCTTCCCTGACGACGTGGTCATAGCCATTTCGCAGTCGGGCGAGACAGCCGACACTCTGGCAGCCATTCAGCTGGCCAAGGCCAAAGGCGCCACTGTGCTTGGCATCTGCAATGTGATTGGTTCGTCAATTTCACGTGCCACCGACGCCGGCATCTACACTCACGCAGGTCCGGAAATAGGTGTGGCATCAACCAAGGCGTTCACCGCACAGGTGGCAGTGCTCACTATGTTGGCCATACGTCTGGCTGAACTCAACGGATTCATTCCAAAATCGGAGGTGGCCAAGCTCATTCACGAGCTCGACCTCATCCCGGAAAAGATCAAGACCACATTGGAGCGCAGTGCCATTGTGAAAGATATAGCAGAACAAATGAAAGACTGCCACAACGCCATCTATTTGGGACGTCTGCAGAACTTCCCGGTGGCTTTGGAAGGCGCTCTTAAACTTAAAGAAATATCATACATCCATGCCGAAGGTTACCCGGCAGCAGAGATGAAACACGGTCCTATCGCTTTGATCGACAAAGACATGCCTGTCATCTTCATAGCCACCAACAAGAGCACTTATGAGAAGGTGGTTTCCAACGTGCAGGAGGTGAAGGCCCGTCACGGAAAGATTATCAGCGTTGTGACCGAAGGCGACGTCCTGGTGAAGGAGATGTCAGACTACGTCATCGAAATCCCGGACACCGTCTGCACTTACGCCCCGTTGCTGGCAACAATCCCGTTGCAGCTCCTCGCCTACTACATCGCAGTGAAGCGAGGATGCAACGTCGACCAGCCGCGCAACCTGGCCAAGTCGGTAACTGTTGAATAAGGAGTTATTGATGAAAAAAACGCTACTACTAACACTATTTTTTTTAAACTGTCTACTAGCAATTGCACAACATACCGTGATTAAGGGCAAAGTCACCGATGTAGAATCGGGCGAGACTTTGCCTTTCGCCAATATAACTTACGAAGTAGACGGAAAGATTTACGGAACTGCATCAGACATCAACGGCAACTACCGTTTGGAGTCGGATTTGATATTCGACAAGATCAAGGTAAACTATGCCGGATACAAGCCCTACGAGACAAAGATACAGCGTTTCACCACCCAGACCGTCAACATCAAGATGGCCTCGGTTTACATCACCCTGCCACCAGCCGAAATCAGGGCTCAGCGCAAGGTGAAGGAAAAATACAAGCGCAAAGGCAACCTGGCTGTGGAACTCATCAGAAAGGTGCAGAAAAACGCCGAAAAGAACAGTTTGACAGGCTTCGACTACTACCAGTATGACGAATACAGCAAGCTGGAAATGGGTCCTTCGAACCTTGGCGATAGCATAGCCACCACCGGTATTCTGAGAGGCATAAGCTTTGTGGGCGACAACATACGTCCGTCTGAGCTTACCGGCCGCAACTACCTTTCGATGTATTTCGTGGAGACACTGTCCAAAACCTATTATCGTAAGGAACCGCGCGCTCTGACCACAGAGGTGACCGACTCCAAGGATGTGTTGTTGAGCAAATTCATGGACTTCACATCTATGGAGGCTGTGATAGACAACTGGATAGGCTTCGTGGATGTCTATCAGAAGAACGTGAGCCTTTTCAACAACGAGTACACCTCCCCTATGTCGCCTTTGGCTGTGGCTTTCTACCATTTCTACATAGTGGACACTGTCGATTACGAGAACGAGAACTGCATAGTGCTTTCGTTCACCCCGGCCAACCAGATGGATATGGGACTTTGCGGAAGCCTCTGGATTACCAACGACAGCTCGTACATGGTGAAAAAGGTGCAGCTGCAGATTCCAAAGCATTCAGGCACCAACTTTGTGGAAGCCATGATGTTCCAGCAGGAATACCGCAAGGAAGGCTCTATAATGATTCCTACGCGCTACAGCCTGGTGGCCGACATATTCTACCTGGGAGTGGCCCTGCACGGCAAGCGTTCGGGCGTTTTCTCCAACATTGTAATCAATAATGCTCTGCCCGACAAGTTCTATGCAGGCAAGACCGAAAAGACACGCAGCAAGGGCTTTTACGACCATAGGGACGATGAGGAATACTGGAAGGCCCGACGAGCCGACAGCCTTTCGGTACACGAGAAACGCATAGCAGAGGACAACGAGCGACTGAAACACGCTCTGGGCTTCCGTCTGATTGCAGGTACGGCTTTGGCCATAGGATACAACTACATTGACGCAGGTCCCATAGACATAGGTCCGGTGTTCAACATGCTTAGCTACAACCAGATTGAGGGCACCCGCATTCGTTTCGGCGCCAAGACCAACACCCGCTTCCACAAGCACATCTTTCTGGAAGGCTTTGTGGCATACGGTTTCAAGGACGACAAGGTGAAATATCGCGGACAGTTTATGTATTCGTTCAACGATAAGGTCAACAACCAGTGGGAATTCCCAATGAACCTGCTGACTGTGTCCTATCTGCACGACGTCACCATACCGGGACAGAGCATGTTCGGATACAATATCAAAGACGATCACGACCGCCTGGGCCGTTCGTTCAACCGTCAGAGCAACACCCGCATGGTATTTGTGGATAAGTTCAGGATGATGTACGACATAGAGTCGCAATACCAGATAGGATATAAGTTTTACGCCGAATATGAGGAACAGCGTCCGTTGGGCGATTTGGTGTATGAGACCAACGACGGCCGAATCTACAACCCATTCTCCACCAACTCCGTGGGCTTTGAAATTCGCTTCGCCCACAACGAGAAAGTGTTCCAAATTCACCAGTACCGCAAACATCTGGCGAGTTCGGTGTCCCCTGTGTTCGCCATAGGTTACAGCTTGACAGGAAAATATCTGGGTTCTGACTATGAAGTGCACCGTATTCAGGCTATGTTCAGCAAGCGCTGGTTCTTGAGCATACTGGGTGTGGCCGACCTTAAAATAAACGGAGGCGCCGTTTTGGGACAAGCCCCCTACCCTCTGATGTTCGTCCACCGTGCCAACCAAGGCATTTACTACGACGAGTTGGGCTTCAACCTGATGAACTACTACGAGTTTGTGAGCCAGTATTACGTACAGGGAATATTCGACTACAACTTCAACGGTTTCATCCTGAACAGAATACCTCTGATTGGCAGGTTGAAACTGCGCGAGGTGCTGTCGCTGCGCGCCGTCTGGGGCGGAATTTCCGATGAGAACAACCCGGCCAACGGCAATGCCAACCTGTTCAAGTTCCCGACCAAAGAGAACGGAGAGTCCATGACTTACACTCTCGAGAAAGAGCCTTACGTCGAGGGCAGCATAGGCATAGCCAACATCTTCAGCATCTTGAGGATAGACTTCGTGAAACGTTTCAGCTACCTCGACCATCCTGATGTTGACGACTGGGGAATTTTCTTCTCGCTGAAGGTTAAATTCTAAACTGAAATTCTAGATTATAATATCTTCGAGCCGGACTTTCGGCACGTAGTGCACTCCGTCTATGCGGTAGTAGGCACGGCTTTCGTCTACCGAGATAGGCGCAAGCTTGATGTTTTCTATGCCCTTGCCCACAGCCAGAATGGCTAAAGGCTCATGTTCCAACTTGAAATGCTCGGTTATGTTAGCCTTGTTGAAAGCGCAGATTATCAGACCGTTCAGCCCCATTTCGGTAGCCTTCAGCGCCATGCTCTGCAACGATATGCCAAGGTCGATATCGATAATTTTCGTTTCGGGAGCCGAGGTGCAGACTATGATGAAAGCCTCGGGCTCTGTGCCTGCATAAGGCAGATGCAGCTCGGGCAGCATGCCGCCCAGCTTGATGTTCTGCAGCACAAAGTCGGCATCGGGGCCTTGGGTGACCAGCTTGAAACGCAACACCTGCTGGTTTTTGCCGGTGGCAATCTTGGTGTTGACATTGACTATGCGTTCCAACATGTCGCGTCTCACCACAAAATCCTTGTTATATCCGCGGTGACTGCGGTTCTTCTCGAACAAGACGTCGAGTGACACGTGTTTTACCGTTTGTTTGCGGGAGCCCGATGAGAACTCCTCCATGCGTTTCTCAAGATAACCGTCGGCCATATTTTAGAAATTTACAATTTTGATGGACAAAAGTAGTAATAATATTTGAGGAAAAGACACGGGGTTTTGAAAAATTTTTAATTTTGCAGAAAATTAATCCGAAAGAAAATGATCAGAAAAATAGTATTTCTGTTTTGTATCATATTTATGGGACTGGCGGTGAAAGCCCAGGTCTTCAGTGTCAGCGGCACGGTGGTTGACAGTTTGACCAACCAAAAGCTGGCCTTTGTGAACGTCATAGTGAACGACGACGGGCATTTAGGCACCACCACCGACATTGACGGCAGCTTCTCCATCAACAGCAAGCATGAGATTCATAAGCTCACCTTTTCGTATGTGGGATACAAGAGGAAATCCATCAGCGTGGAACAGCTGAAAGCCTCGCGTAAGGTGCTGATGCAGAGCGACAACATCGAGCTGCAGGAGATAGTGTTCAAGGCTGGCGAGAACCCGGCCCACCGCATCATAGACAGCGTGGTGAAAAACCGGAAGCTCAACAATCCGGAGATGCTCGACTCATACACCTACACCATTTACGACCGCATGACCATCACACTCGACACCACCGAGATACCCGATTCATTAATTGGCAGTTTTGGCAGGCTGGTACGCGACAACGACCTGATGGTTATGGAGACAGTGTCGGAGCAGTACCACCAAAAACCAGACAAGAGCAAGCGCATAATCAAGGCCAACAAGATATCAGGGCTCAACAACCCAATGTATTACTACATACTTGACGGGAAGCAGAGCACCAATTTCTACGACGAGTTTATCACCGTTTACAAAAAGAACTACATCAACCCCATCAACCCGGGCAGCAAGAGCAGATACTTCTTCGGGTTGGAGTCAGTGATGCCCACCCCTACCGGCGACTCGATTTACATTATTTCGTTCAAGCCGCGCCGAGGCTCGACCTTCGACGCTCTCAAAGGAGTGATGACGATAACTTCCGACAAGTGGGCCATAGTTAACGTGAAAGCCGAGGCGGCGGATAAAACCAACACTCTCGACGTGAAGATACAGCAGCTCTATGCCAAGTTCAACGACTCGGTTTGGTTTCCGGTGCAGCTGAACACCGACATTATTTTCCTGAGAATGAAGGCTGATGATAATTCCATACAGTTTTCATTAGGCATGGGCGATGACCCCAACTTGACCAACACCTCACTGTTGGGCATAGGCAAAAGCTACATTTACAACATCAAGATCAACCCTGAAATTGACCACAAAGTGTTCGGCTCTACCGACATCGATATGGATGAAAACTCTGTGATGCACGACGAGAGCTACTGGCGTGAATACCGTCGTGACAGCCTGAGCGACAGAATAGAAAACACCCACCATTTCGTCGACACTATCATGGGCGACAGCGACATTACCCTTGACGAGGTGCTGGACTTCACCACCGACCTGCTGGTCAAGGGGAATATACCCATGGGCTATGTCAACCTCAGCCTCAACGACATTCTGAAATATAACTTAGCCAACGGATTCTATCTTGGCCTTGGCCTGACCACCAACAAGAAACTTTCGGAAAGATATAGTCTGAAAGGTTATTTCGGTTATTGGTTCGGAGGCAAGCACATCAACTACGGAGGCGACTTCAAGCTGCGCATCGACAAAAGGCGTGACTTCGACTTTAACCTGAGTTTCGACCACCGGTTCCAGATGATAGGCGACTACGGTTTCTCGAACGAAGGTTTCAACGCGCTGAACGAGAACTTCTACAAGTATTTCTACATAAAATGGACCAGCCTCAACACCACGGCCTCGGCCGAGCTGTCCACCCGTTTTGCCAAGATTATGCAAGGCTTTGTGAAGTTCAGCCTCAGCGACAAGGAGTTCGACTTTAATGTATACCGCCTCAGCAATCTGGAATTCAAGCTGCGTATAGCCCCTGGCGAGCGATACATGCGGTCGCCAAAAGGCATTAGCACTGTCAGCCTAGGCAAACCTATAATCTGGCTGTCATACCAGAAGGGCATCAACGGCCTTTTCGACTCGCCTTTCAACTACGACCGTCTGCAGTTCCAGATTAGCGGCTCCTGGCTGATACGCTACCTCGGAAAGACTTCAATCACCCTGCAGGGCGGCTTGGTTACAGGCGACGTGCCATTCACCGAGCTGTTCAACATATTCGCCAACAACGACAACTTCGGCATCTACTGCACCCAGAGTTTCGCCACCATGAAGGTCAACGAGTTTATTTGCGACAGGTTTGTGGCTCTGTTTTTCAGCCATAACTTCGGCAAGTTCTTCAAGACCAAGCTGACCAGCCCCGACTTCATATTCGAGACCAATGCAGGCTGGGGCGACATCAGCAGCGAGCACATACTCGATGGTTATCAGACAAAAAGCATGAAAGACGGATTCTTCGAGAGCGGCTTGGTGCTTGACAACATTCTGGACCTCGGCACCTCGAAGATAGGCTTTGGCGTCTTTTACCGTTACGGTGCAAACGCCTTCGATATGATTGAGAAGAATTTTGCCTACAAACTCAAGATAGTCATAGGCTTATAATCAGATGCTGCGGTAATACCTGACAAGGCCGTCCAAAGGATTCTTGATGATTTTAACGCATTGTATGCCGTGGTCGCCCAGGCGCTGGAACAGTATGCTCTGCAATCTGTAGCCCACTGAACCCACAAAAGCCACCTCATAGCCGGCCACCTTTCCGTCGACAACCGTGCCTCGGGTCATAAGGTAATTCTCTATATATGCGTCAAACGCCTCTCCTACCAGATTCCTGATGTATCTGTCTTCCAAATTGTCGTCTGTAAACTTGGCAAAGTTGGCCAGGTAGCGCGAAGGCTGTTCGCCCTGATACACTTTCTTTAGGAAACGCTCGCGGTTGAGGTGATATTTCTGCTCGAATTTGACACTGATATGCTCAGGCATAAGACCCAAGAAATAGTCGTGCACCAGGCGTTTGCCAATGTAACAGCCACCACCCTCGTCGCCCAGCATATAGCCCAGTGAGTTGGCGCATTCAACTATATTTGTGCCATCGTATACGCAGGCGTTGGAGCCTGTGCCCAAAATGCAGGCTATGCCTGGCTTGTGAGCGAACAAGGCATGACAGGCAGCCAGAGTGTCTGGATAGACATTGATTTTGGCCTTGGGCAGATGCTTTTTGAATATGGCCTTCACCTTCTTTCGGTTAAGCTCATCACCACATCCGGCACCATAAAAATATACATCTGTAACCGATTGATTGTCAAGGTTATTCAATATATTGCAAATCAAGGTGTCTATATGTTTGGCATCCGTAAAATTCGGATTGAAACCTTCCGAAACGAATTTCTCAACCACCGCTCCGAATTTCAACACTCCCCATCCGGCTTTTGTCGAGCCACAGTCGCAAATCAAAATCATAGTTGTATTTTTTTTGCAAATATACAAAAATTGTTACACCTATTAATATAATCCATATCTTTGCAATCCAAAAAATGTATCACAATGGGAAGAAGCATGAGAAAATGGCGTGTTGAAGACTCGGCAGAGCTCTACAACATCAACAACTGGGGAATCAACTATTTCTCCATCAATGACAAAGGTAACGTGGTGGTGACACCGCGTGAAGGTTGTGCCTCGGTCGACCTCCGTGAGCTTGTGGACGAGCTGCAGTTGCGCGACGTTTCGGCTCCTATGCTGATACGTTTTCCGGACATCATCGACACCCGTATCGAGAAAATCGACTATTGCTTCAAGCAGGCCGCCAAGGAATACGACTACAAGGGCAAGAACTTCATAGTGTTCCCCATCAAGGTGAACCAGATGCGCCCTGTGGTTGAGGAGATTGTGAGCCACGGCAAGAAGTTCAACATAGGCCTTGAGGCCGGTTCCAAGCCGGAGCTGCATGCCATCATAGCCTCCAACACCGACAGCGAGTCGCTTATCATCTGCAACGGCTACAAGGACGAGAGCTTTATCGAGCTGGCACTGCTGGCTCAGAAGATGGGTCGCACCATCATCATTGTGGTTGAAAAGATGAACGAGCTTCAGCTCATCACCAAGCTGTCCAAGCGCCTGAAAGTCACTCCGAAGATAGGCATACGCGTCAAGCTGGCCAGCTCGGGTGCAGGTAAGTGGGAAGACTCGGGCGGCGACGCCTCAAAGTTCGGCCTCTCCCCTTCAGAGTTGCTCGAAGCCCTCGAATATCTCGAGAAGAACAACATGATGGAATGCCTCAAGCTGGTGCATTACCACATCGGCAGCCAGGTTACAAAAATCAGAAGCATAAAGATAGCCCTTAAGGAAGCCGCCCAGTTCTACGTGCAGCTTCATAAGATGGGCTTCAATATAGAATTTGTTGACGTTGGCGGCGGTCTCGGCGTGGACTATGACGGCACTCACTCAGCCAACAGCGCAAGCTCGGTCAACTACACCATTCAGGAATATGTCAACGACGCCATCTTCTCTATAGTTGACGCCTGCGACAAGAACGGCCTGCAGCACCCCAACATCATCAACGAGTCGGGTCGCGCTCTGACAGCCCACCACTCAGTGCTTATCATGGAAGTGTTGGAGACAGCTTCACTGCCAACCTGGGACGACGACAACGAGAAGGTTGAAAACACCGATCACGAGCTCATTCACGACCTCTACGAGACTTGGGAGAACCTGACCAGCAAGCAGTCGTCTATGCTTGAAACCTGGCACGACGCTCAGGAAATCCGCGAGGAAGCCCTCGACCTCTTCAACATGGGCTTGCTCGATCTGAAGACCCGCGCCAAGATTGAACGTATATTCTGGTCGGTGGCATTGGAAATCAACCAGCTGGCCTCACACCAAAAACGTGTGCCGGACGAGCTGCTGGCTTTGCCAAAACTCTTGGCCGACAAGTATTTCTGCAACTTCTCAATGTTCCAGTCATTGCCTGACGCTTGGGCTATAGACCAGGTGTTCCCGGTGATGCCTATACACCGCTTGAACGAATATCCTGACCGTGAGGCCACTCTGCAGGACATCACCTGCGACTCTGACGGCAAGATGACCACATACGTCACAGGTCACAGCCTGTCGCACAACCTGCCGGTGCACACCCTCACCAAGAACGAGCCATATTACATCGGAGTGTTCCTCGTGGGTGCCTATCAGGAGATTTTAGGCGACATGCACAACCTGTTCGGCGACACCAACGCAGTGCACGTCTCGGTCGACGAAAAAGGCTATTACATCGATCAGCTGATAGACGGCGAAACCGTAGCCGAAGTGTTGGAATATGTGCAGTACAGCCCTAAGAAACTGGTCCGCACAGTGGAATCGTGGGTGACAAGCTGCGTTAAGGCCGGCAAGATCACTGTTGAAGAAGGTAAGGAATTCCTCTCCAACTACCGCTCTGGCTTGTACGGTTACACTTACTTGGAATAGAATTAGGCTTTAATTTCAAACACTATTTTATCGCCTTTTTTCATCCTATCCTCAATTTCCCTATAGATTTTGGCTTCAAAATCCTGAAGCTTGTCTATGGAAATGCTTGATAGAGTCTCGGCGCATTTGTCCATATCGCCGGCTTCACGGTAAAGCTCGGCTTTGAACAGAATGTTCTTTTTGTTCCAGGAGCAGGCGTCGATATATTCATGGATGACATTCACAAAATAGGCCTCCTCGGCAGCTGGGGCACAGTCACCGCCACGATAATACTCGTCATTGAACGCTTGAATCAGCTGATGCCTGACAATTTGCAAATCGTCTTTTTTAATACGCTTATCCGACTGCAGCTGGGCGTAAGCCTCCTTCCACTCCTGATACGACAACTCGCCACGTTCCGACGACCAATCGTCACCCTCCACGTATGGCTGATTGTATTCCAGATAATACTTTCCGCAAGCCAAGCATTGCTGGACCGGGGAAACCCGAGGCAACATAGGAGCAATCATTTTCTGGTCAGACCAATGTCTGGCACCGAAGGTGTTGCCCGATGCCAAGGTCATCAATTCTTTCTTTGTGCCGCAAAATGGGCATTTGACTATATGGGCGTTTGCTGGTAACATAGTTTTATATTTCTCGACTATCTAAAATTTCACTACCGGCCAACCGTAATCCTGATAATAACTGACATTAAGGCCGTTACGCTTTATGTAAGCTTGAAGCTGCTCTTTGCGGACAGCCTCCCTGACGTTATCGTTGGAATGCATGCTTTGGAACATTTCGAAATGATTGCCAAATATGCGGCGGGCGCTTGCCTCGTTGCCGGCACCGTCGACAGTCTGCATAAATGCTGTCACTTTAACTACCCCGCTTTTCTGGCATAAAGTCATGCAGCCCGAGTGATTGCCGCCGGAGACAGTCTTCAATGTATCGCCCACGATATTATACCAAAACACCCAGAAATCGCCCCAAACAAGCGTCTTTTCAGCATCCTGATCCTCTTCAGCCACTATCATCAAAGTTGGAATGCACAACTCTCCTTTCAAATAATCCTTGCCATTTTCATTCACAAGGTAGTTGCTTATGGCATCGCGCATAGCCTGTTCCCTACGGCTGATGGCTATGTGTCTGATGCAATCCTGCTTGTGTTTGTCGAAATCAGACATCAGCCACTGGCCATTGACCTTTTCCATATAAAGTTTATGCTCTTCGATGTCGGAAGCCTCGTCAAACGAGCCGTCTTCCCACTTCTGCCGCACACTGACGGTTGCAATGGCATGTGAGTCGTCGATCTGCTCCGCCCATGTCACTGTGCAATCAGCAATAGTCCCGCCGTTGCCTGTCACAAAATAGTACAGCCATTCGTGATCCATGGCCTCGAACTCCGGCAGATGGTTGAACATAGTATCCAGAACTGCATAAAAATCGTCTGTCATGTAGTCTTTCGACTGTTCCAAAAGCTCATGGTCAGGAATATATTTGCACAACTCCTCTGCGCGTTTCTGCAGTTGATTTTGGTTGCTGTTGCAAGCACTCAATAATGCTGCCGCGATGATTACAATCAGTAGTTTCTTCATAACCTGTTTATTTTTAGTCTATACCCTCAATTCCAAGCTATTGCCTTTTCAATTCCTTCAACGCCTGACACAGCTGATCCGGGCAAGATGTAATCTTGTTTCCGCAACGGATTCCTTCCAGTTTGCTGATCACCTCGTCTATCTTCTGCCCTTTCACCAACCGGCATATCCCCTGCAGGTTACCGTTGCAGCCACCCAAGAACGCAACATTTTGGATGACGTCGTCATCATCGGCAGTCACATCAATCAGAATCGAACAAGTCCCTTGAGTATTATATTGAATGTGTTTCATGAGAAATTATTTTTTGCAAAGATAATAATTTAATGAAAATCTCTAATCTCCGTAATCGAAGTCTGCTTCCGCGGCCTTGGTATGGAAACCTTCTTAATGTAGGGTAAATTTGCATTTGGGATAATTTGAACAGCCGTAAAACTCACCATAAGGTCCTGTACGCTTGACCAAAGAAGCTCCACATCTTGGACAAATACCAGACCTTATCTTGTACTGCATATCACATTGAGCTTGTTTTATATTTCTAATATGCGTCCTATCATCGACAAATTCTCTTAAATTGCAGTGAACCAGCCGATTGACAATTGCATTGACATCGTCATCCGTGAGAACTATCGTATTATAGCATTGAATGGTGTTCAACAAATAGCTATCATACACGACATGATGATTTGATGTTACGTTGTTTAAAGATGCATCACCTACAAAAACCACTATTGGAATTACTTTTAGATACTGCCAATCATTCAGAGTCTTTTTTATTTCTATGGCGTGACCAATTGCTTGTTTAACAGGATTATAAAAGTGATTTTTTGAAATGTATGTGTATGTCTTATACCATTTCTTTCTATAGGTTACATCTGTGGCAATAATTTGCGTCCATTCTTTACGGTTATCGTCACCGTATATTTCTCCACGATAATTTTTAGTTTCAATTGCAAATAAACCATATTTTGAAACAACAACATGATCAATTTGTGTTGTTCCCCTATCTGTTTTCAAAACAACATCATCCAATATTACATATTCATCGGGTAATTGTGTCAGGATATTATGTACACGGGCTTCACCAATTTTGCCTTTATGTTTTGGAGACTTTGCCCAAAACCTATAGGCAATAATTATTATTAGTATGAGTATTAATAGAACTGCCATATAATTTAACAATAATCATCAAATACTTCGCCGCCAGTCCATTCTTTTCCTTGTGCTAGAGTAAAATACTTTGAGGTGCCAAATTGGCACCTCAAGATATCTAATCTCCATAATCAGCTTCTGCTTCAGCTGCCATCTGAATGGCATCTTCATCAACTCTAATATATTCTTTAACCTTGGGACTTATAGTCTTCAAGCAATAATCATGCAGCATCACTTCCACTTTCTGCATAGTTGCTTCAAGCGACTTCTTTGTAAGCTCGCACTCCCAAAGCACAAGTACCTGCCAACCATTTTCTCTTAAAATCTGATAGTTTTGACAGTCTCGTTCCCTATTCCTCTGAGTATTATATTGAATGTGTTTCATATTTTGTATTAAGGTTTATATCAACATTTGATTCCCAATTTATATCATCTATTACCGATTTAAAAACCGAATTATTAAAACATATGTCTATTTCTTCATGTGTCAATCCTAATAAGTCAAGAATACAACAAGTAAGCAATACTTTTGCTTTTTGTGTTAAACGGAAAAGTTCATGTCCTCTAGCGACATTCCCCGTATCCTCACAATCAGGTATCAGATGGGTATATTTATCTCTGGAATCTCTTAAAACCTCACTATTAATATGACATCTTGTTACAGAATTCACATCATTAAAATCTTTAAGCATTAAATCTATTTCATCCTTAAATTTCCGAACATCTTTCCCTTTTCGTTTGTTTCTAAATCTTTTGTGAAAACCGTCAAGTGCTTGTGCTATAATCAAAAAATCAGGCTCATCAAATTCGTCATATTGTAAAGGTGTTAGTAAATAACGGCATATCTGAGATAATTGATCATAATGCTTATACCAATTCTGTATTATTGATGGTAATTTCGCGCGTAATAAATTAAATGGAATCAAAGAATAACGCTCTGGATTATGTGACTCTTCAACTTCATGAAATACCTTACCACATCGCAAATCATTACTATTCACAACCATGATGTCATATGGCAATTGACGTGAAAACAACGCGAATGACAAAAACTGTGAAAACTTACCTATTAATTCCAAATAATGGTTAACAGACTGCGGTTTGCTTGCCTGAAATGTTAATACAGATGTCTGAATAAAAATTTTTTCATAATCACTGTTGCTTACATCATAACGTTGATTAATGTTTAATACAAGACCCTCTTCAATATCAACACTTAGTAATGGAATGATGTTTAAGGGGATAAAAAAGAAAAATACATTTTTAAAAAACGCAAATTTTTGTTATTCAATAACTTACGAGGATTGAATAAAATTTCATTTGTACAAAAAAGTTGGATTTGCTTGGATTTTGGTTGGATTAATGTTTGAAAAAGCGCGGCAAATTGCGTCGATTGCTTGGATTAATACAAATTTTTGCGGCTAATGCCCTTTGAAATGCCTTGATTTTATAGGTTTTGCGACAATTTGACCGATACAATGGCGACCGTTAAACGTCCTTTGAAAACGCATTAAAAAAGCCTCCCGGACTCACCGTCTGGAAGGCCTTTTTATTGCCGCCGATTTTGACCTGATTTGTCGAGTTAAGGTCAAAGTAGGGTCAAAATTAGGGTCAAAAACAACCGATTTAACCACCTTTAATGCCAAAAAACACCACTAAAATGCCGTTTTTTAACGGATTGACCCCCCTTTATTCCCATTTTCGCACAAATTAAAAACGGATTAAACCGTTAATTTTCAATTATTTACACTTAATTATACGCAAAAAACACGGATTTTTGTGTACTAACCAGCCATGGCGCCGGTATTCCCCCCCGTATATTTGTCGAGTTTGTCTTCCAGATCTGCAACCTTCTCCTTTAATACAATTATGGTATCTCGCTGAGCATCAATGGTCATTTTATAAGCTTCAATGACATCGTTTTCGTTCATTCCAGCGGTTGTTGAATCTTCTTCATTATAAAACCAACCAACAGATTTGTTTGTTACCTTGGCAATATTCTCAAGCAACCCACTGCTAACATCATCGCTTTTTAGCGCAGAATGGAGGCGTTGATCATTGGCAAATCCAAGGTTTTGAGCTATATCTTTGAGCTTAAACCCCTCCTTTTTTAATTTTTCTTTAATATCTACGCCTTTCATATTCAATGAGTTAAGAAAATAATTAAAATTTTTTTACAAAAAAGTAAACATTTTTGTTTGTTGATAAACAAATTTGTTTATTTTTGCAGTGTTGTTTATGATAAACAGCGCGACAAAATTAAACAAATAAATAATACGATGAGAAAAAAAATAGAACTGACCGACCGCGATGCCCGAAAGAAGATAAGAGAAACCTTCGGCGTGTCGTCGATGAGCCTCTCATTGGCACTCAACTTCAAACGCAACAGCGACAAGTGCGTGAAAATGCGCAAAATGGCACTCGACAACGGCGGTGTGATGCTTCAGGAAGCAAACTAACTATTAAATAGGTATAACATGAAAACACTCAAAACTATCGGAACAGTAATGATGCTTGCCGGGATGGGTCTGATGCTCACCACGGTTGACGGCAGCGAAACTCAGATCGCACAGGTGCTTATCGGCCTCGCATTATTCGGCGGCGGCGCATTTTTGTCAAAGTCATTCGACTTTCAGCAAGGAGGTGCAAAATGAAAATCGAGTTAATTGCAAATGATTGCAAATCAGAGAGTTACATGGGGGGGGGTAAAATTGACAGCCCTCGTCAACATGGAAGACTTCTACAGGATGCTTGACGGCATCAATCCGCAGATCCTCACAGACTACATTTATCAGAAGATGAAAAGAGCAAAGTAAAACAAAACCCACCACGGAAACCCTGCAAGGAGTCCTACAGGCGGTCTCGCTGGTGTCAGAGAGTGGTTTAAGAGGGGTTCGACTCCCCTCCTCTGAGCGAAAGAAAACAGAAAGAACATGTATCAGAAATACGGAGAAACGATGACGATTAGCGTTAACGACTGGTTGGCAGCCGGACTGACATTAAATCAGTTCCGTAATGACAGCAAGCGTGATAATCAACTCAAAATTGTTAGTCGTGGCATCAACGGCAACACGCTAATTGATGTGAAGTCGATAAAGCGCCCCGACCGCAGGGCTGCTATAGAGGCGAAGTTCGGCAAGATTGACGTGGAGGAGAAAAAGCAGTCGTTTATGGATGTGAAAATTGATGAGGACGCTCGCGTGTTTTTCCGCGACCACACCTACACCGACGACAGCGGCAAGGAACGCCACCTTCCGGACGAGGCGCAAAGCCAGTATGTGAACGAGGCCTCAATCCTCAATATGTTCCGCCGTGTTTATCAACGCCAGATGATGGCACGTGCCGCCAACGGCCACCGCAAAACCAAAAAAGACTTTTACGCCGAATGCGTTACACAGGCAAAGGCTCTGAACGACGCTTTCCCTAACAAACTCCCTTCAAACAGCCGCTCGATGGAGCGCAAGTGCGACGAATACGCCGAGAAAGGCTACCAGTGCCTTGTTACAGGCTTGTACGGCAAAAACAACCGCGGAAAGCTCACGGAGGATGCAAAATACTGGCTTATCGCCAGGTATGCAACGCCTATCGAGCGACTGACCATCCAGCAGCTGTTTGTGGAGTATAACAACGAGGCGGAACGCCATGAGGAGTGGAAAAAGCTTGACAGCGAACAAACCATCTACGCCTTCCTGAACCGTCCGGAGATAAAACCCCTATGGTGGGGAATGCGCCACGGCGAGCTGAAGGCGAAGGAGAAATACACACGCCAGCACAAGACCCTGCTTCCGAAACGCCGCGACTCGATATGGTATGGCGACGGCACGAAGCTCAACTACTACTACCGCACCGCCGACGGCGACATCGCCACCTGCAACGTGTATGAGGTGATGGATGTTTATTCGGAATGCTTCCTCGGATACTTCATCAGCGATTCGGAGGATTTCGAGGCTCAATGGCATGCGTTCAGAATGGCGATGCAGACGGCAGGCCACAAGCCCAACGAGATTCGCTACGACAACCAAGGCGGCCACAAGAAGCTTGCTTCGGGTGAGTTTTTCGGCAAGCTCGCGCACCTCAACATACCAACAGCACCGTATAACGGAAAATCAAAAACCATCGAATCGGCGTTCGGACGCTTTCAGGCTCAGTACCTGCACAAAGACTGGTATTTCACAGGTCAGAACATAACCGCCAAAAAGGATGAGAGTCGTGAGAACTACGAGTTTATCATGGCCAACAAAGCCAACCTCCCGACACTCGACGAAATCAAAAAACGCTATGCGCAACGCCGCGAGGAGTGGAACAATGCCGAGCATTTCGACACAGGAATTCCACGCATCAGGATGTATGAGGAGAGCGTGAACAACTCGACCGCCAAAGTCGGTGTTCTGGACATGATAGACATGTTCGGCGTTATCGACGCAACGCCTAACACCTACACGGCTTCGGGCATAACCAAAACCGTCAAGAGGCAGGAATACCGCTGGGAGGTTCTCACATCGGACGGCCTTCCGGATCTTGATTTCATGCGCAACAATGTTGACCGCAAATTCCACATCGGATATGACTTGAGCGACATGAGCATTGTGGCTCTTTACACGAAGGACGCGAAGGGCTACCGCTTTGCCGCCTACGCGCAGAAATACATTGAGATTCACCGCGCGAAGGATGAACAGAACGAGTTCGACCACCAGTTTATCAAGGCGATGGACACCGCCAACAAGAACCTGCGCATGGACATGGCCGACGAGATAGAGGAAATCATGGAGCGTCACGGTGTGCATCCGGCTCAACACGGCTTGAACATGCCAAAGCTCAAGGGCATAAACCTGAAGCACGAGGATGTCGGACGTCGCACAAAGCGCATTTCAAACCTCGTAATGGCAGACTTGGAAGACAGATATTAACACTCAATAATAAAAAGTAAGTCATCATGGAAAACAGAGAAAAACAACTAATCAAACAGGCTCTTGAGGAATTCATCAGGGTGAAAGGGAGCCAAAACAAGGCGGCCAACGCGCTCAAGGGCATCAGCCCGGCTACGGTGTCGCAGATTTTAAACGGCAACTGGGAGCTTATCAGCGACGAGATGTGGCGCGGCCTTGCGGCACAACTCAACCTCAGAAACAAAACGTGGAACATCGTGAGAACAACCAATTTCAACGACCTGACCGAGATCTTCACAGACGCGCAGGACAACAGCCTCGTTATGGCGGTGACCGGTGACGCAGGATGCGGAAAGACGGTGACAGCGAAGCACTATCAGGAAAACAACGCCAACGTGTTTGTGCTTTGCTGCAACGAGTTTTGGAACCGCAAGCTTTTCATGCAGGAGCTTCTGCGTGAAATGGGAAAGAACCCTGCAGGCGACACTGTCGGCGAGATGATGGCCGACATCGTTTCAACTCTGAAACGCCTCGACAGCCCGATTATCATAATGGACGAGGCCGACAAGCTTTCAGACCAGGTATTCTATTTCTTCATCACTCTTTACAACCAGTTGGAAGACCACTGCGGCATTATCCTGATGGCGACCGACTATTTGGAAAAGAAGGTCAGCCGCGGCCTGCGCCTGAACAAAAAGGGTTACAAGGAGATTTTCAGCCGTATCGGTCGCAGGTTTATCCATCTGCAGCCCACGTCGCAGCAGGACATTATAGAGGTGTGCGTGGCCAACGGATTGAACGACCGCACCGATATCAAGAACGTGGTTGACAACAGCGACAGCGACCTCCGTCGTGTGCGCAGAAAGGTATTTGCAATCAACAAGAAAAACGCCAAGTAATGAAACGTGCCTATTCGGTCAGGAATGTAGCGGACGCGAAATTCAAGACATTGCATCTTGAAGGCGCGTGGGAGTCGGCCATCGGAACACCGGAGCTTACCGGCTCATGGTTTATCTATGGTGCGCCGAAGAACGGCAAGACGACGTTCGCGCTTCAGCTCGCCAAGTATCTGACCGGATTCGGGCGTGTGGCGTACGACAGTGTTGAGGAAGGTTTGTCGCTGACGATGCAGATGGCAATGGAGCGCGTGGGTATGGAGGAGGTTGGCTCGCGTCTGGTGCTTCTCGAAAAGGAGGATGTGGCGGAGTTGACCGAACGCCTGAAGCGTCACAAAAGCCCTGACATTGTCATCATCGATTCGGTTCAGTTCCTCGATCTGAAGTTCTCGGAATACAAGCAGCTGAAAGAGGCGTTTCCCGACAAGCTGTTCATTTACATCAGCCACATTGAAGGCAAGCAGCCGGAAGGCAACACGGCTCGCCGCATTTGGAGGGATGCTAACGTGTATTTCAGCGTCGAGGGCTTCAGAGCCTTCCCGGTGTCGAGATACGGCGGAGGCGAGCCTGTTGACATCTATCCGGAAAAGGCGATGGAATATTGGGGATTTGAAAACAGGAAGGCATGACAGTCAGTGAGATAAAACAGAGGATTTTCGAGTTGCGCGACAACAGGCTTGAGATGGATTTCGAGGAATACATCCGGCAATACAGCGTGCTTTGCTACAAGCTCGAATGCGCCAAGGCGCGAGAGGAAGGACGCTGGGAGCAAGGGACACCACAGACGTACCATTTGGAAATTGACAGAAGCTATAACAAAAACTATTGAGATGGAAGCGGTTAATGATAAAATAAGCGATGTGCAGCGCAGGAGCCTTTTATTCAACTTCAAGGAGTTGGGAATGTCGGACATGGGCAGACACTGTTTCATCCGCGACTTCACGCACGGCAGAACCTCTTCGATACGCGACCTCGAATATATTGAGGCGCAGGACATGCTGCGCCAGTTGCAGGAGATGCGCCGGTATCCTCAAAGCAGGAAACGCCACGACGAACTCGACACCAAGCGTAAGGGTGTCATCAAGGCCATCGGCAGGTATTTGGAGCTGTGCGGACAGCATCCGACACTTGAATACATCAAGGCCGTGGCGGTTCGCGCCGCCGGACTGGTTCAGTCGGACACGAACCACGACTTCAACCGCATCGACGGCGCGACGCTCACGCGGATATACAACGAGTTCTGCAGGAAGCAGTCGGTACTGAAGATTAAGAACGCAGTAGCAAAAGTTAGTTAAAAAATGACGGCCATGAGAACAAGCAGACAAAACCGACGCTACTATCTGCACCAGCGTTGCAGAAAAGCGGAGTTCAGATACTCGCCTCGAGAGCGCACTGTTGACGTGCCTTTCTCAAAACAAGACAATGTACCAGCAGCCGCCGTGTCATTGCGCAACGAATATGGATACTCACTACAAATGATAATTGATTAAAGCCATGCAAGACAAAGATAAAGACGATGGATACAGCAAACAGGATGACCACAATCCGTATCCGATGGAATGAATGATTATGAGTGCCGGACAGGGCTATCCAATTTGATGTGGTATGGATGGTACAGCCGGCACAACTGGGGGCGAAAGGCAATTAACTAAATGGATAGTCCACGTGAATTTTTTGAGGGTTCGATTCCCTCCGCCTCCACACGGTAACTAAATGTTAAACAATTAAAAACTAAGTACAAATGAATTACTACATCGAAAAACCCAACACATGGAGAGCGGCCAACCGCAAGTGTGCCGAAATCCAAGAGTTCGTTAACCAGTTTAAGAACTGCCTGATTTATGACGAAAAATCACGCGATGCGTTGATTAAGGAAATCCGCGACAAGGTTGAGGAATTGAACAACGCATATCCGCGCACGAAGAGACTGAAAGTCGAGTTTTCGCACGGCGATTACATCTCATGCTACCCTGACGAAAGAGGAGTTGACGAATATGTCTTCACCATCAATATACATCCAGTAAAGAAAACCTACGGATTTAGCGTAACAGGAGGTGTAAAATGAGTGGGTTTCCTATTGGCGGTATGGCTTATGTCAGACAACCTGAATGCAAAGAAGAGACAACAGGCCTGATCGTCGGCAAAGGTGACGGCATGGTTCGCCTGGAGTTCGCAAACGGCAGAAGGGTTCCGTTTTTTTACAATGAACTTAATTAAAAACTAATAATTACAACTATGGCACAATCAAGAAAAAAGAAGGTGTTGATTAGCAACATTACCAATGAGACAATGGAATCGGCATTTGCCGATTACGCGAGTGCTGACGCTCGTATTCAGAAAATTCAGGCAACAATGGATGTGGAGTTCACGAAAATCCGCGAGAAGTACCAGAATGAGCTTTCGACGCTCACAGAGACGAAGGAACAGGCGTTTGAGGTTCTGCAAACGTACGCCGTCGAACAGCGCGACACTCTTTTCACAAAGAAAAAGAGCCTTGAGACCATCCATGGCACAATCGGTTTCCGCACAGGCACTCCGAAGCTGAAGACCTTGAAAGGCTTCACATGGGGAGCCGTCACCAACCTGCTGAAGGAGTTCCTGCCGTCATACGTCCGCACATCGGAGGAGGCTGCCAAGGATAAGCTGCTGGCCGACCGTGACACCGAGGAGGTTTCAAAGAACCTTCAGAAGGTCGGTTTGTCGGTGGTGCAGGATGAGACGTTCTACGTCGAGCCCAAGAAGGAGGACGCATGAACCGCCTCACCAACAATCACGAGGTGTGGGGCACGTGTCTAAACTGCGGACATGAGTTTGACAGGCGCGTTTGGGGCGACACTTGCCCCAGATGCGCCAGCCGCGTATTCAAAAACATAAGAAACAATGCAGAAAATGGACTTAAACGAAATAATTAACGAGGCTCTGAAGCTGACCAAAAAAGACAAGATGCAGCTCATCAGCACGGTGCTTGAGTCGATGTCGAACAAAAAGACAGGCTTCAAGTTCCCGGTGTTCCGCGCGTTGGAGGAGTTCAAAGCCCGTCACATGGAATACAAGAGTACAGGCTACACCGGCACGAAAGCGGATTTCAGATGGATGCAGCAGCTGCTTGAGCATATCCTTGACAAGACCGTAGAGGGTCAGAGCAAGGACACCGTAGTCGTTACTGAAGACATCCTTGTCAGCAATTTAAACGCCTTTCTAAAAGCGGTTAAACAGCTTGATAACAAGTGGTACTTTGCCAACCGTTTCACTCCTGAAGGGCTGGCGAAAGATTTCGAGAAGATATACGCCAACATCAAACAAAACAACAGCTATGAACGAGCAAAACGCGCTTGCGATTATCTCTAAAGAGACACTGACACCTGCGGCATTGTCGATGGCTGTTCGCGAGGCTGGCATCGTCACAGTGCGCCAGTCGATAGAGAGCAAGTTCCCTTCGATAAACAAGATTGTCGAAAAGCTTGGATATAAGGAGACGGCGGCATTGATAGTGATGCAGATTGTCAGGATGGAAACGTTGCTGAATCTGACAAAGCAGCTGCCTCCAGAGAGCCTCGCGGAAATAGCCTCAACGGTTATAGATGTCTGTATCGAATCGGGCATCAACGTGAACGCCGCCGATATTGACATTGTCTTCAGACGCGCCATGAAAGGCCAATATGGTAGGTTTTACGGCAGCATCGGAATGCAGGATATTGTCGGCTGGTTCAACAACTACATCAGCGAGAAAGCCGGAGAATACGTTCAAATCAGGATGGGTGAGTCGCAAGAGTACAACACCCACAAGCCAAGGGCAAACGAATTTGGGCGCACATACGATATTCAAAGGCACAAGGAAGCCTTCAAAGATTATGTTGAAAATTTAAAAAAGTAAGGAAATGAGCAAAACACGAAAAATTGAAATACCCGAAAACGCTAAAGTTTATGATTTCGACGAAGTCATTGAGGTGTGCCTTAACTGCGGCGGTACCGGCGCGAGTATCACCGACTCGATGGATAACACCTGCCCGGTGTGCAACGGAACTGGCCGTGTCATCAAGAAGAAAACCGTAATTATAGACGTTAACCCATTCAAGTAATAACATGCCGAAGCGGAAACGATACAGAAGCACCATCAAGCGAATCAAGGAAATCCTTGAAATCGTGAACAAGGAGTACGAGCCGGGCGACCAGAAGCGATGCTACAAGGCTATCTGGCGCAGTATCGTATATCCGCGATATGGCATTTGTTACGACACTTTCCTCACGTATATAGGCGTGAAGCCCTCGGAACTCGAAGAGGAACGAGCGGAGAATGAAGACCCGAAACAACTTTCTTTATTCTGACATATTTTTATGAAGAAGCCCCCGAAATTTCGGGGGCTTTCTTTTTATTGTCCGAGAGGATGTCCCTCTGCTATTTCGTAACCGTGTCCCAACGAATGCGTCGTGTATTTCAGCTCTGCGCTACGGTCGAAGACGTGTGTTTTGTAAACCTCCACGCTGTCAACAAAACGCTCATGGTTGTGGTTGACGATGCTCTGTTCGCGCGTCCATGTGTTCGAATAGCCGATGACACTGTTTGCTTCAGGAGTGATAACAATGCCCTGCATGGCCTTGAGAACCCTGCTTGGTATGGTGAGATATTCGAGAGCCTGAGTCCTGTGTTCCGATGGTGTGTTTGCCGGGGTGTTGGCATACCATGGTGTGACAATGTGAAGCTTGACAGTCACCTCGGCTTCCTGAATTTTATTACCTACGGTTTTCCACGCTATGGGATCAAACTCCACGAACACTGCAGGCGTGTTGAACGGTGTTTCCTGCTCCAAAAACTCAACCTGTTGGTTCCAAAGGTCGAAGTGCTTGAAAAACGGTACCGGCCTTGCCTGAATCTGTCCGGCTGGCTGGTCTTCGTAAATGGCCATAAGCTTCTGCTCGATGGCGAGATAGAATGTTTTAATCATCTTGCAATTTCTTTAAGTTTACGCTCAATTTCTTGAATGATAAGTTTGTTTAATTCGGGATGTTCGCCCATAAACTGTCGTTTTGGCATTTTAAAGCCCCTGCCTCGTCCGGCTCTCAAGCCTTCGTTGTGGACTCTTGCGTAGGCCTTGTTGCTTCCGATGGGTCGCGTCCAGATGGTGACGCTGCCCGGTGACTCCTTCTGAACCTCTATCGACCTGCCGAGGTCGCCTGTGTCACCGGTGAGGATCTTGCGCGTCAGCTTCGCACCCTTGTAATAGTTTTTGACGGTTTTGCCGTTGCGCATCCACACAGGCATTCTGCGCTGCACCTCTTTCCAGTCGCCGTTGCGTTCCCAACCCTCAATCTGAAATCTTGACTTGAAGAAACGTACCGCAACCGTGCCGGCTATTCTCGGAGCGTATTTGTCGAAAAGGTCTTTAAATTCCTCCTGAAGCTCCTTTAAACGTCGTTCAAATTCATCCGGTGTCATTTTTTTTTAATTTTTTTGTTGACGTATTAAAAAACTTTTGTATTTTTGCAGTGTAGTCTTTCAGATGAAAACGTGTGATTGTAGTTCCACGATGGATTTTGAAAGACTTTATTTGTTTATGCCGGTCAACACCTTTTCGCTTTCGGTTATGCTGTGAAGGAACAGATTGTTGTCGATGTCGCGGTTTACGATGATGAAGTTGTCTTTGCCCTTGATCTGAGTCTTGAAGATTTTCGACACTTTACCTGCATAGTGTGTCTCTCCCATATACTCGGCGTTTTCCAAGATGTCCCGGATGCTTCTTATCATCTCGTTTTTAATGATGTATTCGTCGTGGTTCTGGTTGAGGAACTCTTTAATGCCTCTCCTCGACAAAGTTATCTCTTCATCGACACTCTTATTCTTGACGGCTTTGCCTCTCACATTTTCGAGAGCCCAGTTGAAGTTTGACTTCCACAGGGTTTTCAAAACCTGATGTTCGACTTCCCTGTCCGAATTTTTCACGTAAGGGCACTCGTCAGTGAAAATCTCTCCAGTCTTTGCCGGATTGCCTTCGAGACCCCTTGCCGACACATTGCCGCCTGGATTGCCGTTAGTGACAGGCTCGTCGGTTTCCTCCCAGTCGCATTTGCAGTTCCACAGGCTTCCCGGAGTGTTCTCGTTCCAAAACGGGTCGTTCTTTGCCCATACGCGGTTCCAGAAAAGCATGTGTGCCTCTCTCGGTGTCGCGCTTCGTGACGGCAGCCATTTAAGGTTCGGATAAAGCTCGTTTGAGATGGGGTCGGACGTGAAGTCGTGATATTGCCGTGCGGTTCTCGCCCTTGACATCGCCGTGTTATATTCGGCGGCCTGCCACCTGTTATATTTGTTCAGGATGGCTTTGCCCCTTGAGTCTATTTCGTCGGCTTCTATTCCGTTGAGTTCCTTTGTGGCCTGATACGCCTTATAAGCCGCAAAACGGCTGACGTTGGCCTGTAACTGTAAAGTTATATCGGAATACTCGTCACCGCCTTTAAAAACGCCGTCAATGGCTCTACGGAGGTTGTTTCCGTATGCCTCGAACAGGTCGCCGTTTATATCTGCGGCTATACCGTTTTTCAAGTCCTCAAGAACCTTTTCGTAAAGCTCTTTTTTTGACAGGTTATAGGCGGTCGGGAATGTCGCCAAAGCCTTGACAACCTCCGACAGCTTGCCGTTGAAATACAGAGCGTCAAGGATGTTCAAGCCCTCATCGCGAGGGCTTACGCGAAAAAATTCACTATCCTGCCCCAAAGGTTCTTCGGTTTATCGCTCTGTTGAGGCTGGCTCTCGATGCGGTCATCTACAAAACCGCCAACGCCCATCATGCGCAGCGCCTGGTTCTGTCGCATCTCCTCCTTCAGCTCCTCGTAGTTTTCAGGTTTTGGAATGTCGAACTCCTCATAGATGTAGTCATCGTCAACAGGAACTTTTTCAGATATTTCCTTCACAACTTCCCATTTTGCTTTGAGTTTTTCCCAATCCGCTTCAAGCCCTTCATACATCACCTCACCGCCTGCGAGGTTGAATCCGAACTTTTTGAGTACGGCGCGGAACTTCGTGTTGAGTACCGATAGGATGAAAAGCTGGTCGGATATGTTCTTTTCGGATTCCGACTTCTTGTGAACCTCGCCGAGAGCCTGTGAGCCGATCTCGCCCTGTTCGGTGGTGAGGGTGTTGCCGAGGATGATTTTGCTTATCGAGGCATCGCATTTCGATATCAAAAGGTCGTAAACGTCCGCGCTGCTTGTGCTGCCTCCCGTGTCGTGGAGTGTCAGTTCCGCGCTTTTGGGTTTGATGATGTAGCCTGCAGCACCCCACTCCTCCATGGCCTGCTCCAGTTTGGCTCTGGTCGCCTGATCATAATCGTCGTAGCTCAACTCGCGGAACGGCATGCCGAACATTTCGGCAAACTGCGCCCAGTCGCCGAAGCCACCACGTTTGTATATGACATATTGTGCCACGGCTGCAAGCAGTCCCATGTCGGTCGGGTCGCCTGCCCACACCATATAATCGGCAAGCGGTTTCTCCTTGAAAAGGAAATCCCGGACGGCCATGTTCTGTTCGTTGCTTACGCATTCAAAGCCCTTTTCGGGATGGACGTGTTTTCGCGGAATCAAGTCCCATTCGAGACAGTATCGCTCCTCGTCCTCGTCGTACCATACCCTGTTGATCTGAATGAGTGTGAAACCGTATGCAATGGTTTTGTGCAGCTCCTTGATGAAGAGGCGCATATCAGGCGAGTTGAGGAGTTTTGTTATTTCCTCGTCCTCCGCTCCGTCACGTTTGAAAAGAAGCCGTTTGTTTGTGACAGCGTCGCACCGTTTGCTCCAAGTACTGATGACCTGACCGTCAAGTTCAATATCCTTGTAGAGGTCATACAGGGCGACCCTCGACGGATTCGTCTGGTTCTCGAATGTCCTGATTGCGTTGCGCCAGTTCTCAATGTTCTGCGTGTTGCGGCTGGGAACGCGCACATTGATGTTGGTTATGTTGATGCCTTCTTTGGGCAGCTCTCCTTTTTTTCTCTTTACACCCATTTGTTCTTTCTTTTTGTATTACCACCATATTTGACGTAGTTGCTGCCTTGTGAGCCGCTGTCAAGCCGTGTCAGTCCGGACAAAGAGGCACGTTCGCCTTGGATGTCGCGCAAAAGCTTGAGCGCATCTTCGTAGTTCTGTCTCCTGATTTCCGGCATTGAAGTCGGGTTGCTTATTGCGTAGCATCTGTAGAGGGCGATATCGCGTACCAGTCGGAACACTGTAGCGTCGCGGCTGTCGCCGGTTCTGCGGAGTTCCGCGTCGATGTCATATCTTACACAAAGATATGTCCTGACCTCGGCCTCGGCTTCACGGATGGCCTGTGCCGCATTGTTCTGGTTGCGTGTGATGACGGCGAGAGTTTCTTCATTTATGCCTGTCTTCAGGTCTTCGTATGTTATGTACATGATAATATTCCTCCATTTTTATCGTGTGTAATAGAGGGATATGCGTTGCAGTTCCATAGCACCTCGCAGCTCCTTCCGCAATATTCCGCAGTCAATGAGATAGTTAACCTTGTTTCGGTCGTACACCCGTAGCCGGTTGTGGATTTTGATAACGTAAAACCGTTTTCCTGTCAGAAGATGCATTTTGTCTGCATGATGGATAGCGCTCCGAACTCTGACGTAATTCATAAATCTTTTGCATAGTGTGAACATTTTTGATTGTGTTTGAAATTATTGGATGATATTATACTCGCTTCCTGTTGCGTGGCCGTCTGCCAAGCTGGATAGCGTCAGGTGCTGAAGTTGAAAGTTTCTCGTTGGTTTTGAATACGCCTCCCTCCACGGCATCCGCGCCGTCGGCAGGTGCGCTGAGTTTTGGATCCAAAAGAATGAACTGCTCCACAAGGCGTTGCATGTGCGGATTGCCGGACTGCGCCTCATTGAAAACCAGTTTGCCCATACGGTTAAGCGGCTCAAGATTTCCCTCAATACGGTCGAACTTGTCGGGCTTCTTTCGTGTGTCGGGCGTTATGTTGATAAGCCCGGACGTTTTGGATTTCTCGTTGAAAAGCGGAACAATGACCTGCTGATAGAAAGGATCCTGAAGGGTGTTGTTCTCGATGAAGTTGTAAACCTGCACACCCTGCGGTATCTCCGCGTTAAGCTCGTAAAGCCAGTCTACGAACTCGGCGTTGGTGGCGTGGTCAAGACGGCAGTTGATGACATAGTATTTGCCGTCGTAAAAGCCGATGGTGGCGACCGCCTTCAAAGAACCGGCCTTATTCTTTGAGTTTGACGGTGATGGGTCGCCGTAGCATATTATGAACCTGAAGTTGCGGAGAGGAGGCACTTTGCCCCAGAACATCTCCTTAAACACCTTGCCTTCGGTGAGTGGGTTGTTGAAATACTCCTGTTGCGCTGATTTGGTTGAGATTTTGGAGAGGATGAAATCAATGTCCTCCTCGGAGTTCTTTTCCGGCCATGATGATTTGCCGTTTTTGTCACGGATGTTGACGATGTCCATCTTGTTGGCCACCTTGCCGGCGCGGACTATACAACAGTCCTTGGCGATGATGTTGCCGTTGAAAACGATTCTGATATTGCCTGACACTGACACGGTCGGAATAAGTGCCTGCTCAATCCAATCCCATTTTTGGCTTATTCTTTCGGGGTTGCGGCATTCCTCGTCGGTGTCTATATCGTCGATGAGGATAGCGTCGGGACGCTTTGCCTCGTTACGCGTTCCACGCGGCGACTGTCCTGCGCCTATGGCTCTGAAGGAGCATCCGCATTTGGCTATGAACTCGCCGACCTCCCAATGTCCGGGGTTGACCTGCTCGCCGTAGTCGTTGATGATTCTCTGGTTCTTTTCAAGCTGAATCATGAAAGGCAGCAAAAGCCTGCAGGCGTTGTCATAACTGTTTGAAATCAGCAGCAAGTTGAAGATTTTCCTTGTCAGGGCGAGTTTGAGGAACTCCATCATGGCGCGTGCCGATTTCGCCAGCTCACGAGACCAGGCGCGAACCTCGTACCATCTGTCGTGGGTCATCAGGCGTTTTGTGGCTTCCTTGTGGAACTTCGCCGGTTCCGATGTGCAGTATCCGGGAAAATAATATTTGAACCACGCCTCGTCGTCGGCTTCAAGTCTCTTGATTCGGTTTGCCTTGTCGACAGGGCTTTCGTCGGTGTCAACGGCGACATCCGAAAGGAACTGCGAATAGTATTCCTCCCAGTCTTTAAGCAGCTGTTTGTCGGTCGGTTTTCTTAACTTGTTACCCATTTATGCAGCTTTTTAAATAGTCGTTAAACAGCCTTGCGACGAGTTTGCTCGTTTCAAGGTCGGTTGTTTTCCTTATGAATGAAAGGAACTCTTTCCCGGTGGCGATTTTCTCGGCGGTGTTCGTTTCTGTTTCAAGGCTCTTGATGGCCTTTGTTATCTTGCTGATGGTGTCGGCTTCATTGGGGAGTGGATAGCGTTTGCCCTCGTCCCTTCCCTCCACGATGTCATTTATCTGCTTAAGCTGTCTGTAAAGCTGTGCGAGCTGGGTGTCCTTTTCGACGAGAAGCGATGTTTTGAACTCCTCCCATTTGCCATCATTGACCCATTTGCAGACGGTGTTTTTCGACACGCCGACGCGCTCCGCTATTTCGGCCTGCGTTATGCCCGGCTCGTTAAGGAAAAGCTGCTTGGCGTAGTCCTTCTGTTGTTGTCTTGTCAATTCTGCCATAGTCAAATATTTGTGCAAAAATCCGAACACTTCTTTGATTATTAAAAAAGAATAGAAAGAGTTCCAACACTTTTTGTGTGGGTTGTTGGATTGTATGAATTTTGCACCAGAATTTTTAGCGATGGAAAAGTCACAGACACAACTTATAAATAAGGTGGACAACACCACAGCCGAGATATACATGTACGGCGTTATCGGTTCCGGTCTTGACATCGACACCAATGTCGTTGTGGCCGAAATAGAGAAGCTCCGCAAGCAAGGATGCCGCAACTTCAAGTTCTATGTCAACTCTGAAGGCGGAGAGGTCATTCAGGGCAACGCCCTTTTCAACTATCTCGACAGAACTGACATTAAAGTCGAATGGGTGGTTGACGGCATAGCAGCCTCCATGATGGCAATGCTTATCTCCAATCCAAAACACAAGGTCATTGCGGCGAAATATGCCTCTTTCATGTACCACAGGGTGCAAGGCACATGCAATGGCAACTCCGACGAGGTGCGCAACCTGGCCACCATGATTGACACTTTCGAGAAGTCGCTTATCGACATGATGGCGGCCAAGATGAAGGTGTCATCTGAAGCCGTGAAAAAGGAGTTCTTCACCGACGGACTCGACCACTGGATGAACGCCGAGGAAGCTAAGTCGCGCGGTCTCGTCGATGAGATAATCACAGGAAAGAAAATCACGCCGGCACCGAAGGAGCTTTCGGGCGTTAGTGCCATGCGTGACTTCTATAGCAAACAATTATTCAATTTTCACAACAAAACACAAAAAAGTATGATCAAAGACACAGCAAAGATGGCACAGCTGCTTAACATCGCGGAATCGGAGGTTGACACCGACGAAAAAGTGATGGCCGCCGTGCAGAATGTCGTTACCGAAAACGGCAATCTTCGCAATCAGGTCTCAACCAAGGATGCAGAGATCACCAACCTGAAGAATCAGATTGCAGGTTTGAAAGGCGAAAAGGTGAAGGCTCTTATCGACAAGGCCATTGCCGACAAGAAATTTGGCGAGGACGAGCGCGAAGACTACACAAAACTTGCAACAAACGACTTTGCACTCGCTGAAAAGTTGATTGCAAAAATGGAGGGTGTTGACCCTGTTGTTGACCATCTCGGCAAAGGCGAGGAACCTGCCGAGGAGAAAGACTGGACTTTCGACGACTACCACAAAAAAGGCAAGCTCGAAAACCTGAAAAAGAACAACCCTGAAAAGTACAACAAGCTTTTCAAAATCAAATACGGACATTACCCTAACGAATAAGCTATGAACCCAATCAACATGAAAAACAACGCGAGCTATAATTTTATGGCTCCCGACATCGATGATGATGCCGACAAGAAAGTGGAGGTGATATTCCCAACCAGCGAAGCCGTCACCCCTTCAATCTCTTCCAACAAGGCAACTGTTAAAGTGCGCCGTCAGAAAACCATCGTCAAACTCGGCTCGCTCTCGGCAGCAACAGAACTTGACCTTGAGCCTGAAGCAGAAAACTTGAACGTTGGTGCCGTGGTAATTGTTTCGTGGACATCAGACGGAACAGCACGTAACATCACCGTCAAAGTTGGTGCCGACACTGTGGCAACACTCAGCGGTACCGCCTCGACAAAAGTTACCAAACAGCTTGTTTGGGATGGAGAATCATTCCTCGCAGTCTAATTACAAATCAAAAAAAATCAATCACAATGAAAAGAACAAGATTCCTTTTTAGTTTAATGGTCGCGATGCTGTTTGCGGCCATTGTGGGCACGGCCTTTGGCGCACCTGTTGGTGCCGGTGCATTAGCCCTGTCATTTTTACCACGCCCACAGGTCAGCGTGATGAAGTCGAGTGTAATTCCGGAAATCTGGACGGATTACATTGTGGAGAACCTTTTCAAGAACAATGAATTCATTCTCCGTTCAATCGATGAGAGCCAGTATGTTCTTAACGGTGCCGTTGTCCACGTGCCACAGGCAGGCGCACCGAGCGGCGTTAAGCGTAACAGAACACAGCTTCCTGCAACTATCACACGCAGGTCGGATATTGATGTTACATACGCTCTTGACGAATTCACCACAGATCCTCGCTTTATACCTAATGCGGATACAGTCCAGTTGAATTATGACAAGCTGAATTCGTGCATGACAGAAGACATGACATATATGAAACAGTTTGTCGCCGACTGCATGTTGTATAATTGGAGACCAACTTATTATATCAAAGCTTCAAAGACAAAATCAGCAAACTATCTTATACATGGAACAGGTGTCCGAACCGGTCTTTGTGTCGATGACTTTGCAACGGCAAAAATCATCTTCGACAAATGGCGCATTCCAAAGGAAGACAGATGGGTTATCTTGAGTACAGACATGTATGAACAGATTTGTGCCGATGTGCGCAATTCGACAAACGAGAACCTTTCGGCAATCTATGACCACGCCAATGGTCGCCTGATCAAGTTGGAAGGCTTCTCGATCGACACACGTGCCACAGTCCTTCTCGCTTCCAACTCTACACTCACAAAGGTTAGCGGTTCGCCGTATTACAAGTTTACATCAACAGACCTGAACTATACTCCTGAAGACTATGAGGATATTGTTGCAGGTGACAAGGCAGCCACAACCACATCTTGCGAAATCGGTTTGTTCTGGCATCCAAACTTTGTGCGTCGTGCTTTGGGCTCAACCCAGATGTTCAACAAAGATGGTGACCCATTATACTACGGCGACATCTACTCATTCCTGCAGAGAGCCGGTGGACGTAAAAGCCGCGGCGACGGCAAGGGTGTCCTCGGTGTTATCCAAGTGTATAGCGCATCTTAATTGATACAAAATGAAAACGAGCGACAAGGGTGTTGAAATGATTAAGGGCTTTGAGACCCTTCACCTCAAAGCGTATCTGTGTCCGGCTGGTCACTATACCATCGGATGGGGACACACAAAAGGCGTGACACCGACACAGCGCATCAGCCTCACTCAAGCGGAAGTCTTTCTAAACGAAGACATCAGAACCGCCGAGGTGTGTGTGTCGAATATCGCCGGTCTCAAGCAGAACCAGTTTGATGCCCTTGTCTCATTTGTTTTCAACGTCGGCGCACAGGCTTTCAGAAACTCGACAATCAGAAGGCTTATTGTAGCCAACAGCGGCAACCCGGCAATAAGGGACGAATTCATGCGCTGGGTATATGCGACTGTCGGTGGCGAGAAAGTCGTTTTGCCGGGACTTGAGAGAAGGCGTAAGGAAGAGGCTGATATGTATTTTAAAAACATCTGATATGAACTGGAACAGCATTATAGCGGATATTATCGCTCTCCTCGCGATATGCGGTTGGTTCACTAACGGACGCAAGCATCGCAAAGAGACTGAATCCATAGAGGCCGACAACAAAAAAAAGAACATGGAGCTCGGCAAACAATACGTTGACGAGTTCAAGGAAAACATTGTAAAACCGCTACAGAACGAATTGAAAGGGCTTAAACGTGAGGTTAACAAATTGCAAAAAGCTGTCGATAAGGTTAATGATTGCGATTTTCGCGATGATTGCCCTGTCCGTGCCGAGCTGCAAAAGCGCGAAGTCGCTGATAACACTCCAGAAAAATGATAGTGTCATTGTCGAGGAGAGGTGGCGAGACAGTATCGTCAAGCTGCCGGCTGACTCCGCATGGTTGCGTGCCTGGCTCGAATGCGACAGCACCGGGAACGTCCTGCTGAAGGAACTTCAGGCCGTCAACGGCAGGAACACCAACGCCGGTGCCAGTATCATCAGGATTGACACGGTGACGCTCTTTGAAGTAAACTGCAATACAGACAGCCTTGAGCTGCAGCTGAAGATCCGCGACCTCAAAATCAAGGAAATGGAGCGCAGCCGAACTACTCAATTCGTTGAGGTGGAAAGGCAGCTCACCGGGTGGCAAATCATCCAAATATATCTCGGTCGCCTGTTCCTTATGCTCATAGCAGCCTTGGCTGTTTTAATTGGAATCAAACACTATTTAAAACGATAAAAAATGGCAAAAGAAAACAACAAAACCAACTCTCCAAAAAACGAGGGCGCAGCCTGTTTCCCGAGTTTGGATCCGGAAACAGACGCGAAGGGTATTATGATGCGTCTCGGCGTTAAGGAGATATGGTACACCACCGACGGACAGTGGTTCACCGAATCCGCCGACGCACAGGCTCACGTAGCCGATACTGAATTTGAAGTCAAACATTACAGAAAGAAAGGTTTCTAATATGCTACCAAATGTTAAAATAGATTTTGCAAACGGTCTTCTCGGCGCAGTCGGCGCAATGATCGACGGCGTTGTGGGACTTGTTGCCACAGCCACAGCTGTCACACAGACAATCAACGGCAACTCTGTCACTACATTTGCGCTCAACACTCCTTATAAGATTACCGCGCTTGACCAGCTCGTTGAAAAAGGCATTAACAGCGCATCAACAGGCGCAAACGCAAATCTTTATAAGTGCGTCAAGGAGTTTTACGATGAGGCTCCTGTGGGCAGCGAATTGTGGATTATGGGTGTGGCCGACACTATGACAGTCGATAAGATGGTTGACAAAACAGAGGCTAACGGCGCAAAGAAGCTCGTGAGTGCCGCCAATGGTGACATCCGCATCCTCATTGTCAAGGTGACTGACGCTTCAGGGTACAGTGCCACGGTGACACACGCCATCGACGCTAAAGTTGAGACAGCTATCACCAACGCACAGGCTCTCGCTGAAGAGGTTACATCAGCTCTCTACGCACCTTTGTTTGTCATCCTCGAAGGCCGTCACTACAGCGGTGTCGCCTCATCATTGCCACAGCTTGACGAAGGCAATGAAAACCGCGTCGCCGTTCTTATCGGTGACACAGTGGCAAACTCAAAAGGCGCAGCCGTCGGTTTGCTTGCAGGAAGAATCGCGGCAATACCGGTGCAGCGTTCAATCGGTCGCGTAAGATCCGGAAAGATTGTCGCGACAACTCTTTACATCGGCTCAGTCACTGCCGAAAACGGCGATCCTGGTACGATCAACGACGCAGGATTCATCTGCCCACGCACATTCGTCGGCAAATCAGGTTATTTCTGGAGCGATGACAAACTTGCCACAGCTCCGACAGACGATTACGCTCTTATCCCTCGCCGCAGAACGATTGACAAGGCATATCGCATCGCCTACCAGACTCTCGTTGATACCCTCAACGATGAAGTTCCTGTAACTGATGAAGGCAAGATTGCTCCTCCGTATGTCAAGTCGGTTCAGACAGCTGTCGAGTCGGCAATCATCAACCTGATGACATCGGAAGGCAACCTCGGCGTTGACCCTTCAGACCCTAACGACATGGGTGTACAGTGCTACATCAATCCTGACCAGAATATTGTAGCCACGTCAAAACTCAAGGTGAAACTTCGCGTGAAGCCATACGGCTATGCGAAATACATTGAGGTTGACCTTGGTTTCAAAGTATCCGAATAAACTAAAAGAAAGGATTTGATATGTTCAACAGTAGAGAATACGAATTCGCCGACATTACATGCATTGTCGGTGGCAAAGACATCACAGGCTTTGAGGGTTTAGAATACAAATCTGACCAAGAAAAAGGATTTCTGTACGGCAAGGGAAATGAGCCTATCGCAATTCAAAAAGGCAACAAGAGTCATTCCGGGACACTGACCGTTACCGGTTCCGAATATGAGACCTTGCGAATCAACGGAGGCGGCTCAATTCTTGACATGCAGATTGATATTGTCGTTTGTTACGGCAATCCTGCAGCAGGCGATGTTATGATAACAGATTTGCTTCAAGGTGTCCAATTTACCTCTGAACCAAAGAGTTACAAACAAGGTGACAAATCCGCCGAGTTTGCTTTACCCTTCATTTTCTTACGTAAAAAGAAGGTTTCCTAAAAGGCAACACCCCAGCCTGTCTCTGTATTCCATGATGACGGGCTTGGGGTTTTTACAACGCTAATAAATATATCAAAATGGAAAATACAGAAAAAGTTATGGTGGGACAAGCTACACCGGAACAAATTGAAGCTTGGAAGAGAAAATACAACAAAATTTACACAGCAAAGGTTGACGGACATATTGGCTATTTCAGAAAGCCGGACAGAAAAGAACTTAGTTATGTCATGCGTCTGAAAAACGATGAACTTGCAATGACTGAGATGATTCTGAAACAATGCCATATTGGAGGTTCAACAGTGTTTCTTGAAGATACTGAATACATGCTCGGCTCGTCGGATCTTATCAACAAACTTGTAACGGCAAAGAAGGCGGAGGTGGGGGAGCTTTAAAAAATGCCGAGGGAAGCCCTGAATTCAACCCCATAGGCTACGCTAATACGATGCTTGAATATTATCTTCACATCAATCCTGACAAACTGTCAGATGAAGAATGGGCAGAAAAATTAGCACAGCTTCAGGACATCAGGGAAAGGGAGGTCGGAAAAAGAAGTGGTTAGAAAAATGGGTTCTTGCTTACCTCGCTCGGATAATCAGAGCTTGAAAAAGTTTTCCCTTTGATGGCCTTGGTAACACAAGAGACAATGAAAACGACAGCGAAAATCACGAATACCGCTATGAAAACCCAATAAAACACGGCTATTATTATTGCAAAAAACGATTCCATTTCGATGTCGAATTATTATTCTGCAAAATAAAGGTTTTATTTTCAAAAAGTCAAGAAAAAAATGTCAAACGAAATAAAATTCACGATTAATATTGGCGGAAATGCCTACACAGGTATTGCCGAACTTGATGAGGCGATGCAAAACCTTAACATATCCGCCAAGAATACATCTGACGTTTTTAACACGTTGAGTGGGTTTTCTTTCAAGTTTGACAACATATCCAAGACGTTTCAAAGTCTCTCCAACACCATCAGCAGTATCAACCAACCTGGAATATCCCTCGATAGTTCGCTTTCCGACCTCTCGGCGGTCGCTGGCGTGACAGGAAAAGGCCTTAAAGAGATAGAGGGCTACGCAAGACAGACGGCAAAAGCGTTTGGGCTTGATGCGGCGCAGGCTGTTGAAAGTTACAAGCTGATATTGTCACAACTATCTCCAGAACTGGCAAAAAATCCGGCTGCAATGAATGAAATGGGAAATGCCATTTCAACATTGAGCAAAACAATGGGAGGTAATGCCACGGCAGCCGCAGAGGTTCTCACAACAGCCATGAACCAATACGGCGTTTCTCTCGCCGACCCGATAGAGGCAAGCCGTAAGATGGCCGAAATGATGAACGTCATGGCGGCGGCAGGAAAGGAAGGTTCTGCAGAACTCCCGACAATAAAACTCGCCATTGAGCAATGCGGTATGGCCGCCAAAGCCGCAGGCGTATCATTCGAGGAAACTAACGCCGCCATTCAGGTTCTTGACAAAGCCGGCAAGAAAGGAGCCGAGGGTGGTGTCGCCTTGCGAAATACAATGTCGATTCTGGCTCAGGGCAGATTCCTCCCGAAAGATATTCAGGAAGAACTGCAGGCTGCCGGTATAGACATTGTCAAGCTTGGTGACAAGTCAATGAGCCTTTCTGAACGACTGCGCCTGTTGAAGCCTGTAATGAGCGATACGGCATTGTTTACAAAACTTTTCGGTCGTGAGAATGCAAACGCGGCAATGGCACTTGTGCAGGGAACGAGTGAGATTGACCGATATAGAGATGCCATCACAGGAACCAACACGGCTTATGAACAGGCTGGCATTATCATGGAAAACTATGCCGAAAAGCAAGCGAGAATAAACGCGAAGTTCAACGATTTAAAAATCTCCGTGTTTAATTTGGCAGGCGACTTCGGCATTTGGGTTGATGTTGTAACAAAATCACTTGTGCCGATATCACAACTGATGCCTCTTGTCATGACCACTGCAAAGCTTGTTGGAAGTTTAAGAAACAATATCGTCGGTGCCGGTGGGGTATTGCCGTTTTTAAGGGCACAACTTAACAAAACTTTTGGTAATACAATACGTGCCGCGATTGTTGCCACGACATTGAAAATTAATATACTGAAAATGTCAATAGCATCTGCAGGAGGAATGTTTGGGTTCTTAAAGACCGTGGCTGTTAACGCCATTCGAGCCATTAGCACAGCAATCATGAATATCCCTGTTATCGGATGGATACTCGCCGCAATTGCCGCTATAATAGCCTTATTTAAGCTGTTGTGGGATAAGTGCGAAGGATTCAGAAGACTCGTGTTCGGTATTTGGGAGGCAATAAAGGCCATTGGCAGCATGATTGCCGGCTTATTCTCCACATTGTTTAACAAAATCAAGCAAATTGCCTCTAATATATACGGTTTTATAACAGGATTGTTCAAAGACCTGTGGTCGTGGATTACAGGTGTTTTTTCAAAGTTCGGAGATTGGATTGTCGGAGTTCTGCAGCCTGTGTGGAATTGGTTCTCCGGGTTGTTTGCTTGGATTGGAGGTGTTTTCTCAAAAGTGGGAGCATGGTTCGCCAAAGTCATGAAGCCTGTTACAGACTGGTTCGGTAATCTGTGGAACACGGTCAAAAGCATTTTTGGCAGAATAGTCGAATTCATGGGGAAGATATTCAATCCAATTATCAAGTTGTGGAACGCGCTGACTGGAAAGGTTACTGACGCTTACGAAACAGGTGCCGAAAAAGGAAGCGAAAGTTTCAATAAGAATAAAACTGACGATAATCAGATTGAGAAAGCACATATACCGGGAGTTAGTCCTGATGGAACTTCGGGGGATGACGTTAATATTGCCAACAGCGTTGTACCATCGGCGGCAAACGCTATTGCTTCAGGAGGCACAAGAAACACACAGGTAACTATCAACCTTGGGAAAATGGCTGATATAAACTTTAACGGCAATGTTCACGATAATATTGAGAATTTGAGGTCACAGCTTGAAGAAGTGCTTCTCAGGGTGCTTTATTCAGCACAAAACGCAGGAGGATGATAAATGGGTAGTTTGACACAACGCTTGGATGACTTGACATCTTTACAGGGCTTGAATATACAAAGTACCCTTGGCTATGCCCAGCCGATGATAATTCCTTTCAGGAATATAGTCATTGTCCCCGGCAAAGCGCCTTTTTCAAGATTTACAGAATTTCCGCAACATGCTATTGCTGAAGCCGAGGAGGTTATTACTCCAGCAGAAATCAAAGCGAAAGAAAAGCAGGCGTTATCAAAGCTTGGTGATACGTTTTTCCAATGTCCTCTTTCTTTTGAGCTTGATGGTGAACAGTTCAAACTGCCCATTGACCCTATCATATCAGTCAATGGCAAAAACGTCATAACAAGGCGCTATGTAAGTAAATCAGACATGCGCGGAAGTATCAAGGAAAGTTGGAGCCAAGATGATTATGAAATATCAATATATGGTGTTCTAATGGCTGAAAACCATGAGGAGCTGATGAAACAGGTGGTTAAGCTGCGCGAAATATGCGAAGCGAGGACTTCCGTCAAGGTGATTTGCGATTATCTGCAGAACAATGACGGCTTTAATATAAACGACATCGCCATTGAAAGCTACGATTTTCCATTCACAAAAGGTATGGAAAACCAGTCGTTTTCTATAAGAGCTTACAGCGATGATGGTTATTCATTGTTGGAGGAGGCTTGATATGTTCAGAATGTGTTGGGATATTACTATTGGCAACTTTAAGTTGAGACTTCTTGAAAAGGTCAATGTCAAGAAATCTGTTGAGCTGCTTGTCGATACCGCTGTTATAACTATACCGGGAGCCGTGTTTAACAAGACTATTGAGGTGGAAAACAAGTTGAAAAAAGGCGATGCGGTCACAATAAAGCTCGGTTATAACGACGAACTTAAAGAGGAGTTTAAAGGCTATTTAAAAGATGTTAAAACAGACGGAGGTAGTATTATTCTTGAGTGTGAAGATCCTATTTATCTTTTCCGCAAATCGGTCAAGGATGAAGAACTGAAAAATGCAAAAGTGTCGTCAATATTAAACAATGTCTGTTCACAAATTGGCGGTTTCTCTGTCTCGTGTGACTATGATTTCTCATACGACAAGTTTGTTATCAGCAACGCCACAGGATACGACGTGCTTAAGAAGATTCAGGAGGAGGCAAGCCCCAACATCTATTTGAAGGACAACGTCTTGCATGTGCATCCTCAATACTCCGAGATTTTTGGCGATGTCGTTTACAATTTCAAGACAAATATTGAAAAAACTGGAACTGACCTGAAGTACAAAAGCAAGGATGACCGCAAGCTGCTTGTCGTAGTTGAGAGTACCGACAAATCCGGCAAGACTATCAAGGTCGAGAAAGGAACCACCGGCGGTGATAAAATGACTGTCAAACTTTCGGGAGTTACCGACAAAGCTTCTCTTGAAGCAAAGGCTCAACAGGTTCTTGAATCAAAAGTATATGACGGCTATGAAGGAAGCATTCAAGGATGGCTCATTCCTTTTGTTGATGCAGGATATAAAGCAAAAATCGTTGACGATGACTACGAGTATAAGAACGGAACATATTATGTGATTAGTGTCGAAACTGACTTTTCGCAATCAGGTGGAATCAGAAAAATAACACTTGGGAAAAGATTAAGCTGATGGATAGGGCAACGGAGATAAGGAATATTTTAAAGAACATCGCAGGCGGAGGCGGTTCTGTTTATGTCACAGGAGAAGTGGTATCAGTTGAAAGCGAGACCTGCACTGTGAAAATTGCAGACCGCCTCAATGTGAGCGACGTGCGCCTTAACGCCTCGGCCAATGGGAACGCGAACAACATCCTTGCGAAGCCTGTTGTCGGCAGTATGGTTATGATGGCCGACCTCAGCAGCGGTGAGTTGCGCGATCTGGTCATAATAGCTTATTCGGAGATTGACACCCTGACAGTGAAGTTTGCCGGTGAAGTGGTCATCAATGAAGGGAAGCACGAAGGCCTTGTGAATGTCATTGAGCTGACAGAAAAATTGAACGCCATCGAAAAAGACATCAACAATGTCAAGCAGGTGTTCAAATCATGGTCGCCGGTTGTTTATGACGGCGGCGCGGCCTTGAAAGCCGCCATTGCTTCATGGGCAGGACAGCAGCTGCAGGAAACTAAACAGGATGACATTGAAGACAAACTTATAAAACATTGAGTTATGGCACTGGATAAAGCAACATTGAAAGCGAAACTTAAGGCGATTGATCCTTCGGACGGTGATGTCGTGGATAAGATGGTTGACGCTATCGACGAATATATAAAAGGAGCCACGGTCACTGTTGCAGCTGGAATACCGGTCAGCACCGCAGGCAGTGCCGCAGCACAAACTGGAACGACAACATCCCCAGGAACTGGAACAATTAGTTAAGACATGGCAAAGAACACTGACATATTGATTGGCAATGATATCGACCTGGTTCTGTCGGGCGGTGACCTTTGTGCAGGTGACAGCACACTGCAGAACCAGTACCTTATCCTCGCGGCTCAAAAAGGCGAGTTCAAGGAGCATCCTCTTTTCGGTGCCGGCATCGCCGACAGTGTGAACGATGAAGACAACACATACTGGAAGCACCGCATCAACGAGGAGCTGAAACGTGACGGCATGACCGTCAAAAAGATTGAAATCAAAGGAGAGACGATAAAAATAAACGCTGAATACAAATGAGAACTATTGCAGAGATAAAGAAGGTCATGACAGACCAGATAATGTCAAACGCTGAGTTTGCCGAAAAGCTCAACCTCAACAGGGAGGAGAGCTGGGACAGCCAAACAAGCTCGGTCAGTCTTATTAATATTATTCTTTTCGTCGTGGCAGCTGGACAATATGCACTTGAGTGGATGTTCGAACAGTTCAAATCGGACGTTGACGCTCGCATAGCCGCCGCGTATCCTGGCTCTGTGTCGTGGCTTTGGAACCGCGCGATGGAGTATCAGGATGACGCTGACGCTAACACATATTTCGCGGCTCACGGCTCGTACGAGTCTGTCGATGAATCGAAACAGATTATCAAACACGCTGCAGTGGTCGAGAAATACAACACTGTGACAATCAAGGTCTGCAAAGAGGATTACAGCAAGCTGACACAAACACAACTCTCCGCTTTTGAGGCTTATATGAATACGCTGAAGTTTGCCGGCGTGCATCTTAACATCTCAAGCATCGACAGCGACGACATGAATGTTACGGTCAGGGTGTGGCGCAACCGTCTGATTATGCCTGAGGAGAAAGACGACGCTATCAGGGAAGCCGTTGTCGCATATCTTGACGGTATCAGATATGGTGGCACGTTCAATAAGACAAAGCTTATCGATGCCATTCAGCAGGTCAATGGCGTTGAGGACGTGACCATCGAGAGCTGCGTGTTCAACGCGCACGATGCCAACGAGACGGAAACGACTCTCGACACGCAAAACTACGAAGCTATAGCTGGACATATAACACTCGCAAATCTGACAGTCAATTATGAGTAAGTATTCATTAGATATTGAACGGCTGCTTTCGCTGCTTCCGGTTGCGCTGCGCAACCGCAGGCTGGTGATGTTTATGCGCTGCGTCAACATACCGCTTGGCACGCTGCATCTGATGTTTACACAGTACCGCCAAAAGAAGGAGTACCGCCTTAGACCGGCTGCAGCGTTGGGCCGATGATTCGGGCCTTGATTTTTTCGGTTCCTTTTTTATCAAGAAAAAAGGAACATAATCCCCTAGCCCTGTTCAGGGCATAAAACCTCAAGAGAAATCTTGTAAACTTTTTCTTAAATAGTATGCCATCTAGGCCAAAAAGTTCTTTATTTTTGCAGAATCTAAAGCATTGTTTCAGAGCTGTCAAGATCAATTCGGGGAAATAAACGAAAAAGCCTTAAAACATTGTTACCAATATCTTAAGGCTTTTATTTTGTGACCTGGCTGGGGCTCGAACCCAGGACCCCCACATTAAAAGTGTGATGCTCTACCTGCTGAGCTACCAAGTCAATTCAACCCCTCTACCATTTTGCGACTGCAAAAATAGTATATTTTTCAATACCTCTAACAAAATTTCTGAAAAAATTTTAATCGAGAATACCTTTGCCTTGGCGAGTGATAAGTATCTCATTATCAGTGCAATCCACAATGGTACTTCCTTGGTTGTCACCAAAACCTCCGTCAATGACTATGTCAACACGGTCTTTGTAGTGCTCGTGGATCACCTCCGGATCGGTTAAAAAGCCTGAAATTTCATCCTCATCAATGATGGAGGTTGTCATTATGGGGTTGCCCAATTCCTTAACTATATTGGTGATAATGGGCTGGTCTGGAATACGTATACCTATGGTCTTTTTATGACTCTGGAAGATGCGCGGTATGTTGTTGTTGGCCTCCAAAATGAAGGTGAAAGCTCCCGGAAGGTTGCGCTTCATCATCTTGAACACATCGTTGCTGATAGGTTTGGTAAACTCCGATAGCATGCTCAGATCGTGGAATATAAAAGAAAAATGGGCTTTCTCCTTGCGGATGCCCTTGATCTGTGCTATGCGCTCATAAGCTTTTGTGCTGTTGATGCTGCAACCGATGCCGTAGATAGTGTCGGTTGGGAATATTACAACGCCATCCTTCCTCAAGCAGTCAATTATCATTTTGACGTGACGAGGATTTGGATTTTCCGGATGGACTTGTAATAACATAATCTCAGTTTGTGATTCCGCTGGGATTCGAACCCAGGACCCACAGCTTAGAAGGCTGTTGCTCTATCCAGCTGAGCTACAGAACCATTGCTTTTCGCGACTGCAAAAATACAAAAATTTTAGAAAACTAAATCAAAAAATACAAATTTTTATATGTATTTCCGAAACATTTGACACTCAATAAGTTGAGTTACTTTTTAGCTGTCGGCGGCTGGGGCTTTGACTTCTTTACATTGATGATGCTGCCCATAAAATCCATTTCGTTGGTTTCAACCACGGCCACATAAGCTTCACTGTCGTTCGGCATCTCGACAAATCCATAGCATTTGGAACGTTTCGTTTCATGATCCATAATGACCTTACATACCGAAACTGTACCAAAACGCTCGAAAAGGCGTCTTACATCATCCGCTGTGGTCCTGGAAGAAAGCTTTGCAATAAAAATCTTCATAAGAGTTAAGTTAGTTAACGAACTAAAAGTCAGTAATTTATCGGATGCAAATATATAAATACTTTTCATACCACCGCTATTTTTTTCAAAAATTTTTTGAATACGTATAAAAAAATGCTAATTTTGCGTCAGAATTGACAACTTTAAATTAATAAACATCATGAAAAAGGTATTCTTAACAGTCGCAATGGCAGCTACACTTTTCCTGTCATCATGCATCGGATCATTCAGTCTCACAAAGAAGTACTACAATTGGAACCAGTCAATCGGTGACAAGTGGATCAACGAAATCGTGTTCTTCGCTACATCATGCTTGATCCCTGTTTACGGAGTTTGCTTGTTTGTGGACGGTGTTGTCATCAACTCAATCGAGTTCTGGACAGGCAACAACCCTGTCGGTAGCAAGACTGATGTCATCAACACAGAAAATGGTCAGTACATTGTCAAATCAGACGAGAACGGTTACACCATCACAAAGGGTGACGAGACTGTTCAGTTTGTCAACAACAACGGCACATGGTTCGTGGTCAACGGCGAAGAGCTCGTTCCTATGTTCACCTACACAGATGACAACCATGTCTGCATGAACCTCGGCGAGACTTCAACAATCGTTGAGCTTTCACAAGCAGGTGTCGACAGCTTCCGCGCTGAATTGGCAAAATAAGAAAACAGATTTTATCTTAAAAAAAATGTCGGCGAGTTTCGCCGACATTTTTTTGTTTGTCATACACCTTATTTATATAGTCCCATCAACCGCTTGAAGATATCGGTATTGTCCATCAGACCGGTGAAGCGGTCGGCGCCAGGGCCGTATGAGAACACTGGCACAAACACTGCGCTGTGGCTGCCTGTGCTGAAATGGAAAGCCGGATTGGTGTATCTGCCCTGAGGGTCGATGATGCTGAGACCGCCGGTCTCGTGGTCGGCTGTGACCACCACCAGGGTGTTCTGGTCTTTCTCGGCAAAGTCGAGCACCACGTTGAGCATATCGTTGAAGTCGCGCATCTCGTCGACCATGGTGGCCGAGTCGTTGTCGTGACAGGCGAAGTCAATCTGAGAGCCTTCAATCATGAGGAAGAAACCTTTCTCGTTGTCGAGCAGGTCGATGGCCTTGGCTGTGGCCTTGGGCAGGAAGTCGCCGCGTTTGCAGGCCTCAGGCAAGTGTTTTCTGTCGGCCACCACGAATGTTCTGCCTTCTTTGTCTTGAACAGCATCTAACGATTCGTATATGTTCCAGCCTTTGTCAAACATCTGGTCAAGCAGATTCTCGCCGTCCTTGCGCTCGCAGAAATATTTCTTACCGCCACCCATAAGTACATCAAGGTTATTACGGTTGGCTATGTCGACGGCTATCTCTTCGTTGTTGCTACGGCTGACGTTATGGGCTATGAACGATGCCGGTGTGGCATGTGTCACCGCGCAAGTCACCACCACGCCGGTCTTCTTGCCGCGGGCGGCCAGCAGGTCGAGCATGCTGGGCTGAGGTATGCTGTCGGCATTCATACCGATGTTGCCGTTGTTTGACTTATGGCCGACGGCTATGGCTGAGCCGCCCGCGGCAGAATCGGTGATAGGTTTGTTGGCCGACTTGGTAATTGAGAAGCCGGAATACTGAAAACGTTCGAAAGCGGTAGGCGAATCGCTAGTCATAATGAGCGAATAAACCTGTGCCGGACCCATGCCGTCACCTATAATCATAACCACATTCTTCGGCTCCGGATAAGCCGATCTTTCACTGTTAGATTTGCAACATGCTGTAAATAAAAGTGTTACAGCTGTAAAAATTGTTAAGAATTTTAATATTTTCATAGTAAAAAGTGTTTGTGCAAAAGTAGTAAAATTTTTTTTAGAAAAATGTTGCGGATAATAAAAAATGTTGTATTTTTGCACCCGCAAAGCCACAGAACATGGAGAGGTGGGTGAGTGGCTGAAACCAACAGTTTGCTAAACTGTCGTAGCCCCTAAGGCTACCGGGGGTTCGAATCCCCCCTTCTCCGCCGGAACATTATCGGGGCATAGCGCAGTCCGGCTAGCGCACCTGCTTTGGGAGCAGGGGGTCGCAGGTTCGAATCCTGCTACCCCGACAAAAGAAAAGGAGGTCAGAAGACCTCCTTTATTCTTTTCATAGCCTCCGCAACAACGCTCCGCGGACAGGCCAGATTGATTCTCAGGCACTTCTCCCCTTGCTTACCAAACTCCTTACCGTTGTTCAAACCCAAGCCTGCTTCGAATATCATCTTATGGTTAAGTTCTTTGTTATCAAGGTTATAGGCCGAGAAATCGAGCCACAGCATGTACGTGGCTTCAGCCCTGTGCACCCGAATCTTAGGCAACTCCTTATTAATATAGTCAACCACATAGTCGATATTGCCCTGTATGTAGACCAGCAGCTGCTGCAGCCACTCCTCCCCTTTTTCCATGGCGGTCTTGGTGGCTATCTTGCCGAATATATTGCCCAGATGTATCTCTGTACTTTCCACAAAATTTACGTACGTTTTACGCAACTCCTCGTTTGGCACTATGATGGTCGATGTGGCCATGCCCGCCAGGTTGAAGGTCTTGCTGGCCGCATGGGCTGTTAAGCTATGCTGGGCAAACTCCTCACATACGCTGGCAAACGGCACATGTTTATGGCCCGGCAGCACCAAGTCGCAATGTATCTCATCGGAGAACACCAGCACGTTGTTGCGCATACAGATGTCGCCCAGTCTCTTGAGCTCGTCGCGGGTCCAGCAGCGTCCGACAGGGTTGTGCGGATTGCTGAGAATGAGCATCTTAGCCGTCTTTGCCTGCTTCTCCAAAAGCTCGTAATCCATTATAAATCCGTCGTCGGTGTCGATAAGCGGGTTTGTCACCAGCTTGCGTCCGTGGCTCTCCACAGCATGGAAGAAAGGCGGATAGACAGGCGGCTGGATTATCACCTCGTCACCCTCTTTGGTCAGACCAAGCACTGCCATGTTAAAGGCTGCCACCACACCCGGAGTGTAGGTCATCCATTCCTTGCGTACATCCCACTGGTGACGGCGTCTGATCCATGCGGCTATAGCCTCGAAATAGGCATCCTCACGGAAGGTGTAGCCGTACACGTCGTATTTGGCTCTCTCAATAACCGCCTCGCGTATGAAATCGGGAGTACGGAAATCCATGTCGGCCACCCACATCGGGATGACATCGGCCTTGCCGAACACGTTGTTTCTCAAGTCGTATTTGACACTTTCGGTGCCTTCACGATTTATTTTCTCATCAAAATTGTATACCATAATCAGAAAAATCTAATGTTTCCGCAAAGTTGAAACTTTTTTTGATATGACCGACAATAATTTAAAAAAAATTGAGTAACTTTGCACCCTCAAAAAAACAATGGATGAAAAAACTGGTTTTTGCATTGATTCTACTGATAATTAGCATGTTAGAGCTGCATGCACAAACCGGTATTTTTGGCACTGTGAAAGACATTGACAGCGGTGAGACCTTGGTTGGAGCGGCAGTTTTTGTCGATTCGCTTAAAGTGGGCACCGCAACCGACCACGACGGCAACTATAAACTCATCCTTAAACCCGGCCGTTACAGCATAAGAGTTTCATACATTGGCTATAACACTCTCGACAAGGTGGTTGTGATTGACAACAGCCTTAAACGCATGAACTTCAACCTTAAGGTGGAAAGCCAGATGCTTGACAACATTGTCATCACCAGCCGTAAACCTGACGCCAATGTCAAGGAGTTGTCTATGAGTGTGCAGAAATTGGAGATGGTGAAAATCAGGAAGATTCCGGCTTTGATGGGCGAAGTGGACGTCATCAAGGCGGTACAATTGCTGCCAGGTGTGCAGGCTGCTTCGGAAGGCTCGTCAGGTTTCAGCGTACGCGGAGGCTCACCCGACCAGAACCTCATCACTCTGGACGAGGCTCCGGTGTACAACGCCTCACACTTCTTGGGATTCTTCTCGGTGTTCAACAATGACGTGGTCAAAGAAGCCACTCTTTACAAGGGCGACATCCCGGCCAACTACGACAACCGTCTGTCCTCAGTATTGGATGTTAAGACTTTAGACGACGTCCCTGACCGTTTCACCATGACCGGCGGCATAGGCATTCTCACCAGCCGTCTGATGGTCAACATGCCGTTCAACAAACATCGCACAGCCGTTATGCTTGCCGGCCGTGTCACCTACGGAGGTCTGCTGGCACCGTACATCGTCAATCAGATTAAAGACACAAAGCTTTACTTCTATGACCTCAACGGCAAGCTGATGCACACCCTCAACGACAACAACCGTATTTTCCTGTCGGTTTACAATGGCTACGACATGATAGGTCTGAAAAACATGATGGGCGTAGGCTACGGCAACACCACCATCTCAGGCCGTTGGAATCACATATTCGGCAATAAGCTCACATCCAACCTTTCATTGCACTACACCCGCTACCGTTACGGCGTGGACGTGAGCATGAACCCTTACGACTTTTCAGTGGCGGCCGGCATATACGACTTCACCGGAAGATATGATTTTACTTGGCTTGCCAAGGACAATCTCACCTCAAAGTTCGGCGCCTCGTTCACCTATCACAAGTTCAACCAAGGCGAGCTTGACGACCGCACAGGTGTTGTGGGCGATTACTTCTCGTTGGACAATCAGGCCCATTATTACAGAAAAGCCCTTGAGACAGCTTTGTATTTCACCAACGAGCATAAGTTGGGACCTTTCTTCTCTGTCCGCTACGGTCTGCGTTTCAGCATGTTCCAGAATATTGGCGAAGAAACCCTGTACCTTTTCGACGAAAACTACGAGTTTATCGACTCAATCAATTATGGCCCAGGAGTGATATTCAACACTTACACCAGCTTGGAGCCACGTGTAGCCATGATGTACCAGATTGACGCATTTTCGTCAATTAAGACTTCATATGCAAGGACCACTCAGTATTCCCAGATAGCAACCAACGCCACAGGCGGTCTGCCTTTCGACGTTTGGTTCCCTTCAAGCCCCAACATCAAACCTCAGATCTGCGACCAGGTGGCCGCCGGCTACTTCCGCAACTTCCGTGGCAACGACATTGAGACTTCAGTGGAGGTTTTCTACAAGAACATGCAAAATGTAATCGACTTCATAGACGATGCCCAACTTTACGGCAACGCCAGGATAGACGGCGAGGTGAGAGTGGGTCACGGACGCGCTTATGGAGTGGAGTTGCTCGTGAGGAAAAACTACGGCAAGTTCACCGGTTGGATCTCGTACACCTACAGCCGCGCTTTCCGCAAGGTTAAAGGCATTAGCCACGACGAGGAGTACAACTCTCCTTACGACCGTCCGCACTGCATCAGCATAGTGCTCAACTACGAAATAAACGACAGGATAGATGTGTCGGCCAACTGGATTTACAACACCGGTCAGCCTGTCACCTACCCTTACGGTAAATACAGCGACCACGGCTCAACTTACGCCATCTACAACGGATACCGCAACCGCAGCCGCTATCCCGACTACCATCGTCTCGACCTTTCGGCCACCTTCAAATGCAAGAAGCACATACGCTGGCAGGGCGAATGGAACGTTTCGATCTACAACGTCTACGGACGTCACAACACCTGGGCTGTAACCTTTGTGCCCGGCGAAAACAATACCATTAAGACTGAAAGAATGTATCTATTCTCAATAATTCCGTCAGTCTCATACAATTTCAAATTTTAAGCATTATGAAAAAAATATTTCCGATAGTAATAATAGTAATGACGCTTTTGGCCACATCCTGCCGCGAGCCTATGAAGATCGATATGCAGGAAGGCGTGATGCTGGTAGGCATAAGCGGCTCCATTACAGACGAGTTTAAGTATCAGGAAGTTATAGTCAGCCGCACCACTCCTTTCTATACTGACGAACTGCCGGAAAGGATATCCGGAGCCACTGTGTTTGTGCTTGACGGCAACGACACCATACATTATCAGGAAAGCGAAGAGGCTGGCCGTTATCTCACTTTGGAGCCTATGGCCGGTGAGCCTAACCACACCTACCGTCTGTCGGTTGATTTTTACGATGAGGAAGGACATCAGCACTTCTATTCTGAGACGACCATGAAGGAGAATGTGGAGCAAATCGACTCAATCAAAGTGAAAGACTGGAAGTTCAACGCCTTGGAACTGGAGCATTATCTGGGTGTTTATCCGTATTTCCAAACCACCGACGATCCTAAGACCTACTACATGGTGCGCGTCAGCATCAACCACGAGGACATCGGAGGCGACACTCTTACAAAATGCGAGATATTCGAGACCATGGGTTATGCCGGCATCTACTTCAACGGACCGCTTATGGTGCTTCTGGGAGGTGAATTCCCGGTCTACGGTCTGGACCAGCGCGACAGTCTCGAGGTGGTGCACCGTGGCGACACCGTCACCATGGATCTGTGGTCAATTCCTCGCGACTATGCCCACTACATTGCTGAAATAGCCACCAACTCAGGCACCAACCCAATGATGGGAACGCCTTCAAATGTGCGCACTAACATACAGCCTGAAGACAAGGCCGTGGGTATGTTCCACGCCTCCTCGAAGCGAAGTTGTTCTGTAATTTATTGATTTCTATAAGCTTGCAAAATATTTGAAAAAACTTGATTTTTTTGCTGTTTGCAAATGATTTTTTAGTATTTTTGCAGCGCAAAAGCAAGGGGGAGTCGCATAGCGGCAATTGCAACAGACTGTAAATCTGTCCTCGGATGAGTTCGGTGGTTCGAGTCCACCCTCCCCCACAAAAAATTTCACATTTTTTGGATAACCAATAAAAAAATGTTGTAATTTTGCAGCGCTAAACGCAATGGACTAGTAGCTCAATTGGATAGAGTCCCTGACTACGGATCAGGCGGTTGTGGGTTCGACTCCCGCCTAGTTCACAAAAAAAAGCTGACAGTGACGTCAGCTTTTTTTATTGCTAAGGTCTAAAGTCTAAAACTTCGCCGGTTCCAAGAGCAAACGCAACCCGACATAAGGGAATTTTTTCCATATAAAACGGCTTTGACGTCGCAATATAGTGCTTGATGCCGCCGAGCTGAAACAGTTTCCGCCTCGATTCACCTGTTCAGATCTGTAATTATTTTTGCTTTGTCCGTATTTAACATTATCCAGGCACCATTCACTGACATTTCCGCTCATATCGTACAAGCCCAATTCATTGGGAGACTTCTGCCCTACAACATGTGTCTTGCACCCTGCTTTCTTAAGTTTTTTAATCAGTTGAGTTTCATTTTTCCATGTCAGATAGCTGTCGCCGCTATTTCTAAAATACCACATCACCTCGTCAGGATTGTCACTGCCGCTATGTTTATAACCATGGCTATAGTTGCCCCCTCTGGCCGCGAACTCCCATTCATCCTCTGTCGGCAGACGAAACTTCTGACCGGTAATTGCACTCAGTCTGCTGCAGAAATCACTGCACGCATTCCACGACACACTGTCGACCGGCATATTTTTGCCCACCCAGGTTGAAGGATTGAAACCCATCACAGCTTCCCATAGTTCCTGTGTCACCTCAAACTCACCCATGTAGTAGTCGCCCAATGTTACTTCTTTAACCATTCCGTCTTTATCTTTGGGACAATCCCCGCTCAGACAGGCACGTGTATATGTACCGCCTTCCACAGCCAGCATCTCAAACGAAGCACCGTTTACATTGAAAATCATCTTGTCGAAGTGTGTCAATCTCATAAAAGGATTGGTTTCAGGCGTAATATCCACCTTTTTTATACCAATTTGCTTTTCATTTTCACCCCTTACCGATTTAATGATATGCTCACCGTAGGTCAATCTGAGAATCAGAGGGATGTCGCCGACATACTCGTCATCTATATAGATTTTGTCGCCTGCCTTACATGACATTGGAATGATTGAAAGCGCCGGAGTAAGTTTCTCATTATAACTCAACACTGTATTCTCATCAAGAATAAAAGATGTTTTTAAAAGCGCATATCCTTTTTTATCGAGGATAAGTTCATGGAAACCCACCACCACATTGTCCAAAGTGGCCGGAGTAACGCCAAAATTCTTGCCGTCAATCAAAATATCGGCACCCTCAGGCTCCGATGTAATGTTCATCTTTCCATAGAGATAGTTCATCTCTATGGCCACCTCCAATTTTTGATCAGGCTCGATTTCAATGTTGCGTACAACAGTTTGAAAACCCGCTTTGGAAACCGCAATCTCATATTTTCCAACCGGAATCATATCGTTGTGGTAAGGCGTCAGCTGTTCCATAGTCTGCCCGTTCAAAATGACAGTTGCGTCAGCTTCAGGCGTGGTAGTCACCGTAAGCATACCCGAACCGGCAAAGGCATTGGTCTTGTTGACCAAAGTTATCTCATATCCTTTTTTAGGCTGCAATTCCTCAGTATAGTTGAATGTCACCGTATTGAATTCCGGATGTGAAATCTTCAGATAATCAGAATAGATGGCGGTCTGATACACCCACACCTCTCCGACTTTATATTCCAACATGACCGAAGTGCCGTGATTTCCCTCAAAACTCAGGTCGCGACGCTGTTTGTCGGTAATGTTTTCAGTTCTAACTTTGACAACGGCAAACATCTGATTATTATCGTCATATTGGTAATAAGGGTCGGAGTTGATGTTAACAAAACCGGCAACCTCCCTGAAGGAGCCTTCCTTAACCTCCAGCTGGGCCATTGCCACTGTTGTGAAAAGCAAAGATATTATAAACAAAATGCTCTTTTTCATAACTCAATAATTTGCGATAATACATTATTTTTTAATAGACAGACGGAGACCATCAAAGGCTGTAGCTCCCGACCTTCTTGTTATGTGGCTTAAGTAGGCGTTTCCAGAATAGTTTCCACCACGGCTGACATGCCTTGTTCCTTCTGAAGGTCCGGTAGGGTCTGTCTGGCTTTGGCTATCGTAATCGCCATACCAATCGGAGCACACCTCACTCACATTGCCGCACATATCATATATTCCCAACTCATTGGGCGCCTTTGTCCCTACGGCATGAGTTCTACAGTCATTATTCTTCGGCTCTTTATAGCCGCTTCTGTCGCCATTCGATTTTTGATAGTATTTCAAATATTTGTTGCCGCTGTTTCTACGATACCACATCACATCGTCTGGATTGTTACCGCCACTGTATTTGTAGCCTTTGCTCTTATTGCCGCCTCTTGCTGCAAACTCCCATTGAGCTTCGGTTGGCAGACAAAACTGCATACCCGTTATCTGATTCAGTTTGGCTATAAACTCCTGGCAATCGTTCCAACTGACTTTCTCTACAGGCAGATTGTCACCCTTAAACGACGAAGGGTTATTACTCATCACAGCCTTCCACAATGCCTGTGTCACCTCATATTTACCAATATAGTAGTCGCTAAGAGTCACCTCATGTATAGGCAATTCATCATGAGCACAGTCGGTCTGCTCATAAGTGCAACCCATCCAGAAGGTGCCTCCGTCAACGCCTATCATCTCAAACTCAGCGCCTTTCACCTTAAAATAAATTCTGTCATAAAAATCCAGATTTATCAGAGGGTCGTCTTCCTGTTTTACAACTATGGTTTTATATCCTATTCTGTCATAGCCCTCGTGACGTTCAGCAGCTATATTGTGTTCACCGTATGTCAGCTCGGTTTTCAAAGGGCTTTGGCCCACATAACGTCCGTCTACGGATATTTTATCGCCCTCCCTATCGGTTGATATGGTTACCCTACGTTTGTCGGACAACTTTTCATTGAAACTCACCGCATCGTTTTCTGAAACGTTGATTTCTCTGATTATGTAAGCATAACCGGGCTTTTCAATTTTCATTGTATGAGTGCCAATCGGAATGTTTGTCGGAGCCAGCGGCGTTGTGCCAATTACCTCATCGTCAAGCGAAACTGTGGCCCCAACAGGCTCTGTCGTCACCTGTATCTTGCCGTAAAGCACAGATATTTCCACTTCGATAGCGGTGGTCTCGCCAGCTTTGACCTCCACAATGCGTTTTACGGGATTGTAGCCGTCTTTTGACAGGGTTACCTCATATCGGCCGGCGGCTATCATTCCGTTGTTGTAAGGCGTTGTTTGGGCCATTTTAAAGCCGTTCAGACTAACTGTGGCATTGACTTCAGGCTTAGTGGTCACCGTCAGTCCGCCCGAGCCGGCCGCCATGGCCATGCTGTTGACCAAAGTCATTTCATAGCCTTTGTTCGGCTTCAAATCCTCTGGGAAATTATACTCAAGACTACTCAAGTCAGGATGTGAAATCTTCACATAATCAGCCACTTTAGAGGTCAGATACACCCAAATGTCATCCTGTTTGTAATCTAGCATGATGAAAGTGGCCAGATTGCCTTCAAAACGCAATGAATGCATCTGCTCGTCGGTTATGTTGACGGTATGCATTATCACCACAGCATAAGGTTTGTCGTTGTCGTCGGTTTGATAGTCGGGATCTGGGTTGTCGTTGACAAAGCCTGGGATTTCCCTGAAAGAGCCGTCTTTCACCGCAAGCTGGGCGAAGACGTCAATCGATAGAAAAACCGCCAATAGTGCAAATAAGATTTTTCTCATATAATGAAAGTTTTATTTGATTTCAACTGTACTTGCCGCCTTGCCGCGTTTGGTCACCACAATCTGAGCGGGAATGCGCTCCTTGAGGCTTTCAACGTGTGAGATTATACCCACTTTACGGCCGAATTTCTGCATATTGCCGAGGGCGTTTACTGCCATCTCAAGGCTTTCGCCGTCAAGGGTACCGAAACCTTCGTCGATGAACAGCATGTCGATGTTGAGATGCTCGTCGTTCAACGAAGCCAGGCCTAAGGCCAGCGCCAGCGAGACGAGGAAGGTTTCACCGCCCGAGAGCGAGCTGGCGCTGCGCAGTTCCCCTCCCATCTCCTTGTCCGCCACCATTATAGCCAGTGAATCGGTATAACATGTCAGTTCGTAGCGTCCGCTCAGTTTGCGCAGAAAATAGTTGGCTTGCTCCAGCAGTATTCGCATGGTGTAAGCCTGAGCCACATCCCGGAAATTGTTGGTGGCTGTGGTGCCGATGGCGTCGGCCAGACGGTTCCAGAGCGACAACTGGGCGTTTTTGGCCTCCAATTCTTCCTTGGCAGCCTGTGCCGAAGCTGTGTTCTGGTTGTTAAGCGAAAGTTTTGCACGCAGTTCGGTGAGAGTGTCACCCAAAGCTTTCTTTTGAGTCTCCAACTCGGTCAGCTTGTATTGGATTTCTTGTCTAAACTGCTGGTTTTCAATACTGCCAAGCTCTTTCTCTATCTGTTTTCTCTCGTCGCTCTTGGCTATGAGGTTGGTGAGCACCCGGCTGAACCCAATCAGTATCTCTCCACGGTCTATGTTGTTGCGCACGGCCACCTTGCCCTTGAACTCTGCAATGCGGTCAATTCCTTCAATTTTCTTTATTCCACTGACGATTTCGTCGGTTTTAACTATGTCGGCCAAGGTTTTGTCGTGTTCCTCGTTGAGAGATTTCCAGTCGGCCGCCATTTGGTGGAGACTGTCGTAGAATGCGGACTGTCCCTCCCGCCAGGTCTTTTCCCAGTTTTCGACGGCAATCAACTTGGCGGCCGACTTCATTTTGTCCTTTAACAAGCCCGACGCGTTTTCCGACAGCGACTGCTGGTTTTTGATACGGCCCTCGGTCTCCGAAATCTCATTTTTGAGCTCATTGCTCTTGTTTTCAATGGTTTTCAGCGTATTGTCTGCCTCGTTTTTAATCTTGAGCAGTTTTTGCAGCTCGGCCTGAATCCGCTGAGCCTCCTTGATTTTGGCGTCTATCTCCTTCAAGACTTTTTGCTCTTCGGCTATCTTCTGCTCGCAGTCGGCTATGCCGTTTTGAACTATCTGACGGTCGTAGAAAGGCTTGCCCTCGCACACTTTGTTCAAATCGTCCACTATCTTTTGCAGGCGGGCATTCTCATTCTGAATGTTGTCGGTCAACGATTTGATGTCGCTGGCAGCCTTGTTTTTGGCATCCTTGGCGTTTTCGAAGGCGGTCTTGGCCTCTTTCCACGATTTCTCGACCGAGGCGAACAGTGAGTCGACCAGTTTCTCATCGTGGTATTGGTGGGTGGTGCTTCCGCACAAAGGACAAGGCTCGCCCTCCTTCAGCTTGGCACGAAGCGATTTTATATAGCCGTCCACCATGTTTTTCTGGGCCAGATAGTCGGCATCTTTGGCTTCAAAAGCCGATTTTGAGGCTTCCAAATCGGTCTCACACTTATTAAAGTGTTGCTTTAATTCAGATAACTTATTATTTTGTGTTTCAATAAATTTCTTTTTGTCTTCATACTCTTCCAATATCTGTCCGACACGCTGATAACGGGTCTTTCGGCCCTCATTAAAGTTCAGGCTGTTTTTGTGGACTTCGTAGTCGGACATCAACTGGTTGAGGTTGGCCTTTTCCAACTCCTGATGGCATTTTTCGTAGGCTGAAGTAGCCGTTTTCTGGGCGTTCGAGGCAGTCTCAACTTGGGTCGACAGCTCCGACAACTCCTTTGCTTTTCGCTCCTTAAGCCCTTCCAGCGTTTTCACTTCGTTCGAATAGTCGACAATCTTTCTTTCAGCAGCCTCCACTTCCTTTAACAAGCTGACAATCAAGGCAGTTTGCTCAAACATCTCCTTGCGTACGCTTTGTACCTCAACTTGTTTACTCAGCAGCTCGACCTTGGCCGCCAACGCCTGTCTGTCTTCCAACATCCTGTCGTAAGACGCCTGTAAATCAGCAAGTTGAGCTTCGGAAGCATCTATGTCTTTTGAAAGCGTTTCCAGCTTATCCAGATTCCTTAGTTTCGACTCGGCAGCTTTGACCTCCCTCTCGTTTTCGGCCAGAAGCTTTTCATTTTTGGCAACTTCTTCCTTCAAAGAAGCCATTTCATCCTCAGACAAGATATTGCTTGTCAATGTGTTATATTGTCCCTGAAGTTTTTCCACCTCGTTGCGGACATCGTTCTTGCGGCGTCCGACCATATCGGCTATGGTGGAATAAATCTCGGTGCCTGTCAGCATCTCGAGAATTGCAGTCTGATTGGCTTTGTCGGAAGTCAGGAAAGTGTTGAACTGTCCCTGAGCCAGCATAACCGAACGTACAAACTGGTCGTAGCTAAGCCCGACAAGCCTTGCAATCTCCGGATTTACAGCGTCAATTCTGGTTTCAAGCACTATTCTGTCACCGCCTCTCACCACCTCCAGCTTGCGGCGGTTGTTCATATCATATTTGCCGTTACGGGTCTTGTGCAGCTGCCAAGTGGCTATGTAATGCTCGCTTCCCACCGCAAACCATACTTCCGCCTTGCCGTCCGTAGTGCCCTTGCGCAAAGCGTTGGCGGTGCTTTTCATGGTAGCCTGGCCGTTTTCGGTCTTCTCCTTGTTGCCTGTCAGCTCATATCGGGGCGATTTGTCGTACAAAGCCAAGGTAATTGCGTCCAAAATAGTCGTTTTACCGCTTCCTGTCTCTCCGGTGATAAGGAATAACGGCTCATTGGCTAAAATGCCCTCAGAGAAGCTAATTTCGGCCTTCTCGATGGAATTTATGTTCTCTATGATGATTTTTTCGATTCTCATGGTCGAATTTCAGCCTCCTCGCACACTTTTTTGAACATTTCCTTCATTTCCTCGGGCATTTCCTCTCCGTTTTTCTTCTGATAGACCGAACATCCCAGCTCGAACGGACTCAGAGCCTTCAGCTCGCTCAAAGTCTTAACATTCTGAATATCATCGCCTTCTTTCTTCTCGGGGAAGTACGACTGTATGCCGCAGAACATGGCATTCTGTCCGTCGAAAGCCTGTATCATGGCCATGGTGTCTGCCTGAGTCAGAGGACGGTCGGCCTTCACATGCAGTCTTACGTAGGCCCTGTCGCCCACTATCTCCATCAGCTTCATCATCACGGTTTCGTATGGCAAAGCATCCTCATAACCGCTTGGTTTTGAAGGGAAATCCACTATCGGAATCAGGGTTTTCAGCGGAATGACAGCGGTTTCGGTCTTGCCATCGGCTATGCTCACCGACACCACCGAATGCTGATAGTTCTCGTTGAACGAAATCGGGAATGGCGAGCCAGCGTAGCGCATATTGTCTATGCCCTTGATGGCTTGGGCGTAGTGAATATGTCCGAATGCCCAGTAATCCACTCCTTTGACATCTTTAAAATCTTGAATGTCAAGCGTTTCAAGCTTGCCGATAATGTCGGCGCTATGTCCGCGGATGTCGGCATTGCCCACAGCCAGATGCCCTGTTGCCACTATGCTTTGCCCCGCATCATAATCAGGACGGTTTTTCAAATGCTTCAGCAGGGAGTCGTAAAAAGCCGCTATTCGCTTGGAAACGCTGTCGCTGTCCTTGATTGGAGGGTAATTGCCGGCGTTCATGTAAGGCACAGCCAGCACCCATCCTATGACCTTCCCCTTCTTGGTAACCGGGACCTCAATTTTCGAGGCGTCGAACATCAGCCCTGAATCGTCTGTATCTGTATGATAATCAAGCATTCCGACCACAGTCACATTGAATGCTTCCCAAAGCGGACGCGGGGCCTCCAGCCTTGAAGGCGAATCGTGGTTGCCGCTGGTAATGACTATCTGCAAATCCTCGTCAATACGGGACAGATCAACTATGAAATTGTAGTAAAGGCGTTGCGACACTATAGTCGGAATGGCGGTGTGGAAAACATCGCCCGAGACCACCAACACATCTGGTTTTTCCTTGATAATGATAGCCTTAAGCTGTTCAAAGAAGAACTTATGCTCTTCCTCCCGACTGTAGTTGTGGAATATCTGGCCTATATGCCAGTCAGCTGTGTGCAAAACCTTCATTTAAAAAATTTTAGAGTGTAAAAATACAAAAAATTCTTATCTTTGTACCGTTAATATTTTTGTTTTATGAAAAAACTTCATTACGCAATCATTGGGATTATACTGGCATTAGTGGCCACATCATGCAACTTGAATACCGAGATAGCTGATTATCAGGTTATTCCTCTGCCAAAACAGATTTGTTTGAACGGAGGAAAGCCCTTCGTCATCCACAATACCACCCAAATCACCTATCCCACCGACCAGACCGAACTGAAAAACGAGGCCGATTTGCTGGCGGGTTACATTGATGACATCATGGGCTACCGTCCGGAGGTCAAGGCTACCGAAAAAGACCAGAAGGGTGCTATCAACCTGAGGCTGGAGACCATTGAAAACGACAATGAAGAAGCTTATCAAATAATTGTAAATGATAAATTTATAAAGATTATTTCAAGTAATACTTCAGGTATATTTTACGGCATCCAAACCCTGCGTAAAAGCCTTCCAGTGAACTGGAGAATCAGGTCGGCAGAGATGCCAGCCGGCACTATCACAGACTGGCCTCGCTTCGGATACCGTGGCATGCACCTGGACGTGAGCCGTCACTTCTTCCCTCTCGATTCGTTGAAGGTTTACCTGGACGTCATGGCCTTGCATAACCTCAACCGCTTCCACATCCACCTCACCGACGACCAGGGATGGCGCTTTGAAGTGAAGAAATACCCCAAGCTTACCGAGATCGGAGCATGGCGCAACGGTACACTTATCGGCAAGACCATGGCCTTCGATACTATACGCCACGGCGGCTACTACACTCAGGAAGAGCTTAAAGGCCTTGTAAAGTATGCAGCCGACCGTCATATCACCATCATCCCGGAGATTGACCTCCCAGGGCACCAGTTAGCCGCTCTGGCGGCCTATCCCGAGCTCGGATGCACTGGAGGGCCTTACGAAGTTTGGAAGCAATGGGGAGTCTCTGAGGACGTAATTTGCGCCGGCAACGAGAAAGCCATGCAATTCCTTGAGGATGTGCTGCTGGAGGTGATGGAGGTGTTCCCTAGCGAATACATTCACATTGGAGGAGACGAAGTGCCTCGCGACCGCTGGAAGGAATGCCCCAAATGCCAAGCAAAGATTAAGGAATTGGGCATAAAGGGCGATCAGCAGCATTCAGCCGAGGACTATCTGCAGAGCTACGTGATGGCACGCATGGAACGCTTTGTTGAAAGCCACGGACGCCACGTAATAGGCTGGGACGAGATATTAGACGGCGAACTGGCGCCTAACGCCACAGTGATGAGCTGGCGTGGCAGCAGCGGAGGCTACAAAGCCGTCAAGATGCACCACAATGTCATAATGACTCCTAACGATGTACTCTATTTCGATTATTATCAAAGCCTTGACACAGACAGCGAGCCTATTTCAATAGGAGGCTACAACCCGGTTAAGAAGGTCTATCTCTATGAGCCTATTCCTGACGGGCTCACCGAAGAGGAACAGCAGTATATACTTGGCCCTCAGGCTAACATTTGGACAGAATACACCAGCACATTCAATCTGGTGCTTTACCGCATGATTCCTCGCATTGGAGCCCTTGCCGAGATGCAGTGGTGCCTGCCCGAGCAGAAGGATTACGAAAACTGGGTGCTGCGCGAATACCGTATGACCAAGCTTTACGACCTTTACGACTGGAACTACGCCAAGCACATTTTCGACTTGGAAGTCAAGATAACCCCTGTGGTTGAAGAGGGTTTCATCAATGTCAACATTTCGAAGCTGGTGGACGGCGACATAGTGTATGTGATTGACGATAAAGCACCTTTGAGGTATACCGAGCCTTTGCACATCAACAGCGACTGCACACTGTCATGTTACATCTCCCGCTCCGACGGCACCCGCGGCAAACTGATCAAAAGCGAATTCCGCTTCAGCAAAGCCTCAATGAAGCCTATCACACTGAAGAATCAGCCTAACAAGCAATATGCCTACGACGGAGCCCAAGTGTTGATTGACGGTCTGCACGGACACACCAACTACCGCAGCGGACGTTGGCTCGGCTGGTACGGAACCGATCTAGACGCCACCATCGACCTGAACGAACCGACTGAAATCAGTCAGGTTAAGTTCAATCTAAACGTCAACATGAAAGACTGGATTTTCAACGCCAAATCGGTGAAGGTTCTGGTGTCGGACGACGGCATTGATTTCAAGGAGATTGCCAGCAAAGACTACGATATGGTGCCAGCCGACTACATCCCCGACCTCTACCCTGTCGAGCTTGAGTTCGAACCTGTGACAACACGTTACGTGGAAGTGGTCGCAACACCTTACGACTGCCCTAAAGGCCATACCGGCTATGGTTATCCGGCCTGGATTTTCGTGGATGAAATTGAAGTTTATTAAGTTTAAGCCAAAGCTTCAGCCAGCTGTTCGAGATACTTTTGATCTGTTTGGTCGAAGGTAGCCAGCTTTTCGCTGTCTATATCAAGCACAGCTGTCACTTTACCGTCTTTGACTATCGGCACCACTATTTCCGATCTGGACAGACTGCTGCAGGCTATGTGGCCCGGAAAAGCGTCCACATCGGGCACTATCATGGTTTTAGCCTCCTGCCAGGCAGTGCCGCACACTCCTTTGCCTTTGCGTATGCGGGTACAGGCCAAAGGGCCTTGGAAAGGTCCTAAAACCAGTTCCTCGCCTTCCACACGGTAAAATCCCACCCACCAGAAGTTGAAAGTATCCTTCAGGCAAGCCGATACGTTGGCCATATTGGCGATAAGGTCTGTTTCGCCTTCAACCAGCGACTTAATCTGCGGAAGCAGATTTTCATACAATTCCTTCTTGGAATCTCCTTTTATGATTAAATTTTCAGACATATCTTCAATATTATTACTATGGTTACTGTCAACGCGAATATTATAGCCTCCAGCGACGAGAGCCCTATCAGTTTGTTGATGCCGGTGCCTTTGTCTTTCAGTGACATAAACTTGCTATTCACCCTCAGCGCGTAGATTAAATATGGGACAACGGATATCAGCCATATCCAAGCGCTTATTATGCCATGCATGAAGATGAAACCAAGCGCTACTGCCATGGCTGTGATGAGGCAATAAGCCGTCCCCATGACCTGCTTGCCGAAGATGCCCACAGTAGTCTTCTTCCCATTGGACAAGTCCTGATCCACATCACGGTAATTATTGACAATCAGCAGTTTGTCGGCCACAAGACCGACCGCCAGTCCTGCAATTATTATCTTATGATTGACTAATCCGGTTTGGATGAAAAACGTGAGAACCACTGGAGCTATGCCATAAAACAGAACCACCGCCAAGTCGCCCAATGCATGTCTCGACAAAGGATAAGGTCCCGAGGAATAGGCCAAGGCGCACAGCATGATGACTAGGCCAAACGGAAGCAGTATCCATCCTCCCCACAGCAACAAGGTGCAGCCGACTATAAAGGTAAGAATGCTCCATACTATTATTCCGCGTAGCATGGTTTTTTCAGGAATCAAGCCTGAGGCCACCATTCTTTGCGGTCCGAGACGGTCGTTGTCGGAGCCTTTCAGCCCGTCAGCATAGTCATTTACTAGGTTCGACAGCACTTGCGCCATCACGGCAAATGCAAGGCATATAGCAGCCGGCAGCCAGCTGACGCTGGTATACAAGGCCGAAAACGCCACAGCCATCACCACAGGCGCCATCGACACCGGCAAGGTCTTCGGACGGGCTGCCTTAAACCAATATTTCACCTCCACTTTACCCATTTTATACTTTTTTTGCTTGATAAATCCTACATAATCCGAAACTCAAGGCCTTATGCCTTACATCAGCATAGCCGCAAGATTCCAGCATGGCCATAAACTCCTTGGGCATGGGGAAACGGGCCACGCTCTGCTGCAGATAGCGGTAGGCCTCAGCATTGCCCGACACCCGTTTGCCTATCCTTGGCAACATATTTTCAAAATAGAGGTTGTAAAACCATCTTATCAGCCTGTTTTGAGGCTCTGAAAGCTCAACCACCAAAAGGGTTCCCGAAGGTTTTAAAACCCTCAGCATCTCTTTCAAACCCTGCTCTCGGTCGGCGAAATTGCGCACTCCAAAAGCTACCATAGCAGCATCGTAAACGTCGTTCTGACAAACTATATGCTCGGCTCGGGAGTTATAAAAGCTTATCCTTTCGGCCAGTTTCAGGCGTTCTACCTTCTGCTTTCCCACCTCCAGCATTCCGTCCGACACGTCAATGGCATCTATGCGTGCTTTGGGGAGGCTGCGGGCAATCTGCACCGTAGAGTCGGCAGTGCCGCAGGCTACATCGAGAATTTTGGGCTTGGCGACACAGGACACAGCCTTCTTCATAAGTCTCACGGCCTTGCGCCTCCATGATTTGTCGACATTAAGCGACAGCAAGTGGTTCAACTTGTCGTAAGTTGGTGCTATATCATTGAACATCAATGCTATATTCTCTTTCTCAATAGCCATATTTATCCTTCCATTTGGCTTTCAACGAGCGTCTGATCTCAATTTCCTTGGGGTTATCCTGAGGTGAGTAGATGCGTGTCCCGGATATCTCCTCAGGCAGAAATTCCTGTTCGACAAAGTTGCCCGGATAGCTGTGTGCGTACTTGTAACCATCAGAATAGCCTATGTCTTTCATCAGTTTTGTCGGAGCATTGCGCAGATGCAGAGGCACACTGAGGTTGCCTGTCTTGCGCACCAGAGCCTGGGCTGTGTCTATGGCCACCACAGCGGCGTTGCTCTTGGCCGACGAAGCCAGATAAGTGGCTGTCTGTGAGAGTATTATCCTGCTTTCAGGCCAACCGATCTTGTTGACGGCGTCAAAGCAGGCGTTGGCCAGCAAAAGCGCGTTGGGATTGGCGTTTCCTATGTCTTCGGATGCCAGAATCAGCATGCGGCGGGCAATGAACAGAGGGTCCTCGCCTGCCTCTATCATTCTGGCCAGATAGTAGACTGCCGCATTTGGGTCGCTGCCTCGCAACGACTTGATGAAGGCCGAGATGATGTCGTAATGCATCTCGCCCAGACGGTCGTATTTGAGCAGATTACTCTGTATATAACTGGTTGTAACCTCATTGTTAACAACAAGTTTCTTGGCGTTTGGCTGGGCGTCGTCGAGCATGCCCACCACCAGGTCGATGGCGTTTAAAAGCTTGCGGGCGTCGCCTCCGCTTATCTGCATCAAGGCTTCGTCCTCCTCGACAACTATATCCTTCTTATAATCTTCTTTAAGAGTGTTTATTGCATTGACTATCAGCTTTTTAAGATCATCTTTCTCAAGTTCTTTGAGAATGTAGACCTGACACCTGGAAAGCAATGGCGATATCACTTCAAAGCTGGGGTTCTCGGTGGTGGCGCCTATCAAGGTGACCAGACCGCGTTCGACGGCTCCCAGCAGCGAATCCTGCTGTGCCTTCGAAAAACGGTGAATTTCATCAATGAACAGTATCGGAGGTTCGGGAGCCATGCGCGCTCGGTCGTAGACCTCGCGCACGTCCTTCACTCCGCTGCTCACGGCACTCAGCACAAAAAACTGCCTCTGCACCTGCTTGGAGATGATATATGCCAGAGTCGTCTTACCCACTCCGGGAGGTCCCCAGAATATCATGGAGGGTATGTGTCCGCTTTCAATGGCCCGGCGCAGCACTGCATTCTTGCCAATGAGGTGCTCCTGGCCAATGTAGCCGTCAAGCGATGTGGGACGAAGGCGTTCCGCCAAAGGGGTCATCGATTTCATAATCTCAAAAAATTAATTTGGGCGTTGGAAACGGTCGCCGGACTCTTCGATGACCTGTTTTTTCCATGAATCCGGATAGCCAGGCTGCTGAGGTTTGGCCGGATAGCCATGGCCGTTGCGCTTGAACTCGCCGTTCTCCTCCTGTTTGACATTGCTATCCAAATATTTGACTAACAGATAGTTATCCAACTCTTTCCAGCGTCTGACTGTGTTGGCTCCAGCCTTGGATGAAAAACCGGTCAGCAGGGCTATTGCCTCATCCTTTTCGCCATTGTATAACATTTCCAAAGCCTCAGCGTCTATTTCCTTAACCTGTTCCTGATAGCCGGTCTCAAGCTCGTTCTGCACTCTCTGAATGTCGCCTATCACCCTGTTGTAGAAGAGATATTTGAAATGTGCCAGACGGTTGAACACCCAGAAAGCGGCGTTGTCTGAATAGGTCAGTATGTCGCCGTTGCCCACACGGAACTCAACAGGCACTTCCGAAATCGAGCAGTAGAAAGGAGTGTAAACCGTTGATCCTGTGTCGTCCACACCGAACCAGATTATGCCTCCCACTTCGTCGGGCAAAAAGTTGCGCGACTGTGCTATGAAAGAAAAACCGGTCTGCACAGTCTCGGTGCTGCGCTCGTTGAAGTATTTGACGCCATCATATTCCCAATACAAAGGGTTGCAACGGTATGGCGAACCGAATGAACCTGCGCCCACGCCCTGGGTCTTGTCGAGTTCGGTACCCTGATAGTGGTTGCGCATGAACGACATCATGTCGCTAAGCGAGATCTTGCGGTTTGGCTTGACATACAGCGGCATACGGCCGTGCTCCAAATCCTTGCCTGTGACATAGTCCCAATATTGGTCCATGCCGTCGCAAACCTCATTAAACATAGCCCATACTCTCAAATCGCAGATGCGGGCGTCCGAAAACTCCAAAGGAGCGTAAGCGGCACTGAAGTCGAAATCCTTGTCCTTGCCGTCGAAATAGCCTTTCTTCTTGGCAAAGCTTATAACATCGTGCTTGTAAATGACTTCAACCTCTGGTTTATAAAGCTTCTTCCAGTCTTTGTCGGTGATGGATTTTTTGCCGTCTCTCAGCGGGAATGTCTGAATACGCGCGGCATTGGCATGACCCGAGATGTAGCCGTCAGGTATGCGGATGGCTACCCAAACAGCGCCTTTCTCCTCGCCTTTTCCGATGATTTCAAAATACCAGACCTCATCCTTGTCGGAAATAGAAAACGACTCTCCGTCACTGCCGTAGCCGTATTGTTCAACCAGGTCGGCTATCACCTTAATGGCTTCACGGGCCGAGCGGCTGCGTTCCAGAGCCATAAACATCAGGCTGCCGTAATCGATAAGGCCGTTCGGATCTATGAGTTCATGGCGTCCGCCAAAGGTTGTCTCGCCCAAAGCCACCTGATTCTCATTGATATAGCCAACCACCTGATAGGTATGAGCCGGCTGTGGCACATAGCCGCGTATGGCGTTGGTGCTGCGGTCGTAAATGGTACGCAGACTTCCCTCAGCCCAGTCGGCTGCCGGGGTGTAATACAGCTCGCCGTAACGTATATGCGAATCGGCGGCATAGGTTATGAAATTGGAACCGTCAACCGAGGCTCCTCTGGTAACCAAAAAGTTGGTGCAAGCCATAGCTGAACCGGCCACGCCCACCAACACTGTCATTATCAATAATCTTAAGTATCTCATATTGTAATTTTTAATTTTGACTAAAAAAAGATTGCCTTAATCACATAATAACCTACGACTCCCGTATATGCCAGCTTCATCAGTGTACCTGAGATAAAGCCGATAAAAGAGCCAACAGCTGAACGCCAGGCTTTGTCGTCAGGGGTGCCGCCCATCTTCTCGCCAAGATACGCTCCGACGAAAGGTCCGCCAAGTATTCCGAGTAAACCGAAAGGTCCAAGCACTATGCCCAGCATGGGGAGCACCAGAATGCCGACCACCAGGCCGATGGTGCTTCCTCTGACTCCGGCCTTAGTGCCTCCGAACTTTTTGGTTCCCCAAACAGGTACCACATAGTCAAGCACGGTTATGGCCACGCATATCAGACCTGTTATTACCAGAAACTCCGACGAAAAACTGAAACGCTCGGTCCAATGAACCAGCAATAATGCCAAATATGACACCGGGGTACCCGGAATTCCAGGAATTATATCACCTATAAAACCTATGATAAGCACTATAATAGCTGCAACAAACAATAAATAATCCATAGTGAAAAATTTTTGCACAAAGTTAATGTTTTTTCTTGACAAATGCATTAATTGACATTAACTTTGCAAAAATTTTAAGGACTTAAAAACTAAAATGATGAAAAGGAACCTTTTAGCAATAGGATTATTCCTATTTTGCATCCCCGCTTATTCATGGGATTTGTCAGGAAACGCTGGCGGTCGCGGCTCTGCCATGGGTCGTTGCACTGTGGCTGCTTGTGATTTTTGGAGCATTCAGAACAACCCGGCAGGTATGGCCGGCTGGCGAAGTTTCAGCGCAGGCTTGTCGTACGAGAACCGCTTCCTGATGAAGGAGCTGAGTTATTACAACGGAGCCGTGGTGATGCCTGTAAACATAGGCACTTTCGGCCTTTCATTCAGTCGTTTCGGTTTTTCGGATTACAACGAAAACAAAATCGGTCTCGCCTACGCCCGAGCTCTCGGTACGCATCTGAGGCTGGGCCTGCAAATCGACTATCTTGCCCTGAAGTTCTCAGGCGATTACTCCACCAGACGGACAGCCACCTTCGAGCTCGGGCTTCAGACGGACATCACTGAGAATCTCTGCCTCGGAGTATACGTCTTCAACCCCATCAACGTTAAGCTGAAAGCCGTTCACAAACAGCACATCCCCGTAGTTTTCAGGTTCGGCCTCACCTATAGGATAACCGACGACTTCAAGGCCTCGACCGAAATAGAATACAGCAGCGAGAGGCGGCTCGATTACCGTTTCGGGCTGGAATACCTCACCACCCGCGAGTTTTACATACGGGCCGGCATTCACACCAACCCAGCCACAGCCAGTGTGGGGGCCGGCTACACCCTCAACCGGGTTATTATAGACGTAGCGGTCAGCATGAACCAATACACAGGTGTTTCTTTCCAAACAAGCCTGATTTTCAACATCAAAAGCCTTGAACCATGAAACGCATTCTGATACCTTTATTAATAGTGCTGCCTCTAGCAGTTATGTTGCCTCTACCCCTTTCTGCCCAAAACACCATCACCGACGAGCTTATTATCGACCAGATTGAGAGGATAATGGAAGACAGCGAAGAGGAGGTCGACTACACCGAACTCATTGAAAGCTATTGGGCTGTTTGCGAAAACAAGGTCAACATAAACGACGAGGACGAGCTTTCACAACTTATTGAGTTACACCTTATCAGCGTTTTTACAGTTGAGAAAATCAGCGAATACCGCAAGGAATTCGGCAACTTCCAGATGTTTGAGGAAGTGGCTTTTGTAGAAGGAATGGACGAGATGACGCTGAGCATTCTCAAGCCTTTGATTTGCTTTGACCGACCTGACAGAAAAGGCAAAATCAAGTTCAAGGATGTAGCCAAACGCGGCAGGAATCAGCTGTGGTTTCAGGCGGAACGCTGCCTGAACGAGAAAGCAGGCTACAGCCCGGTGGACGATTCGGTTTTGCTGGCCAATCCGAACAAGAAGTATTTGGGCAGCCCAGAGAAACTGCTGTTTCGCTACAACTTCAAGTACGGCGACCGGATTGAAGCAGGTTTTGTGATGGAAAAGGATGCCGGAGAAAAAGATATGCTCGATTTTGTGTCGTTTCATTTTCTGATACGCGACTGGAGGTTCGTAAAGACCCTGGCTCTGGGCGACTATCAGCTGGCCTTCGGGCAGGGCGTGACCATGGGCTCCGGGGCGGCGTTCACGGCCGAAGGCGGCTCGCTGATGCGCAAAGGCAAGAAACTGCGGGCATCGAAGTCGGCCAACGAGACTCGCTACCTGCGAGGCGCAGCCGCCACCTTCAATTACAAATGGTTTGACCTGACCGTTTTTTATTCCGACAAGGCAGTCGATGCCAACGTCAGCGTGCAGGACAGCTTGGGCGAGCCGCTAAGCGTCACCTCACTGCAGCAGACAGGTCTGCACCGCACTTATGGCGAGCTTATAGACCGTCATGCCATACGACTGCGGCTGATAGGCGGCAACCTGAGTTTCAGGCTGTCGAATTTCCAAATCGGCTACACAGTTCACCAGAGCCAGCTGAGCTGCGAGCTCATACCCGACCCCAGGCTGTACAACACCTTCTATTTCCGTGGCAACAGCCTTGTAAACCAAGGAGTCGACTTTTACTATGTAATGAAAAAGCTGGCTGTGTACGGCGAGGCTGCGATTAGCGGCAACGGAGCGCCCGCCGCGTTGGTGGGGGCCACAATTCAGCCGGCGGGATATATAGACTTCACCGTGCTTTACAGATATTACGACAAAAAATATCAGAACTTCTACAGCAACGCATTCGCGGCGGGCTCCGGCACCCGAAACGAGAGAGGGCTCTATCTCTCGACCTCCATGACTTTCGCACCCCGTTGGCAGTTGATCGCAACGGCCGACTTCCCGCAATACGACTGGATAAAGACAACGGCTTACGCTCCCAGCCGCTCACAAAGCTACAGCATCAGGCTAACCCATCAGATAAACGACAAGTCGCTGTTTGTGCTCAACCTGCGCTACAAAGACAAGGAGAAAAACGGCCCGGGCGACAACGTCTACATGCGCCAGCTGATTCACGAACGCAAGTGGTCGCTGCGGTTCCACATCACTTATCCTGTAGGCGAAGCCTTCCTGCTTAAAAACAGCGTGGAATATGACTTCTCACTCTCCTATCTGATTTATCAGGATATTCAGTACAAGCCGGACGGCGGACCATTCAGCCTCGCCTTCCGATACACTCTGTTCGACAGCCCTGAAGGCATGATTTACGCTTACGAAAACGACATACTCGACGCTTTCTCCACAGGAGGGCTGTCACACAAAGGAATCAGGATTTATCTTCTAGTGAAAGCCAAGATTCTCAAAAAGCTGTCGGTAAACGCCAAAATCGGAACCACGGTCTACAGCGACATAGACGAAATTGGCAGCGGTCTTGAACTGATAGAAGGCAATGTGAAAACTGACGCCAAGCTACAGCTGATCTGGAAAATCTAATACAGCTTCTGTCTTTTGATGAGATAGGCTGTCAGCACCTGGTCGTACAGTTTGTTGATATCGGCTTCAACGTAATCGATTTGGTATTGGTAGCAATGGCGCAGCAACTCGTCTTTGCGCGCCTTCATGATTTCTTCGTAACGCTTTTGAACCTCAGTTGGATTGAGCTTCACCACATCCCCCGACTCAAGGTCGACAAAACGGTACGGACGGTTTTCAAACTCCAGCTTCTGCTCGAGCAGACCGTCGTACACATGGAACAGCACCACCTCGTGTTTGTTGTAGCGCAGATGCTCCAAGGCGGCAAACAGCTGCTCGTTCGACTCCAGGCTGTCTATCATGTCGCTGAAAATGACCACAAGCGAGCGTTTGTGCGTCATTTCGGCTATCTTGTGCAGACAGTCGGTGGCTTTGGTAGTTTTCTTGGCGTTTTTGTTGTAAGGCTGAGTCAGCTTCTCCAACTCACTGTATATCATATTGATATGCACAGGAGCCAACTTAGCCTCGGTATGGATTCGGATATCATCGTCAAATACATCCAAGCCCACCGCGTCACGCTGACGACGCATCAGCTCGGCAAGAGCCGCCGCGCTGTAAACCGAGAACCATAGCTTGTTTGGATTCTGGAAATCCAAATTTTGTTTTACAGGGAAATACATGCTCGAACTGGCATCCACCACCAGCTGGCAACGGAGGTTGGTCTCCTCCTCGTAACGTTTCACAAACAGTTTTTCGGTCCGCCCAAAAAGTTTCCAGTCGATATTGCGGATTGGCTCGCCAGTGTTATAAAGGCGGTGTTCCGCAAACTCGACTGAAAACCCGTGAAACGGACTCTTGTGAAGCCCCGTGATGAAACCCTCCACTATCTGGCGGGCATGGAACTCGAGGCTTCCAAGTTGCGCTATGTTTTTTTGATCCAATTTTAGATAAACTTCTTCAGTTTGTCTTCAAACACATTCTTTGGAGCTCCACCGACGTGTTTCTCAGCAACTTCGCCGTTCTTGAAGAACAACACTGTAGGAACGTTTCTGATGCCATATTTTGCTGAGATGCCAGGGCATTCGTCGACGTCGACTTTTGCCACCTTTGCCTTGCCGGCATATTCGTCTGAAAGCTGATCCATGAATGGGGCGATCATGCGGCATGGACCGCACCATGTTGCGCCAAAGTCAACCATTACCGGAAGTTCTGACTTCAAGACTTCTTCTTCGAAGTTCTGTTCTGTAATATGTACTGCCATAATAATTTATTTAAATTGTTTAACAAATTTTTATCGTTGCAAAGATAGCAAAAATTTCGTCGTTACAACTTAATTAATGATTAATTACTATTCAAACGCCAATCTCGAGAAAACTAAAGGTTTTCTAGGCTTGGCTTATCGCATAGTAATTAATCTATAGATAACATTTCGGATTAATCACTATTCAAACGCCAATCTCGAGAAAACTAAAGGTTTTCTAGGCTTGGCTTATCGAACAGTGATTAATTTTTCTTGAGTAAGTCGTATTCGATAAAGTCACTATAAGCATTGAGTTTTTTGAAAACCGCCTCGGCATCGATTCTGCCCTTGTCGGGATGCATGCAGCATTTCCAGTTTTTCTGCTTGTCGACAAGCACTATCATATAAGGCTGGTTGCCCTTGGTTTCCTTAATGATATCGATGATTTCCTTAACGTTCTTTGAATCCAGCTTGCTGACATCAATGCTAATCTGAGCTTTGCGGTTAGACTCTGGGAACACTGTGTCCAACAAATGCACTTCGCTGATTCTCAACTCGTTCGGACGCTTCTTATCGTCGGGCAGATGCTTGTTGCCGTAAGGCTCCTGAACTGTACCTGTAATATATAAAGGAGTACCTATGACGAACAGGTGCTTGTAGTTGAACTTCATATAAGTCTCGCCAAAGAGAGCGAAACTGTAGCTTCCGGTCTGATCCTCTATGGTGTATTTTCCGAACTGGTTGCCGGCCTTGCTCGTAAGCTCTTCTGCCGAAGTGACTATGCCCGCCAAATGGACTGTTACACCTTTCTTATTCTGAATTATATATTTCAGATTCTCAATCTTGGTGTCGACAAAATACTTGATTGTGTATTCGTAAGCGTCGAGCGGATGAGCGCTGAGGAAGAAGCCTATGGCATCCTTTTCCTCTTCAAGCATCTTGATGTTCGACCAAGGCTCGCATTGAGGGATCTCCAACTTGAAAGTATCCTCGCCTCCTGCCGCCTCCATCTCGCCGAACAGGTCTATCTGGGCATTGTTCTTGCGCTCTATGCTGGCGTTGACCTGTTTTATCGACTTCTCGATAAACGTCAGTTTCTCGCCTGGAGCTATATAAAAATATGTGGCGCGGTGCAGCTCGTTGAAGTCACTGAAAGCGCCAGCTCTGGCCAGCTGTTCCAGCACCTTGCGGTTGAGGTTCCTCGCTCCCACCCTTGCCATGAAGTCGGCAAAACTGGTATAGCGTCCGTTAGCCTCACGTTCCTCTTTTATCGCGTCGGCTATCTCGCCTATGCCTTTGATTCCGCCAAAACCATAGTAAATATTACCATTCTCATCAACAGTAAACTTATATTCCGACTTATTGACATTAGGCGGCAACACGTTGATTTTCATTCTCTTGCACTCATCAAGCATAAACACCACCTCTTCGGCGTCGCGAATGCTTGAGTTGAGCACAGCAGCCATAAATTCTGCCGGGTAATGGGCCTTCAGGTATGCAGTCTGATATGCAATCCAGGAATAACAGGTGGCATGCGACTTGTTGAAAGCGTACGAAGCGAACTTCTCCCAGTCGTTCCAAATCTTCTCAAGTGTCTTCTCGTCATGACCGAGCTCCTGACCCTGTTTCATAAACTTGTCCTTGAGCTCCATCATCTTGGCTATCTGCTTCTTACCCATTGCCTTACGCAGGGTGTCCGACTCGCCACGGGTGAAGTTGGCCAGCTGTCTCGACAAAAGCATCACCTGCTCCTGATAGACTGTCACGCCATAAGTGTCCTTCAGATATTTCTCCATTTCCGGGAAGTCGTATTCTATAGGCTCCCTGCCCTGTTTACGGGCGATGAACTTCGGAATATAATCCATAGGACCCGGACGGTAGAGGGCGTTCATTGCGATAAGGTCCTCAAACACCGTCGGCTGCAGCTCGCGCAGATATTTCTGCATGCCGGCCGATTCAAACTGGAAGGTGCCAATGGTGTTACCAGAGCTGAACAGTTCGAAAGTCTGCTTGTCGTCAATCGGGATATGGTCTATGTCGAGATCTATGCCATGAGTTTTCTTGATATTGGCCAAAGCGTCCTTGATTTGCGTCAAGGTCTTCAAACCCAGGAAGTCCATCTTGATGAGGCCCACGGTTTCAACGACATGTCCGTCGTATTGAGTAACAAGCACATCCTCGCCTGTATCCTTATCTTTAATGGTACAAACCGGAGCAAATTTTGTCAGATCGTCAGCGCCTATGATGACGCCGCAGGCATGTATGCCTACCTGACGGTTGGTATCCTCTAGCTCGCTGGCATACGTCAGCATGGACGACACATTCTCGTCCTCGCCATTGAGCATGTTCTTTAGCTCCGGAACGTATTTGTAGCAGTTTTTGAGGTTAACCTTAGGCGACTTGCCCTTCTCATCCTTGATATTGTCAGGGAAACTGCGGTCTGGGATGAAACTCTTGATAGTCGCCACCTCGGGCAACGGTATCTTCTGAACACGGCTCACGTCCTGTATGGCCGACTTGGCAGCCATGGTACCGTAAGTGATGATATGCGCCACCTTCTCCTTACCGTATTTCTGAGTGATCCAGTCGAGCACCTTGCCACGTCCGTCATCGTCGAAGTCGACGTCTATATCAGGCAGAGAGATACGGTCTGGGTTAAGGAAACGCTCAAACAGCAAGTCGTATTTCAAAGGATCTACATCGGTGATTTTCAAGCAGTAGGCCACCACAGATCCTGCCGCCGAACCACGTCCAGGGCCGACAGAAACGCCAAGTTCTTCACGAGCGCCACGTATATAATCAGCCACAATCAAGAAGTAACCGGGGAATCCCATCGACTTCATGGTATGCAGCTCAAAGTTGATGCGTTCCTTCTGCTCTTCGGTGAGATTCTCGCCGTAGCGCATTTTGGCGCCTTCCCAAGCCAGTTTTGCCAGGTAATCAGCCTCAAGCTTGATGCGGTACAGTTTCTCGTAGCCGCCCATTTTCTTGATCTTCTTCTCTGCCGCCTCCTGACTCATCACCACCTCGCCACGTTCGTTGCGGGTAAACTCGTTGAACAGGTCTTCCTCGGTGAATTTCTGCTTGTATTCCTCCACAGTTCCGAACTCCTTCGGAATGTCGAACTCCGGCATTATCGGGTCGGAGTTGATGGAATACGTCTCAACCTTTTCGGCGATTTCCATAGTGTTGGCAAGAGCTTCCGGCACATCGGAGAAAATCTTGTACATCTCCTCAGGTGTCTTGAGCCACTCCTGCTTGGTGTAATGCATTCGTGTCGGGTCGTCAAGGTCCTTGCCTGTGCTCAAGCAAATCAGGCGGTCGTGGGCCTCACCGTGTTCCTCTTCCACAAAATGTGCGTCGTTGGTGCAGATGACCTTGGTATTGGTCTTCTTTGCCAACTCCATAATCACCTTGTTGACTTCCACCTGACGGGCGTAAACCTCTTGGTCGCCTCCAGGTTTGTCAGTCTTATGTCGTTGAATCTCAAGATAATAATCGTCACCAAACAAAGATTTGAACCACATTATCGTCTCTTCCGCACCTTTGAGGTCGCCGTTCATTATCTTTTGAGGCACCTCGCCACCCAGGCAGGCCGAACTCGCGATTATTCCCTCGTGATATTTCTCCAAAAGCGAATGGTCAATACGGGGATTGTAGTAGAAACCGTCAGTGTATGCTATTGATGCCAGCTTACAAAGATTTTTGTAGCCAGTCTTGTTTTTGGCCAATAGAATAAGGTGCCAACCACGGTCGGTACGGCCATCACGTTTGGCTATATTCACCGGAGCGCAGTAAGCCTCAGTACCGAAAATAGGCTTGAAAAACTGACCTTTCAGCTTCTCAATCTCCTGATTGGCAGCGGCTTTCTCCTCTTCTGTCGAGTCTTCTTTCTTCAGAATGGCCTCCTGCTCCTTAATCTTATCTTTGACTTTGCCGTTAACCTTGTCGGAATAATCAGCCAATTCCTTGATACCGAACATATTGCCATGATCCGTGAGAGCCATGGCATACATTTTATACTTCAGACATTTGTCAACCAAGTCCGGAATCTTCGACATTCCGTCAAGGATTGAAAAATGCGAGTGCACATGAAGATGGGTAAACTGCACTGTCTCAGGGTCGGCTGGAGCTTCAGCTTTCTGGGCTTCAGCTTTCGTGGCTTTAACAGCCTTCTCCTCCTTTGGCTCTTCAGCTTTAACCTCCTCGAAGTTCGGCTTTATCTCAATTCCGGCAGCTTTCATCACATCAGGATTCGCCTCACGGAACTTTTGGAAGAACTCCTCTCCTTCAGGGATGTCATTGTTATCAAGCACGCCGCGACGTACACATTCCAAAAACACACGGGCCGTAGCCTCAACGTCGGCCGAGGCGTTGTGTGCCGAGCTGAAATCCTCTCCGAACAACAGTTTGTGGAAGTCTATGAGTTTGGGAAGCTTGAAACGTCCGTGACCGCCACCCGGGAACTGGCAGAACTCAGCTGTCTTCTCGGTGCAGGTGTCCACCACCTTCCAATCCGGCAACGGGTTTTCGCCACGGTCGCGCAAGAACTCGCATCCAACTATGCTCAAGTCGAAATTGATGTTATGTCCGACCAGATATTTGGCTTTCTTGGCAGCCTCCAGGAACATATTCAACACCTCGGTTAGCGGTTCGCCGTGCTCGAGGGCATACTCCGTCGAAATACCGTGCACCATCTTGGCATTGATAGGAATTTCAAAGCCTTCGGGACGCACTATATGGTTCTGAGCTTCGACAAAGTTACCGAGCTCGTCGTGCAACTGCCATGCAATCTGGACCATACGCGGCCAATTGTCGAAGTTGGTCAGCGGGGCGTTTTTAAGCAGTGGCAGTCCGGTGGTCTCGGTGTCGAATATCAAGAACATACTTTTTGTCTTTAGCCATTAGCTAATAGCCATTAGCCATTAGCTGTCATGGATTAATTTATTTAAAATTGATTGAAAATCAAGGCTCGTTTTGCCAAGAAATCGAATCTCAAAGATAAGGAGTTTTTTGGAAAAATTGTCATTGATTTTGAAAATTTTTAAATGATTTGAGAATCAAAGATTTATATAAATATTTTTACCAAAATGTTTTTGATGTTGAAATTTTTTGTACTTTTGCACCCGCAAACCTCGGGTAGGTTTAAGTTAAATTATTATAAATCAATTAAAAAAGTACTTTTATGCCAGCAAAAATCAGATTACAGAGACATGGTAAAAAGGGTCAGCCTTTCTATCACATTGTAATTGCAGACGGTCGTGCACCTCGTGATGGTAGATTTATTGAAAAAATCGGAACTTACAATCCTGTAACAGTTCCTGCTGAGATCAACCTTAACTTCGACAAGGCTCTTGAATGGGTCAACAAGGGTGCTCAGCCAACCGACACAGTTCGTTCAATCCTTTCAAAGAAGGGTGTCATGCTCAAGAAGCACCTCATGATCGGTGTTCAGAAGGGCGCTATGACAGCTGAACAGGCTGAGGTCAAATTCCAGACATGGATGAAAGAAAAAGAAGCCAAGTTAGCTAGCGAAATCAAGGCTAAAGCCGACAAGAACAGAGCTGAAAACAAGGCTAGAATCGAAGCTGAAAGCAAGATCAACGCAGCTCGCGCTGAAGAGATCGCCAAGAAGAAAGCTGAACTCGCAGCTCAGGCAGCAGCCGCAGCAGCAGAGGCAGCAGCTGAGAATGCTGAAAACGCAGAGGAAGCCCCAGCAGAAGAGGCTCCAGCAGCTGAAGAAGCCCCAGCAACAGAAGCTTAATTAGTCTTTAGTCTCTAGTCGTTAGACTTTAGGCTATAGTCGTTAACAACAAAAAAGCACCGTGAGAGCGGTGCTTTTTTAGTTTAGAGTTGAGAGTGTAGAGTTTAGAGTAGTTGGAAAGTTGAAAGTTAGAAAGTTGTTTCCGTGAATTGTTTCCCTATTTCATGGATTTTCTCCAAAATCTCTTTTTCGCGTTCTTTTGACGGTTTTTTGAAACCATTAATATAGTTTCTTAGCAAAGTCGCATTAATTCCTGCAATTTTCGCAAATTCTGTAACATTAATTTCTTTATGAATAAGGAAAAACCTTTGAAATGTTGATGGTTCAGCATCTTCATATAGGAAGCTCTCGAAGCTGACATCAACATCGAGATTTCGCCAATGGATACCATCGAAACCGAAAGAGAACGCTTTTCTCTTCTCATCTGAGGCATCTTTCAGTTTCTGATACCACAGAAGCGATTGCTTGTACACATTACCATCTTCATCTTCTCCGACGAGATGCTCATCATCGAACCAGATCTTCGTTATTTTCATCTTCGTTACCGAATTTTTCATTCCAGAACTTGACTATCAAGTCTTTGTTTGCATCTATCACCTCTGTTATTCTCTTCAAATCTCTTGCCTTGATGCAGTGTTGTTCTTTTAAAACAAAATTCTGACCATCCCAATCAAATTTTGCAAAACCGCCGTTACCTTCAACGTGAACGTGAATTGGTTCGTGTTCTCTTGAATAAAAGAAGAACGAGAACCCATAAAATCTAAAAATTTCAGGCATAAATTTCAATTTTATAATTCCGATGCAAATATAGGAATTATTTTTGATACCTAAAACTTTTTTTAAAAAAATTATAAAATTTCCCTCGCTATCCAAGCGCAAGCTTCTGCATCTGCTAAAGCATGATGATGGTTTTCTAAATGATAACCGCAGGCTTCGGCCACAGTATGAAGCTGATGGTTTGGAAGCAGTTTACCGAAATGTTTTCGCGAAGCGCGGCAAGTGCAAAAGAACTGATAATCAGGGTAATCCATCTGATAACAACGGAAAACAGCTTTCAGGCAGCCCTCGTCAAACGGACTGTTATGCGCAACTAGCGGCAAGCCCTCAATGAGAGGCTCTATCTTCTCCCAAACATAAGGAAATACCAAAGCATCCTCGGTATCTCTCTGAGTTAATCCATGTACTTGAGTGTTCCAATAATTATAGTAATTCGGCTCCGGCTGAATCAGTGAATAAAAGCTGTCAGTGAACACTCCGTCACGAACCACGACGATTCCCACGCTGCAGACACTTGTAGGCTCGCAGTTGGCGGTTTCGAAATCTATCGCAGCGAAGTTTAACATTATTTTTGCGCAAAAATAGCAAATAAATCTCTCACTTATAAATAGAATATCAGTTCTTCTGATTTATCAGATTCACCACCACTTTCACCATAACATCCTTTTCCTCTGGTTTGCTTTCTGCAATCATGAGAGTTAGCGCTACAAGAGTGTTATCGGCAAGACGCTTTGAGCCGTCTTCGCGATAAAGAATGCCATTGTTGTTGAGGAACCAAAGAAATGCGACCAACCATCTGAACAAGTTGACGCAATTCGGCAATTTGTTTGCTATGTAATCGCTGATTGACAGCATATCCTTTCAATAAATAATCTTTTATGACATTTCTAGCCCAAATACGGAAAGCTGTGCCGCTTTTGCTCTTTACTCTGTAGCCAACAGATATTATCACATCAAGGTTATATATAGGAACAGGCTTTTTCACACCATTAACGTGTATTTTTTGCACGTTATTATCCCTCTCCAATTCTCCTTCTTTAAAAACATTAATTACATGACGTCTAATATTTGACTCTTCTCGGTCAAAAAGCAAAGACATTTGTGCAGTTGTCAACCATACAGTCTCTTTCTCCAAGCGAACATCAATCTGTGTTTGCCCGTCTTCAGTCTGATAAATAACAATCTTATCTTCTTTCATAAATTTAAATTTTTAGTGTTAGAAAACATGGTGCAAATATACAACATTTTTTCCAAAATGTCTAGAGATTTCATAAAAAAAACATCCACAGTTTTAAACCATGGATGTTTAATGTTTGAGATTTATTAACCTGCGGTTAATGCTTTCGCTTCGCTCAGGTCTCCGCTACGCCTAACGGCTTCGGTCGAAATGACGGGAGTGATTGTATAACTTCTCTATTTCATCACATACTCCACGTTTCTCACCTTGCCTTCTACAGCCTCAATCAGACCTTTTTCAACAAGATCTTGGATGTCACGAGCTGCCGTGTCGAGCGATACGTTTGCCTCTTTGCTCCAGTTTTTAGCTGTTAGCTTGCCATCGTATCCGTCAAGATATAAGTTTAAAACCTTAACTTGTCTGTCATTTAACGGAACATCAGCATGTCTTTGCCAGAATATAGCTTTTGCCAGAACCAACGACACCGCTTTATCTGACGATTCAACAGAGCGTTTCATGCATCCAAAATACCACTCGAGCCAATCTGTAATATCACCATCACTATTCTGAATATGCTCCAAAGCGGCATAGTACTTCTTCTTTTCAAGATTTATCTGGCGTGACATGCTGAAATACCGCATCTGACTGTTATCAGCCTGCGACAATGCCATATCAGAGATAGCCCGAGCAATTCGACCGTTGCCGTCGTCAAAAGGATGTATGCACACAAACCAAAGATGCGCGATAGCCGATTTCAAATAGTTATTGGGAGTATCTTTTGAATTATACCATTCTATAAATTCAGCCATCATTTGGGGTACAAGTTCAGCTTCCGGTGCACGATAATGCACTTTCTCGCGTCCTAACATCCCTGAAATCACAGACATTCCACCTTTTCGATACTGAGCGACATCAATAGGCTGATGACCACTATGCCCAGTTGGAAATAACGCTGCATGCCATCCAAACAATCGTTCATCATTCAAAGGTCTTGAAAAATTTACAGTAGCGTCGAGCATCATCTCAACAACACCTTCGATATAATGCGACGGCTCAGCCTCTTTTGTTATCTGAACGCCCAAACGGCGCGCCACAGATGAGCGAACCTGATCAGTATTCAGAACAACGCCCTCAATTTCGGACGAATCCACAACATCGCGAGTCAATGTTTCTACTACTGCAAGCTGTTGTTTGTCAAAGCCAAAACTACTTAAGCGGCCAGATAAAAATCCGGCAGCCTTGCACACCTCGTTCAACAATGCGTTTATCTTATCTTTATCCCAAACGAAGTTTGGCCATGTTTGTGATTCATATATATACATAATTCATGCGGCTTATTAACCGCAAAATTTGCGGTTTATTCACTGCAAAAATACATAAATTTTTAATAATCAACATTTTTTTGATAATTTTTTATAAAAAAACATCCACAGCTTATTAAAAACCATGGATGTTTTTAAATTCAGACGGACGCAGTCCGTCCCTAACGGCTAATGGCTAATTTCTAAACACCAAACCGTTTCCGTCGTAATCGACCGTAATCGGCTTATCCTTGTTGACCTTGTCGGCGATGATCATGCGCGAGAGCTCGTTGAGCATTTCACGCTGCATCATACGTTTGACAGGACGGGCGCCGTATTGTGGGTCGTAGCTTATCTTGCCAATGTATTGCATTGCCTTGTCGGTCATGTCGATGTCTATGCCGTTAGCCTTAAGCATATCCTTGACATGGTTGAACTGCATTGCCACCACCTTGACAATCTGGTCTTCGGTGAGCTGCTTGAACACTATAATGTCGTCAATACGGTTCAGGAACTCCGGACGGAAATGACTCCGCAGGTCTTCCTCCGGCACATTGGACGTCATTATAATTATGGTGTTCTTGAAGTCGACCAGACGGCCCTTGTTGTCGGTCAGACGGCCATCGTCGAGCACCTGCAACAGGATGTTGAACACGTCAGGATGAGCCTTTTCGATCTCGTCGAGAAGCACCACCGAATATGGCTTACGACGCACAGCCTCAGTGAGCTGGCCGCTCTCTTCGTAGCCCACATATCCTGGAGGCGCTCCTATCAGACGCGACACTGTATGACGCTCCTGATATTCCGACATGTCGATACGCACCATATTGTTCTCGTTGTCGAACAGGAACTCGGCCAAAGCCTTTGCCAGCTCGGTCTTACCCACGCCTGTGGTACCCAGGAAGATGAACGAGCCTATAGGACGTTTGGCATCCTGCAAACCTGCACGGCTCCGTCTGATAGCGTCAGACACAGCGGCTATTGCTTCCTCCTGCCCCACCACACGTTTGTGCAGCTCGGTCTCGAGGTTGAGCAGCTTGTCGCGTTCGCTCTGCATCATCTTGTGCACCGGTATGCCTGTCCAACGTGATACGATTTCAGCCACATCGTCGGCTGAGACCTCCTCGTCGACCAGAGGTTTGTCGCCCTGCACCTTGATAAGCTGTTCCTTGGCTTTTGCAATGGCTGCCTCAGCCTCGGTTATCTTACCGTAACGCAGCTCGGCCACCTTGCCGTAGTTGCCTTCGCGCTCGGCCACCGAAGCCTGGTATTTGTAGTTCTCGATGTTCTGTTTCTCTTTCTGAATCTTCTCCACAAAGCCACGCTCTGTCTCCCAACGCATGCGAATATCCTGGCGTTGCTTGTCTAACTCGTTGATGGTCTTGGTAAGCTCTTCAACCTTCTTCTTGTCGTTCTCGCGCTTGATGGCCTCGCGCTCGATTTCCAGCTGACGAATCTTACGCTGCACATCCTCAAGCTCCTCAGGCACCGAGTTTATCTGCAGACGCAGACGTGAAGCAGCCTCATCTATCAAGTCAATAGCCTTATCTGGCAGGAACCTGTCGGAGATGTAACGTATAGAGAGGTCGACAGCGGCTATGATAGCCTCGTCGAGTATACGAACCTGATGGTGAGTTTCGTATTTTTCCTTCAAACCTCTCAAGATGGATATTGCCGACTGCTCGTCAGGCTCGTCTATCATCACTATCTGGAACCTACGCTCCAAAGCCTTATCCTTCTCGAAATACTTCTGGTATTCGTTGAGTGTGGTTGCGCCTATGGCACGCAGTTCACCACGAGCCAAAGCCGGCTTGAGTATGTTAGCCGCGTCCATAGCACCCTCGCCACCGCCAGCGCCCACCAGAGTGTGAATCTCGTCTATGAACAGTATCACCTCGCCGTTGCTCTCCACCACCTCCTTGATAACCGATTTCAGACGTTCCTCAAACTCACCTTTATACATTGCGCCTGCGATAAGGGCACCCATGTCGAGCGAGTAAACCTTACGCGACTTCAGGTTCTCAGGCACGTCGCCGCTAACGATACGCTGCGCCAGACCTTCAGCTATAGCTGTCTTACCCACACCAGGCTCACCTATCAGGATAGGATTGTTCTTGGTACGTCTCGACAGAATCTGAAGCACACGGCGTATCTCCTCATCACGGCCGATTACCGGGTCGAGCTTGCCTTTTTCGGCCAACTCGTTGAGGTTTCGGGCGAAACGGTCCAAAGCCCTGTCCTGCTGTCCGTTCTGTTGATTGTTAAATTGATTGTTTCCCATATATTTGTTACTCCTTTCTTTCGTTTGTCCAAGCGAAATCAAAAACCAATCCAAAGGCCTTAATCGGTCATTTTGACATATATACCGCCATTTTGTCATACAATGGTTTTGGGCTAAAATGCACAATATTTTCAATATTTCCACATTAATTAAAAGAATTTTATTATTTTTGCGGTTTAAAGTTCAGAAAATGAAAGTTTTGAAAAACTCATATAAGTTTATTGCTTTAGCAATCTTTATCTTATTCTCGCTCAACGAGATAAAAGCCCAATGTGAGATTCGTCCGGAAGAAGGTCTCGTAATGCCCGTATGCTACAAGGACAACATCCGCCTGTCGGCAGACCTTAACACCAACTATACCTACGAGTGGAAGCACAACAACCAGGTCGTTGAGCACTACTACGACTACCAGCACAACGAAGTTTACGTCATAGTGGAGATTACCGAAAACAACGCCCTTTACAGCCTCCACGTAACTAACACCGAGACAGGCGCCGTGATTTGCAGTCCCGACCCGACCATCACAATCACCATGAGACCGGCTTTCGACATCACCTGCCAGCAAATCGCCCTGACTTGCTCCGACAGATCGGCCGACAATGGCAAGACAGGCAAGATGAAAGCCACAGCTTCAGGAGGCGGCTACACCAACTTCGTTTACGAGTGGGACACCCCATACAGTCAGTATTATGCCGACCCTCAGCTGGCCACCAACCTCTGCGCTTATACAGATTACAACATAACGGTCACCAACGAGTACGGCTGCTCACAGACAGCAACAGCCCGTCTGAAAGCTTATCCAAACCCAAACATTCTGTTATACTCTGACCCGGCCGACACTGTTTATCTGGACAACCCATACGTGACCTGGTCGTTCACCAACAACGACACAGTGTACGACGGCCACGACACCTTGATCGAAATATCCAATTTCTACTGGGAGTTTGAAAACCACGAGGAGACTTACACCGAAGCCACTCCAAGAATTATTTACGAAGAGACCGAAAACGAACACCCCGTCACCAAGCTCATAGCCACCAGCGACCAGGGTTGCGACAGCACATACACCAAGGCTATACAGGTATTGCCGGTAAAGCTTAAGATACCGAACATCTTCACACCAAACGGCGACGGACATAACGATTATTTCCAGATTGGTTACGACACTGGCGAGCCTATCAATGATTTGAGCAAGTATTTCCTCAGCGCCAAGTTGACGGTGTTCAACAGATGGGGACGCACTGTATATGAATCGAGCGACTACAAGAACGACTGGGACGGAGGCAAACTCCCCGACGGAACATATTTCTATGTTTTGGATTGCAAGGGATACACTAACAATTACAGGTATCAGGGATCGGTGATGATTTGGAACTCAGGGAGATAGTTTTGAGTTGTTGAAAATTAATAGTTGAAAGTTAATTGAAAATGAAAAAGATATTTTTACCATTATTGATTGCATTTTTGATGGTGTCTTGCGGCAGCAACGACAGCAAGCTAAATACCGGACTGGTGAACAATCCGGCTTCGGCCACCAAAGGCAGCAATCAGACTGAACCCAAGATTGAGTTCAACACTTTGGAACACGATTTCGGCAAGATGATACAGGGCGAGCAGGTGTCTTACACATACAAATTCAAGAACACAGGCGACGCCGACCTCATCATCTCGGCAGTGGAGAAAACCTGCGGCTGCACCGACATCAAGTTCCCCAGAAAACCCATCGAACCGGGCGGTGAAGGCGGCATCAGCATCACCTACGACAGCAAAGGCCACAAAGGCTTCCAGTACAAGCGCGTCATAGTGAAGGCCAACACCAACCCTTCGGAGACCATTCTCAAATTCAAAGCCCTAGTGCAAACAGTCGACAATTTTTAAATCATTAAATACTTTAATATGAACGCATTAAACATGTTTTTACTTCAGGCCGCTCAAGGTCAGCAGCAAGGCGGCGGTTACTCGGGAATCATTATGATCGTTTTGATTTTCGTCGTATTCTGGCTGTTCTTCATCCGTCCTCAGAACAAGAAACAGAAAGAGGAACAGAAATTCCGCGAGGCTCTTCAGAAGGGCGACAAGGTCGTCACCATAGGCGGAATTCACGGCAAGATTGAAGAAGTGAAAGAAACCACTCTCATCATTTCAGTCGACAGCAACGTGAAAATCGAGATCGAGAAATCGGCAGTGGTAGCCAATCCGGCAGCGGCTAGGTAATTTTACTTAAAAGCAAAACCTTAATCGAATGGCAGAAGACTCAAAATCACATGGTATCAGGGTTTTTAGCGGTGTGATTATATTCACCGTGATAGCGGCTTTTTTATGGTTTATCATAAAATTGTCCAATACCTACACCGTGACAGAGCCTTTTGCCATTCATTACATCAACGTTCCCGCCGACCACATCATCCCCAACTCCAACTACAGCGTGGATGCCACAGTTACTACGACGGGATTTAAACTGCTCCCATACTATTTCAGGGGCAAAGAGCAGCGGAAGGTAGACATTTCGCTCAACGACATCAATTACAAAAAGTCAAATTTTGAAACATTCTCATACAACAGCAGGTACCTTCAGGAAGCCATAGCCGACTTTTTTGTTTGCAACATAAACGAAGTAAGCCTGGGTGACGAGAATCTGTATTTCGTAATGAGCAAGCTGGCTGCCAAGCGGGTCAAGATAGTGCCGCAGACAAGCATATTGTTCGATAGGCAGTACAACTACTACGGTGAGCCGGTGTCATTCCCCGACTCAGCCACCATATACGGTGCCGCAGTAGACATTGAGAACGTCAATGTGCTTCACACCGAGATGATAACCCGCAAGAACGTACGCCAAAACATTGAAACCAAAGCAAAAATCGAGCTCAAGGGCGACATACAATGCGATATAAGCGAAGTTCAAGTACTTGTAAATGTCGAAAAATTCACCGAAGCAGAGATAGAGATGCCCATCAGCCTGCCAAGCGGCATAAAAATGCATCTATATCCGAACAAGGTTAAAATCAAATACATAGTGGCCTTGAAAGACTATGCCATCATCAACGAGATGTCGTTCAAAGCTACCATCGACCCCGACGACATATACAGCAGCGACAAGTTGCCAGTCATACTCGAACTTGCGCCGAACAACACCCAAATTTTGGGAATAGAGCCCGACGAGGTTGAATACATAGTAGTTCAGTAATGAAAAGAATCGGAATCACCGGCAACATTGGCAGCGGCAAGAGCTATGTATGCAAAATGTTCGAAAGCCTGGGCATACCGGTATTCTATTCGGACGATGAAACCAAGAAACTTTATTTGATTCCCTCTGTAAAAGATTTGATAATCAAGCGTTTCGGTCAAGAGGTTTATTTTGAGGACGGCAGTTTGAACCGCAAGCTCCTCTCCTATCATCTGTTCAAGAACGAGGAGGCCATGCAATTCATTGAATCGGTGCTCTACCCTGCCTTGAACCGACGTTTTGACCAATGGTGCGATCAGCAGCAGTCGCCTTACGTGCTATACGAGTCGGCCATACTTTTCGAGAAGAGTTACATCAAATATTTCGACAAAATCATCTTCGTTTCCGCTCCGGAAGAAGTGCGCTTAAAACGCACAATGCAGCGTGACGACTGTAGCGAGGAGAATGTCAGATCGAGAATGCGGCTTCAAATGGGCGAAGAAACCAAGATTTCCAAAGCCGACTTCGTGATTTACAACGACGGAATCAAAGAGGTAAGACCACAGGTTGAAGCCATCAATAAGCTTCTATATTGCTGATACACAAAGGCCCGCGACTTTCTTCAAAATAAACTATAAGCTTATCCAATTCAACAGGATTGAAACGCACTATGCGCTTGTAGCCCACGGTTGTCAAAGTGTCATCAGGTCTAATCCTAAACCAGTTGCCGTCTCTCTCACCTTCCAAATAAAATTCCTTTACCCTCTGGCCAAGCTTAACATATTCCTGTATCATCACCCGGGAGACAGTTACAGGCTTTTCCATTGTGAATGAAATGGTTCCGTAAGGATAGTCGTCGGCTGTGGCCCAATAAGTCTCAGGATTGCCGTCTATGGTTTTTTCAGCCGAATAGCGGCTGCCGCGCTCGTTGTCGGCTTTCACCTTGGAGCCAGCCAACACATTGCAGCTCAATTCATTGGAAATCTTCTGATAAAAGCCCACGGCATTTGCCGAGTCAATCGGATGTATCCTGCCGTTGAGGGCAACCGGGAAATTCAGCAGCAGATTGGCGTTGCGGCCCACACTTTTATAATATATGTCGCAAAGCTCATCAACGGTTTTCACTTTCGAGTCTTCGCTTTTGTGATAGAACCAACCCGGACGTATCGAAACATCAACCTCAGCCGGCAACCATTCAGTGCCATTCTCACAACCGTAAGTGTTGACCTTCCAGTTTGTCTCACTTGTAATCTGAGGTGCATTGCACCAGTCGGTCTCTCCAGCCCAGCCTTTCTCGTTGCCTATCCAGCGTACGGTCTGGTAAGGTCCGCCGAATATCATGGCTCGAGGGTTACGGGCCAGCACAGTGTCTTTAGCACGCTGATAATCATAGTAGTTGTCCGGGTCGATAGAGCGCGTCTCGTTTGCGCCGCCATAGTAGCCGTTGCCACCGTTGGCGCCATCAAACCAGAACTCAAACAATGGACCATAATTGCTTGTCAGTTCCTGAATCTGTTGATGATAGGTTTCAACATACTCCGGATAAGCATAGCGGGCGTTGTTTCTATCCCATGGCGAACAATATATGCCGAATTTCAAACCATATTTGCGGCAAGCGTCGGAAAGCTCTTTAACCAGGTCCCCTTCCCCATTTTTATAAGGTGATTTAGAGATATTGTAATCCGTTGATTTTGTTGGCCAAAGGCAAAATCCGTCGTGATGTTTGGCGGTGAGAATCACGCCTTTCATGCCTGCTTTCTTAAGCGTTGCAGCCCATTGGTCGCAGTCAAGGTCGGTCGGATTGAAAGTGACGGCCTGACTGTCGCCATAACCCCATTCCATGTCGTTGAAGGTGTTCAGGCCGAAATGTATGAAAGCGTATGTCTCCAGTTTCTGCCACTCCAACTGCTCGGCTGTGGGCAAGGGATACAGCGGTTCGGGGGCTTTTGTGCATGAAAACAAAGCCAATGTTATTATTGTTAAAATATTATATTTCATGATACAAAATTACAAACTATTTTATATCTTTGCGATGTTAAAACACAAAATATATTTTGAAAAAGGTCTTTATCCTCATCACAGCATTGCTTTTGACGATTCCGGCATTGTCGCAACTTGAAGTGAAACCGGGCTCGTTCAAGGAGGTCGTCGGCTTTGTAAACATCAACGACGATCCTGATTATCAATATGATGACAACGACAAGCCATTCTCTGTTATAAAGATTAAGACTGAAAACATCAACGAACAGCAACGTGCCAGACTGCTCTTCCAAGGAGACGCGCAGACTTATATTCTGGTTGAAAATAAGGTTGGTGAAGTTTGGCTTTATATCAGTTATTACGCCTCTTACCTGAAGATTTCTCATCCCGATTTCAGCTCTACGGAGTTTTATTTCCCGATTTCCATGAAAGGCAAAAAAGGATATGAACTCACATTGACAAACAAATACGGTCAAGGCGACGTGAAAGACAAGCTGGGACTCACCGTCCGCATTGCCAAGGACTATGAGGAACTTTATTATTACGGACAATATGTAGGCTTGTATCCACTTACAGAAGCCACTGCCATTGAATATCAGACCACAGTTGATTTCGGCGAGTCAATCACAGTGTTTCAAGAGGCGGTAAAAGACAGCGACGCTGCAGCGCAGAACAACCTCGGAGCCTGTTATTACACAGGCAAAGGCGTTGAGCAAGACTATGAGAAGGCCGTCCAATGGTTCAGAGCATCGGCTGAGCAAGGTAACGCCACGGGCCAGATCAACCTTTCACATTGTTATTATTACGGGCAGGGCGTGCAAAAGGACTCACTGGAGAGTCTGAGATGGTGCCAATTGGCTATGGATCAGGGATTGGCCGGAGCTCAAAACCTATACGGAGCAGTTTTCTGCAAAGGCAACGAAAAAATAGAATGGTACCAGAGAGCCGCCGACCAAAACAGTGAGGTCGCGATGCTGAATTTAGCCACGTCATATAAAGAAATGGGAAAATGCGACGAAGCGCTGACTTGGTTGAAAAAAGCCGCCGACCAAGGATTCTTGCCTGCCAAAAACACGTTGGGCGGCTGGTATTTCTATGGACAATGTGTCAATGAGGACAAAGAAGAGGCCGTAAAACTATACCGTTATGCCGCCGAAAGAGGTTATGCCGAATCGCAACATCATTTGGGTTATTGTTATGCAGAAGGTTTGGGAGTGAAAAAAGACGTAAAAGAAGCGTTTAAATGGGATAAAATGGCCGCGGATCAGGGTAATATGGTCGCCTGTTATAATATTGGCTATCATTATGATTACGGAAAGGGTGTAGAACAAGATAAAAAAGAAGCACTCAATTGGTATTTAAAAGCTTCTGACATGGGCTATGCTGAAGCTGATGCAAGTATCGGAGACCTTTATTATGGCTTTAATTATGGCATAAATCATAGTTATGAAGAAGCCGTTAAGTGGTATGAAAAAGCGGTCCGCCAAAATAACGCAAGAGGTTTACACATGTTGGGATATTGCTACGATAATGGCAACGGTGTTCAACGCGACTATAAAAAAGCATACGAATTTTATATGAAGGCGGCGGAACAGGATTTTGCACCATCTTACAACAACTTAGGATCGTTTTATGAGAAAGGCACAGGTGTAAAGAAAGACAAGAAAAAGGCATTTGAGTATTATATGAAATCAGCCGAATTGGGCAGTGACTACGGTATAGCTAATGTTGGGAAATGCTACGAAAATGGTATTGGAGTCAAGAGAAACAAGCAAGAGGCCATAAAATGGTATAGGAAAGCGGCGGGACAAGGCAACCAGTATGCAAACAGAAGACTCAAAGAACTGAATAAATAATGAAATTAATTTAAAAAATTAGAAATATGAAAAAGTTTTACTTGACGATTTTAGCATTGGTTTTGACCACTATGGCGTTTTCGCAAGTCATTGTGGAAGAAGGATTTGAGACAGGCAACACTGTCGGCCAGGCTCCTGTCGGCTGGATTTGCAGTGACAATGGCTGGAAAGCCGGAATCACCATACCCGACGACAACGAAGCCCGTGGCAGGAAGCCTCACACAGGCGACTGGTACATGTATGCCACTTATAACACCGACGTTTGGATTTACAAGCAAATCAACGTTACAGCAGGCAACTACTACCGTGTTTCGTTCTGGTATTCAACCTGGCATGTCGACCACTTCAACCTCGAAGTGAAAGCCGGTGCCAGCGCCAACCCTTCAGCCATGACCGTCACAGTGGTGCCTGATTTCATTGTTGACAACGAAGAATACGAGCAGACCTCGGCTGTATTTCAGGCCACAAGCACTGGCAACTTCTACGTGGGATTCCACAGCGTGGCAACCAACTCTCCTTGGTATCTGTCGATTGACGATGTCATTATCGAACAGACAGCCCAGTACTACTTCAATGTGGAACAGCTTACCGCCGACACAACGGTTTACTTCGGAGAATCGGCTTATCTGCGCTTCTTGCTCAGCAACACAGGCGAGCAGCAGGACACATACCAGTTCAGCAACACCAGCTCACTGCCTATAGAGTTTTACCAAAACGGCTCACAGGTAAGCCAGGTGTCATTGCCTTACAACACTTCGGTTGAGTTGGTAGCCAAAGCCACTCTGCCTATGAACCTGACCAACAACCAGACCTTGCACGCCACCTTTGACGTGACTTCGTCCCACTCAGCCCCGACACAGTCGGCCGACTTCACTATCACAGCCATAGAGCCTATTAACAGTTTCCCATATATGGAAAGCTTCGAAAGCACTACCTTCCCTCCAACGGGATGGCAGAACGTGGCTACTGTCGGCACTTACGTCTTCGACCGCCGCACTTCCAACGACTGGCCTGCATGCACTCCTCATAACGACGGAGCCGCCATGGCACGTTATTACTGCTACACCAACCCGGCAGGCGGCACCTGCAAACTGGTTTCTCCGAAGATGCAGCTCAGCCCTACAGGCAACACCGTGCGTTACTGGATTTACCGTAACTACAACAACAATATCATGGGTCCTGACAGGATCAACGTTTACTACTCACCTACCACCAACACAGCCGACGGCACCCTGCTCGGAACAGTACACCGCAACACCATGCTGGAGCCTGTGGTTGGCGACGTAAGCGACTGGTACGAGTATGACTACACCTTCAACAGCCCTGAAGGCTACGGCTTCATCATCATAGAAGGTGTCAGCGGCTACGGCTGGAACCTCTGCATAGACGACATCTTCATCAACAACTCATCGGTCGACAACAACCCGCCTACAGTGGTTTCATTGGATGGAACTCAGACCTATGCCGACACCGAAATGCCACTGAGACTGAAAGTCTACGACGAGTCAGGCATGCCAATTCATATTCAGGCTACATACACCATCAACGGACAGGATACAGATGTTACATTCTACAAGGTGGCAAAAGCTAGCTACAACTACGAGGCCACCCTGCCCGCAAAGCCGAACCACACAGCAGGTTCAATAGTATTCCATCTGGTCGACGATCTCGGCAACTCAGCCGATTCAGATCCTATGCCTATCCATTGGGATTGGCAGGCTCCTATACTTCTCGAAGGCTTCGAGGGCGACCACTTCCCGCCTACAGGCTGGAGCGTTGAGTCTATCAACATGAGCTGGTTCACATGGTTCAAAAGCAGCGCTGTCTGGGCTTCAGACTGGTGGGGCAACGAATACTATGTCACACCTCCGCAAGGCACCAAACAGGCCGCTCTTGAATGGGATTCAAGCGAGGAATGGGGCCCGCAGGACGAGGCTTTGGTAACTCCTTTGATGCCTATCAACCGTCCTACAGTGTTGACATTCGAAACTTCCTGCCAATACGGCGTAGCCGAATATCACGACCACTATCAGGTGGACGTGCTCAACACCAACACCGGCACTTGGACAACCCTTTGGGATGCAGTCAACCAACCGCAATACCTCAACAACTATCAGGAACCGGTCAGCATCAACCTGTCACAATACCAAGGAGGCAACATCCGTCTCAGATTCCGCGGATACAACGAGGCCATGGACGTTTTGTCATATTCTTGGTTCATCGACAATGTAAAGGTGGTGGTCACCGACACTCTGGATGTGGTCAACGAGATGCCTTTGGCCTCCGAGATCTATCCTAACCCTGTCAGCGACCTGCTGACAGTCAAGTCTGAGGAGACCATCAGTCACATCAGCGTCTACAACCTGCTTTCAGTGAAAGTGATGGAGATGACCATTAATAATAAGGAGGCCGTCATTGACCTTTCACAACTGGAGGAAGGCATGTATTTCATCGAAATGAAAGGCGAAAACGGCACAAGCGTTAAATCATTGATTAAGAAGTAATTATGGATATAAATCAAATCAAAAACAAGTTCAAGACGCTGTTTGGCGACAACTATAGCGTATATGCCTCGCCGGGCCGCATCAATCTGATTGGCGAACACACCGACTACAACGGAGGCTTTGTGTTCCCGGGTGCCATAGACAAAAGCGTTGTGGCTTGCATACATCTGAATGGCACAAACACAGTGCGAGCCTACTCCATCGACAAGGAAAACCTCAGGGAGTTTAGAATAGACCAGGAGGATTTGGAGGGAGAACAGCATTGGTCGAAATACATCTTCGGCGTATGCCGTGAGATACAGAAGCGCGGCTATACTATAGGCGGCTTCGACACAGTGTTTGCCGGTGATGTGCCGATTGGAGCGGGAATGTCTTCGTCGGCGGCTCTGGAGAGCACATACGCCTTTGCTCTCAATGACTTGTTCCATTTGGGTATAGACAAGTTCGAACTGGCCCGCATCGGACAGATGACCGAACACAACTACGTAGGTGTGAAATGCGGCATAATGGATCAGTTCGCCTCATTGTTCGGCAAGAAAGGCCATCTGATGCGCCTCAACTGCGCCACCATGGAGTTTGAATATTTCCCCTTCGACCCCAAAGGCTATAAGTTGGTGTTGCTGGATACCATAGTTAAACACGAACTGGCATCGTCGGCATACAACAAACGCCGCGAGTCCTGCGAGAACGCCTGCGCGCACATAGCCAAGCGTCACCCAGAGGTTAAATATCTCAGCGACGCCAGCATGGCCATGCTTGAAGAAGTGAAGAACGAAATCCCTGAGGAAGACTACATGCGCGCCAAATATGTGATTGGCGAGAAGCAACGTGTTCTGGACGTATGCGACGCCCTGGGCAAAGGCGACTATGCCACAGTGGGCGAGCGTATGTACGGCACTCACTACGGCATGAGCAAGGAATACGAGGTAAGTTGCGACGAGCTCGACTTCCTCAACGACTTAGCCAAGCAGTGCGGAGTAACAGGCTCACGCGTTATGGGCGGCGGCTTCGGAGGCTGCACCATCAATCTTGTGAAAGAAGGTCTTTACGACAAGTTCATAGCTACAGCCAAGGAACAGTTCTCCAAGAAATTCGGCTACGAGCCCAAGGTTTACGACGTGGTCATTTCCGATGGAGCACGTAGGATAGATTAGTTTGAAGTTTAAAATTAAAGTATAATAATATGAAGCCAACATTATTAGTATTAGCAGCAGGAATGGGTTCCAGATACGGAGCCCTCAAGCAGATGGACGGAGTAGGTCCCAACAACGAAGCCATTCTGGATTATTCAATCTTCGACGCCAAGCGCGCCGGATTCGGAAAAGTAGTCTTCGTAATCAGAAAAGATTTTGCTGAAGCATTCGAGAAAGTGAACAGCAGCGCCAAGTTCGGCATGCCGGTGGAATATGTCTACCAGGGTCTGGAATGCCTGCCTAAGGGTTACACCGTGCCGGAAGGCCGTGTTAAACCTTGGGGTACAGGTCACGCCGTACTGATGGCCGCCAACGTCATCAAGGAGCCGTTCGCAGTGATCAATGCCGACGACTTTTATGGCAAGGAAGCCTTCGAAGTGATGGCAAAATACCTCATGGAATGCGAAGGCAAGAAAGGCGCCTATTCAATGGTGGCCTACAAGTTGCAGAACACCCTGTCAGACTTCGGCACAGTGTCGCGCGGTGTGTGCACCTCCAACAGATGCAACTACCTGCAGACCATAGTGGAGCGCACATCCATAGCCAAGACAGCCGGAGGTGCCGCATACACCGATGAGACAGGTGAGCATCCTCTCCCACTCGACACCCTGGTATCCATGAACTTCTTCGGATTTACGCCCGATTTCCTCGGCTATCTGGAAGACGGTTTCAAGACCTTCCTCGACGGTCCGGCACAGACCAACATCAAGGCGGAGTTCTACATCCCTCTGATGGTCAACAACCTTATCAACGACAAAAAGGCCAAACTCAAAGTGTTGTCAAGCGATGCAGTTTGGTTCGGTGTGACATACAAGGAAGACAAACCGGATGTGGTGAAGAAGATTCAGAACCTCATCGACAAGGGTGTCTACCCGAAAGTATTGTGGTAATTAACAATTTATGAAAAATATTCAAACCTACAATCTGACCAACGTCAAAGGCATGAAGGTGAGCCTGTGCAACATAGGCGCAGGCATCACCTCCGTGATTGTGCCCGACCGCAACGGTGTGATGGCCGACGTGGTGTTGGGCTACAAAGACCTGGCCGACTACATTGGCGACGGTCCCTGTGCCGGCAAGGTGCCCGGACGCTACGCCAACCGCATAGCCAACGGACGCTTTACCATAGACGGCAAAGAGTACCAGCTCGTAATCAACACTGGCGACGGCAAGCATCATCTGCATGGCGGCCCTGAGGGATTCGCCAACCAATACTGGGAAGGACGTGAAATTGATGGAGGCGTCGAGTTTACTTACATCTCAAAAAACGGCGAAGCCGGCTATCCCGGTGAGCTCAAGGCTAAGGCCCGTTACACTCTCACCGACAACAATGAGATAATTCTCGAGCTTTCGGCCACCACCGACGCTCCCACTGTTGTCAACCTCACCAATCACAGCTATTTCAACCTGAAAGGCGAAGGCAATGGCGACATTCTCGACCACAAGCTGAAGTTGTTTGCACACAACTACCTGCCGGCCACCGCAGAGCTCATCACCACTGGCGAGATAGCCACAGTACAAGGCACTCCAATGGACTTCACCGAGCCTAAACCCATTGGTCAAGACATCAAAGCCAATTTCGACGCTCTGGTGAACGGCAAGGGTTACGACAGCTGCTGGGTCATTGACGGCTACAAGCAGGGCGAGTTGCATCCGGCGGCAGTGCTTTCAGAGGAGACTTCAGGACGTAAAGTGGAAATGTTCTCCACCCAGCCGGGCATTCAGGTGTACACAGGCAACTGGCTCAGCGGATGTCCAACAGGCAAGTGCGGCAAAAGTTACGGTGACTACGAAGGCGTGGCTTTGGAATGCCAGGCTCTACCCGACTCACCAAACAAGCCGAATTTCCCAAGCGCAGTGCTTCGTCCCGGTGAAGAATACCGACAGACAATAATATTCAAATTCTCAACATTCTAAAATAAGGAAAAATGGCAGAAAAATTAGAAAACAAAAAAAACTACACCATTCCGATCATAGTGATGTTCTTGCTCTTCGGAATGATTTCGTTTGTGACCAACTTGGCCTCACCAATGGGTGACATTCTGAAAAACCAGTTCCACATCCCGAACTGGCAAGGCACTCTCGGTGTTTTTGCCAACTTCATCGCATACGCCGTGATGGGCATACCGTCCGGTAACCTCCTGCAGAAGAGAGGTTACAAAAAGACAGCTCTCATAGCTGTGACAGTAGGCTTCATAGGCGTCGGCATACAGACACTCTCAGGTGTTTTCGAGAGTTTCTTCGTCTACCTGATCGGTGCGTTTATCGCAGGTTTCAGCATGTGCCTGCTCAACACAGTGGTCAATCCTATGCTTAACAAACTTGGTGGCGGCGGCAACCGAGGCAACCAGCTTATCCAGATTGGAGGAAGCTTTAATTCCTTGATGGGAACAGCTGTTATCGTCATCACCGGATTGCTTATCCCAAGCATAGTGGAAGCTAAAATCAGCGACGTTTTCCCGTTGATGTACACCGCTTTGGCTATCTTCGCCATAGCTTACATAGTGATTAAGAGAACCGACATTCCTGAAAACGAGCAACGCACGGTGGTTCAAAACACCAACGATGGCAAAGGTCCTATGGCCTTCCGTCACTTCGTGCTGGGCGCAATCGGCATCTTCATCTATGTGGGCGTGGAAGTCGGCGTTCCTAACGTCTTGCACAAATGGTTGCAGAACCCCGAAATGAATATTTTCGGAGCGAATGTGCAGGCCGACGACGTTGCGGCTTCGGTGGCAGCGACCTATTGGTTCCTCATGCTCATCGGCCGTTTGATTGGCGGTATCATAGGCAACAAAGTCTCGGCCAAAACCATGTTGACAGCAGTGTCATGCCTGGGCATAATCCTGACCTTGCTTGGTATGTTCGGACCTTCTAAAATGGTGCATGTACCTGCCTTCAACGGTTCTAACGGTTTCGGTCTGGAACTCATTCCTTTAAACGCTGCATTCCTGATGCTGATAGGACTCTGCACCTCAGTGATGTGGGGCGGCATCTTCAACCTTGCAGTCGAGGGCTTGGGCAAATACACCGAAAGGGCTTCTGGTATCTTTATGACTCTGGTGTGCGGCGGCGGCATACTGCCTCTGCTCATGAACGCCATAGTAGACGGCTGCGGCGGCACAGGCTACATGCAGAGCTACTGGGTGATAGTGGCCGGATTGGCTTACCTGCTGTTCTACGCCCTTGTGGGATCGAAGAATGTAAACAAAGACATTCCTACTGAATAATTACAAATCAACTTTAATAAAAAAGGATAAGAGTTTGCTCTTATCCTTTTCTTTTTTTAGCCTTTAAATAAATCAGTCATCAATTCCGACGAGCTGGTATTTTTTGTTGAAGACAAGCTCAAGTTCGTTGCTGAGCTCGGCTTTCCACTGGCCGTCATCGCGTTTCCATTCAACAATAAAAGCTGTCGGATAGTGTGCTTGGACCTGGGCCACAACCTCGGCCGGAAGAAGTGCGTCCGGAATGCGTTCATACTTGTAGTCGATTTTGATGACGTTACCCTTGCCGTCGAAATCGAGTTCTTTTCCGTCGTTGAATCTGACTTCGTACTCTGTACCGAAAAGTTCTGAATCCATAGTGATGAACAGAATGCTTTCCTTAACAAAATTCTGGGTAATTACCGCTTGAGCGTTGGCTGGAAGCTGTTCGAAAGTGATAGGTCTTCCGTCAGCGCATGCTGTCAGGCAAAATGTGATTGCCATGAACACAGTTAAAATCAATCTTTTCATAGTTAGTGAATTTAAATTTGATGCAAATATAATGATTATTATTTAATCAAGATTATTTGAACAAAAACTTCATCATTTCAATCTCCTTAGCCTCTGCCCTCTCGAACAGCCGCCATTGTGCCTTGGTGCGGATGAGGTTGTGTTCCGGATATTTTATTTTATAATAGGTATCACCATTGATGTAATCGGCTAAGAATCTTACGGTTTGCATGTATGGAAACAGCATGGCGGCGTATGGCAGATTCTCTTTTTCAATTGGAAGCAGGAAAGCTTTCGTTCCTTCCAGATAACCCTTGGTAAATGCCTCAAAAATCTCCATATTGAAATCGATATTGTCGAGATTCGGGTCGTCTTCCATTCCAGTGTTGGCGGCAGTACGCAAGAAATCGCCGTAATCGGAGAATACGAAGCTGGGCATCACAGTATCCAGGTCGATTATGCACAGCACATTGCCATCCTTGTCGAAAAGCATATTGTTGACCTTGGTATCGCAATGACACACACGTTTAGGCAGCTTGCCTTCACGAAAAAGTCTCTCGCCCAGGGTCATTTTCTCTTCACGTTTGAAAATCTCGTCCAGATAATACTGCACCTCTTTCACACGGCCAACACGGTCTTCGGCCACTGCATCGCTCAACTGTTTCAAACGGAATTCTATGTTATGGAAATCAGGGATAATCTCGCCGAGAGGCTCTTTCATATCAGCCAAGGCAGACTCAAACTCGCCGAACGACTTGCCTGCAATGCGTGAAAACTGGGCATTTATGGTCTGATAAGTCAAAGAATCAGGTACAAAAACCATCAGACGCCAGTAATTTTCACCGTCGAAATAATAACTCTTTCCGTCTTTGGTGTCGAGGAACTGAAGAGTCTTGATATTTTTGGCTTGCAGATGGGCTGTCACCTTGTTGATATTGTCCATCAGCATGTCAACATCCTGAAAAATGGCATTATTGATGCGCTGAAGCACATATTTCGGAGCGTCAGCACCTTTCACAAAGACCTTGTAAGTGTCATTGATCAGCCCCTCACCCATAGGCTTGACCGACGTTATTTCCTCAGAAACCTTGAACTTTTGTGCTATCCCTATAAGCTTGTCCATAATAAAATTTTTTGTAAAAATAGAAATTATTTGGGGATGTTTTAATTTTTTTTTTAATTTTACAAACTAAAACATACTAACATTCTACAATGAAAAAACTCACCTTCATACTGATGATGGCCCTTGCGGTCATCGCCATGGGCGGTTGCAAAGGCGACAGCAAAAACGGAAAAAATTATCAGATTAAAGATAATGTCATTGTCTTTGACGAGCCGCAGCGTATTGCCGGTCAGACCACTATGCTGCAGTTTGCAGCAGAGCCTATGCCTGTGGTGCGCATAGGTTTCATAGGTTTGGGCATGCGCGGCCCTGACGCTGTTTACCGCATGACATTTATAGACGGCGTGGAGGTTGTGGCCTTGTGCGACCTGCTTCCTGAGAATGTGGAGAAGGTCCAGAAAGAAATACTGGAAGCCAAAGGCTTGCCACGTGCAGCTGAATATGTAGGCGAGACAGCCTATCAGCAGCTCTGTGAGCGTGACGATATCGACTTGGTGTACATCTGCACCAACTGGCAGACTCATGTGCCCATGGCTGTTTATGCCATGCAACACGGCAAACACGTGGCCGTGGAAGTGCCTGCGGCTACATCCGTTGAGGATTGTTGGAAGTTGGTCGATGTGTCGGAACAGACCCGCCGTCACTGCATGATGCTCGAAAACTGCACCTACGATTTCTTTGAGATGACAGCTCTCAACATGGCCAAGCAAGGTATGTTCGGCGAGGTGATTCACGCTGAAGGCGCCTACATCCACAATCTCGAGCCTTACTGGCATGAATATCAGGGCAACTGGCGCTTGGATTTCAACCAAAAACACAGCGGCGACGTCTACGCCACCCACGGTCTTGGACCGGTTTGCCAAGTGCTTGACATACACCGCGGCGACAAGATGGATTATCTGGTGTCTATGAGCACCCCCTCATACAACGGCAAGAAAATCGCCAAAGAGATGATGGGTACCGATGAGTTTGCTAACGGCGACATGACTACCACCATGATTGAGACTCACAACGGCAAGACTATTTTGATTGAACACAATGTATACACCTACCGTCCGTACAACAGACTATACCAGTTAACCGGAACCGAAGGCTTCGCCAACAAATATCCTATAGAAGGCTTCACTCTGATGGATAAAAACCTGCCGGAAGGATTCCTTGCCGAAGGACAGCACCTCAACGTGCACGGTTTCGTTCCTAAAGACGTACGCGAAAAAATCATGAAGGAATACACCCACCCTATTGCTAAAGATATAGAGGAGTTGGCAAAGAAGGTCGGCGGACACGGAGGCATGGACTTCATCATGGATTACCGTCTGATTTACTGCCTGCAGAACGGTCTACCGCTGGACGAGGACGTTTACGACGCAGCGGAATGGTCCTGCATAGGCGAATTGTCAGCAGCCTCAATCGAGAACCACGGCCTGCCGGTGAAAATGCCGGACTTCACCCGCGGCGACTGGAATAAGGTTAATGGCTACAAACATGCAGTTAAATAAGCCATTAGCCATTAGCTATTAGCCATTAGAAAAAGATAAAAAACAAGCATTCTAAACTAAAAATAATTTATCATGAAAAAGAAATTCGTATGTCCAATTTGCGGCTTCGTTTATGAAGGAGAAGAAGCTCCTGAAAGATGCCCACAGTGCAAACAGATTGTTGAATGGAAAGTTCTCGATGAGAGCGCAGCCCTTAACTTTGTGACTGAACATGTCGTCGGTATTGCCAAAGGCACCGGTGACGAGATGATCAAAGATTTAAACGCCCAGTTTATGGGAGAAGCTACTGAGGTAGGCATGTATCTGGCCATGAGCCGCCAGGCCGACCGCGAGGGTTACCCGGAGATTGCCGAGGCTTTCAAACGCTATGCATTTGAAGAGGCTGACCACTGCGCCCGTTTCGCTGAATTGCTCGGTGAAGTTGTATGGGACACTAAGACTAACCTTTACAAACGTATGGTGGCTGAATGCGGCGCCTGCGAAGAGAAGATGCGCATAGCCCGCGTTGCAAAAGAACGCAACCTCGACGCCATCCACGACACCGTTCACGAGATGGCTAAGGACGAGGCCCGCCATGGCAAAGGCTTCGAAGGACTGTATAACAGGTACTTCAAATAGTTAACAGTTAACAAAAAGAGAGAGGCGCACTTCGTGCGCCTCCCAGTTTATTAATCGGACGATTTAATACTCCCGATTAAATCTAAAAACCTATCAATAGTTATAACCGCTGCCGACTTTCATTTTCTCCGTAGGATAATGGCCGAGATAGACCAGTCCCAGGTTGCCGTCTATGGCGATTTGGTCGCCGGCATGCAGTATGTGGCCGTTGAGTTCGGCGCAGTGACGCTCGTCGTTGACCATCATCTCAACACAGCTCACCACACAAACCTTACCAAGGCGCACCGCCGTGACAGCGGCGTGTGAGGTTGCACCTCCACGCGCCGTGAGCAGTCCGTCGCAGTCGAAAATGAGGCCGATGTCGTCGGGCACGGTGTCGGGACGCACCAGGATGACGTTGTCGTCGGGATGCTCACGGCGCAGCGCCTTGATGTCGTCCTCGTTGAATGCCACCAGACCGTTCATGGCGCCTCCTCCGATGCCCATGCCCCGCCCTATCTGCTTCATCTCCGTCGGCGCCTGCACAAAGGCATTCATGGTGTCTTCCAACTTCAGGTCTTGGTCGCGTATCTGCAAAATGTGGAAGTCTTCAGCCTTGTCCGACTCGAAGGTGAACTCCATCTCCTGAGGAGCATAACCCAAATCTTCGGTCAAGGTGACTGCCACCGAATAAATCTTCTTGTAAATCTCAGGCAGCATCATCTGCATAGACGGGCCTTCCAGATTGCCGGCCTTACGCTGTGTCTCGCTTATCGGCAAAGGCTTGACCAGACCGCCCACTATGTCCTCACCCTGGCTGCGCATGGTAAAGTCGCCGTACAGATGCACTCCTGCACGCTCACGATGCGGGTTCTGCGTGAACACCACTCCTGTGCCAGACATATCGCTGATGTTACCGAATATCATCTGCTGCACTATCACGGCAGTTCCCCAGTTCTCACTGATGCCCAGGTGACGGCGGTAAGCCAAAGCGCGCTCTGAATTCCACGAATCGAATACCATATTCACGCATTCTATAATCTGCTTGAACGGATCCTGTTCCAAAGCCACTCCGTTCTCATTCAGTATTTTCTCGTACGAATACGCCATCTCTCGCATCTCCTCGACCTTGAAGTCGACTTTCTGCTTGACATTGTACTTCGATTTGAACTTGTTTATCTCCTCGTCAAATATATCGCGGTGTATGCCTTTGGCCATACCCCAGCTCTGCAGGAAGCGGCGGTATGAATCCCAGATGGCCCAGGCCTTAGTGCTGTCTTGAGCTATCTTTTCCACCACTTGATCGTTCAAGCCCACGTTGAGGAAGGTGTCCATGGCGCCAGGCATGGAGATGGCTGTGCCCGAACGCACCGACACCAGTAGCGGTGCCTCCGGATTGTTAAACTTACGACCCGAAATCTGTTCCAGCTCCGCTATGTATTTCTTAATCATACCGTGAATCTCGGTCTGCAGCTCAGGTATGGTGTTGATGGTCTCGTTCCGACGGAAAGCCTCAGTCGTGATGACAAAGCCCGGAGGCACCGGCATACCCTTCAGATACAGGGTTTTCAGGTTGTTTGCCTTATTGCCGATAAACACCTGGTTGTCAATTTTTGGCGTCGACAGCCAGAACGGACTTATCAGCATGTCGGAATTATACGTCATGATATCGCCGATAAGCTTAGGATCGAGAGTCGACTCCATAGTTCTCAACGAGTTGAGTATACGGCCTATGAAATTGTCGAGAGGCTGCATCAGGAAGGCATCCGAAAGCATATCACGGTGGAATTCCTCCGATTTCTTGGTTATCATAGCCATGGTGTCGCGTTCGCTCAGCTTGCCCTCTGGGTCAAAAAGCTGCGGAATGACCACCTTCAGCGGATACTCGTACGACTTGAGGAAATACTTGATGATGATTCTGCGCACGTCTTCGGCTATAAACTGGAAGATGTTGATGTACTGACCGAACGAGAAGCTTCGTGAGGTCAAACTGTAACGCAGCATGTCCAATTTTGAGTTGAAGCTCTGGTTGGTGATGCCGTCCAAGGCCAAACCGTCGCGGAAATACCGCAAAATAATATAAATCTGATTGAGAGTCCTCTCTGAAATATACTCGAGGTTGATGCCTTGCACCACCTGTTCCATCAGCTGTGTCGCCACTCGCTCCAGTCTGAAGGTCAAGCCCATGGCCTCAAACTTGTTCTCACGGTAAGTGCCGTACATGGACGGAATGCCTATGGCTATATGGCGTTTGTGATAGATGTTCTCCCAACCTTCGCTCACCTCCGGATTGAAAATTATCTCTTTCAGCTTGTCCATGAAGGCATATATCATGCTCAGCGACTTGCCGAAATTCTTTTCCTTGTAGACTTTCTCGAAATCGTCTATGTCTTTGTCCGGAATGAACGGGAAATTACGCAGATAGGCGAAAATATTGACCGACTCAAAGCTGTACTTCTCGCGCAAGTATGCGTAAAGGTCGCGTATGTTCATCAGTCTGGCGCTCTCGCGCTGGTAGAATTCCTCGTCAAGCTCAATGCGTGTGGCTGCCTTGCGCACCAGACTCTCGTAGTCGTCGCGCTGCATCATCAGCAAGTCTTCCGGCTTCAGATTTGATATCTCGCACATCATCTGCACCAGGTTGTGGACATGTATGAACCACTCGCTTCCCTTGTCGATGCTTTCGTATACGTTGTTCGGCAATATCGACTTAAGTTCCTCAAGGTTACCGTCACTCCAGAACTTGAACACTTCCAAAGTCAGGTCGATAAGAGTGTTGTTACTCTCGGTATGCACCTGCTTGCGCAGGAAATGCACCAGCTTGTCCTGTCGGGCCGATATCTCGTCCATGTTAGTGGTGACGTTACGAATCTCACCCTCCGCTCCTATCTCGTTGAAATACACCGGGAATATCCTCGACAGCTGTTTCACCTTTTTATAATAAGGCGAAATGTTTGAGTTCAAAATCTTGGTAATCTCACGCTGGAACAAATCGGTGTCGCTGAGGAATATACCTCCCAACTTGAGGTTGACTATGAGCGACGACAGCAGTTTGTCCATAGGAGTCTTCGAGTATTCTATAAGCTCAAGCCATACACGTATGCACTTGATATGATCCTTGTTGACCGACAGCTGCCAGTCTTCATCCACAAACACATTGCCTGGAGTGACAAAGCCGAACTCTATGAGACGTTTCTCAAAATGGTTGACCAACTCCTTGGTGTCCGTCTGGTCTATATCTATTATCTTTTTACCCAATGTCAGTTGGAAATCGAGCACTGCCGAAGTATAATTCTGTCTCAGTTCCTCTGCAATCTCGAATATGGTGTCTATAAACGGCATCATCTCGTCCCAGCCCATCTCGTCTATGGCATCGCGCATCATGCGGTCCATGTTCCATATCAAGCGCTCGCGCTGGCTTTCCATACCAGGCAGATGCAACAGGAAGAACACATAGTGGAACCTGGTGATGAAATGGCTGAATATGCTGTCCGATTCGCTGAAACGCTTGGCCAGCTGGTCGAAATGCGGCATCCCGGACAAAGCCTCCCAAGTCGTGGCTTGCTTCAAGCTCTCGTTCAAAGTCTTGAAATAAGGCTCTCCTATCTCATTTATCACTGAAGTTTTCTCCTTGTCTGACAGCAGATTTTTCTTAGCCTTTATCCATTCCTCCACCTGCGAGCTCTCACGCCAATAACGGTAGTTCTCCTCCAGCATCATCCTCATCAGAGCGCATGCCGCCTCTGTAAAAGCCTCATTCTTTGCTATCTTGTCGAGATATCTCTCGGCATGTTTTGTAGCCAGTATATAACAGTCTTTATTGGTCTCGAACTTATCTTTCAAAATGTCAAACACCAGTTCTATCATAGCAGGCTCCGGCTTAGGGCAGCAAGCCTCTTTGTCGATGAATTCCAGCAAGGTCTTCACCACATTGAGACGCAGTTTCCGAGCCACCTCCGGCTTTAACAGACTACGCATCATCTCAAGCGGTATCCTCAGGGTGCCGGCCGGCACATCCTCACGGGTGTAGAACCAGAAGTCGTCCATCACCATTTTTCGCAGCTCCTCGGTCACAAAAGTGTGATTAGAAAGCGGATGATGAAATTCCGTAATGCATTCCTTAGCCCTTTTGTTAATGCCGAAGTAACTGGCACTCAACGCAATAAATGCCTGATGCTCCTCAGGAATAGTGATATCCTTATAGCGCATAGTCTGGGCCAAATTAGCCTCTAAAGCCTGTGATTTGAAAGTCTCGCTCATGATAAACTATTTTTCCAACTCCTCTTCAAGAAATTCGGCGGCATCGGCCACGCAGTCGGAGCATTCGCGAAGCACCCTGCCAGTACCGACGCCTTTCAGCATCTTACATTGCGTGGCACCATTGCGAAGCTGAAACTTATTCATAATCTGTTTCATGCCACGGATAGACTTCACTCTGTCGTCGGACGCCAGACTCAGCACCATTCCAGCGCCTGTGATAGCTCCGCAAGTGCCTTCCATGTTACCCATTCCGAGACCGAACGCGCTACCGAGGTTTCTTGCCGTCTCTTCGTCAAGACCAGCGAGGTCACAATACGTGCAAAGCAAAGCCTGCGCGCAGTTATAGCCGCAGTTTTTCTTCTCCACTGCTTCCGAAATTCTTGATTTCATGATTTTATTTTTTGCAAAGATAATGTTTTTTCTCCATATTCAATAAATATCTTTTCCTTTCCAAACCTCCACCGTAGCCAGTCAAAGTGCCATCGCTGCCGATGACGCGATGACATGGTGCTATGATGCTTATTGCATTGACTGCGTTGGTGTTAGCGACAGCACGGACTGAATTCGGCTTGCCAATTCGTTGAGCCAGTTCACCATACGAAATGGTCTTCCCGTACGGGATTTTCAATAATTCGTTCCAAACTTTCTTTTGAAAATCAGTCCCGACAAATAATAAAGGAATATCGAAATTACGACGTTGATTCAAAAAATATTCGTTTAGCTGTTGGCTAGCCCTTTCTATAACATCCGAAGAGCCCTCAACAAAGTTGGCATTCAAGATTCTTTGCAAACGCTGGTCAACTGAAGCACGCCGCTTACCATCAGCCCAATCGCAGAGGCATAGTTTTCCATCAAACGAGCCGAGAATCATCTCCCCGCAAGGGAAATCGAAATGCTTGCTAATAATACTCCACATCCCTTTCTTCTATATAAACAGGCTCGCCGTTTTTGTATGAAATTCGCTTTGTCCAGTTATGGTTTTTGTCATATTCGTATTTAAACGTGTATTTTTCACCTAACACCTCGATTTTTATAACATCGTTGTATTTGTTATACGATAACTCACATTTATACTTGCTGTCCAAATAATCATCAGTGACATCCGGTGTTTTTGAAAATGCAGACCACCAGCACCGAAGCAGACCTTTCTTATAAATACATTTATTTATTGTATATCGCTCTGGAACATTTTTAAAAGTAGATGTTTCCACCACAGTCCCTTCGTTTAAATACTTATAATCTATTGTTTCAGTGATGTATTCTCTACCAACACCATCCACCTTTTGAACTATACGATTATTCTCATAAGTATTAACACTATTACTAACGTTATCTTCAGAATAATATGTGGTAAAACCTAAAACGAAACCATTATCATCTGTATTGTAAATGGTTTTAATGGTAGAACCCGCATTATATATACTATCAGGTGAATCATCATAATCATATATGATTTCTTGCAATAGTCTCTCTGTGATACGCAATTCTTCTTTTAGCATTATTCCATCGTATGTATATTCAGTTTTATATGCAGATTTCGATCCGTCATATCCACAAATATCACAATACCGTTTGTTATACTTATATGATTCAATTAATAAACTGCCTTGCCATTTATAGTTTACTGAATCTTGGATCGTCATATTCCAATAATATTGTTTAAAAGAAGTCACCTTCCCGTCTTCATTAAATGTCCTTATTCTAATAATTCCTGGCTCCGGATCAACCAAATCATCATTGTAGTCAAAATCTCTTCTCAGTGCTCGATGCGACATCTCGCCTTTCTGTATTTTGCCGTTAACGACTTCTGCTTTATAATTCGTCGTTTTGATAGATTTCACTTTCCCTTTTATCTGCAATCCTTCGGCTGAAAGTTTATTGATTTCACCAATTTTCATGATGCCCATCAAATAGGACTGGTTTTGGCTGTAGCCTGAAAAGACTAGCAAAATCGACATAGCCAGCAATGTGATGATTCTTTTCATATTTAAAAGTTTTATTTAGATAGTTTAACTAACAACGGCAAATTTAGAAAAAAATTCGTATTTTTGCAAAACGATTTAAATTAATTCATTATGAAAATTCGCAACTTACTGATAATCACGCTATTATCATTATTTTTAAGTACTAATTGCTTCGCTCAGATTCAAACCATCGAATGGCAAGGCATACAGAGACAATATCTGGTAAAGACACCGGAAAACTACGAATCGCTGCCGGTTTTGTTCTTCCTTCATGGTTTAGGCGACAACATCAACCATGTCAACAGCGAGCATAATTTCCAACAGGTTGCCAATAAATACAACTGGATGGTAGTAATTCCACAGGCTATCAACGAAGGCGGTGGCTCAATGTGGAATGCCGCACTTATGAACAGCACCATTGACGACTCCGGCTTCCTGATGGCTCTGCTCGACAGTCTGGCAGTGCAATACCCCATAGATCAAGACAGTGTGTTTTTCACTGGCTTTTCGATGGGTGGTTTTATGTCGCATAGAATGGCCATAGAACACGGCGACCGCATCAATGCCGCAGCACCTGTCAGCGGACTTATAACCTTCGCTATGGCTAACCACACCCCATTGGCGCCGGTGAGAATGCTGCATGTTCACGGCACCAACGACGTAGTTGTCGGCTACGATGGATATTCACAGTATTTCGGATCAAATCTGGGACTCGGCGTCGACGCCATCCTTGACTACTGGAAAAACGCCAACGGCTGCACAGACGAGCCTGTCATAGACACTTTGCCAGACACCCATAACGACGGCTTGAGGTTTGTAGAGTACGTTTATTCCGGTACAAAAGAACTGCGTTTTCTAAAGGCCATAGGCGGAACCCACAGCTGGTATCGCAATGCCAATGTACACGATATCGACTATATAACTTACATTCACGACTTCTTCACGGGAAAGCTATCGTACGACAAGGTCACTAATCCCACCACTGGAAGCTTGAATATCTATCCCAACCCTACAAATGGTCAGATTAATATCAAACTGGACTCTCCCACTACTATAGAAGTCGTTGATATTAAAGGAAACACAGTTTTTAACAAGCAATTTGACGCCGGCATTGTAAATTTGGACTTGCAAGGCATTGACAATGGAGTCTATTTTGTGAGAGGTAATGGCATGACAGAAAAAATCATTTTGGAATAATCTATATCTTTATTATGAACACAACGGAATATCGCGAAAAAGGCTTCGAATTATACGACACCGACAAGGTGGCTGCCGTTAAAAACTTCTCATTGGCTGCAAACCACAAGGACATCCCTTCAGCAGTGGCTCTGGCCATATATTTTCATGAGGAGAAAGAAGATGACAAGAAAGCCAGGGAATGGCTCGACAAGGCCATAGAATGGTTTGAAGATGCCGGTGAGCCAGAGGAATTCTCTCAATACTTGGGAACAGGTTATTACTTAAGAGGTCTCATCAACAAGAAAAGCGCGCCTTACCTTGCAGTCATCGATTTTGCCGCTGCGTTCAACAACGGAGAGCTCGACGCCCTTCCACATCTGGGCGAGCTCACCTACCAAGGCTACGACTCAGCCGACGGCAAACCGGACATCAACGGGGCTTTGGATTATTGGCAATACGGCATGGAGCACGGTAATAAAGAATGCGCCCGACTTTATGGCGAGCATATGAAGGAGATGATACCTAAGGACGCCGTAACCAAAGAGTTCAAAGAGGGCAAATATACAGGATCCCTCAACGCCGACGGCCTGCCTCACGGCAACGGCCACATGGAATACAAGCTCAACGGCTATTGGGGCGACTATTACGGAGAATGGCGTGACGGCAAACGTTGTGGCCAAGGCAAATACTCACAGTGCAACAAAGCTGGAGGCGCACGTCACTCTTACGAATACATAGGCGAATGGCTCGACGACAAAGAACACGGCCAGGGAATGTCGACAAATGTCGACGAGAAAGGCATACATCTGAGCTCCATCACCGAGAATTATACCGGTGAGTTCCGCGAAGGCAAGGGAAACGGCCACGGCGTGCTTCTCAAGAGCAGCTACGACGGCGAGTACAGCGGCGCACCAAACCGTTTTGAAGGCGAGTTCAAAAACGGCGGTCTGTGCGGACAAGGCACATGCCAATACGCCAACGGCGATTTCTACGAAGGTGAATTTGTCGGCAACAGAAAACACGGTCACGGCACCTATACCTACGCCGACGGACTAGTTATCGAAGGCAACTGGGACTACGACAATCTGGATTACGACAATTTCCAATGCAAGCCGGAGTCCGAAACTCCCGTCTGCGTTATCACCACATACGACCAGGGCTTCGACTACAGTCAGGGAGCCTCGTTCCTTGTGATGACAAAAGTCGGCGACATCAAAAACGGAGACGCCATACTCCTAAAACAAGACTACCGTTTCAATCCTGATAAGACACTGATAAAAGTCTTGGAAATCACAGACGAGGGTCTGACATACGAGATTGACAAGCTATATTTCAACGACAATCAAAGCCACGTCGACACCATACGTCGCGGCGAAAAGAAAAAGTACAAAAGCGAGAAAGACACCTACGCCACCATATACGACGAGAAGTACGATTACACTATAGTTCATGAGTGGACAATAGTGTGCAGATAATATATTCAAATAAAAAAAACAAAAAAAGAGGTTTTATATTCAAATTTGTTTTGTATATTTGCGTCTTAAATCACATTAAACACAACTAACATGGAAAAGATTAAAGTTGGTATTAACGGTTTCGGTCGTATCGGCCGCAACGTTTTTCGTATCTGCTGCGAACGCCCTAACCTCGAAGTGGTGGGCATAAACGACCTCACAAGCACTAAAGTTTTAGCACATCTTCTGAAATATGACTCAACTCAGGGCAAGTTCCCAGGCACAGTTGACTTTGACGAGACAGCATTGATAGTAAACGGCGTACGCGTCCCTGTAACAGCTGAGCGTGCTCCTATCAACATCAAATGGTCCAAGACTCCAGACGTGGTTGTAGAGTCAACAGGTATCTTCCGTTCAAAAGAAAGCGCAAAAGGCGGCTACGGCGACCATCTCAAGAACGGCGCCAAGAAAGTCATCCTTTCAGCTCCATCAAAAGATAAAATCGACGCTACTATCGTCGTCGGCGTCAATAACAACGAGCTTACCGACGAGATTGAATGCGTGAGCAACGCATCATGCACCACCAACTGCCTCGCTCCAGTGGCAAAGGTCCTGAACGACCGTTTCGGCATTGAGCAGGGTTATATCACAACCATCCACAGTTACACCAACGACCAGGTCATTCTCGACGGTCCACACAGCGACCTTCGTCGTGCCCGTTCAGCCGCCATGTCACAAATCCCGACAACCACAGGCGCTGCAAAGGCTGTAGGTATCGTTATTCCTGAACTTAACGGCAAACTCGACGGCATAGCAGTGCGCGTCCCTACTCCAACAGGTTCATTGGTTGACCTCGTCTGCACACTCAAGACAGAAGCCACAAAGGAACAGATCAACGCTGCAATGCGTGAAGCAGCCGAAGGCCCTATGAAAGGCGTTCTCGAATACACAGAAGACCCAATCGTGAGCTGCGACATCATCCACAACCCACACTCATCAATCTTTGATGCAGACAGCACCATGGTTATGGGCAAGATGGTTAAGGTCATGTCATGGTACGACAATGAATGGGGTTATTCAAACCGCATGGTCGACCTCATCGAAATGATGAAATACTAAATCGACAGATATTAAAAAAGCTCAGCGAACGCTGAGCTTTTTTTTATTGCAATTTCTTGATCAGATCCGGCAACATGCGTACGCAGGCCATCTCTTTCCATTTCTTTCTAGCTTCGTCAGCCGGCTGGCCGAAGTAAGTGACACCCGGTTCGGTGTTCTTATCGACAGCTGTGTAAGCCAAAACTGTAGTACCTTCTGCAATGACAAGGTCTTTGTTGATGGCCGACATGGACCATACTGACACATTGTCTTTGATCTTGGTTACGCCACCAACAGCTGTGTGAGCGCCGAGGAAGCAGTTCTTGCCAATCTTGGCGTCATGACCAACCTGTACGTGGTTATCTGTCTTGGTGCCACGGCCGATGATAGTGTCGCTTGTCACTCCGATATCGATGGCGCACAAGGCTCCGATTTCGACATCGTCCTCAATGACAACGCGTCCGCATGACTCGAACTTAACCTGACGGTCAGGGCCGCGATGCTGGAAGTAGCAAGCGTCAGCAGCTATGACTGTACCGCTGTTGATGATGACGTTGTCACCGATAACAGTGTGGTTGTTGATAGTCACGTTGGCGTGGATGATGCAGTTCTTACCAATTTTCACATGTTCTGCCACAAATGCGCCCGGTTGAATGATGGTGCCTTCACCAATCTCAGCCTTAGGACTTACCATTGCAGTGGCCGGCTCGAAACGACGATACGACAGGATAATCTTGTTGAAAGCGTCGAACGGGCACTCATGTACTATCAGAGTCTTGCCTTCAGGGCATTCCACCTGGTCTGTATTGATGATGATGGTGGTTGCCGCTGAACTCAGCACTCTCTGATAGTATTTCGGATGATCGACAAAAGTGATATCGCCTTTTTCAACCTCATGAAGCTCGTTGAGGCCTGTGATGACGCGGTTGGCATCACCCATCACCTTTTTAGCTCCGATGAAATCGGCTATCAGTTTTGCCGTCGTTGCTGGTTCAATTCTCATATTACTCTCTTACTCTTTCTGTGTACTCACCTGTACGGGTATCAACTCTGATTTTATCGCCTGTGTTGATGAACAGAGGCACTCTAACCATGGCGCCTGTTTCAACTGTGGCTTCCTTCATGGCGTTTGTTGCTGTGTTACCCTTTTCACCCGGCTCTGTGTATGTAACCTCAAGAACGGTCTTCACAGGAAGCTCAGCGAAAAGCACTGTGTCGGTTGATGTATCGAACACAACGTCGCAAATATCGCTTTCTTTCAGGAAATCAACACCTGTGATAAGGTCTTTCATAAGAGGGATCTGCTCGTAGTCTTCCTGGTTCATGAAAATGTAATCTTCACCTTCTTTGTAAAGATACTGGTACTGGCGATGCTCCACACGCACGTCCTCGAGCTTCTCACCGATGTCGAAACGACGCTCCAATGTGCGGCCGTCAACTACACTTTTCAATTTAATACGCATGATTGTATTGCCCTTACCTGGCTTAACATGCTGGAAATCAACGCAGAAATAGAGTTTACCATCCATTCTGATGCAGCTTCCGATCTTAATGTCCTGTGAGTTAATCATATTTCTTAATCTAATTTATTGATACTTAATTATTTACACATAAAATGAGCGTATTCACCGCTCAAAAGTCGCTGCAAAATTACAAAATTATTTTATAATATCAAAATATCTTTCAAAATTTCACCCTCAACCTTGGAATTGAGTTTTCTGATAAGCATGGATTTAGAATATAAAAGCTCGTTTTTCAAGGAATCGGCGTCTACTTTCACATACAAAACGCCGTTTTTAATGTTTGTCTTCAAAGTATGTGCCGCCACAAAATCCCCCACAACTTCCTTCCAGGAGTCGAGTATCTTCTGCTCGTCCAAAGCACTATCTCTCTGATTGTCATGATAAAACGCTTTTATCATCTCGCCCAATGTAGTCAAATTCGGATCACTCATCGCTTTTCACTTTTCCCTGTTCCACTTCAAAAATCTTGTGTTTGCCCTCTATGTTGTCCAACAGATATTGAATTCTCTGACGCTGGGTGTCAGTGATAAACACCTGTCCGAAGTAATCGTTGCCAACCAGTTTCACCAACTGGGCCACCCTGTTGTCGTCCAATTTGTCGAAAATATCGTCCAAAAGCAGTATTGGCTTGAAGCCCACCTTGTGGTAGTTGAAGTCGAACTGAGCCAGCTTCACAGCCACCACAAACGACTTCTGCTGACCCTGCGACCCAAACTTCTTAACAGGGTGATTGTCAATGATAAACGTCAGATCGTCCTTATGAATTCCGACATTTGTGTAAGATGAACGCCTGTCTTTTTCCTGGCTGTCTTTCAGCAAGTCAGCCAAAGGCTTGTCGTTCATCAGGCTTTCATACTGTATATCGACCTTTTCGGCCGTTTCGGAAACTATGTCGTAATACTTCTGGAATATCGGCATGAAATCGTTCAGAAACGCCTTCCTCTTCTCAAAAATGGGCTCTCCGTATCGCACCAGCTGCTCATCCCAAAGCGACAGCAGGCCGGAGTCGAAATAGCGGTTGTCCCAGAACTGCCGCAACTGTTGGTTGCGCTGGGCCAAAACTTTGTTATATTGCAGTAAATCATCGAGATACACCGAATCAAACTGAGCTATCACCCCGTCAATGAACTTACGTCTGAGCTCACTGCCCCCGTTTATGAGGTCGCGGTCGTAAGGCGATATCATCACCAACGGAATCTTGCCGATATGGTCGGCCAGACGTTCGTACTCCTTCTTGTTGCATTTGAACGACTTTTTGGCTGCCTCTTTCTGCACGCACGATATGGTTTCAGTCTCGTTGTTATCGGTGATAAAATCGCCGTGGATGGCAAAGAAATCCTCGCCATGACGTATATTTTGCCTGTCGGTGGTGGTAAAATAGCTTTTACAGAAAGCCAGATAGTAAATGGCGTCAAGGATGTTGGTTTTGCCGGCTCCGTTAAGACCGACAAAACAATTTATCTTCTCCGAGAACAGCAGATCGGCCGACTCGCAGTTTTTGAAATTTGTAAGTTTTAACTCCTTGAGAAACATTTACTTGCTCTTTTTTGCAAAACGGTCCAAATTAGTCGTAACAGTGATATAGTTTGGTGATCCGTAGATATGCATTTCTGAGCGGGAATAGTTGATGCTGAACTTCCAGATATTGATTCCGACACCATATGCAAAGCCGCATAAGCCTTTCTTGGTTGGAGTCTGCAGATTCTGACGCATGCCGTAGTTGTACGAGGCGCGCAACACAAGGTTCTTGCCGATGTAAATCTCGCCTCCAATCACTATGTGACGCATGAGGTTGTCGGCAAATTGGGCACCGTCGCTTTTGCTCTGTGTGGTACCTGTAATCGGGTCGTAATTGCCGTCCAAATCAAGAGGGTCGTCGTATGTGAGATCCCATTTCTGGATATTTTCGTAAGTGATATTGAACAGAAAAGGCACATGTTCAAGGCGTTTTGAAATGCCTGCCGAAAGCTGGAAAGGCAAGTCGTTTCTGTTGCCTTCGAAGTTGGAATACAGCTCGTAGCCGATATTTCTGGCCGCGGCGGTGAACATCCAGCCGTTGTTGGTGCGATAATGTCCCGCCACATCAACAGCTATGGCAAATGTCTTGAAAGTGTCGTATTGTATGCCGGCAAACTTTATGTTGGCGCCTATACTCCAGTGCGGAGTCAGCTGACGGCCCCACCCTATCATGATGTTGTAGTCAGACGGCTTGAAAGTGCCGCTCACATTGCCCTGCTCGTCGGCATATTTGAAATCGCCGTAGCTGTGAAACTGAACTGTAGCCACAAAACTGCCGAGTTTATTGAAAGTGCGGCCGTACTGGGCGGTCATGTAGTTGATTCCCGCATAATAGTTGACATACGACAAAGCCAAAGCATTGTGCATGTCGCAGTTTATCAACGAAGGGTTGAATATTCCAAGCTGAATGTCAGAGTCGTATACCGATAGCACAGTGTTGCCCAAAGCCGCCACCCTTGCCGAATTTGTGGCATCGAGAAAAGCATATGTACCTTTGGCCGTTTGTCCATTCATCTCAACGACAAACGCCATCAAAAAGCACAATATGACTAATAATTTCTTCATCTCTAACAGCTAATGGCTAATGGCTAATGGCTAATAGCTAATGGCTATTTCTCCAACAAGCCCAGTCCTTTTTTATCAATCTTCCCAGCTTCGGTGAGTTTTTTGGCCAGTTTATCGAGTATGCCGTTCACAAATATCTTGCTCTTAGGAGTGCTGAAATACTTCGAAATCTCGATATATTCGTTCATGGTCACCTTCACCGGGATCTCGGGGAAGCAGACAAACTCCGTCAAAGCCATCTTCAGGATTATCATGTCCATCAGGCAGATACGCTCTTTCTCCCAGTTGTTGGTGTTATCGCCTATGAGTTTGCCGAATTCCTCATAGTGGGAAATGGTATCACGGAACAAATCGTAGATAAACTTCTCGTCGGCATTGGCCTCAACTGTGTCCGACTTGTAGATGGTCGGCAGCATTGTATCGACGTCAAACTTCTTGAGCTTGGTCAAATAATCCACAAGCAATGATGTAACCAGATGATAATCATCGCAGAAATAGATGCTCTTGTCCTCATAAAAGTCCTGCAGCACATCCAAATCGTCGAAGTAATTGGTTATCATGGTGACAATGAATTTCTTGTCAGCCTGGAAGTTGTCGACCTTGTCGGCCATGTATTTCTTGTACTCCGGCGAGTCTTTCATGATGTTGTAGTAGTTTTTCACCACATCCTGAGCATTCTCGCCCCACGAAATCTTAAACGCAGACTCGTGTTTCTTGAAATCCTCGTTGTTCTCCAAGGTGTTGAGCAGACGGTTGTCTACATACTTTGTATTCGGATGCAAATCCTCGTACTTCGGAATGTATTTGTGTTTGTTCTCAGTAATCTTGTTTTCAGCAAAACGCTTGGTCTCAACGAGAAACGACAATTGCCAGATAAAGAGCTCGTACAGCTTGTCGATACTCTCGCGCAAATGCTTGATGCCGTTAGAAACATTCTCCTCGCCCGATTCTATGTAGGCGTAAAGAGCTTGTAACACTTTGATTCTCAAAAACCTTCTGTTCAACATGATGTTAAAAATTAATAATCACTTTTCGGCTGCAAAAATACAAAATTTATCGATTCGTAAGCATCCTGAACAAGATATTAAAATCTTTCAGAACGGTATAATCACGGGCATACATTACATTGAGCTGTCCGCGTGCCTCGTCATCCATCTCATCATCAACTATGGAAGCAGGGTTGTAAATACCCTTCTTAATCTTCGGAAGTCGTTGTCCTTCAGAGGATTCAGTAGGACAATAGCCCACCCAGGAATAGCGTCCGGACAGCACTCTGAAGCAGTTACCCAAGAACTGCCATGGCTTTTTCACGAACCAAGCCAGGAATATCCAGAAAACTATGCCTGAGAGTGACACTGAGAAGTCAAAAAGGCGTTTCTTTCTTCTGTTTTGTACTGTGCTAATCGTACGAATATCAACGGTATATAGGTCACCGCGAGTGTTTATGGAGTTGCTTCCGATTATCGACAAAGTGTCGACAGGGGCAATCTTGTAATCTAGGTCGCTGGCATGCCATTCCACCATCTTGTCGATGATTTCCTGATGAGTGATATCCTTCGAGCAGAATATGATCTCGGTTATCTTGTAGATTCCGATGATGTCGGGCACCTGAGTGATGTTGCCCAAGTAATTTTCCGGCACCTCACGGCTGCCGTTCGGAGTTACCAAACCTATGAAATCGGGCTTGATGGAAGTGCTCTTCAACAGCTGCTCAACACGCCTTGTCTCATCCTCGTTTCCTATGACAATAAAGCGTTTTTTGGCATTTCTACCATATTGGAAATCAGAAAGTTTAAGCAGATAACCTAAAGTTCTACTTAAAGTCATCTGAAGAGCCATCCAAATGGTTCCCAACAGTATCAAAGCTCTTGAAAAACGCAGGCTGGTCGGCAGCAGAGCATACAGCACCAGAATAGCTACACTGCCCATAAGCACACCTCCCACCGATGGCGCCACACGATAGGGCTTATCGTAGCCGCCGGTGAAATAAGCCGTCGTAAGCCAGATCAGAATGTATACCGGCAATATGATCGTAAACAAAGGTGTTACCGGATAGGATCCGACCTCGTTGTAAATCATGTAATGTCCCCAGTAATAGCTGATGGCCGACAGCCCGGCATAGCCCAGCACCACATCGGTGAGCAGCATGTATACCTTGCTGAAGAATTGTGACAGCAAAGCCAGGAATGCCCTGAAATATATGGCCATGTTGATAAAGAACGAGAACCACCAGGCGCGTTTTTTGGCAAAATGTTTCTTTGCGAATATCTCCATCGCCTTGTAGAACACAAGCACGTAGTTGACTGTGGTCTTCTTGGTGCTTTCGCCCTTGTAATGTATGATGCGGGTCTCAGGGAAATAGTAGTTTTTATAGCCAGCCAGAGTGATGCGGTATGAGAGGTCTATGTCTTCTCCATACATGAAGAAGGTCTCGTCCAAAAGCCCGCATTTGTCGAGGGTTTCACGACGCATAAGCATATAGGCTCCAGCCAGAATGTCTACCGGATTGGTCTCATCCTCAGGCAGATAGCCCAGATGATACTTCGAAAAACGTTTGGAGTGCGGGAACAGTTTCGAGAACCCGAAAATCTTGTAGAAGGCCGTCATAGGTGTGGGCAGTCCGCGCTTCGACTCAGGCAGGAACTGTCCCTTGCCGTCCACCATCTTCACTCCGAGGCCGCCTGCATCTGGATGCGAGTCCATGAAAGCTATGCATTTGCTGAAAGTGTCGTCTTCCACCACGGTATCGGGGTTCAAAAGCAACACATACTCCCCTGTCGAAATCCTAATCGCCTGATTATTAGCCTTTGCGAAGCCCACATTGTCCTTGTTGGCTATAACCTTCACCTCCGGGAACTTAGCCGCCAGCATCTTCAGCGAACCGTCGACCGAATTGTTGTCAACCACATACACTTCACCCTCAATGCCTTGCATGGCGCGTCGCACCGAATACAGGCACTGTTCAAGGAAATGCTCTACGTTGTAATTTACTATGACTACTGAGAGTTTCATCATGAAGATTGAACGGCAAAGATACGCAAAATATTATTGCGACGATTTTTTATTTGATAAAATAATTTCGTTATCTTTGCGCTTTATTAGACATGCAAGAATTGAACAGAACAATAAGGTTTGGAATAATGGTCGATGGCATGACTGTCGAAAAATGGCAGCATGACACCGTCAAACTGTTGACCGACAACGGTTTCGAGCTGGCGCTCATAATCCGCAACGGCGACGAGCCCAAGCCTTATAAGTCGTTAAGCGACAAGCTGTTACATTATCCATACAGCCGCTTTCTGTTCAGAGTTTGGCATCGTTATTGGTTTAAACCGGAGGCGAAACAGACAGTTCCATTACCAACGCAGATTTCTCCGCTACACTCCGCTCCGGTCGAAATGACAATTGCACCAATTCACAAAGGCATTTCCACGTATTTCCCCGACGAGGATATTGAGAAAATCCGCTCATTCGGCCTCGACTTCATACTTCGCTTCGGCTTTGACATAATCCGCGGAGATGTTTTGACGAGCGCCAAGTACGGAATATGGTCGTTCCACCATGATGACGAGAGGGTGGTTCGTGGCGGTCCTCCTGGATTTTGGGAGTTCATGCGCGACATACCAGGCAACGGCGTAATCTTGCAGCAGCTGACAGATGAGCTGGACAAAGGACTGATACTCAAACGGATACAATTCGACACTGTTTCGTATTCATACAAATATCATCTGAACAGATTATTGGTAGAATCTGAGTTTTTACCGCTTCAGGTGGCTAAAGACCTGATAGTCAACGGTAAATTGGAGCCCCAACTGTCGCAGTCGCAGGCTGCCATACAGCATCCGCCACGCAACTTACAGATGCTCAAATACTTTTGGCTCTGTTTCTGGCGCAAGATGAAGTTCCATTTCAGATACTTTTTCCGTCAGGAAGACTGGAATGTGGGTTACTGTAAGAAACCGGCCGCCGACTTCATCAATTGCGACAACAAAGACTCACTTGAAATAAAATGGCTTAAACCCTCAAAATCGGATTATTTCGCCGATCCTTTTGTGATTTCAAACGACAAGGACACTTATCTGTTTTTCGAGTGGTTTTCCAATAAAAACGGCAAGGCAGATTTGGCAGTGGCCAAAAAATCGGAAAATTTTGAGATTTATCATAAGATTACCGATTTTCAGGAGCACCGCTCCTACCCTTTTGTATTTGATTATCAAGGGGAAATATATTGTATTCCGGAGGCAAACCGCACAAACAAGGTGACTTTGTTCAGGTTTATTGACGACAAAGAGAGCAAGTGCGGCATGCATCTGCAATTTGATTGCGACCTATTGCAGGGCTGTTTTGTCGACTCAACCTTACACCGGCATTCCGACGGCAAATGGTATCTGTTCACCACCCCCCAGTCCAAGCCCCATACCCACCTGATGGTGTTTGTGGCCGACGATTTGCGCGGTCCTTACAAACCACACTTCAACAACTACGTAAAAGTTGACTGCGGCAACTCCAGGCCGGCCGGGAAGGTACTTAAAATCGACAACGAACTCGTGCGGCCGGCCCAAAACAGCACCCGCCACTATGGTGAAAGCATTACTTTAAATAAGATTATTCAATTAAATGAATATCAATATATTGAAGAATCAATAAAAGAGATAAAACCCGACCCGAAATGGACGTACAACCAAGGCATACACACCCTCAACAGCGATGGCTGCATGACAGTGTTTGACGCCAAAAAATTCACGTTCACCTGGCAAGGATTTTTACAACAGGTAAGACAGAAATGATAAAAAAGATATTCGGCACATTCGGCACTCGCGTCCTCAACGCTGTATGCAACTTCATCACGTTGTGGTTCGGCACCCATTATCTGGGCGCGGAGGCCTGGGGCGTGGGCGGCATAGTGATACTCGACGTATCATTACTGCTCATAGGTGTCGAATTCTTGGCCGGAAGCGGACTCATCTACTTCACCCCCAGGAAGTCGTACCGCACCCTGTTTAAGATTTCGTACATCTGGAGCGCCATCATAGTGGCGATATATGCGCTGCTGTTCTATCTCTGCTCGTTCATACCGTCAGGTTTTGCTCAACATTTCACCAAGTTTTTCGGCGAAGGCGCCGAATTCATACCCCAAGGCTATCACACCCTGGTGCTGCTGCTGGTTTTCATCTACAGTCTGCACAACTTCAACCTCGCCACCCTGCTTGGCAAAGAGCGTGTCGGCACAAATAACATATTGTTTATCATACAGTTCATGACACAAATGTGTTCCATGCTGTTCTACATCTTCGTACTCGACATACGCAACGCCAACGCTTTCGTCTATTCGTTCCTCACCGGTTACACTGTCGGTTATCTCTGCGGTTTGACCCAGATTTGGCCTTACCTGAAGGAAAAAGGTAACGATTCCATGCGCGAGACAATCAAGGAAATGTTCAAATTCGGCACCATCATACAGCTTTCAACCCTGGTTTCCATGCTCAACCGTCGTCTAAGCTTCTTGATTATCAAAGGATTCTGGGGTGATGCAAAGGTCGGTGTTTACAATGCCGCCACTCAGGTGTCAGAAGCCCCGAAGATGATCGGACAGAGCATTGCCATGGTGCAGTTTTCGAAAATCAGCAACCTGACCGATAACGAGTTGGCTGCAAAAATCACCACACAACTCCTGAAAACAGCCGTGGTTTTGACCGCCCTCTGCCTATTGGTGGTATGCATCATACCCACCAGCGTCTATTCCTGGCTCTTTACAGCCGATTTCGCCAAGATGCGCATTGTGATGATAGCTCTGGCACCCGGAGTCGTCTTTATGGCCGCAAACATGGTCTTTTGCCATTATTTCTCGGGTGTCAACATACCCAAGCACAACCTTTACGGCGCATTGGTCGGTCTGGCGGTCACTGTCCCCTCGCTTTACCTCTTGATTCCACCGTTAGGAATGGTCGGCGCCGGTATCTCCGCCTCCATAACCCATTTCGCCACAATACTTTACCAGTGGATAGTCTTCAAGAGAATCAACAATATTTCCGCGAAGGAGTTGTTGGTTACGAAAGAAGATCTAAAGATGTTATTAGGGGAGATTAAAGTAATTTTCAATAAATAATTGATTGAGATTTTTGGTATTCTTCTCAAATTACTCTCAGTACCCCATTTCTGCTAATGGCTAATGGCTAATGGCTAATGGCTAACAGCTAACGGCTAATGGCTAACAGCCAACAGCTAACAGCTAGACTAAGGTCTAAAGCCTAAAGCCCCCCACTTTTATTTATTATGTAATTATTAAAAAATAATTTGGAAATAACAAAAAAATCCGTATTTTTGTGCTTACTTAATTAATTATCAACGAAAGTAAAATTATGATGAATTGCAAAAAATTAGTATCTTTGCATTGTATGAAAATGAGGGGATATTTATGAAGACTATTTTTACTTTATCGTCAAAGATTGATAAGAAAACATGATAGAAGCGGAGATATTGTTTTTTATGTGCTATGGGGCCATGACGTTCTGGGCGCTCTTGAGCTGTCTCTACTTGCTGTTGAGGCGCAACAAGGTCTTTGCCACGGATATTACATCGTCCCTGCGGTTGCGCCGCTGGATGGCCGCGACCTGCGCTTCGGTGGCCGTGAGTCATGTATGGTGGATGCTGTTATATTATGGTCAGGCAGACGGTAGCGACCCTGCCGGTCGTATTCTCCTCTGCAGGGTTCTCGATGCCCTATTTAACTGGTCTGTCACCTTCTACACGATGCTGGTCATGCTGCAGGACCGCCGCCGCCCGCTATGGTACGCCGTCGTGTTTGTCGCACTCGGCCTGGCAATGCTACTGTCGGAATATCTCCTTGGCCCCCAGGCGTCGTGGCTCAGCATCCTGTTGTC
>JAEEJS010000056.1 GCA_016282015.1 Bacteroidales bacterium
GAAACGGAATTTAATTTTGGCTCTGGTATAGAAGAAAATATAACGCTGTATGCCTCTTGGGATACTGTGAAATATCATATTACGTATGATTTGAATGGTGTTGAGACTACTCACACTAATCCGCTTGAATATACGGTTGAAACGGAGACGTTTGATTTTGAAAACCCGTCTTTATTTGATGGCTATGATTTTATAGGTTGGTTCTACGATGAAAACCTTACGAACCCGGCTAAATCAATCACAAAAGGATCTACTGGGGACAAAACGATATATGCAAAGTGGTCCATTTCCACTTATACGGTTACATATCGTGCAGGAAGCCACGGTTCTGGCGAAGTGCTGCCGGTAACTGAACAATATGGCACTCCTGTTACGCTTGAAGGAGTTTCTTATACTCGAGAAGGTTATGTTCAGGATGGTTGGTCTAAGACTGATGATGGCGCAATGGCTTATGATTTGGGCTCGAATTATTCAGTCTACACGGATGTTATTTTGTATCCGCATTGGGCGAAAGTTGATTCGTACGGGGCTTTGAAAGTTGTTCACCACACAGGCGAAACGGAAGCCGTTATCGATGGCAACTACACTGGTTCAGAAACTGTAGAGATTACCTCCGACATCGCTGTCAACAGCGTGACTCTGGATCGCACGTTCACTAAAAACGTGCTGTCGTCTCTCTTCTTGCCGTTCTCCATCAGCGTTTCGCAGATTTCCGGTGCGACCAAGATATACAAGTTCAACCGCGTCGCCCAGAACGACGAGGGAATCTGGAAAGTCAAGGTCAGTGCCGTGACGGAATTGACTGCAAATACTCCGTATATGGTCTTGCCTTCTGCCGATGGAAAGTTGACATTCAATATTGATGATCCTGTTGTATTCAATACGACCACGGGACCGGAAACCCATTCTGTAATCAATGGCACGTGGGAGTTCAAGGGTGTCTATGCCCATGTAGACTTTGACGAGAATTTCCCAGATGTAAGCCGTGTCTATGGTTTCGCGGCTCAGGCTGCAGATGGCTACAAAGCAGGTGACTTTGTCAAGGTCGGTGTTGGTGCAGACATTCCTGCAATGCGAGCCTACCTGGTACACCATAGCGCCCCCCTTCAGAAGTCAAGATCGGGCGTACTTGGCCAGAGCGGCCTTCCCGATGTGATTGACATTGAAATCGAGGATGAAAACGGCATTGTTGTCCAGACGGGTACTCTCAACACGGTTACGGGTGAAGTCCGTATGGACCGCTGGTTCGACCTGAAGGGACGTAGGCTGAATTCCAGGCCGACCGTGAAGGGAACCTACTATAAGAACGGAAAAAAAGCTATTATTAAGTAAAAAGAAGGAAATAAAGCAAGAAATGAAACAAAAAATTGAAATGCAGAATTCCAAGAAGGAATATACCGCTCCGCAGATGGAGGTTATGGATTGCACAGTTCAGAAATTCCTGTGTAATAGTGACCCTGAGTATATGGGGTGGGAAGAAGAATGATTAAACCTGTTAAACAAAAAGAGCATCATTCAAAAGATGCGCGAAAAGCGTATTGTACGCCTGAAATTATGCAGGTTGCCATAACTTCGCATGCTAATTTGATGCAAGGAAGTTACCATCAGACTCTTGGATTACAAGATTTTGGAATGGATGACATACATACATGATTTATAACGGGATCGCTTTTGGTCCCGTTTTTTTGTTCTCATAAGACAGTGGAACAAAAGGATAATCTATTAGAAGGATGTTAATCCGATGAATAAAATGTTTCTGCTTTGCTCCGTACTTTTGGTAGCATCGGCATCTGTTTTCGGCAAGACGTGCGAGATTAAATCTGCTGATAAACTGCAGAGTCTCGGTGGCTGTGGATGTTCCGATAACATAGTACTTACGGGTGACAAGGATGTTATTGACATGTCGGGTGTCTATTTTACTCCATTGTGCCCAAGTGGCTTTAGTGGTGTTTTTGATGGTGGTAATCATATAATCTCTAATTTGACTATTTCTCAAAATATGGTTCTTCATAAGAATATTGCTTTTATTGCCGTTCTAAAGGGAGGAGTCCTGCGAAACGTATCCTTTGTTAATCCTACTATTGAAGCACATAATTACTTGCTTGGTGTAAGCGGAGTTTCTGTTGCTATCGCTGTAGGCGAATTAAATGGCGGCTCTGTAGAGAATGTCCATGTGACGAGCGGGGAGGTGTCAGTTAGCAGCCTGCTTAATAATGCATCAGCCGATGCTGGTGGACTTGTTGGTACGGCGGATTCCGGGGCTGTCAGTGAAAGTGGTGGAGATATAGATGTCTCCAATATGGGCGGTCGTAACGGAACTGTTGGTGGAATTTGTGGAAACATCATGGGAGATGTGCCCCTTTCTTCTGTGACATATAGTGGAAATGTTGAAGAAGTCGTTGGTGCGGTTTCTGCTAACGCTACATTGACTTCTAAATATGGTGCCGTAAATATTTTTCAGGCTCGCTCAGCAAACAGCGCTATTATTGAGGGCAGCTATACTGCTGCTGATTCTGTCAAGATTGTTTCGGATATCTCTGTAAGTAGCGTTGAACTGAATCGTACTTTTGAAAAAAATACGTTGGCTTCTATCATGTTGCCGTTCTCCATTAGCGCTTCGCAGATTTCCGGTGCAACCAAGATATACAAGTTCAACCGCGTAGCCAAGAACGACGAGGGAATTTGGAAGGTTAAGGTCAGCTCTGTGACCGAATTGAATGCGAATACACCTTATATGGTGCTGCCTGCTGAAAATGGCCGGTTGTCATTTAATCTTGAAGATCATGTCACTTTTAATACGACGACTGGTCCGTCGACAAGATCGGTCGTAAGTGATGATTGGGAATTTATCGGTGTCTATGCCTATACGTACTTTGATTTCGATTTCCCTGATGTAGACCGCGTTTATGGGTTTGCCGGTGTAGAGGGCGACGGATATAAACCGGGTGATTTTGTCAAGGTTGGTGTCGGAGCGGATATTCCTGCGATGCGAGCATACCTGATACACCATCGTTCGCCCATGACGAAGGCGGTGACGAAAACGTTTAATGACATGATTCTCCCGGACTTGATTGAAATTGAAGTCGAAGATGAACATGGTATGGTTGTTGGAACAGGCAGGCTCAATACAGTTACGAGCGAGACCCGTATGGACCGCTGGTACGATCTGAAGGGCCGTAGGCTGAATTCGAGGCCTTCTACGAAGGGAACCTACTACAATAACGGAAAAAAGCTATTATTAAGTAAAAGAAGGAAGGAATGTAAGAAATGAAACAAAAAATTGAAATGCAGAATTCCAAGAAGGAATACGCCGCTCCGCAGATGGAAGTTATGGACTGCAAGATTCAGGGAAGGTTGCTTCAAGAGAGTGATCCTCCTGTGGTTCCTGTGGAAGAAGGGCCGTAATGATGGTTCCGATAAAGGACTACTACGCCTAATGGCTTGATTGTTTTATTATGACGGGGCCTTAACCGGCTCCGTTTTTTATATATGGAGCAGATGCTGGACGTTTCGAACAATGAAGGGGCTCTGTTTGCCCTGCTGCGGCTAGGCCTGGGTACAGGCGGGGCCGCAACGGATGTACCTGCGCTGTCTGCGGAGGACTGGGAGCGTCTCTATTCCATGGCGGGGGAGCAGTCCGTGCTGGGGATCGTCTACGCGGGTATCGAGCGCTTGCCGAAAGATGCCCAGCCGCCGATGGAGCTTGCGTTCCAGTGGGCGAGCGAGGCGGAGACGGTCCGCGGGCATAACCGCCTGGTGAACGCCGAGGCGTCGCGGCTCACGGAGTTGTTTGCGGCGGCCGGGCGTAAGACGGCGGTGCTGAAGGGGCCTGCCAACGCGATGCTCTACCCGGACCCGCTTAGCCGCCAGTGCGGAGACATCGACCTCTGGGTAGAAGGCGGCCGCAAGAGCGTCTTGGACCTGCTTAAACAGAAGAACCTAGTTGCAGGGGTGCATTCCCTGATGATGCTGTATGCGGCTCCCCACCACGTGGACATCGCGCCCGGGCCGGATGGTATCCATGTCGAAATCCATTTCGAACCGTCTTCGGGCAACAAGGACCCGTTTGCGAATCGGCGCATGATGCGC
>JAEEJS010000057.1 GCA_016282015.1 Bacteroidales bacterium
AGTTGGAATGGAAATGCTGACAGTTACACCGTGTCGTATGGAATACCCTATGTGTCACCATATACCCCATTACAGGTTCTAAAATACGGTGATATGGTATATGCTGCATCTTATGGCAGCACTACTGAAGAAACCTGGAACTGGGGCGTTTGCTTCACCCATGGAATGTTGGTTAATCATAATGTATTGACAAAAATCGGATTTTACAATACCGCCTATAATACCAATGATATTACCATTCGGGTTTATTCTGGCAACGATACCCCACGAGATCTTCTGTTAACCAAAGTGGTGACTGCCGTCCCAAACGCTTATCAGTTAGTGATTCTTGACACTCCTGTATTCCTTACGGGATATGATATTTGGATTACCCTTGAAGAAAAGGGTACTATGGTTATGACCATGGACCATTCGACCGTCTCCAACAGCAGATGGATTTTTAACGGAAGTACATGGGTTCACCCAAGTGGCATTACTGATATGGGGTTTTGTATTCAAGGCCACTTTGAAAACCATGAATACAATAATATCGTTGGATTGAACCAAGTCACCACCACTAACCAGTCGATAGAGCTTACAGGTCTGAATCCTGAGCACACCTACGTCGTCAAGGTGCAGGGGCATTGCGATCAGGGTAATGACAGCGGATGGAGCGATGAGCTTATATTCATCACTAAAAATGCTGGTTGTCCCGGCCCGACTGGCTTGACGGTCAGCAACATCACCCACAACACTGCTGAACTGGACTGGTCGGGTGAGAGCGAGTCATTTAATGTGAGATATAGGAGCAAGGCTCATGATGTGGGTTTCTTGGAGGAATTCACCAACATTAGTTCCACGCCGTCGGGATGGAGCGAAAAATCCGGCTCGATGTCGGGTGTGCAAAACGGAACAGTGACGCTGACAGATGACCAATCCTGGTCCTACGGCAGTTTTATTGATTTTTTTGATGATCACGCCTATATTGACATTTGGGGCAGTGACTTTTATAAATGGCTTATTTCGCCAAGCGTTGCCATCCACGAAGGCAGTTTCCTCAATTTCGATATTGCTTTGACGGGTTTGTTTACAGGTCCAGCCATCACCAATGAAAACAACAGGTTCATTGTGGCTATTTATGACGAAAGCGAAGCCACATGGAACATCCATCAGGAGTGGAACAATCTCTCCAATACCGGACAAAACGTAAATGTGAATTTGAATGGCTATATAGGTAAAAACGTACGTTTCGGCTTTTATGTTCAGGATATTGATAATCCATATGACCTAACACTCCATATCGACAACGTAAGACTCAGTTCTCCTGTGCCATTAGGGGCATGGCAAACCGCTGTGGAGTCTTCCGCCGTCACCCACGCCACCCTCACTGACCTTGTTCCTGAGACGCCGTATGAGGTCGAGGTCAGGGGCATGTGCTCGGGATCCATCAGCATGGTGGCAGACACTCTTAGTTTCTCTACCACTTTCATCGGGGCAAGCAATTTGGTCGTTGATGACATCACTATTGATGCCGCCACGCTGAGCTGGACGGAGAATGGCGAGGCGACTAGTTGGCAGATACAGATTAACGATGAAGACCCTATTGATGTCAGCACCAATCCGTTTACCCTTACAGGGTTGACTCCTGACACGGAGTATACCGTCAAGGTACGCTCGCAACGAGAAGGAAAATATAGTGCCTGGAGCAATGCAGTCGATTTCAGTACGCTTTTCTATTGTTATCCTCCGACCCAACTTGCGATTTTGGGATGCACTCTCAACTCCGCTACGTTAGGCTGGCATGATCATGGCACCGCCGACGAGTGGCAGGTCTTCATCGATGGTGACGAGACTAACTTGATTACGGTCAACACCAATCAATATGTGATGACAAATCTGAATGCGCAGACTCAATACACGGCAAAGGTACGTGCCAGATGCGGCGAAACATATACCGATTGGACCGACGAATTGAGTTTTGTACCGCTTCTCTTTTGCAACCCTCCGACGCTTACTGTCGATGATGTTGACATGACTACTGCCGATCTCAGCTGGACGGCGATATCTGGGGCTGACAGTTATACCGTCAGCTATCATAGTGTTCCTGTCAATGCCATCGATCCAATCATTACGGGCTACACGGCTACAGATGGGACGTCAGGATATAACAGTGGCGAGAACTATCCCAATCTGGTGGATAACAACAGAAACACCAAGTGGTGCCGCTCGAAAGACAATGTCTATATCGAGTTTCATAGCGAATTGAGTTTCGTTCCGACAGGTTATATCCTGACCACTGGCAATGACAATGAGACGGCTCATGGCCGTAACCCAAGGGATTGGGTCATCAAAGCCAAGTTGAACGAGGGGGACGCTTGGACGACCATCGCTAGCGTCACTAACAACTATGTGATGCAAGATGTGAACTTCACTGACTATGAATTCACGCTCAACAACACCAATGCCTACCGTTACTTCCGTTTCGAGGTGTCTGCTGTCCAAAGCGCCGACGCGTTCCAACTGAGTGAGTTAAAGTTCAGGGGACAAATCCTATCCTACAATGTAACGTCCACAAGTTTACAACTTACCAACCTCACCCCAGGAACAGACTATTCCGCCAGAGTGTTCGGCAACATCGGAGAAATGTCCACCAATTGGAGCAATGAAGTCAACTTCACCACGTCCTTCGTGGCACCAATCAATCTAACCGCCACCTCCATGACCTATAGCTCCGTTGTCTTGGCTTGGACTGATAATAACAGCATTCCTGGATGGCAAATATGCCTCGATGGCGACGAGACCAACCTGATTGATGCTTCCACCAATCCCTTTATCCTTACGGGATTGACCCAACAGACGCAATACACCGTTAAAGTGCGAGCCAGTCACGAAGGAAACGTTAGCGATTGGAGCGAATCCATCAATTTCACCACAAA
>JAEEJS010000058.1 GCA_016282015.1 Bacteroidales bacterium
ATAGTTGTCTCTGACACGACACCATTACTGACTCTCTTCAAAATTGGACGGATTGATGTTTTAAATAAACTATATAATTCCGTTCACATTCCCTTTGCTGTATTTGAAGAATTGACTCGTAATACTGAATACCCTGAAGAAGCGGAGTATTTTAGGAATTGTCCTTTTTTGGAAGTCCATTCGGAACTTTCCGCAGAAAGAGTATCCCTTTTGCAAAGGGCGACTGGTTTGGATCTGGGCGAAAGCGAAGCGATTATCTTGGCAGACGAAAAACAACCGAGTCTTTTGCTAATTGATGAAAGCAAGGGCCGTGTTGTAGCCGAGAGTATGAAACTGACCATTACCGGAAGTATAGGCATTCTCTTTGCCGCATATCAGAAGAAGTTGCTTACTGCAGATGAAATTGACCAAAGCGTTACTATGCTTAGGGGCATGAACCGCTTTATCGGTGAAAAACTTTTTAATTTGCTGTTGTCGTTGGTCCATGACAAGATTTAGTGAACTTATCCGAAAGTTTGGATGGCGGGCAAGAACCAAAGAGCAAATGCTTGAACGCTTTATCGCCACTCGCCCTAAGGAACCGCTTCTTAGCGAAGAGGAAATTATGGCGGAAGTAAACGCTGTCCGATACGCAAAATGAAAGTAACAATCCCCAATTCGTGACCCAAGGACCTTTACTTGCTCACTCTTGCAGAAACGATCGATGCTGCATATATTGTATCTGGGGATAAGGATTTGCTAGAACTTCAGCATCATAAACAGGCAAAAATTATCAAGTTAGCGGACTTCTGCAATATGATGCAATAAGGAAGAGGGGGGGGGCGGGGGCGTTCCTGATTGGAACAGCCCTTTCCCTTTACAAATCAGCCCGAAATCGCCGCTTTTATGGCAAAAACGCTTGTTTTTGTAAACTTTTTGAGCGTTTAGCTCATTTTTATGTTATTTTTAAAGAGTAAAAGAGTTTTACTCTTGTTCTCCGTGTGAAATCAGCAAATTTCAAATGAACGAGGACAAGGTGAACGCTCACGCAGGTATGCCGTTTTCGACATATCTCGGTTTGTCGTACCAGTTTTTCTGCTGGTGTGGACAACAGCCCTTTGGGGGCGTGGGTCGTTTGCGTTTATCGTTCATTAGGCAATGCTGAGCCTCACACGGATAGATGCAACGACTCACGCCTTTTTTGTACCCATACAAATTTTGGCGAAGTTCCTTGTTGAGCAGGGCGAACTCCAGAGATAATCAACCCTACCCGTGAGGAAAAAATGAAACAGATCAATCTATTCATCGTCGCAATAGCCTTTATTGCAATGACGTCCATTTTCACCGCCTGTGGAGATGGAGATGGAAACTCTTTCACCGATCCGCGCGACGGTCGAAAATATAAGACAGTCAAGATTGGAGACCAAGTGTGGATGACTGATGAACTGAAATATAACGGAAAAGGCTCATTCACTTGGAAAGAAGCTCTTGAGGCCTGTCCCAGTGGTTGGCATTTACCAAGTAAATCCGAGCTGGAAACTATTGATGGCGCTGTAATTTTTGGAGATACTTGGTCATCTACTGAAAAAGAGGACTTGTCTCTAAAAGCATATGTAAGATATCATAAGGTGGTGGATGAGGACTTTAAGACTGCTACAAATTCGGTCCTATGCGTTCAGGGAAAGGGAGAAAAACAACCGCAACTACAAAAAGTTAATGGTCACAAGGCTATTCGTATTGGTAAGCAAATTTGGATGGCAAAAAACATTGATATTGAAACTCCGAATAGTGTATGCTATCTAGAAGATGAAGAAGAATGTTCCAAAGGAAGATTCTATCCCATTACTGAAGCGAGAACGATCTGTCCCGAAGGCTGGCGTCTGCCAAATAAAAAGGATGCGTCAGCGCTTATCAACAAATTGTCTAAGTTCTGCGAAGGGGCCGCACGTAGTGATTGTCCAATTGTTAGAAAATTTTGGAAACATAGTATGGGCTATTATGAAGACAATGGCCAATTTAAGAATGGGACTGGTAGCATGATAATCGGATATTGGTTACTTGCTGGCGGGGATTATATTAAAAACCATGTTGACCTTACAGTTGAAAGTCTTTACTCATGGATGAAAAAAGCAAAATTCAATGTTCGTTGCATCGCAGATACAGAAGACAAGGAGGAATAGTCATGTCTAAGACATATTCTCTCTTGTTGAATATAAAGGTTGAAACGCAAAAAGGTATCGATAAACGCAAAGTTCGGACATACAAATTTAAAGGGTGGAAAAGTGGTCTGTGCAATAATAAAGCTTTTGAGTGGAGCGAAGAATATTCTCAAAGTAAACCAAAATCCATGCAAAAACTAGGCAAACTCATATTTGAAGCGGCTCAGGACATTGCAAAGAACGATAAATAGAGGAGTAGTAATTATGCCCGTAAATTTCACCATTCACGGTCCATTTGATGTTCCAACAAAGCCAAAGAAAATTAAGGGTGGAAAATATTCCATCCAACAGCTAGGTGATGTTGGGGCATCACTTTGGAAGGATAAAGATTTTTCAAAATACGCTGATAAAAAAGGGTGTTATGTTTTCGCTAATGCGGTAACTCGTGGCTCAAATCCCATCTATGTCGGTAGAACAAATAAATCCTTCAAGAACGAATGCTTTGCAACAGCAAAGAAAGCTATGCTCAATGATTTCTTAGCGGAGGCTTCCAAGACTGGCTTAAAAATATATTTTGTCGTCTTAGAACATCGAAAAGATTGCTATGAAGAAATTGACCTTTGTGAGACCTTGCTTATCCAAAAATGCAAAAAAGCGAATGAAAACTTATTGAACATCAAAAAACTCGCCGAGAAATTTACCATCAAAAGTTTCCACGGCGATACAAGTAGAGCTAAAAACGACGTAATCGAATTCAAGAAATGTCTCAATATTAAATAAACAGGCCATGTTTCGTTTTTCATTACTATTTATATTCATGATTGTTCTCACCTCCTGCATGGATGTAGAACATCATGTTTATGGAAATAAAAACGATATCAAAATTCGCTTTGAAATTCTTGCCAATCACTCGATGGTTCAAATGTCAGATAACCAAACAGGCGGTGATGTCATGGGCGATGCCGCAGACCAATTTCGTGCAGCAGGAAAAGGTATAATCGTTAAGGAAAGTTCTCGGGAAAAAGCCGGTGAAATATATGATGTCGTTTCAGGAACTTTCTCAACGAATTCAAAGAATAATGATTTTTCCGCATATGCTCCGCTATTTGAAAAGGATAAAATTATCATTCCGACGCCATTTGACAACTCCGAATGGAATGATGATAATTCCTACCTGTTCGCTAGCTCAACATACTCCGTCTTTGTTGTTAAATCACTTTTTCCAAAAGCCTCCGCCGCCTATACGCTTCGGCACAACGGCAAAATTCATGAAGTGGACTTGAAAATCAAAGGAGACTCATACATCATAGAATTTCCAATCCTATGGTGGTTGGATGGAAATGTTGACGCGGTTATTTTGGCAAAATAGCATTTCTTACCAAAATTAGCGTTAGGGATAGTGACCCCTTGGGGCGGCGCTGTGGCGCCGTTTTATGAGGTTGGGCGGGAACGGAGTGAACCGGGCTACTCATAAAATATAGCCCGACCCACGAAGTGGGGAACGCCCTAAAAAAGAAGAACTCAACGTTCGCGAAATGAAGTTCCTCGAAGACGATAAATGCGTAAGGCGAGAGTCGCGACCGTGCTTGCACGGTAATGACCGAGCCTAGCATTTGGCACGAAGTGCAAACCAAGCTCGTGAAGCTCTCTGCTAAGCCGAACTTCCTCGCTATCAAGGCGAAG
>JAEEJS010000059.1 GCA_016282015.1 Bacteroidales bacterium
ATTGATCACACTGATGTAGCCATTCGTAAAAGGTGCGGCCTCTATCGTCAGCGGGTCGTCGGCCTCCATAGCCGTCAACTCAAAACTGACAGCATTCTCGCCATGCAGAAAATCATTTTTCTTGACAGGAGGAATGGTAATATTTTTTTCAATGTAACCTACGGCATAAACGTTGACGGTCACTGAGTCTTCATTGGGAAGCAGGATGGCCCAGCGGCTGGTGGGAGTTTCCGGGTACAGTGAGATGTTGCCCGTGGTGTTGGTCGTGGTAATGGTGTTGTTTTCAAAGTCAATAGCCACCTGGTTGTTTATTCCCTGGATATAAAAGTTCGTTTCCTTGAGAATCCTGTTGGTGGTGAACTCCACCAAGGCGCATTGGTTCTCCAATGTGCTGGAATAAGTGGTGCTACTTTCGGAATAGTTAGTCGTTGAAGTGCCGTAGGAAATCACGGGATAGGGATTGAATTGTTGTTCGTAGATGTCAACGATGTATTGCTGCGTTTCACCAACTTGGTTAACATCTCCTCCCAATTAGTAGAAATGCAGCGGTTGTTCGCCGTCTTGTGAAAGACTGAGGTCGCCGCTGAATTTGTTCGTGCTGGCGCTATATTCCAGCGTGCCAACACAGGCACTATTGTAGCCAACATAAAGTTTGTCGCCATCACTGAAAGAGACGACACCAGTTGAGGGGTCAACATCAACTTTTGAGCCGTTGCCCACTTTCACGGTGAGGTGAACAAGGTTGCCTTCTGTGTTTTGGGGTGTGGCGGGCGTTTCCTGTTTCTTGCACTGGGCCATGCCGAATATCAAGGATAGTGCGACAATGAATGTGTTTAGTTTCTTCATGCTTTTGTGCTGTTTTGAGGGCGCAAAATTACAAAAAAACTATTGGAGAGAAGACATATAAATAAAATTTGTAATTTTGCACGATAAAAAATAAATCAACAATGAAGAAAACCCTTTTAACTATTGCAACTATGGCAATTTTAGCTACAGGATGTCAGCAGAAAGCCAATCTCACATCGGGCATAAAGGCTGACAATTTTGACACTACAGCTCGTCTGCAGGACGACTTCTACCAATATGCCTGCGGCGGTTGGATGAAAAACAACCCTCTCGACGCTGAGCATTCACGTTACGGCGCCTTCGACGTTTTGGCTGAAAAAGCCCAGGAAAACCTTCGCAGTATCATCGACTCGGTGAGCGCCATGCAGAACAAGCCCGGCTCGCTGGCCGACAAGATAGCCACTTTCTACAACATGGGAATGGACAGCGAACGTCTGCAGCAGCAAGGTGCCACCCCTATCATGCCTTACCTTGAGGAAATCAACTCGATGAAGACTCGTGAAGACGTTTGGAATACAATGCTGAAGATGCACCGTCGCGGCGGTCACGTGCTGTTCGGAGTGTTCGGCGAAGCTGACAAAGACGATGCCAAGCTGTGCATAGCTTACGCTTACCAGATGGGTCTCGGCCTTGGCGACCGCGATTACTACCTCACCGACGAGGGCAACAACGTCAACATCCGTAAAGGTTATGTCGAGCTGATGACCAAGGAGTTTGCCATGGCAGGCTTCGACAAAATGAGCGGCTACAGCGCCGACAAACTCGCAAAAATGGTTATGAAGTTTGAGACACGTCTGGCAAAGGCTCAGAACACACGTCTCGAGAACCGTAACCCTATAGCCACCTTCAACCGTTACACTGTTAAGGAAGCTGAAGCTTTCACCCCGAATATCAACTGGACCAGCTACTTCAATGCCATGAACATCATGGATGGCATGCAGAGCTTCAACATCGCCCAGACCAAATATTTCAAAGAGGTTGACGCAGTGCTCGGCGACACCGACGTAGAGGTATTCAAGGCTTACTTCGCCTGGAACGTCATCAATGGCGCGGCCTCATACCTCAGCGATGACTTCGTCGATGCCAACTTCGACTTCTACGGCAAGCTTTTGAGCGGTCGCGAAGTGAATCGGCCGCGCTGGAAACGCGTCACCGCTACAGTGGACGGCGCCATGGGCGAAGCTCTCGGACAACTCTACGTTGAACGCTACTTCCCTGCCGAAGCCAAACAGCGCATGGAAACTCTGGTGCAGAACCTCATAGTGGCTCTCGGACAACGCATCGACATGGCCACCTGGATGACCGATGTCACAAAGGCCAACGCCCACGAGAAGCTTTCAACCATACTCGTGAAGATTGGTTATCCGGACCAGTGGCGTGACTACAGCGGTCTGGAAATCAAAGACGACAGCTACTTCGCCAATGTGGTGCGCAGCAACGAGTTCGACATGGACTACATGCTCAGCAAGATCAACAAGCCTATGGACCGTTACGAATGGCAGATGACACCTCAGACTGTCAACGCCTACTACAATCCGACCACCAATGAGATTTGCTTCCCAGCCGCCATTCTGCAGCCACCGTTCTTCAACATGAACGCTGACGAGGCTGCCAACTACGGCGCCATCGGAGTGGTGATAGGCCACGAGCTTACACACGGCTTCGACGATCAGGGACGTCAGTACGACAAGGACGGCAACCTCCACGACTGGTGGACAGAAGAGGACGCCGCCAACTTCGACAAGAACAAACAGGCTTTGGTTGAGGCATTCAACAACTGCATAGCCCTCGACGATCCCGAGCTCGGTCTCATACACGGCAACGGCGAGCTGACATTGGGTGAAAACATAGCCGACAACGGCGGTCTCCACGTGAGCTATCTGGCCATGCAGAACGCAATGAAGAAAGGTCAGGTCAACAAGGAGATGATGGACGGCTTCACTCCTGAGCAACGTTTCTTCCTCGCCTACGCGGCTGTTTGGGCATCAAATATCCGTCCAAAGGCTGCATTACAGCTCACACAGATGGACGTGCACTCACTCGGACGCAACCGTGTCAACGTGGCTTTGCCTCAGGTGACTGAGTTTGTGGAGGCTTTCGGCATCAAAGAAGGCGACGGCATGTGGATTGCACCTGAAAAACGTGTGGTGCTTTGGTAATGTGTTGAAATAATTATTAGATTTGCAACGTACTTTAAAACATAAAAGTCATGAAAACAAGTAACAAGTTTTTCGCCGAATTGTTCGGCACATTCGTCTTGGTATTCGGAGGTTGCGGTACAGCACTCTTCGGCCATGTAGGTTTTTTAGGTGTAGCAATCGCTTTCGGCTTGACAGTCATCGCGATGGCTTACGGTATCGGTCACATCAGCGGAGCACATCTCAACCCGGCAGTGAGTTTTGGTGTGTGGGCTAACGGCCGCATGACATTCAAAGAGATGCTCGTTTACTGGGCAGCTCAAATTATTGGCGGTATAATCGCCGGTGCTTTGCTTATGGTTATCTGGAACGCCGCTAAACTCGGCCCGACAGGTGTCTTCGCAGCCAACGGCTACGGTCCTGAGTTCGCACATGCAGCAGGCGACGGTTACCTCAAGCTCACAACTGGTGGCGCTTTCCTCACCGAGGCTTTGCTCACCTTCGTATTCCTTATGGTCATACTCGGCGTCACCGACAGCCGTCATGAGAACGGCAAATTCGCCGGCTTAGCCATAGGTCTCACACTGACACTTATTCACCTGATCAGCATCCCTCTGACCAACACATCAGTCAACCCGGCCCGTTCACTCGGCGTAGCCCTGTTCTCGAACGCCAACGGCTGGTGCGCTTGCAGTCAGCTGTGGCTGTTCATCGTGGCACCGCTCGTAGGAGCCTGCCTCGCCGGACTGGTCTACAAATGCATCACAGGATGCTGCTGCAAAAAGTGCGAGAAATAAGACAATATTGATTTATGTCTAAAATAAAGGGGCGAATGAAATTCGCCCCTTTGTTTTTACATCTTTATCTTTACAAAGACCGGATAGTGGTCTGAAGGATTTCGCCGAGTGGTGTTGCTGAACCATATTTCCTGAGGTGCGTCGGAAGCCTTTTCAGAGGCGGCTGACGTCTCGTTCTCTGTCCAATAGCTATTGGTAAGAACGCCGTAAGCCTCAACAGTGGTTGCCGGTGACACGAAGACGTGGTCTATACGGCTTTCAGTGAAATATTCCGTCTTGAACGCGTTGAATGTGCCGTTTTCAGCGAAGCGGATACGCGCGGCGTCGTAGGAATCCTTCAGCAGGCCTGAGTTTGTGAAAATGGTATATATTTCGTTTGTTTGGTCGACATTGAAATCGCCTGTGAGTATGACAGGGGCATCTTTAGCAATCTCTTTGATGCGGGCCACCACCAGTTTCGCGGCCTCACGACGTGCCACAACACCGACGTGGTCCATGTGGAGATTGAAAAAATAGAATGTGGTGCGGTCTTTTTTCTTCTTGGCATTCACCTGGAACTTGCCCCAGGTGCAAATGCGGATGCAGGCAGCGTCCCAGCCGAGACCTGGTTTGTCAGGCGTCTCGCTGAGCCAGAAGTTGCCGTCTTCGAGCAGAGTCAGCTGATCTTTCTTATAGAAAATAGCTTCGTGTTCTCCTCCCCTTTCGCCGTCGTCGCGACCTATGCCGATGTAGTCGTAGCCGTCGAGGCCTCTCTTCATATCCTGAAGCTGACCATAAAGCACTTCCTGCGTGCCGAAAATCAAAGGATTCATGAAGTTGACCTGGTCGCAAATCACTTGGCAGCGCTTGGTCCAGACGTTGCCGTTGAGGCTGTCGTTACGATTCTTATAACGGATATTATACGAACCGACAAGCATTTCCTGAGCGCTAACCGATAGCGCCAAAAAGCTGAAAAGAGCAATAAATAAAAGCTTTCTCATTTTTCCAGAATTTGATTTGTATGGTTTTTCGTATCAACTTTGCCGATGGCGTCGACAATTATGCCGTTTTCGTCGATGACGTAGGTTGTGCGCAGTGTTCCTTCGGTCACTTTGCCGTACATCTTTTTTTCTCCCCAAGCTTCGTAAGCCTTGAGGATTGTGAGGTCGGTGTCAGCGATGAGGTGGAACGGCAGCTCGTATTTTGCGATGAACTTCTGGTGCGAGGCGGTGCTGTCGCGGCTAACTCCTAACACATTGTAACCCAATGCAATAAAGCGGTTATAATTGTCGCGAAGGTCGCAGGCTTCGGCAGTGCAACCCGGGGTGCTATCCTTCGGATAGAAATACAAAACGAGCTTCTTTCCAGCGAAATCGCTCAATTTCACGATGTTTCCGTTTTCATCTATGCCCTCGAAATACGGGGCTTTTTGACCAATTTGTAACATAAACCTATCATTATTTTATTCCGCAAAAATAAGAAATTATGACAAAAAAATGCAGATATATGATTTTTTTAAATAACTTTGCGTCTTAAAACTAACGGCATTTAACATGAAAAATATCCAAAAGGCACTATTTTTAAGTATTTTCATCGCATCAGTGCTGTTTTTTACATCACATAAAACTGCATCAGCACAGTCTGGACGTTTCGCAGAACCCGTTTTCGAGGATGTTATAGTCGAGGAAGAGATCCCATTCAGCCGTGCAGTTAGGGAAGGCATGTTGCTGCCGACCACTCTTTATTTCGATTTCTACGAACCAGAAGGCGACACCATGCAGGCAAGACCTTTGGTCATTACTATGTTTGGGGGTGCCTTTGTCACAGGATGGCGCGATTTTGCCGATATGACTGAGTATTGCACACGTCTGGCCAAGCACGGCTATGTCACCGCCACCATCGATTATCGTCTTTTACCCATTGTATATCTTTCAGAGAGATCTATTATACGCGAGGCCTATATGTCGGCTCAGGATTTAAGTGCCGCCATTCGCTATTTTAAAGCCAATTGTGAAGAATACCGCATCGACCCCTCTCGCATATTTGTTCTGGGCAGCTCATCCAGCTCAATATCCATACTACTCGAGCTTTTCATGGACGAGGATGAACGACCTGCGGAGACATTCGAATACCCCGACCTCGGCCCTATGCACAGTTCAGGTTTTGAAGAGTACGCCGACTACTCAGCCCAGGTGTCAGGTGCCATACCGCAATGGGGTGGCATCATAGGTACGGACATGATTGATGCCGACGACTATACCCCTTTATGCATGATTCACGGTACCGCGGATGTTACATTGCCTTACGACTCGGGATACTGCTCATCACAGTTGCTCCTAAATAGCATATCAATATACATGTACGGCTCTCATGCCATAGCAAACCGCCTCGATGACTTAGGCATCACCGACTATGAACTGCACACTTTTGAAGGCAAAGGTCATGTGTTTTATTTCAACGCCATAATGATGATTAAAGAGGCCGAATTTGACACATGTTTCAATATCACCAGAAATTTCCTGCTGAACCATCTGGCTATGCCGACATCCATTGGCGAGACCTTGGCCGAGAATATAAGCATTTACCCTAATCCCGCCAGCGAATACATAATTATAGGCAACGAAGACGAGTCGAGTCCTATGCCTCTGAATGTTGATGTTTTCGATATGACAGGACGTAAAGTGATGTCTGGAAGTGTCTACGGTACTCGTCAAACCATAGAAGTATCACAATGGCAGGCGGGAATTTATATTGTGCGCTTTGAACGCGATGGCCGATCCGTCAACAGAAAAATTACGATAATCCACTAAAAGAAGTTTTCTCGAAAATCTCTTTTATCGCCTCCTCATTATCAATCATTTGTCTCAATTTTTCGAGTCTTGCCGTATTTGGCGATTCAGAAAACCATAGTTTCAGATATCCGTTGCGGCCGTATTTCTCGTGGAGATGCTGCATCATGCGGTCGTATTGCTGATCCTTGGAGAGCTCCGGATAGTGGTCGAGACCGTATTGAATAGTACGCTTGACTATGGTTTCTGGGTCGATGAAGCGGTCGGCTTCAGCAACGATTCGGCCGTAGATGGTGCGAGGGGCATTTTTCGCTGAGGCGCGATGGTCTTCAGCGGCATCGGCCATGGTCTGAATCTGCTCCTCTGTGAACCACTTCCGAAGGTTCTCATCGGCTTTGATAATTCTTGCCGACACCTCGTGATGATGCTCCCTCCCCTCACAAAGCCCAGTGTCGTGGTATGCCGCGATGACGTAAACCATATCCTTGTCGACATCGAGATGCTCAGCAATTTCAAGGCTTTGCTGAATCACCATATTGACATGGTCACGCTGATGCGCCGCGTCAAAACCGTCGTAACGAGGAATGATTTGCTTTTCGATATAAGAGATTATGTCGGGATTGATTTTCATATGACAAAAGTACAAAAAATCACAAATCACAAGTCCATTTTTCAAAAAATCCGTATTTTTGTATCATTATGAAAAACATCAAAAAAGTTATCCTCATCACTGGAGGAAGCTCAGGAATCGGTTATGACTCAGCGATAGCGCTGGCAAAGCAGGGTCATAAGGTTTATGCTGCGGCACGTCGTATCGAGATGATGGAGCCGCTTAAGGAATTCGGTATAGTGCCGCTTAGTTTGGATGTTACAGATGACACCTCAATGCAAGAATGCGTGAAATCAGTACTTGACTCTGAGGGCAGAATCGATGTTTTGATTAACAACGCCGGTTACGGCTACTTCGGCGCTATCGAAAACGTCACTATGGAAGAAGCCCGCAAGCAGTTGGAAGTCAACGTGTTTGGAATGGCAAGAATGTGCCAATTAGTACTCCCGACTATGCGCACACAGCATTCAGGACGTATCATCAACATCGCATCAATTGCTGGAAGAGCCACAGTGTATTTCGGAGGATGGTATAACGTATCAAAGTACTCCGTTGAAGCCTTCAGCGACGCGCTCCGCATGGAGATGAAGCCTTTTGGCATCGACGTGGTGCTGATTGAGCCGAGCACCATCAAGACAAACTGGGGCATCATCGCCGCCGACAACCTCGAGGCATCGTCACGCGGCACGGTTTACGAAGAACGAGCCATCAACGAGGCTAACAACATGCACAAGGCTTATCGCTCAAACCTCTTCTCGAAGCCTGCGGTGGTGACACGCGCCATCTGCAAGGCAGTGAACCGCAGCCGTCCTCGCACACGTTACTGCGTCGGGAGAGGCGGCAAGACGGTGGTTTTCCTGCACAGCATTCTTCCCACAAGATGGTGGGATAGAATCAATAGGATAATGACGAAAAAAGTGTTATAAATCTTACTTCTTCACCGGGTCGCAGGTCAAGCCGATACCAAGTTTCTTGAAGATTTTACGATCCACTTCTGAAAGCATCACTGTAGAGTGCATCTGACAGCCGTTGAGTTTCGGAAGCATATCAAGCGATTTCTTGCAGTTTTCATCCCAGAGGCTGAGCATGGACAGGGCCACCAGCACCTCGTCAGTGTGCAGACGCGGGTTTTTACCGTTGAGGATATCAACCTTGGTCTTCTGTATGGGTTCTATCATAGCTTGAGGAATGAGCTTCACGTCGTGGCCGATGCCCGCCAAATGTTTGGTGGCGTTGAGAAGCAACGCAGCGCTCGACCCAAGGAGAGCGCTGGCATGGGCCGTAATGATGGTGCCGTCTTCCAGCTCGATGGCTGCCGAATGTTCCTTTTCCTGCTCCTTGCGATCCTTGGCCGCTATAGTGGTTTTGCGGTCGGCTGTGGTAATCTTGGCCTGCTTCATCAGCAGTGCTATCTTGTTGACTTCGTTCTCGCTGCCTTTGCCCGAAGCGAGTTCGCACAAAGCGTTGTAGTAACGTCTGATGATTTCGTCTTTAGAGGCGTTGCAGCACACCTCATCGTCGCTGAGGCAGTAGCCAGCCATGTTGACGCCCATATCGGTGGGCGATTTATAAGGATTCTCGCCGTAAATCGACTCGAATATTGCATTCAAAACAGGGAAAATCTCAATGTCGCGGTTGTAGTTGACAGCGGTCTCGCCGTATGCTTCGAGGTGGAACGGGTCTATCATGTTCACGTCGTTGAGGTCGGCTGTGGCAGCTTCGTATGCAACGTTGACCGGGTGTTTCAGAGGGAGGTTCCAGATTGGGAATGTCTCGTACTTGGCGTATCCGGCCTTGATGCCGCGCTTGTTCTCATGATAAAGCTGGCTGAGGCACACCGCCATCTTGCCGCTGCCCGGACCGGGAGCTGTGATAACCACCAGCGGACGCACTGTCTCCACATAATCGTTACGGCCGAAACCGTCTTCCGAGTCGATGAGAGCCACATTGTTGGGATATCCTTCGATGATGCGATGGTAATATACCTTGATGCCGAGGCGCTCGAGGCGACGACGGTAGGCGTCGGCGCTGGCCTGGCCGTTGTAGTGGGTAATCACCACCGAACTCACCATGAAACCACGGTTCATAAACTCCTCGCGCAGACGCAGCACGTCGACGTCGTAGGTAATGCCCAAGTCGCCGCGCACCTTATTCTTTTCAATATCACGGGCACTGATGACGATAACGATTTCAGCGACGTCGGCAAGCTGAAGCAACATCTTCAGCTTGATGTCGGGCTGGAAGCCCGGCAACACGCGGCTGGCGTGGAAGTCGTCGAACAACTTTCCGCCAAACTCCAAATACAACTTATCGCCGAACTTGGCGATACGTTCTTTAATATGTTCTGACTGAATTTTGAGATATTTCTCGCTATCGAACCCGTATTTCATGATGCTGATTTGTTTTAAATACGGGATGCAAAGTTACAACTTTTTTCTCTTCCAGAAAAAATTTTTTGTCAAAAAAACTGCTTATCAGTAACTTCTGACTAAAGGTTGAACTTTTCCGCTATCTCGTCACCTCTGCTAAGCGCTCCGTTTACTATGCACACGGCCGACACCTGTGCCGACACGCACAATTTCATGTCCGACTTGCGATAAATGTCCTGTTCGAAGACAAATCGCACTCCGTCACGACGTAGGTTCAGACAAGACAGAAACGCCTCCTGTCCGTGCAAAGGGGTTTTGTATTTCAGAGTGATTTCAGCCACAACCACATCCAAGCCTTCCTCATGCCACTGTCTGAACGAATATCCCTGTTCCTGCAGCCATTTGTGACGTGTAGCTTCCAGGTAATGCTGGTAATTGGCATTGTTGACTATGCCCTGGAGGTCGCACTCATAGTCGCGAGTCTCCATTTCTAATGTATACAAATATTTCTTCATCATAATTTATGCAAATATATGATTTTTTTGAATAGTCAATAATAATTTTCTTATATTTGCATCGGTATTTCCTAACTTTATGAAAAAGTTTTTATTGATTGTTATCATACTGTTCACTAGTTTGATGGGAATGTCGCAGGAGGTGAAGCCTGAGGGTAATTTTTTCAGTCGCCGCTACAATAAAATCACTTACGACACCACCTACATCATGCGTCCCAAGTGCAAATGGACCTTCAAGTTGAGGACTATGACCATTTGGCAGACATTCTATGCTACAGAGGGTGAGGCTATGGATGCGGAACTTGGACAAACCACTTTTACAACGGATTTATACACCAACTTCAAGCCAAAACTCAACGTTCAAGTGGGTTATATGGGCATCGCCCTTGCCGGAGGCATCAGTTTCAACAAGCTGGCAGGCCAAAAAGACAGGGACTTCGACATCAAACTCAACATGTACGGCAAGACTTTCGGTTTTGAACTCGGACTGAGCGGAATACAGACTCTGCATGGCAATTATATTATAGATGTACCCGGGATGGATATATTCCCCTATCCTGTTGTAACAGATGATAACGACTCGCTTTATCTGCCTTTGCCAATTGAACTCGAAATCCCAGAGGGCAAAGTAAACCAGATCGTTTTTAACTTCAACTTCTATTATGCCTTCAACCACAGGAAATTCTCATATCCGGCGGCGTTCACCCAAATGTTCCTGCAGAAACGCAGTGCAGGCAGTTTGCTTGCAGGAGGTGAGATGCATTTTAACAACATCTCGATAGGCGATACCATAAATTCTGACGAGCTCTTCCGTCTAACCAACATAACCTTCGGTCTGGGCGTAGGCTACGGATACAATTTCGTACTGCCGCACAACTGGCTCATACACATTTCCGCCCTCCCGTACATAGTGCTTTACAGCAAGACCCGTGTACGAAACTATATGGAAGAGGAATACAGTGTTAAATCGGATTTTCCTGAAATATTTCTCGTAGGCCGCACCGCCATAATACACGACTTCAATTACAAATGGTTTATCGGCGCAACCGGTCAGGTAAACTGGTCGAATATAAATACAAGAACCCTGCAAACCGGCAATAGCCAGTTCCAGGTGTTCTTATTTGTAGGAATACGTATCTAATTAGAAATCAAAGAGTTTTAAGAAGCTTCATCTTTGCATTCTGCGCCAGGAATGCCGCCACATGATATGTGGGGATGTCTGTCACATTGATGACGAAATCGTAGTTGCGTGCGTCATAACGCGACACTCCAGCGTATGTCTTGGTATATTCCTCACGGTCTTTATCGACCTGTTTGATGCGTCTTTTTGCCGCTGCCTCGCTGATGTCATATTTCTCAGCCACATGCTTGACACGGGCGTCAAAATCAGCTATAAGCAACACTTTCAAGGCATTTGGGTTGTTTTTGAAGATATGGAAACCGGCACGTCCGACTATGATGCACGACTCCTTGGCAGCCAGACTGAGCAATATCTTTTTCTGAATAGCATAGATATCGCGAGGTGTAAGGTCGTTGTAATCCTTAGCGATGCCAGTGAGTGAGCCGAACTGTGTGTAGAACTTGCTGAATTCAGACCACCAGCTTGTTTTTTTCATTTTAGCATTGCTAACCTCTTCCTCATCAAGGCCGAACTCTTCCTCAACTCTGGCAAGTAAAGTCTTGTCGTAAACCTTGACGCCCAGCAAAGCACCCAGTTTTTCAGCAATCTCTCTACCGCCTGAGCCATACTCACGGTTGATGGTGATAATAAATTTGTCTTTCTTCATATCTTTTAAATTTAATCTCTTTCTGAGATGCAAAGATATGTTTTTTTCAGAACACAAACAATTTTTTCTTACAATTTTGATTTGAGATGATATGTTCCACTACCCAGACTTTGGATAGCATAGCCATCATTTGTAGGTAGGCAGACCTCAGCGCTGGTGTTTGCAGGAATGACAATATCCCATTCGAAACGATTGCCATTGCGTTTCCAGTTGCTTTCGATACGGCCGGATACCGAATTGTATGAACAATTTACAAAGTCGAGACCGTCAATGGGATACGGCTTAAGTCGGATTTTGCCGTAGCCAGGCTCCAAAGCACTAATTCCACCCAGATACTCGTATTCCCAAATGATTAGGTCGCCCAAAAGCATAACATGGTTGCCTGAGTTCATTGACGGGTCGGCTGTGTTGCCGTTCCAAAGTTCCCATATTGTGGTGGCACCGTGACGGTACATATAGCCCCAGCTCGGGTAAGTGTCGTCAGAAGCGATTTTCAGTGCCAGGTCTCCCCTGCCGTAATCGGTCAGTGTACGCATAAGATGCTGAATGCCCGCCACACCTGTCGAAACATGTCCGTCAAGCTCATATTCAGTACGTTCGACTATATTGTCAAAGATTTTGTCCTTAAAGTCCTCAGGAACCATGCCGAAAGCCAAAGGCAGAATGTTGGCAGTCACGGTGTTGTTGGCATAACGGTAAGCGTGTCTGTCCAGATACTGCCAGTTGTAGGCTTGGGTTGAGTTGGCAACTTCGTTTTTGAAATAAGCCTCATCGTCGGCATAGCCTAGCAAAGCGGCATAATCAGCCATCTTACCGCACAGATGGCAGTAATAAGGAGTGGATATAGCCGGTGCACGTGTGATGCGGTTGGGATCGCGAGAGTGTATCATTTCAAGCGACTCGGGCGGCATGCACCAATCACCGTAGGTATCCTTGGTCATTATGCCGTCCACCATATATTTTTCCTTCATAAAGGAGAGCCATTTCTTCATGGCATCGTAATGCTGACGCATGGGCTTATCATCTCCGAAACGGGTGTAAAGCATATCGGCTGCGGTCACAAACACGCCCGGCCATGTCATGTTGTTGGTGTAATTCATCCAATATGGCGGCCACACATCCGGTATGGAGCCCGACTGGGCCTGACTGTCCTCGCCGTCAAAGAGCCATTTCGAATACAGCTGTTGGTTGTTGAATATATACGACTCACCGTAACAACCCGTGGTATGGTCGCCTGTCCAGCCCATGCGCTCATCGCGCTGGGGGCAGTCGGTAGGCATGGAGCGGTAATTGCCACGTATGCCCCATAAAGCGTTGTGATACACTGCGTTGATTATCTCGTCAGAGGTCTCAAAACTGCCTGTCAAAGGCATTTCATCATACATCACAAGGCCTTGGAAATCGTCGACCGTGGGTGTAGAACGCAAACCTGATATCTCTACATAACGGAATCCGTGATATATGAAGGTGGGCTCCCAACTGAGTATAAAACGGTCTGTAGCTTCGGCTGTGCGCAAATTTCTCACATCCAATGTGCTATCGGGATATAGATTTTCTGAGAATCTTAAAACCACAGTATCTCCATAATTCTGTTCTGTGACGTTCATTACCAAGCGTCCCACCATGTTCTGCCCCATGTCAAGCATCCATTTGTCACCTTTTTTGAATATGGCAACAGGTTTCAGCACCTCATTCACCCTGATGTTCGGATTCGGCTGCGCCGTAAGTTTGCCGCCCGGCCCGCCAACGAGTTCGACTTTCATCCATTGAGATTCGTCGTAGCCAGCCTCGTTCCAGCGACCCAGGCAGAAGTTTCCATCGTAAGTCTCACCGTCGAACTCGTTGGCTGTGCGAATAGGTCCGCGATTGGTGATTTTCCAGCTTTCATCACTGACAATCAATTGTTTACTGCCATCATTGTATATGACTTCAAGTTGCAGTATCATTCTAGGAGTGCCAAAATGCAGGCAGTTGTTCAAGCCAGTCCATTGCGGATGAACAGTGTCTATACGCATGGCGGTGTAGCGGCCGCCAGCCAGCACCACACCAATAGCATTGTCACCTTCCTTTAGCATGGAAGTGACGTCGTAAGTATTGAAATATACACGTTTGCGATAATCCGAGAGAGCCGGCTTCAATAGCTCGTCGGGAGCTATTTCTGTGCCGTTCAAAAAGGCGCTGTACTGCCCTAGTCCGCTCACGTAAAGTCTTGCCTCTCTGATGTTTTTATCAAGATTAAACTCTTTGCGCAGATACCTCGCCGCCACACGGGTCTTGCCCACCAGCACGTCGTCATCAAACTCATGGCCTATCCATTTTGCCTGCCAGTCATCCTGATTCAACAGACTGATTTCAAATGACTTAACTTCGCTTTCTAAACTGACCTTATTATTCTGCCCAACAGAAACCGTGGTGAAGACCTTCCAGAAACCTTTGTCGCGACTGCACAATACCTTGCCTTCGTATGGTATGTAAAGCATTTTGCTGGAAGCGGTTACGCCTGAATCCCAAAGGTCGCCTATGCCTTTTTCAGCATTTTCAGCAGTAGTCGAAACAATGATTCTATAGCTCTGCTGCGCCACGTCTCTCTCATTTGACTCGTATTTCCAACTGAACCTAGGCTCATTTGTAGCCAACGCCATAGAATGCTGCTGTTGCTCTACATTTGGATTCAGTATCCTGACATCCGCCACATCGCTGCAAGAAGCGAGGAATAGCGATATCAAAACACCTATTATCTCTATGATTCTATTCATCATGGCGGTAATTTTGACGTTCATATCTATTCATTAAATGGCTCCACATGCACTCCGACGTGTGTCTCTTTGCCGTATTTGCTTCTTAAAAGATTCTCAATCTCCGTTGCTTTGTCGTGGGCTTCCTTAAGGGTGATATTGCCGTCCATCTTGATGTGCAGCTCAATGGCGTAGTGGTTTCCGACCCGGCGTGTCTTGAGGTTGTGCGGATTGCTCACACCCTCAACCTCTGAAACTATCTGCAGTATTTCCTTCTCAACAAAATCAGGCAGTGCCTTGTCGGTAAGGTCGCCTATTCCGTCTTTCAACAGATCCACAGCCACCTTCACTATGAAAGCTCCGACAATCACTGAGGCTATGGGATCGAGTATCACCCATTTGTCTCCGAGGAATATGGCGCCACCTATGCCTATCAAGGTACCCATAGACGACAGGGCGTCGCTGCGATGATGCCAGGCGTTAGCCTCCAGAGCCTGCGACTGCAGCTTTCTGGCCTTATACATGGAATAACGGTAGACCGCCTCTTTCAACAATACCGAGACCACTGCCGCCCACAGCGCCAACATACCAGGTGCCTCGAGCACACCTCCGTCTAAAAAGTCGTCAATTTTGACCACTCCGCTGCAAATGATGCCAATGCCAGCCAACAACAGCACCAGGCCCACTGTCGTCATGGCCAAAGTCTCAAACTTGCCGTGACCGTATTCATGGTTTTTATCCTGCGGCTTACCGCTGATGGACACAAAAACCAAAACGACAATGTCAGTGATGAAATCTGAGAGAGAATGCACTGCATCAGCTATCATGGCGGCACTGTGCCCCATTATGCCGGCCATAAACTTGAAAACGACCAGCAGCACATTGACCGCGCCTCCTATCAGCGTTACCCTGTTTATCTCTTTGATCCTATTCATCCCTGACAATGTAAAAACTCACAGGACGGAATCCGTCATTACAGCTTATCATGGCAGAGTTGGGATTTTTCATCCAGCCGTCGTAGAAATTACCGCGTCCGCTGCCAGTAGGACTTGGCGACTTGAGATAACCTTTTTAATTTCCTCCGTTTAATCTGATTAATGTTGATATTATGCGTCCTGCACCGCCACCTTCACCTTCGGTTATGACATGGATATCACCGGCATCATCGCCTATCACGCTGAAGAAGAAATTCAGCTGACGGCCGTCAATAAGCATGCAGTGACTGTTGAATGTCAATGAGTTATAGTTAAAAGTCCAGTCAGTATATGTGCCTTGAACAATCAAAGAAGCATACTGGCTGATGTCGTCCCAGGTGACAAGATGGTTCATAGCATAGCCTAAAGCCATGTCACAAGTCCAGAAACTCGTCGGGTTTGTCTGTCCGTTGAGGACATAAGCCACACCATCGATGTATTCTCTTGCATCCGACGGGAAATAATAAGGGAGAGTCTGCTGGTTATACCATCCGTTATCGAGATTCAGATTGTTGATGCTTTCGTCTTGCAGCCACGACATTATCTCACCGTGGAACACCGGGTTACTATACCCTATGGTGCCAGGACCAAGATCAACCGCAAAATCCAAGCTGGTTATCGGTGCGCTCACATTGACGGTCTCATTCACAACATCTATCTCCACCTTACGGAAATCGGTCTCAGAATGGTTGTCATAATGATTCGTTGTCATGACATACAGCTTGTCGTTGACCGACAGCAACTGCGAATTAGTACTCAACGAGCCGTTGTAGTTTGGAACAACCACCTGCCTGATGGTAAAATCATTCGGGAATATCACAAAAGGCTGGATGTTCCAATAGCCTTGATTGTTGACGTTATAACCAATCATAGCGCCCACCACGCCGTCGTCGGAAGCAGGATACACACTCTCAGGATAAATTCCGTTAGGAATCATCGTGGTGACGCTGATATTGTTGCCATTATCTTTGAGATAATAAATCTGGCTGTCGTTTTCTTTCCATTTTATCTCCACGATATCGCTGCCGTATTGCTCCACTACACCGTAGAAATCGGTCGGGCGTTCAAGTCCGTAGTTCACGATGTTGGTCGGACGGCCGTCTTCCAGCAACCATTTGAAAATTGCACCGTCGGTCTTTCTCACCAGATAATGGATTCCATCATACATGTAAATCAGATTATTTATTGCCTGCTGGGTTTCAGTATCGAGTTCTTCGATGCCCGGATAAAAATGGCGGCAATCGAACAGCCACAGCCAGTCATCGCCAATCTGATAGATGTAATGAACTTTAAGCTGGAGATTGGCTTTCACGAGGTTGGCAGTGCCTTCGTCTCCTTCCACCTCGATGGTATATTCCACTGATTCAAGGATGCCTTGTTCGTTGACGACATACAAAGGAGTGTATTCAGAGTCGTCCTTCACTGGAGTGTCGGCCAGAGCGAGCATTGTGGCATGGGTGAGGTCCATCTTTTTGAATGTCATATCACTCAGTCCATGACTGCTGCCGCTACTATCGTTTTTCTTGCAGCCGATGCACACCAAAACCAGCATCGTTACTGCCATCATAATTTTGAAAATTCTTATTTTCATATCTTTTTAGATTAAATTCTGACTGCAAAGATACAAAACTTCTTTAAAAAAACAAATTTTACACTGTTTCTATCAAGAAACTCACAGGACGGAATCCGTCATTACAGCTTATCATGGCAGAGTTGGGATTTTTCATCCAGCCGTCGTAGAAATTACCGCGTCCGGCTGCCAGTTCCTGCACAAACCACCGCATCGACTCCCAGGCACTGTCACACATTCCCTCAGGTTTGGCACCATCCACGGAAATCCACGTCTGCCCTTCCCTGACATCGCAGGTATGCTCAATAGGATTCTCAAACTGTTTTTGCAAATCCTCGTAATTGGCTTTCCGTATGGCGGTTATTCTGACGTTCATTTGATCTGATAGTTTCTCATTCTATCTTCGGCCATAGCCTCGTATTTGGTGCCTTTACGACCGTAATTCACGTAAGGATGAATGCTGATGCCGCCGCGCGGGACAAACAGTCCGACCACCTCGATATAGCGTGGATCCATCAGTTTCACCAGGTCGTTTAGGATGATGTTGATGACATCCTCATGGAAATCGCCGTGGTTGCGGAATGAGAAGAGGTACAGCTTGAGGCTCTTGCTCTCAACCATTTTCTTATCCGGGATGTACAAAATCTTGATTTCACCGAAGTCGGGCTGACCGGTAATCGGGCACAAAGCGGTAAACTCAGGGCAGTTGAACTGAACCCAGTAGTCGCGTTCAGGATGCTGGTTTTCGAAAGCCTCCAAAACCTCAGGAGCGTAGGTCTCAGGTATTTCAGCCTTGTGGCCTAAAGAATGTAAATTATCTTTTTCTCTATTCATAACTATCTGATATTTAATATTTTATGTGTCTGCAATGAGAGCCGCCACTCGGGATGCTCTTTGCAAAATTCAATTGTTTTCTTGATTATTTCAGCGTTTTTCTCAGCGTCGCCAGTGTCGCAAGGCTGAAGAAAACGGTGTTTCACCTTGATGTTGGGATAGGTTGAGACGTTAGGCTGAGCGTCTTTACACATTTCTTCGTCAAAGACCACTTTCAATTCGTCGGCTTCAGTCAAAACCGGCTTGGCTTTTTCGCCTAAGAACATGTCTTTGGGCGACAGCGTTATCCAGTCGACGTTTTTCGGCAACTCGATTGTGCCGTTGGTCTCGACTGCCACTGTCTTGCCCAGAAAATGCAACATCTCCACCAGCGACTCGGTCAGTTGCAAGGCCGGCTCGCCTCCTGTCACAACCACCAGATTGGCCTTGTATCGCGACACCTCTTCGATTATGTCGCCTTCGGTCATCTCCTTGCCGTCTTGATGCTGAGTGTCGCAGAAAGGGCACTGCAGGTTGCATCCGCTGAAACGGATGAACACAGCTGGAGTCCCGGTGTTGAAACCCTCGCCCTGAAGCGAATGGAATATCTCGTTGACACGCATCATCAATCTCTTTCGTAAGTGGCTATGTTGCCAGTGGTTTCCTGCACATCGACGCGGTAGCAGTTGGTAATCTGGTCACAGCACCAATGTGCGATGTTTTCGGCTGTAGGGTTGCATTTCAGCACCTCGTTGACCACCTTGTGGTCCAAAGCCTCGACTATGCGGTGTTTTATCTCCGAAAAATCTACGACCATGCCGTTCTTGTCGAGTTCCTTGGCTTTGCAGTAGATGGTGATAATCCAGTTATGTCCGTGCAATGAGCTGCATTTGCTGGGGTAATCGAGGGTCAGCTGATGAGCGCCCGCCACTTCTATGGTTTTCTTGATGTAATACATTAGTCTTCGTAATTTGTTGGGTCAATAATTCCGGCTTCCGCGAAAGCCTCTTTTCTTTCCTGGCAAGTGCCGCAGCGTCCGCAATGACGTTCTTTACCGCGGTAGCACGAATACGTCTTGCCGTAGTCTATGCCTAAGGCTATGCCTTTTTTAACTATGTCGCCTTTAGTGATGTTGGTGTAGGGCGCCACTAGTTGCACGCCTTCATAGGTGCCTGCTGTCATAGCCTCGTCCATGGCCTTGATGAACTGGGGGCGGCAGTCGGGATAGATGGCGTGGTCGCCTCCGTGGTTTGCTATCAGAACACGTTTCAAGCCGCGGCTTTCGGCCAACCCGCATGCCACCGACAGCATTATGCCGTTGCGGAATGGCACCACGGTCGAGCGCATGTTCTCATCATCGTAATTGCCTTCGGGTATGGCGTCTGCGCCCGCTGTCAATGAGGAGGCGAAGTATTTCCCGATAAAGGCCAGGTCAATCACCAGGTGCTCTATGCCCAGATGCTGGCAATGCCAGCGGGCGCAGGCGATTTCACGCGCAGCATGGTTGCTGCCGTAGTCGAATGTGACGGCAAGAGCAATCCTCTCACGCTCCTCATATAGAAGCGTGGTGGAGTCCAATCCGCCGGAATAAATGATAACTGAATCCATATCCTTGTTTTGTTAAAGGGGGTTGTCAAGTACCCCTGATTGTTATAATCGGCGACAAAGATACAGATAATTTTTGAATTAAAAGATTATTTTATTAATCTTCTGGCCGACATATAGTGGTGCATATTCTATTCTGCAACATTCTGTACTGGTATACCCTGTTGGTTCCACCACCCATGTTCATGATAGAAAAGCAGAGCGCGTGCCCGTTATGCAAGAAGCAGTAGCCGCTAAGACATGATACTCCGTATACGGTGCCTGTCTTGGCATGTACCAAGCCTTGCGCAGGCGAGTCAAGCATACGATTTTTCAAAGTGCCGTCCACACCGGCTATTGGCAGGTATGGCAAAATATGGTCGATGATGTCAGGGTTATGATAGGCATAACGCAGCATATAAACCATCATTTCAGGTGACACATGATCGAACAAAGATAGTCCGCAGCCGTCAAATATATTGTAATCACGCGTATCCAACCCAATTTTTTCTATAAGTTTGTATACTTTCTGCCTGCTGTTATTCATATTGGACGGTTCTGTGCCGGAATTGGCGCCCATTTGGAAAAACAAGGATTCAGCATATAGATTATCACTATTTTTCAGCATCCATGACAGTATATCATCCATAGAATGCGTACGGGTACACAGATGTTTGGCGCCAGTTGGAAGCAAACCTTCAACCGCGGTGACGTTACATTTTACGCCATTGTCCGTCAAACACTGTTCGAAACATGACAAGAACTGGTCTTTATAGTAATACGGCAAAGGAGTCAACACCGGATTATGCGAATAACCGTCCCACGGCCATGCCGATCCCCACATCAAACCATCCTTGAATGATTTGTCTGCCACCAGGCATCCCTGTATACTGTTGACACCCATGTCTTTCAAACTTTGGACAAAAGCCGTCATATCGATACTGTCGAAAGCCGGATCCATGCCACCCACACACACAACATCACCAGTAAGGGTGTGGTTCTTAATCTCTCCAACATAATACAGGGAAGTCTTGAACTCGTACGATGGTCCAAGATAGTCCAGAGCAGTAATCGAAGTGATAATTTTCTGGTTGGAGCCCGGACGCATGGACATTTGCGAGTTAAATTCGTATACACAAGTGTCGAGGGTAAGGTCGTACACCATCATGGCCAGATGCGTCTTTTTAATCAGCGGCTCGTTATCCAACAGGCTGTCAAGACGATACTGCATGTAATCCAATGGCTTCAGGTCGCCGGGGACAACTATGTCCGGTTGCCACAAAACCACTACTTCCTTTTTCTCTTCTTCTTTATTAGAACACCCAATCAGCAGCAAGCTGACAAATAACGGCAAAACGATACCGCAAAAACGTTGCAACATATTATAAAATACTCTATTCCTTCACCAGCTTTACAGTAACGATGCCGGTCTCACTGCTTATGCGAGCCATATACACGCCCTGATCGCAGCGGCTGAGGTCAATATCGGCTTGTCCCTCATACGTTTTGACGCAGACTATCTGTTTGCCCAGCATGTCAAACACAGTTATATCGGCCTCGGCCACATTAGTTTCAATTTTTACAATTCCGGTGGTAGGATTAGGGCTGACCGAGGCCACAACAGCCTGCTGGTCGATTATGCCGTCATACCCCTGCCCCACCATGACGTCGTCCACGTAGACACCTTCGGCATTATGACCTATGCCTATAAACGCTATCTGATAAGTAGCCGACGGATTCGGCAGCGACAGACTCTCTTCTTCCCAGTCGGTGAAGGTTGAATCGTAGTCCGCCAAAATATGCCAGATGTCATTCTCATTGGTGCGATATCCCACTTTCAACTGGTCGCCAGCCCCGTAGCTCAAGCCCGGCTGTTTGTGTTTGAAAGTCAAGGCCGGGTTGCTAACTGCTGTCAGATCCAAAGGAGCCGATATCAGTCTGGCCTCACCGCCCAACCAGATAAAAAAGGCTGTGTTGTTCGGATACAGGTATCCCGGGTCAACCACCCATTTGTCAGTGCCGGAAACTATCTCATTCATCCAACAGACAAAGTCGTCGGACGACTCAAAATCGTCGTAGTAAGGCTCATCGTCAGTCACGACAATGACATCGCAAAGGGTTTTGAACGTTACCGGTGTGGCCCATTCCGACTCAGCACCGCCTCCGCATATAGCCTTCACCGTGAAGGTATATTCAGTCTGAGGATCCAGATTATCAACCCTATACGGCTGAGTGTCGGTGTTTATGATATGACCGTCAAAATCTATCACCCAACCTTGCTCGTTGCCGCTAACCGACCATCCGAGCTGTGCCGCAAATGCAGTGATTTCAGTAGCTTGCAGACTAACCGGACGGGGGCAGCCGCCAGTTCCCATAATCTCAATATTGTCCACAAAAATCATGTAACCGCCCAATCCGCGGCCCAAGAATGAAATCTGATAGGTGGCCGAAAGGTTGGTCAATGTGAATGTCTCCTCATAGAAATTCTGGTAGTCGCTGATGCTGTATGAACCCAAGGTGTGCCAGCTGTCGGTTTCCGATGAACGGTAGCTTACCACGAGTTCATCGGTCTGATATAAGCCCATCATGGCATACGAGAAGCTGAATGTGGCACCGTCCACGCCCGATATATCCAAAACCGGCGAAATCAGACGAGCCTCATCGCCCGCACTAGTAAATGAAAATGCAGCCAAAGTGGTAGTGCTGCCTTCCATGGTGGTCCAGTTGCCGCCGCCAACGGTCTCTATGGTCCAGCATTCGAACTGGTCGCCTTCAAAATCCTCTATAAATGGTTGTCCGTCAGTGACGGTAAACTCGCATTGTCCCCAAATCTGTCCGACGAAAAACAGCATAATCACTGACATTATCGCCATTGTTCTAATTAAATGTCTTGTGTTTGTCATAGTTTAGTGTTTTTGATGGAGCAAAATTAACAAATTTTTCTGTCTTTGATGAAAAAAATTTACAAAAAGCACTATTAATTGTTTTATATTTGCATCGCTAAACACATTATTAATAATTGCAGCATGAAGAAATCTCTACGTTTATTGCTTGCCGTAGCGTTTACGGCTATTTTTGGTATGGCTGATGTATCCGCTACCCAATGGTACGGATTTGCCTTGTACACCGCTTCCGGCAGCTCTGTACAGAACCATTTTGTCTGTTTTGACTCACAGAACCCTCAAGAATTACAGACTGTGTCGGAAGAATTTCCGATAATCTGGGCGGCAACCTATCTGGACGGATATGTTTGGTTTGTAACCCAGTCAAGAAGCCTTTGCAAGGCACCTTTTGACGAGGCCACACAAACCATAGGCGCCTACGAGACCGTGGTACCGGCCTTAGAGCAATACAATTTGTATATCAGCATGGCATACAACCCTGTTGACGGGATGATGTATTACCTTTGCCAGGACAGCCAGTACAACACTTATCTGAAACGCTCCAGCCTCGACAACCCGTCACAGGTCGAGGTGATCGGCACTTTCGGTGTCAGAATCTGGACTCTGGCCATCAATGACGCGGGACAGGCTTACGGTGTGGCATATGAAGGCGGCAACTTGCACGAGATAAACCTCAACGATGCCACCTCCACCGTAATCGGACCTACAGGCAAGGAATTGTGGTACACACAAAGCATGGCCTTCGATTCCGAGACAGGCGAGCTTTACTGGGCTCAGTTTGCCACCACTACCGACCACGGATTCTACCAGGTTAATACGACAACAGGCGAAGCCACATCACTAGGCGAAATCGGCGGCGGAACCCAGCTTGCAGGCTTGTTCATGGTGTCACAACCGGCTCCTCCGGCGCCAGTCGTCATCGATGAGATTTACGTGGAAGGCTTCACCGCTCCTGAATGGGGTGAGCATCCTGACTTCGACTTGGAGGTGGCATCAGACGCTCATTATACCATAAGTGAGGTCAGCTGGCAGTACTATGGTAATGAGATATACGGTTTCCTTGATGAAAACGACTATTTCGACAGAGAAGACGTGTCATATGTAATGGGCATCACTCTCCAACCTGAAGAGGGTTATGTTTTTGCTGAAGATGTGACAGTTTTTTATAACGGAGACGCCTCAATTTTTGACGCTGCCGAAAGCTATTTTATCGGCGAGGCCTTTATGGCATTCACCGTCATGTATGATTTGACCGACCCAACCGCCGGCATTTCCGAGCAAATTAGTGAAAAAGCGACGCTTTGGCCAAATCCCACAACCGACATCCTATATTTGGATGTCACAGATGGAGCCACCGTCAGCGTTTTCGACATGACAGGACGCATAGTGAAACAGCAGCGTTACGAAGGCAAGGTGGATGTGAGAGATTTGACTCCAGGCATCTACACCATTAAGGCTGAGGGAATTACTGACAGATTCGTAAAGGAATAATCCTTCTATTGCTTGAAAAATATAATTAAGCCGCAATTTTTGGTTGCGGCTTAGTTTTTTTTATTATCTTTGCGGACTTATCATAAAATTAATCCTATTATGAACAAAAAGTCTATTTTTATTTCTTTGCTCATGTTGCTTTGCGCTCTGACAGTTTCAGCGCAAGGACCGCTTCTCACAACCAAATGGAATCAGCAATATCCGTACAACATGCTGTGCCCGGCTGATCCGATGGAGAATTACAACCACAGCTATACTGGTTGCCCTGCCACTGCTATGGGACAGATTATCAATTATTTGCGCACCACACAGGAGACCCGTTTTGACGACGGTGACGATTATTATGCCAATTATGCCGGCCGTCATTTCCATATTGATGACGATTGGGATACATACAATTTCCCTTCATTCCCTCAGCTCAACGTGATGTTGGATTCAGTTGACGCCGTTTTCCAACGCGGCGAGGAACTGTCCGACTCTTTGGTCGCAGCTGTGATTTTTGCCTGCGGCGTAGCTTGCACCGAGGTCTTTACCGCTTCGCCCAACTATGGATCAGGCACCTTTGGCGTAAGTCAGGCTTATGCAGCCTACCAAAGGTTCGGTTTTAAGGACTGCGTGCTTTTCACTGAACCTGATTCATTGATGTACGCCACCTTGAATTCCAATTTAAAAGAGGGTTATCCGGCTCACCTGGCCGTTGTAAACGAAGCATTCACATCCGGGCACAATGTCGTAATTGACGGTTATCGTGAATCGGACAACAAATACCACATCAACTTCGGCTGGGGCGGCAGCATGAACAATTGGTACAGCCTGCCGGATCCTAACGGCTTCCATTATGGATGGACTAAGATAGAAGGTCTCATCCTGAATATCATTCCTACACCTGATGAGGTGCATGAAGTCGCTATACAGCAGCCTCTTGCAGTGTATCCTAACCCTGTTTCGGATGTGCTCCACATAGACAACCTACCATTTGAAGAGGTGGATTACTCCATCTTCAATGTAATGGGTCAGAAAGTGGCAGCCGGTTCAACCAGCGGAAGCGTTTCAGTTGCCGACTTGGCAAAGGGACTCTACATTTTGCAGGTCAAGGGTGATAAATACCTAAAAACAGCTAAATTCACGGTAAAATAATCATCATATGTGGTGAGTTTCTCGACTTGTTTTTTCTTTATCTTTGCAGTTGAAAATCAGAGGAGATTTAGAAAATGAGTCATCATCACGAGTGTGAGCACTGCGCTCATGACAATCACGAGCATCACCATGAAGGGATAAAGCATCAGTTGGTGCTGATTGTAGTTACAGCCATACTTCTGGTGGCTGCCGTCATTATCGAGCATAAATGCACATTGCCCACTTGGCAGTTGTTGCTAGTATACTTGGTACCATATTTATTAATCGGGTTCGACACCCTGAAAGAGGCCGCGGAGGGCATAATGGAAGGTGATGTTTTCAACGAGCATTTCCTGATGTCTATAGCGACCATAGGAGCACTTTGCATAGGCTTCCTGCCCGGAGCGGCGACAGAGTTCCCCGAGGCGGTGTTTGTAATGCTGTTCTTCCAGATTGGCGAGTTGTTTGAAGGTTATGCCGAAGGAAAGAGTCGGGAAAGCATTGCACACCTAATGGATATACGTCCGGATGTGGCTCATGTTGAGGATAAGGCAAACGGTGGGACTTTAAGCGACCTTAGCCCGGAGCAAGTGGAAATAGGTTCCGTAATAGTTATACGTCCAGGCGAAAAGGTGCCTTTGGACGGAGTTGTAGTGGAAGGCACATCAGCTCTGAACACTGTGGCGCTGACAGGTGAAAGCCTGCCTCGCGACATCACTGTGGACGATGAGGTTATATCAGGTTGCGTCAACCTGTCGGGAGTAATCAGAGTGCGTACCACCAAGAGCTTCGGCGAGAGTACGGTATCGAAGATTATCCGTCTGGTGGAAGATGCCGGCGAGCACAAATCGCAAAGCGAGACCTTCATCACCAAGTTTGCCCGAGTCTACACTCCGGCAGTGGTGTTCGCTGCTGTAGCCCTGGTCGTGATACCGACTCTGTTTGGCGGCAACTTTGCCACCTGGCTATACCGCGGACTGATGTTCCTGGTAGTGTCATGCCCCTGCGCCCTGGTCATAAGCGTGCCGTTGACATTCTTTGGAGGTATAGGCGGAGCCTCGCGTAAAGGTATTTTGGTGAAGGGAGCCAATTATATGGATGTGTTGTCGAAGATAGACACAGTGGTGTTTGACAAGACGGGGACACTGACTCACGGACAGTTTGCCGTGACCGCTGTACATCCCGACACTTGCGACGAGCACCATCTGTTGCATCTGGCCGCCCATGTGGAACACTTCTCAACCCACCCTATCGGAGCCGCCTTGCGTGACGCCTTCCCCGATGAGGCCACTGACGGCTGCAAAATCAGTGATGTGGAGGAGATAGCAGGACACGGCATACGTGCCAAAGTCGGTGAGAATGTGGTTTGTGTAGGCAACTCCAAGATGATGGAGGCTATAGGAGCCCAGTGGCACGATTGCAGCCATGTGGGAACCATAATACATGTTGCCATTGACGGTGTATATGCCGGCCATGTGGTCATCAACGACCGCATCAAGGATGACAGCGCCGAAGCCATAGCAGAGCTTAAAGCACTTGGTGTAAAGCGCACCGTGATGTTGACTGGCGACCGCAAGGAAGTGGCCGCCGACGTAGCCGGACAGTTAGGACTGACGGAATATCATGCCGAGCTGCTGCCTGCCGACAAGGTGGCCTTTGTAGACAATGAACAGTCTTGTCTGGCCTTTGTAGGCGACGGCATCAACGACGCTCCTGTGCTGGCCAGAGCCAATGTGGGCATAGCCATGGGAGGCCTGGGCAGTGACGCTGCCATTGAGGCCGCCGACGTGGTGCTGATGGACGACCGTCCTTCGAAGATCGCCCTGGCAATACGCATTGCGCGCCGTACCTTAGCCATAGCACGACAGAATGTGCTGTTCGCCATTGGGGTGAAAGTGGCTGTACTGGTATTGGCGGTTTTAGGAATAGCCACGCTGTGGCTCGCAGTGTTTGCTGACGTGGGTGTAACAGTGCTGGCAGTGCTGAACGCCATGCGAGCCTTGCAAGTTAAGGAAAACAATTTTCGATAATTTATCAGGTTTTTATTTATCTTTGCAACGATAAAAAACATTTGCAGCGATAAATAATAAGGGGATAATTATGGGTATCACAATAGGTTTATTGATTCCTTTGCTGGGCACCATGCTCGGTGCGGCTTTTGTCTTCTTCATGAAGAAAGACATGTCACCCAGGCTGCAGAAATCGTTGTTAGGCTTTGCCTCTGGCGTGATGATTGCAGCTTCGGTTTGGTCGCTGCTCATCCCGTCAATCGAGATGGAGACCGGTAAAGGTGCATGGTCGGTGCTTCCTGCGGCCATAGGATTTCTTGCAGGTGTAGGCTTCCTGTTGCTTCTAGATGAGCTCACACCTCACCTTCATCTTGGAGCCAACACTCCTGAAGGACCGCGCTCAAAACTGTCACGCACCGCGATGTTGGCTTTGGCTGTCACCATACACAACCTGCCTGAAGGTATGGCTGTGGGCGTGGTGTTCGCTGCCGCTTCGCAAGGTGCAGGCGATGTCACTGTAGCCAGCGCGATAGCTGTATCTCTAGGTATCGCCATACAAAACATACCCGAAGGAGCCATCATCTCCATGCCGATGTGCGCTGAGGGCAACAGCAAGGGACGCTCCTTCCTGCTCGGCTCGCTCAGCGGCATAGTCGAGCCTATCGGCGGTCTGGCGGTGGTGCTTTTAGCCTCCTGGCTTACCCCTATCCTGCCATACATGCTCTCATTCGCCGCCGGCGCAATGTGCTATGTGGTGGTCGAAGAACTGATTCCAGAGGCCTCGTCGGGCGAGCATTCCAACCTGAGTACCATTGGTTTTGCCATAGGTTTTGTGTTGATGATGATTTTGGATGTAGTTATGGGATAAATTTACTATTTTTGCCAAAAATTATTCAACAATAAAAACTATTATAACTGTTTATTATGTCAAAGCATTTACATCTTTTTTTGATGTTATTCATGTTTTCAGGCCTTGTCAACGCACAGTCAGGCCCATTATCAACTGCCAATTGGTTCGGATACATTTTACCTCCCAGCCCGGCAGCCAACAAGTACATCACTTTTACCATGCAGAACTTAAATTCGGTATTCTATGCATCGGATGATATTGCTGCAGTGACTACAGCTACCTTTGCCGACGGTTATGTGTGGAGTGTTAACAATGACAACGGCTACAACATTTGCAAGTCAACATTCAATACCGCAAATAATTTTATAGGGACCCCCGAAGTGATGGTCGCAGGCCTTCCCTATATAAATGATATGTCATACAATCCTGCCGACGGATTGATTTATATCATCATAAATGAACATCTGAAAAGCTTCGATCCGGCTAATCCAAGCGATATGCAAGACCACGGCGTGATTGAGCATGACGGCTTCAACCTGGCTATCAACATGGATGGTAACGCTTATATGATCAGTTCTTGGGGTGAGTTTGGCTTATTGAATCTTTCAAATGCACAATTGACCGTGATCAGCCCTATTGATTTGCCTATAAAAATGTCTTTTGACATGCTGACAGGTGAATTGTTCGGCACCTACTACGGCAATCTGTATCAGATTGACACCAATACCGGATCTTACACCAATCTGGGAGCTCTCACTGACGGCAGCAACAGCTATGATCCGACCTGCCTGTTCATGACCTACGGCAGCGGTTCGGACTCTTTCACAGTCGACAATCTGAATTATCAGATTAATCCTGACGGAGTTTCAGTTACACTTATCGGTCATGTCGACGGTTATAGTGCCACCGGTGCATTGAACATTCCGGCCTCGGTGAGTCATGATGGCCACGACTACGCCGTGACAACCATAGGCAACAGCGCATTCTTGTATTATTACTACCTGACAAGTCTGACCATCCCGAATTCAGTGACCACAATCGAGGATGGCGCCTTTGCATATTGCTCAGGTTTTACAGGCGATTTGATAATTCCTAATTCAGTAATCACAATCGGATCGGGCGCATTTTTCCAGTGCTCAGGCTTTGACGGCACACTGACAATAGGCGAATCTGTCAAGTTTATAGGCGACTATGCATTCAGACAGTGCTCCAACTTCACCGGCGCTGTCACTTTGGCAACCACACCTCCTGAACTCGGCAACGAACCGGGATGGAATTGTGTGGTGTTTGAACAATTTGGCTGTCAAGTCCTTACCGTTCCTTGCGAATGCGCCGAGGCCTATCAAAACTCAGCCTGGCATGACCCGCTGGGATTGAACGGCTTCTATGAGTTTATAGAAGATTGCAGCGCAGTCTCAGAAGTTGAAAATGTCATCTCAGCGATTTATCCAAACCCAACCAAGGGCATTGTGAAAATCGAAGCTGAAAGCATCAGAAACATCAGTATCTACAATACTTTAGGACAAGAAATCTTTAGCACCTCAGCCAGCGGCGATGCTTTTGAATATGACTTCAGCCAACAGGGAACCGGACTGTACTTAATCAAAGTGGAGACAGCCAATGGCGTTGAAACCAAGCAGGTGACAGTCCTTTAAACAATCCGACTATGACAAGTCAGAACTATATAGAAAAACTTAACCTCCTTCCCCATCCGGAAGGAGGCTATTATCGTCAGCTTTTTGGCAATGACGAGAGCGGGAAGAAAGCCATCTCGACCATTTATTACATGCTCTGCGATGAGGATTTCTCGGCTTTCCACCGCCTGCACGATGTTGTGGAGATTTGGTATTACCATGACGGCGAGCCTTTGAACATTTATGTCATCGACACAGACGGCAAACTTAGCGTTCACAACCTGTCACCAGAGGGTGAGATGCAGGTTGTCATCATGCCTGAGCAATGGTTTGCGGCGGAGTTGCCAGGTAAAAAAGGCTTCTCGCTTGTCGGCTGCGCTGTCGGTCCGGCATTCAGCTTTGAAAACTTCGAGTTAGCAAAGAAATCCGACCTTTTGAAGCAATATCCGCAGCATAAGGATCTGATCGAAAGATTAAGCAAAAACTAAAATCATTATGAACTACTTCATCGTCGACGCCTTCACCGACAAGCCTTTCGGCGGAAATCCTGCCGGAGTGGTGCTACTCGACTCGGACTCTTTCCCGAAAGAGGATCTTATGCTTAAAATCGCTGCCGAGCTACGCTATTCGGAGACGGCTTTCGTGCGACGCGACGGCGAAAAGGAGTTCACGATACGCTACTTCACCCCGAAAGCCGAGGTGGAGCTGTGCGGCCACGCCACCATAGCCTCGTTTTTCCTGCTTCATAAGAAAGGACTGGCATCAGGGCAATGCCTCTGCCACACCAAAGCGGGCGACCTTACCATAGAAGCCGGCGACAAGGTACTGATGCAGATGGCAAAGCCACGCATAGTGGCAACCGTCGAAGACACTGTAGAGATTTATAGAGCATTGGGGATGTACGGGCAAAACATGTTTTGCCCCTACACTGTGCAGATTGTCTCCGCCGGCCTCCCCGACTTCATGATTCCGCTGCCCGACGTTGCGACGCTGCAGTCGCTGCAGCCCGACATGGAGGCTATCGCTGCCATCACAAAGAAATACGATGCCGTGAGTTTTCACGTCTTCGCTTTCGGCAACGACGGCTACACCGCTCATGTGCGCGACTTCGCGCCATTGTACGACATCCCTGAGGAGTCGGCCACTGGCACTGCCAACGCCTCGCTGACATATTATTTGCAACAAAACGGCCGTCTCGGCACTGAGGCTGAATGCGCCTTCATCCAAGGCGAGGCAATGGGAAGGCCTTCGGTCATCGCCACACGGATTCAACCTGATGGAAATATCTTCGTCGGCGGCACCGCGGCAATAGTTGCGGAAGGATGTTTTTTTATAGATTTACAAAAGAATTATCGACCATAAAACATAAAATAGATTATGATTAGCATTTCAAGCATTATAACTGCGATTTTGACTTTGATGGCGGGTATAGGCGTGTTTCTTGTGGCTTGCCAGATGATGAGCACGCATCTCGAGGCGGTGTCGTCGAAGGGGCTGAAACAGCTGTTTTCCAAGACCGGCAATAACAAATGGCTCGGCGTGGGCATTGGCACGGTGGGCACTGCCGCCATCCAGAGCAGCGGCGCCGTCACGGTGATGGTGATAGGCTTCGTCAACGTGGGGATACTGTCGCTCGCACAGGCAGCCACCATCATCTATGGAGCCAACATCGGAACCACGGTCACGGCACAGCTGGTGGCGTTGGGAATGTTCGGCAAGAACAGCATCTCTACCACTATTATCTTCGCCGCCTTCGCAGGAATAGGCGCTTTCATCACGCTGTTCAGCAAACGCAACGCCACCAAGCAGGTCGGAGGCATCCTGACAGGCTTCGGTATGCTGTTCGTGGGTCTCTCGATGATGGCTAACGCCATGGATGAATTCGCCGCCCTCGACGCTGTAAAACAGTTTCTTGCAAGCATCAACAACGCAGTGCTGCTGGTCTTGGTCGGCGCCATACTGACAGCCATCATACAATCCTCGTCGGTGATGACATCCATCGCAATCACTATGGTCGTCTCAGGCTTGGTGACACTCGACCAGGGCATCTACCTGACGATGGGAAGCAACATCGGCTCGTGTGTGGTCGCCATCATCGCCGGTGTGACGAGTGGCACATTAGCCAAGCGCACAGCCATGATTCACCTTATCTTCAACGTGATGGGTGTCATCATCTTCATGCTGATAGGCTTCATGCTACGCGTCACGACAGGCGGCGACTGGACCTTCGGCGGCGTCTTCGAGCACATGTTTCCCGCCGCTCCGCAGATACAGCTCGCAATGTTCCATACAGTGTTTAACATCTGCACCATGCTCGTCGCCATGCCATTGACAAATACCTTGGTGAACTTGGCTTGCCGTATAGTTAAAGACATTCCTAAAGAAAAAAGCGACGAGCCGCATCTGCGTTATCTCGACGAGCAGATGCTCAGCACACCTGTCGTCGCCATCCGCCAGCTGAAGGCCGAAATCGAAAACATGGCAGAACTCGCCATACAGAACTTCCAAAGGTCGATTCATATCATCACCACCATGGACTACAGCGAGGTGGAACAATTCCGAAAAACCGAGATATTGCTGAATTATCTTAACAAGGAGCTGGTGGATTATTCGGTGAAGCTTTCCGGCAAGAGTCTCAACAGTTTCGACCAACGCTATCTCTTTACTACCATACGCACCGTGAGCGACCTCGAACGCATCGGCGACTACGCTGAAAACATCGTGGAATATGCCGACGCGCTCAAGGGG
>JAEEJS010000060.1 GCA_016282015.1 Bacteroidales bacterium
ACACTTGACTCGTCCCTAAGGTCATGCTTTAATTTTGCACCCGCTAGCAAAACATCGTACGATAATGGGTAACAAAACAAAGTTAAAAATCGGAGAGTTCTCCAAATTGATGCAGGTCACCGTGAAGACCCTGCGTCACTATGAGCAGAAGGGACTCCTCGCGCCTGATGAGGTGGACGAGTGGACGGGCTACCGCTACTACAGCATCGACCAGATGCAGAAGCTGCAATCCATCCGCGACCTGCAACGGCTCGGTTTCTCGTTGGATGAAATCAAGGAGCTGTACGAAGACGGTTCGCACACGCCCGACATCCAGCAGATGGATGAGAAAATCAAGGAGACGGAAAAGCTGCTGAAGCAACTGAAAGCCCGTCGTGACCAGCTGCTCGAATGGAGAGACTCTCGCAAACAAATCACCAAAATGGAAAAATTCAGCATCCAATCACTGCCCGAAATCATCGTGGCAAGCCATCGTGAAGTCATCCCCAACTATGCAGCACTTGGCCCGCTGTGCGTTAATGTTATTGGCCCCGAGATGCAGCGCCTCGGCTGCAAGTGTCCGCCGCCTGGCTACTGTTTCACCATCGAACATGACAAAGAGTACAAGCCGACAAACATCGACATCGAATACTGTGAACAGGTAGAAGAGATGGGCACCGACAGCGCCATCATCCAGTTCAAACGTCTGTCCGCCGTGCCCAAGGCACTATGCATGAAGCACGTCGGCCCATACGAGCGATTCTATGAGTCGTACACCGAAGCTTTCCGTTACATTGAGGAGCATGGTTACAAGATTGCAGACCATCCCCGCACTTGCTACATCGACGGTGCCTGGAACCAAGAAGACCCCGAGAAATGGCTGTCGGTGATCCAGATTCCGATAAAATAATCAATTTTATGGCATGAACATCCAGCCGTGGCTTTCGGGCTGCGGCTTTTTTTTTACATAATCCGCAAAATTGGTAGATGATTTCCCAGATTATTGCCCTACTTTTGCAGCATGGAAAACGAAATCGTCATACTCGACAGCGTCGAAAAGTTCAACCGCCACTGCGGGTTTGAGACCTTGCACCCATTGGTGGCATTGTGGATATGAGCCAAAACTCATGAATTACGGCATTTATGCCCTGTGGCTCAAAAACGGTGTAGGATGCAGGTTATGGATTCTTTATATGGACTAATTTAATACTTTTGTTTCGGGAAAAGTGTTATCTTTGCAAAAAAATAACAATTTGGAGGATATTCTTTTTGACAACGCTGATTCTTTCTATCGTTGGATTAAAATATGTTGGATAATATGACAGAAGATAAGATTTGTGATTTATTATGAATATAAGACTTGAACAACCCAATGATTGGCGAGAAGTAGAAAACCTCACTCGCGAGGCGTTCTGGAATGTATATCGTCCAGGATGCACTGAACATTACGTGCTTAACCAATATAGAAACAACCCCGATTTTATTCACGAGTTGGATCTTGTGATGGAAGAAAACGGTAGCATCATAGGTCATGTGATGTTTTCAAAAGCCAAAATCACTCTTGACGACGGTACATCATTCCCATCATGGACATTCGGACCAATAAGCATCCATCCCGACTACAAACGCAAAGGCTATGGCTTGAAACTGTTGCAATATGCACTGGAAAAAGCCAAGAACATGGGCATCGGACTGCTTTGTATGGAAGGTGACATCGACTTCTACCGTCATGCAGGATTTGACCTCGCCTGTAAACTCAAGATTCATTATCACGCCGAGCCACGAGATTCCGAAGTTCCATATTTCCTTGCCCAAGAGCTGATTCCTGGATATTGGGGCGATCGAGAAGGCACTTATTGCCCACCTAAGGGATATTTTGTGGCCGACGAGAATCCTGAAGCTTTCGAAGCCTATGAATCCACATTCCCGGCAAAAGAGAAATTACGTCTGCCAGGTCAATTGGGATACGAAGAATGAAAAAAGCATTACTAATCGCCTTGGGACTGGTTAGTTTGGGTCTCGGAGCCTTGGGAGTAGTGGTACCCGGACTGCCAACAACGCCATTTCTTTTGTTGGCTTCATGGTGTTTCTACCGCTCATCGCAACGGTTGCAGGACTGGCTTTTGAAGTCGTGGCTCGGCACTTACATCCGCGGCTATCACAGTCGGGGCGGAATGACAATAGCGCAAAAAGCCAGTGCTTGCGGCATCATGACGGCGATGGTATTGCTTTCCGTTTTCGTCTTTATTCCACAAGGCTCAGTAGCCCGAGTCATTGTCCCCATCGCCGGCGCCACAGGCGTTCTGGTAGTCATTTTTGCGGTGCCAAATGCAAAAAAAGAAGATTGAATGTCAAGATTATTCGCCGATAGTCAATACATTTTTATATCTTTGCAAAAAATCAATAAACAATGAACTGGATAATCCTAATAATCGCCGGTTTTTGTGAGACTGGCTTCGCTTTCTGCCTTGGCAAGACCAAGCTTGCTGTCGGGACGGAGTATTGGCTGTGGATTTCGGGTTTTGCACTGCTTTATGTGCTAAGTGCGGTGCTTTTGGCGAAAGCCACCCAGACCATCCCCATCGGCGTCGCTTATCCGGTCTGGACAGGC
>JAEEJS010000061.1 GCA_016282015.1 Bacteroidales bacterium
AACCGAAGTGGAATCGGGCTTAACAGGATAGCTTTCGTCTTGATAAAAATACCCCACTTCACCGCCACCGGATGTGAAGGCGACGGAATAAATCTGATTCGGGAACATGTTCGCAAGATGCTCGCCAAGCAATGTGTATTTGTCATACAACTCTGGGTCAGGCTCCTTGCCGTATTTTATCTGTGAAATAGCCTTCGCCCCATGGAAATTAGCTGCCCAGATTATCACTTTCTTTTCTGGATGATGATTTAGATACCACGCAACATTGTCTGCCATTTGTCGGTCGCGAATCGTATTGCCACAGTTGATACATGAATCGCAGGTGTTAGAAAATCCGCATTTTGCCAGATTTGAGAACGACAACATATTGTCAATCAATAGCGAAACGGCATCTTTGTTGAATGAGACATTTTCATTGTTCAGCTTATTTTTCATTGCCAATAAAGAACTTTCATAATATTGATAATCAACATCTTGAATGACAGAATCGTTTAAATTAAGCATATTCTTATTTATGTCAAGCAATCTTTTCCAATTGTAGTCAAACATATTCTGTTTCATTATCGAATCGGAATAAAACAGGTTGCTCAGATATGCTATCTCGAAATTATTGCAGTATGATGGATTGACATCCATGCCGTAAAAATCGATTTGGTGTTTGCTCATCGCATCGACCAGTTTAGATGCTTCTTCCGTTTGACTCCACAAAGAATTCCATGAATACCTAACACTCAGCCATGTTGGGTTGATGATCAGAACTGGCAGTTCTTCATTCAAAATTGCGCCGTCAAAGGGATTCATTCCTTCAAGAATCAAGGTGTAATCGCCTACGGAATCCAAATATCTGACAATTTCCGATTTTATTTCAAAAGTACGACCGTCGCCATGACCGCATTCACCGAGGATGATGATTTGTTTGTCTTTAGTAAGATTTGCTATTGTCTCAAAGCTTTCTGAATAATCATTGTAAGCGGTGAATTTGTCGGCGATGCGAGATTCTATGGAGGTTTTGGAGCAACACGATGATAGGGCTAATAAGGCCAATAGGACGAATGGGATGGATAATCTTGTTTTCATGGGATTTTGTTTTTCTCATTTCAAAATTATAACAAAAAAACGGATGAAAAGCAAGAGGAAATTTGAAATACAGATTTTTGTTGGTAGCAAATTCCACTAACAAAGTGATAATAAATATTTTAGTAAAATGAGATATACAGATTTTTTATCTGATTTGGGACGAAATCAGGTCAAAATCAACTTTCTTTTTGAGGTTGGAGCGGTACTTCATCACTGTGTTTTCGCTCAAGTTCAGAATAACGGCTTCTTCTTTTATGCGGAAGTTTAACAAAGTCAAAATCAAGATATTCTTTTCGGTTTCGGAAAGATTCGGATAATCTTTAGAGATATTATTCAGAATATCCAGATACACTAATTTGAATTCATTGATAATCAATGGTAAAGAATTATTATTCTTTTCTTTGAAGATTGATTTCACCCTATTCTGTAATGCTTCAAACTGCTGATGTTTGCTGTCTTCAAAACCTTTTAGCAAACGTTCTTTTTCCTCTTGAAGCTTTTGATTTTCAATGGCCTTCTTCTTGTTTCTCAATATAACAATTACAAAAACCATCAATAAAACAATTGCAAAAGCTATTGAAACATAGATAATTGCCCTTTTTCTGCTTTGATGTTGCAGTCTTTCCTGATGGCGAGCCTGATAATCCTGAAACATTGAGTTGAGCGTAGAGACGCGAGCCATGCTGACACGTTCGTTTGACGGTTTTTCGATGAGATATTTGGCAAATTCAGCTATTTTAAGCGTATCGCCTTGATTCTCATAAATCTCATAAATAAACTCAGCCACAAAGGATTTCATAGCATCATTAATGCCAGTGTCAAATGCTTTTTGAAAATACACCAAAGCAGAATCGACAGGTCCGGCTTCCTGATAAATCAACCCAATGTTGACATATCGCCAATCGCGATTCGACTCCGAACATTGCGAAGCCAGTCGTTTCAATTCAACTATTCCGTGTTCAAAGTCAGAGCCTGATGTGCAGTCAAGCATCGCAAGATAAAATAGTACTTTGGGGTATAACACATCTGTCGTGTCAGGCAAAAAACGTAGGGCTTCATTATAATAATATCTGGCGGTGTCATACTTTTGCAGTTTGTCATATTGGAAGCCAATATCTTGAAGCAAATAAGAACGTGTCAAAGGGTTAGTTTCGCCATAATCATTGTATCTTAATGCGTTTTCATAACACACGATAGCCGGTTCCTGCATATACTGGTCTGAAAACAAGTCGCCCAAGCGGCAATGAATCAGCATCATGAAACGGGGATGCGGCGGTGTTGGGATATGCGTATCCATGATATCCAAAACGTGCAGATATTCATACAAAGCCTCTACAACACTGTCTTCTGCCTTAAACCCCACGCCGTTCATGTAATGTGCGCGAGCCGAAAGCCAACAATCGGTAGTGTCGAAATAATCAACTGCCTTCAGCAGACGCCCTCTGTTTTGTGGAATTCCGTTTTTATATCGTATTTCAGACACGAGCAAATTGAAATAATGCTTGTTAAACACATCAGAACTGTCTATGTTGTAGTTTGCCCAAAATCTCGACAACTCACGGGTTGCGCTGTCGGGTTGAAGCCACATCAGGCTGTCAATGTGAAGAAGCCCCGGAGAAATGTTGTATGGTTTATCGGCATACCATGGTTTAGGGTTGCTTATGCAGTTTGCGAGGACAAGCAATAAAACCGAAATTGATAATATGGAATAGAGCTTTTTCACAAGGCAAAGATAATAATTTTTTACACAACGTTTTAAGGATATGCAAAAATCAGTCTGGGTAATTTCTTCGAAATCACCGCAAGGCCTGATTTTTTTTCATATCCTTAAAACTGTTATTTCAATTGCATTTTATACAAACTTCGGCAGTCGCGACCGTTGACTTGGCGCACATCGATGAATTTATAATAAACTGTGCCGTTGTAGATTTGAATATTTTCCGGGAATACGTGAGAATCAAGGGTATATGAAGCATCGATATTGCCAGTTTTCAGATTGATCTTTTTCAAAGTCACAATTCCGTCTTTGGCAAACTGGGCGTAACATTCGTTGGTTGCTTCATCATATATAATATGATTATCCCAATGTTTATTTATCGAATTGCGGAAACCTCTGTGAAAGGCGATTTCCGTCCTATCGAGATAATCGCCGAGATTATTATACTTGTATATTGCATCTTTTTGAAAATCAAAGATATAGATACTATTATTGACATTAAAGACCGGGACATAAAGCTCTTTCAACATCAACTTTTTGTATATGTTATCGACAACTTCTGAGCGATATTCGGAAGCCTCCACCGGGTTATAGAACAAACTTGTATCAATACTTTGCAACCTACTCATGCGAATATTATCGCGTTCCCAATTCTTTGCCATCTCTTTCGACTCGCCATATATGTCGCATAAAAGCTCTGTTTTCCGTGTGTTTCGATTCACTTTGAAAAATGCCCATTCCTGTCCGTAGTAAAAAGCTTGTTTTGTCACTAAAATACTGTCGGTCAGCGCTGCTATTGGCGCAAAAGTATTATCAAATTTCCCGCGCATCACACCATACAAAAGATGCATGGTTTCTCTGTCGGAATAGACCTGATAAGTGGAATCAGGACCAACCAGATGGATATTCCCGAACACATCGCGGAAAAGATCATCGTATTTAGTGTCAATCTGCCTGATAGCCAATGTGTCCTGTTCAAAACCAAGATGCAAAAGATGCGAAGTCTTTCCTGTTGTGGTGATTGCTGTGATACCTTCCCTGCCGACAATGTAGTCAACAATCCAGACTTCCTTGTTTTTGTAAGCCAAATGCGGCACGTTTTCAACGATTTCGGCCTCGGGAAGCATGTTGATTTTTGCATTTAAAATTACGAGCATATTCTTATCGGAAATCTTCACAGTTTTCTGCTCGTAGCTAATGTGAGAAAACATCACTGCATCGCCTAAATGCGCTGTTATTGTTGTAGTTCCGAAATTATTGGTTATTCCGATAAGGTGTTGGCTAGAGTTGTAAATCGCGACATCTTTGAGGACTTTGCCTGTGGTGTCGGAAACGATAACATTGACATTAAGGACTTTATCGTTTTGAGCGAAAACTGTAATTGGTGATAGGATGTATTGGACCAATATGACCAATATGAAATATAGGAATGGGGGGTTTTTCATAGAATGAAGTGTTACAGTGCAAAATTACAATAAAAAATCCCCAGTGTCAATTCCTAAAACCCTAAAAGATTCGGAAAAACCCTAATACTTAGCCGCCTCGAATATCTCCCAATAGCCGTAATGCTTACTCTCGGAATCGTAATTCAGCACAGAACCGTTTTTATCGACAAGTATCGGGATTGGAAAACCGTTAAACTTCTTGTAGTCTTTCAGAATTTTCTTCATGGTTTTGTTGGCATTCATTTTATTCAATGGAACAGGCAAATTAGAGCTGATAATCAGTCGGTTATCCGATTTCAAATCGGCAACCGCCGCTTCTTTTCCATAATAAATAATGACGATGCCGACATTGTTTTTCTCAAGACCTTCAAGATAAGGTTTGATATTTGTTTCGAGCATGTTTTTGCTCGCTCCACAGCTTTCGCTCCAGATGAAAATCAGGGTCTTGTCATGATTTTCAATAACTTCCTGAATCTGAGTCTTTTCATCTTCTGAAATTCCATTTTGTCCGGAACACGAACAACACAGAATAGTGATTAACAGTGATAATAATATATTTTTCATTGTATTAAGTATTTGTTTTGCAAAAATAATAATAATTTTAATTCTTTATCAACCTCTTGCAGAAATCTTCAACCTCTTTTTTACTCCAATCAGGATCGGTGTTGAGGTAAAAATGGCCATTGTCAATAGCATTCTGGATGTAATATTTCTGTATCAACTCACCGTCGAGGAAGAGCCCGATATTATGACCTTGTGCAGCAGTTGTGAATTGATACCACGTTTTGCCTCCCTCTGGCGTCATCCGCACTATGATTGGCGTTGACTCACCTTCTTTGCGATAGTTGAATGTGATCGAATTTATTATAGGTTTTCCATCATTATCGAAGACCATAGTGTCATCATCCATAACCTTAAACTCAAGCGTTCCCGCAGTATTCATGTCATTCTCAGCACGAGTGTAAACGGTAGGTTTCAATAATTGATAAAAGATCAGTAGTCCGACAACGATAAGTGCTGTCAATGAGCCCATAAAGTACCAGAATGTCATGTTTTTCTTGGTTGTAGGACGTCCTTCAATGGCATCAATCTGTCGGATGATGTTGTTGCAATGTCCTAAAAAATTGCGGTAAGCCACAATGCCGAACACTATCAACAGCAAGCCCATAAAACAAAGTACCCACATCGCATTCGTAAGACTGATATCCTGATTGGTTGCATATTTGAATGTGAACACGGCGCCAAGCACAAAGCATACAAACAGCCAGATGACTATATAGATTGAGTAACCAATCTTCAGTTTCTGCATGTTTTGGGAAAGCGTAAGCAAGTCTGAGTTGTCAACCACATGCTGGCGGGTGTTGCGGGTGAGCCAGAGTTCAACAAATGTAGCTATCGCCATCAATATGACCAAGATAATTGCAGAAGTGCGAAATCCCATAACTTCAAGGTAAATGTACATCAGAACGGCAATGATCGGATAGACAAACATCGCCACCTTTCTATTTCTCTCAAAGAAATCGACGTTGGTTTGGATTGCCGACTTCATCAGTCGTTTGTTGACTATTTCCTGCTGGTCGAATTGCTGTTTCAGCGTTTCGTATTGGGCTTTAAGCTGTTCGAGTTCGTTAAGATTGTTGTTTTCCATGATAAATCTCCTTTTTCATTTTTTGTTAGACATTTTTACCAATTTGTCTTTGATGCGGAGCAGCCTCACTCCCACGTTGCTCGGCGTGATGCCGATGATTGCCCCGATTTCCTCGTAGGTGACGCCTTCGAGCCACAGGAGTATCAGACTTCGGTCGATCAGATCAAGCTGGTTGATGCGGTCGTAAAGCTGTCTGATTTGCTGCGTCGAGGGGTCGTCGGCTTCGTAAGGGTCGATGTCAAGGGTCAGCGGCACGGTAGGCACACGGTGGCGTTCCTTCTTGTCGTTGTTGATAGCGGCGTTGAGTGCCACACGGTAGATCCATGTACGTGCGCTGCTGCGCTCCTCGAAGCTGTCGAAGCCTTTCCACAGCCTGATGAGGATTTCCTGGAAGAGGTCGTCAACCTCAGCGGAGTTTTTCGAGAACATGTAACACACAGTGTAGATCGTGCGCTTGTGCTCCCTCACCAAATTTTCAAATTGTTTCTCTTTTTCAATCATAATTCGATCAAATTACAACCGTTTAGACATCGAAATTGGGAGTTTATTACAAAAAATGAAGATTATTTTTCAGAATATGCAAAAATCAGTCTGGGTAATTTCTCCGAAATCACCACAAGGCCGGTTTTTTTGCATATTCTGAAAAGGGAAACATTGATTGTTTATTCTTCTAAATCTTTTATAATTATTTCCAACATGAGTCCAACTTTAGATGATATCATAACATTGCTGACATAGTAGGCAATCCATAATATATAAGAAAAAAATGAACAAACCACAATAGCAGAGTAAGCCAGTTTGGGTATTGTATGCAAATGTACGATGAACATAACTATTCCTAACAACATTATTAAAGATATGCTGAAAATCCACATAAATTTATTTATCCTTTTAAATTTTTTCAGAGCTTTACGTACGCTTTGTGTGTATTCCGTCATCGAAGCAGAAGCATAATTTCCTTTGTCAACCACTCGATATACATAGATGTTTAAAATAATGACTACCAAGCACCACAATGCGAAATAAAGCCCTACATAACGAGCCATAATAGGTGACAGCACACTGAAAACTATGATTCTGCGTATCAGTTTTCGTTGCAACTCGGATATATGTTTCTTTGTGGCTTCGCTAATATGCTTATCGCTTACGATGCTTTCTTTTTCCAGCTTCTCGTTTAAGGTGGCAAGCTGCGCCCTCATTTCTTCCAATTCGTTGTTTTCCATAGCTTTGCGTTTTTAGTCGTTCGACATTTTCTTAAGTTGTTCCTTGATTCTGACCAGTTTTACGGAGACGTTTTTGGTGGAGATGCCTATGATTTCACCGATTTCCTCGTAGCTCATGTTCTCCAGCCAAAGCAGGATGATTGCCCTATCGAGCACCCCGAGTTTGTTGATGCGGCGGTAAAGCATCTGCACTTGCCGGGTGTCATCGTCGGTATCGGTGAACAGGTTGATATCCATTGTGAGCGGCAACGTATCCACGCGGCGTTTCTTTTTACGTTCGAATGTGAGGCAGGTGTTCAGGCTGACGCGCCAGATCCATGTCTTAACGTCGCATTTGCCCTGAAAGCCTTCGAATCCGCGCCACAGGTTGATGAGCGTCTCCTGAAACAGGTCGTTCACCTCGTCCTGATCCTTCGAAAAAAGGTAGCACACGGTGAAAATGGCGGCTTTGTTAGCCTTCACGATTCGGTTAAACTCCAATTCATTCTCCTTCATGGTCTAAAACCTTTTGCACATTAGACGCAACACTGATGGAAAAACTACAATAAATGATTAATTTTTTGCAAAGATAAGAAAAAAAACAATTAGAACTTAATTTCAATTCCGATATTCCTGATTTCGCTGCTTGTCACACCTGGTTTATATTCAGGCAGAAGGTTTGTGAACACTCTTATGCCGTGGAAGATGCCCAGCATGTTGGTGTTGAAGCTTATACCAACCTCAAGTTTCCATGGATTGAATGTGTTTTTTATGTTTTCTCCATCCCAATTGGTTAATCCCAACAAATTGGTAGCGTCTTTGCTGGTGCGAAGCTCTTCTCCGATAAGATGACCGCAGAAAATGTCAAATGAAATACTCTCGGTTTGTCGTTTGCCAAGATAATAGTTGAAAACAACAGGAACACCAATATAATAGGATTTTAACCGATTACGCTTGAAATCCTCCTGACCGTCAATCACAACTAGAGCGTCGTCTTCATATTTCACCTGATGGCATAATGATTTACGGTTTGCGTTTAATAAGATTCCGGTACTTAAACTCCAACGGCAGCTGAGTTGAAAATCAGTGCTTGCCCCTACGTTAATTGACAGTGTACCATCTTCCAGCAACGGACTATTAGCATCTGGTGGATTTGTGCCCCAGCGATAGCCGAAAGTTGCCCAAACATTGAGATTAGGTTTCCAAAACCTTATACGATTTGTTGTGACAATCTCTCCATCGACCTCCTTGTTTTTAATCACTCTCGAATCTTTTTTCTGATAATGCCAGCCTGGAGTTTCATCATATTCGTCCAATATGATTTCCCCATTTAAATTATTGGTAACAATTTGAAAATCAGATGTATTATAAGTTGTCACATAAGAATATCCATCTCCTGAAATAGTATCTATTGTACATTTGGCGTTGTCCCAAATTTCTATGTTTGACAAGCAGTCTTGGTTTGGAATTTGATAATTCCTGATGTGCAAATTGGCATAACGTGCTACAAATATGCTTTTCTGACGACAATTGGTCTGCTCTGGTTGGGGAGCGATGATTTTGTCAGCTTCAACAGTTGCTCTGTTCATCAGAGCAATCATGTCAAACGTCATCGGACCTTCTATCTCAACCACTGTGCTTTGTGGCATCTTGGTATTTTCAAGAATCGTCAATGTACGGTCTTTGAGATTGCACAGCTGGACGTTGTAGGCCAAAGCTGCGAAATCAACAGTGGTGACTATTGCCACACGATAAGTGCTGTCGGTTTCGGCATGAATCAGGCGGACATCCCATCCTGGGTTGATATACAGCTTTTTGACACTCTGGTTGATGTATTGCTCGATGGCGACTTCTTCCTGAGCGAAGCCTGTCAGTGCGGCTAAAACTATTGCTATTGTTAAGATAATGTGTTTCATTGTTTTACGTTTTAATTGATTTTAACTTGCCATGCTAAAGCCCCGTCTTTCATGTTCGGGTCTTGAGGCTGACCGAAAAGCGTCTTCTCGGGTTTGGTGACTACGGCTTGGTATTGAAAATTATCGGGTTCCTTCTGACATTCATAGCACACCAGGTTGAGGCTCCGGATGACTCTCCGCTGGGGTTTCTGAACGGCTGAAGGCGTTTCGTTTTCAGAAATTATAGTATTTGTTTCAATAACCATTGAATCTGAAGTTTCAGATAGAATAATTTCGGTAACTACTGGCTGCTCCTCAACAGTTTCAATAATCTCGACTTCTGTTTTTTTCTTATCAGTATTAGACTTTTTTGAAACAACTATTGTGTTTTCAGCCAATAATTCCTCATTTTTAATAACAGGCTCTTCAATAATATCATCTTCCCTTTCAATCTTTACGGAATCATCAACTGAATCAACTGTTTCTGTCACTTCAGCGATAATTTCATTATACAGATTAGGGTTCTCATTCCTATTTGGCTTGAGCAATAACAAAACCAGAAGCATTGCCGCTGCAGCGCTCATAACCCACCATATCGGGACAAGTTTTGCACGCTTGCTAGGAATTATTAATGGTTTCCCCTCTTCGGCAAGACGGTCAATCAAGTCGCCGAGTTGTTTTTGACGGCGGACGTTTTTTCCATGTTCTTCCAGGCTGTCGAGCAGTTGGCGTAATTCTTCGTTCATTTCATTTTCAGGCATCATGATATTTCCTCCTTATATTGTTTTATAGCTTCTCGCAACGCTTTGTAGGCGCGCGAAAGCGTAGCATACACATGGGTGCTACTCATGCCCGTCGCTTTTTCGATTTCCTCAATGCTGAAGCCTTTCTCGTATTTCATCAAAATGGTGTCGCGCTGGCGTTTGGGCAGTTTGTCAACGAGTTTTCTGGCGAGTTGATAACGTTCTTCCGAGTCATCTGGTGGCAATTCGGTCAGCATCAGGTTTTCCGCATCGACAGGCACGGTTGGATGTTGTTTTCTCAGAATGTCGATACTGCGTCGCTTAACGACGGTCGGTGCAAGTTTTTCCAAATCCTGACTTTGCAGCGACGAACGTTGTTCCCACAATGTGATTACAGCTTCTTGCACGGCATCCGCTGCGCTGTCGGTGTCACCGACGATACGCTCAGCTACAAGCTGCAACCGGGGTTGCAGTCGCAAAATGTCACGTTTGAAGTCCTCTGTCGTCATCACATTCGTTTGCATTAATATCGCAGGAAATGGTGAAATCTTACACTGATGAAAGAAAAAATTAAAAATATTGTAAAACAGGCTGCACGTATCAAAAATGTTTGTATCTTTGCAGGCAGAAATCAATAGGGGAACAGTCCGGTTTCGACGTCCACAATTTGGCGATGACCTCGTTTGAGAGAGCCAACCTGTCGGTTTCTTTTTTTATGCCCTTATCGCTGTAATGCAGTATTGGATTTTCTCTCCATTTCGTTTAATGCCAACTGTCATTTTCACCACCCCAATGCCTACTAATTCATAATGCATTTCCTGTATTTGCATAAAAAGCTCTTGATTTCTTACGCCTTTTTTAGGACGTTTTGGATTGCCAAATTTTATCGCATATCGTAAAATTGTATCAAGTTGAAGCATAGCCAAAGTTGAGTAGTAACTTTTGGCAGCATGATGCATAGTCTCTGTAATCGACAAATAACGAATGTTTATATAATCTTTCAATGACCGATTATAAACTCGTTTGTCAGGGTTTGCTTCTATCCATCTGCGATACACATGTGATATTATCTCTTCTCTAATTTTAAAGTTTTCTTTACTGTTTTCAAAAGGTATAATCATACGCATTTTTAATTTTATTATATATTCAACAATTCATAACCATATCGCCATCAAGCGATTTCATCTTCTTTAAAATTTTACGATGCTCTTTTGGTGTTTGATTCGAAATCGGGTACAAAGATATAACATTTTTGGCAAATAACTGAATTTTTGCCAAAAATGTTACAAATTGTGCGAAGGAATCAGTTCTGCACAACAATAAACATGAGAGTTGAAATTGATTTTTTTAATTCTTTCTTTCCAAGGCTTCGATTATGCTATTTTCATACATATCCTCGCATTGGCTTCTGTATCCGAATTGGTTCATAAGGATATTCCCTTCCCTGTCGAGCAGAAGCAAGGTCGGATATCCTTCAATTCTATAAAAATCTGAAAAATCACGCTCGGCAAAGAGAACGGTGTATGTTATGCCTCGTTTCGCAAGAAAATCTGCCATTTCGTCTTTCACCGGATCGTCGATTGGGTCGATGCCTATCATGATGAAACCTTTATCCTGATAATTCTCGTGAAGACTTTGTAAAAACGGCAAAGCTGCACAGCACGGTGCACATGATTTGTAAAAGATATCGAGCATGACAACGTTGCCTTTCAAATCCGCAAGATGAACCAAGTCTCCGTCTATTGTCGGCAATGACCAATCGGGTGCTGGAGAGCCTTCAGGAAGAGGTTCCTGAGCTTGATATGGTTCATAATCGCTCAGAACGACATCTTCCGGAACAGATTCCAAAGTCAGATTGTTTTCATCAAAGTCTTCATTGAAATTCAACAGCTTACATTCTTCATATTGGTACATTGTATCGTTTTGCTGTACCATGTCAAAAGCCACGGAATATTGCAATGGCAAATAATCGTCTTTGTCAATCCAAATGTTTATTTCATATCTGAAAGTTTTTATGCCAAATGCTTCTTCATCATCGTCTTCAAGATTATTGGAAAGAATTTTAACAAAATGACAGGGTTTTTCATCAAGACAAGCTTCCGAAAGCTCGTATGAATAGTCCTTGTCAAGTAGTTTAAAATTATTCACGAGCGGATAGCAGTCTTTTCTGACTAAAGGGGTGTAAAAAGTGCGGTTATGCTTAGTTCTATTAATAATATCAGACCAAAGTGCACAAGAAATGACGGTTCCAGCCGTATCGTCATATTGAACGAACTCATTGCCAGTGTAAAGATAATTGATTTTATTGACATACTCACTCCATGGATGTTCGTCACACGAAGAAAAACAGACACCGTATATCGTGTCGTCAGGCGTTTTCTTGAAATCGCAAGTATAGTGAGATTTAAGCGTATCTTTATCAGACATGTATTTCATCTTTCTCGACATCTCATAATGTCCGCCTTTGATGGACTGGCATTTTTTATACGATTTGCCAATCACTTGTTTGGCTGTTGGTTTGCTATTGCAGCTTGCAAAAGCGATTGCTATGATTAGTGCCAAGAATATAGTTAATGGATTTTTCATGTGCCTTACTTTGTTCTATTTCGTGATAAGTCCTTTATACGTGATAAGTTCTTTATACCAGCCCATACGGATGCTATCACCACGATTGTCAGGATGGATATGATTTCCAGCAAGACATCGTATTCAACGCTATAATACTTAAGCAATCGACTGAACAAGAAGCCTACGAGAACGCCAACACCACTCATCAGGGCAATTTCAAGATATTTTTTCATAGTTGTAAAATTAGTTAATAAATATTGTTTTTGCAAATTTCAAGATAAAACACAACAAATGGCTGGAATATCACCGGAATTATATTGGAAATTTATTGGAATCATATTTTTGACTTAGATTATGTAGTATTTTTGCAAAAAAATTGATATGAACGACACTATCAAACCAGCTATTGTTTATCATTTACAGGAACCGATTGAAAGTATTACGGCTACAAGAGACACTGTAACAGGAACCTATTATTATCAAATACAAATTGAAAAACCACAAAGCCCCACAACACAAAAATTACTGGTTAATGGAATAATTGCGCTTGTTATTATTTTGTGCCTGTGGTTGTTTACACGAAAGAGATTTTCAAAGAAAGCCTCACCTTATAATCAGTTTAAGCAAACCGACATTTACAAGCTGATGCACGAAAAAGGTTATTATTCGGCGAGCAAAAAGCCTGTTTTTGAAGCTGTTAACGAGCAGGAAACCAATGAGTTAAGCGAGACGGTTTTACAAATTTTCGCTTCATTTTCCGATTTCTTGAAGAAGTCTGATTTGAATGAAAAAGATTTGCAGTTCTGCTGTTTGGTGAAATCTCGCTTAACGACATTGGAATTGTCAGAGATTTATTGCGTTTCGCAAAGCGCCATCTTCAAAAGGAAGCAGAAAATAAAGGAATTACTGGGATTTAAGTCTGACAAAAGGACTTTGGATTCGATTTTTGAGGGGATGTAACCGTCGTGCCGGAGGCACGAAACCTTATTAGCCCCTGGCAACGCCTGGGGTTTAATGGTGGAAAATGTAATGGTTTTATTTTATAAAACAACGGTGAGGCGCGCCGTTCCGGCGCGCCTCACCATACGACATTTTACCCCAGGCGTTGCCTGGGGCTATTAAAATGTTGTGCCTTCAGCACACGTTATTCTGACCAAAGTATCATAGTTGATCAATCATTCTGAACCAATCTATCTTATTCAAAAAACTCTTGAATCATATCATGGTATACTTCTGGAAAATAAACCCTAAATAGCAATTTATCTGAATTATTTCCCCAAACATCACATATTTTATTTAATACATGAAGATAATTCCTAATACCTTCTTCTTCAATATAAGGCATATTTTTATGGATAATAAGTATTGTTTTTTTATTCATCCATTCATCTAAATAGCTTAACGCATCTGTAAAAGCATCCCAATTAAAACCGAAATAATCAGGAAAGTTTAAAGATTGTTTGTACAAACAAAATAACTCATCTTTAGACTTTAAATCCGAAATATACAAAACATATGCATTGTCTGTAGGAATTTCAGATAAATCTCGGTATAATAAAAAATGTTTAAACTTTTTCATGATATATTTTTATTTTATCCTCACTCTCGGGTCCAAAATTCCATAAATAATATCAACCACAATGTTAATGATAATCAGCATCACTCCTATTAATAACACTGCACCCATGACGACAGGGAAGTCGAATTTGTCGAGCGCATCGACGATAACCACGCCGATTCCTTTCCAGTCGAAGACGTATTCAACGAAGACGGCTCCTGCTAAAAGGGAAGCAAACCATCCGGAAACGGCAGTAACCACTGGCGTAAGAGCGTTTCTAAGAGCATGAACGCCGATGACACGCCACTTCTTCAAGCCTTTGGCCTTCGCGGTGCGGATATAATCCATTGACATCACCTCGAGCAAGGTAGTTCTGGTTAATTCTGTTATAACTGCCAACGGACGCAAACCGAGCGTCAATGCCGGCAAAATGAGGTTTTTCAGGTCGAGATAGGCTCCATTGCCGTAATCGTCAACGGAGAAAAGGCTTCCGGTCATGCTGAGACCGGTGACAGACTCCAAAACGAAGCCGAAAAGCCATGCGATGAGGATGGCAGCGAAAAACGACGGCAGCGACATCCCTATCGTGGTGATAAACAAGGTAAAACGGTTCAGGAAATCGCTGTTCACGATGGCGGTTAACACCCCAAGCAACACTCCTATCACAAAGGCAAAGAGTATCGACACGAAAGCTAGTATCAGAGTGTTTGGAAAAGCCTCTGAAAGTATTGTCCCCACTGGCCTTTTACTCTGATATGAATAGCGCAGATACGGCGTTTTGAAGATGATTTTCGTGCTGCCCACAGTCGCTATTCGAGCATACGGCTCGTATTTCGATAAATCTTTGTTTTCGTTGTAAAACGAGATAAATGAGAGGTCGTTGAGATAGTCAACGTACTGTTTACCAATGCTTTGGTCGAGACCGAGCTCATGACGGATAGCCTGCACATCTTTCTCGTCGGCACGTTGGCCGAGCATCATGCGCACTGGGTCGCCGGGAACAATTGTGAAGAGGAAAAACACCAGCGTCGCCACGCCCCAAAGGACGAGGATGCCATAAAGTATCTTTCTCACAATGTAAGCGAACATATTATTTCACAAGCGGGAAATCAATTTTAGACCACTTATTCTTAATAACTCCGTTATCAATCAGCATAAGGCCTGGATTCGAGCGCACCATGGTCTTAAGCTCAAGCTCGTCGCCGTAATAGACATCGTTGAAAATCAGATATTCTTCGTTCAGTTTCTCAACATATTCAGGCGTTGCCGACGTCAGCCAGATATATTCATATCCTTGGTTATAAGCCACTTCCGTCATCTTAGTGCAGTTCTCGAAGTCTTGTTCCGTCATCTCTTCAAGATACGGCGCCACGAAGACGTAAAGGTTCTCTGTCTCGAATAAGATATGCGTAAAGTCCTCACCTTCCGCGTCCAAGATGGCGAATCCGAGGGCGTTGGAGCCACCTTCAGAACGCTGCGACACAAAGGTCCACTGGCTCATCCAGACGCTATCGTTCCATGGGTAGTTAGGCGACTCAAACTCTTGAGTATCACCGGTTTCGTTGTTCTGATACGTCACGAAAATCTTGCCGGCGTCGTAGCCTTGAGGAGTCATATCCTTCCCCACTTTCCAGTCCATGAAGTCGATGACCGGCAGATGGCGGATGTTATGAATCTCAAACCAAGTGAAGCAAATCATAAATATGATTGCAAGCATCCATTGTCCCAAAAGCGTCAATCTTTTGTTCTTCAGCGACTTATTGTTGATAATCACTGGCAAAAGCACCAAATCTATCACTATATTCTTGCCAAACGTCTGCCAGTTTGTGAGTTTTATCGCCGTTCCGAAGCATCCGCAGTCGGGAACAAGATCGTACAATGCATCGAACAAAGTTGTGGTTGTGAAGAAAATCATAAGGAGGGTCGCGCCGAGCGTAGCGAGGCGCGGCAAGACGTTGGTCAACAAGCAGATACCGACAATAAATTCCGCAAGAATCATCACCACGGCAAGCACCAAAGCGGCGTCGTTCATCCACTCTATGCCGTAAGCGGCAAAGTATTCGAGCATCTTGTACTTCGTGCCAAGCGGATCGACACCCTTAGTGAAACTGCTGAAAATAAACAGCAATCCGACGAGTATCCTGCATACCGCGACAAGCGTTTTCTTTGCCGAACCTGCCATTATTCTTTCTTCCCTTCGTTAATCAAAATCATGCAGAAGACAGCGTAGTTTATCATGTCGTAATAGTTCGCGTCTAGACCTTCTGAAATCAAGGTTTTGCCGTTGTTATCCTCTATCTCCTTGACTCTCAATATCTTCATCAGAATCAAGTCGGTCATCGAGCTGATACGCATGCTGCGCCATGCCTCGTCGTAATCATGGTTTTTCTTCGACATCAGATTGTAAGCCTCGTCGAGAACATTTTTATAGAGTTCCGAAGCTCTCTCGAAGTCCAAATCGGGCTGCTCAACCACTCCAAGCTGCAGCTGGATAATCGCCATGGCCGAATAATTGATGATGCCGATAAACTCAGGCTCAATACCTTCATTTACAAAGTGTTCCTTCTTTCTCTGCAGGCTTCTGATGCGATTGGCCTTGATATAGATCTGGTCGGTTAGCGACTCTGTGCGCATAATACGCCAGGCTGCTCCGTAATCTTGCATCTTCTTGTCAAAAATATCGCGGCACTGAGCCACCACCTGCTGATATTCCGCTGTCGTATCTCTCTTCATTGGAAAAAATTTTATAATTTTGCGTTTGTAAAAATACACATTTTTATGTTACGAATAGATAGTAGAGGACAAATTTTTTCGTGGAACCGTCCAGTGGTGATGGGCATAATGAACGTGACCCCCGACTCTTTCTATGATGGCGGTAAGTATCAAGGCATTACAGCGGTTTTGGAGCACTGTCACAAGATGGTGAACGAGGGCGCCGACATACTAGATTTAGGCGCTTTCTCCACCCGTCCCGGCAGCAAGCAGGTTTCAGCCGAAGAAGAGAGTGAAAGGATGATTCCCGCCTTGAAAGCCATCAGAAATGAGTTTCCCGACATACTCATATCAATCGACACTTTCAGACAAAGTGTTGCCAGTCAATGCATTGCGGAAGGCGCCGATATCATCAATGACATCTCGGGCGGGTTATTTGACCAAGAGATGATTCCTTATATAGGCAAAAACCACATACCATACATCTTGATGCATATCACGGGCACCCTCGAAGGGATGCATCACGAAGAAATCATAAGCGAAGACGTGCACGGAAAAGTCCGTCAATTCTTTGAGAATCAATTACACAAGCTCCTATCCTACGGCCCGCAGCAAATTATACTCGACCCTGGAATAGGCTTCAACAAGACCATAGAATGCAACTTCGCCCTGCTTAAAGACCTCGAAAAGTATAGGATTAACGATTTGCCCGTCTTGATTGGCATATCACGCAAATCTATGATTTACAAAACCTTAGGCTTTACAGCACAAGAAGCGCTTAACGGAACGACAGTTCTGAACACTATCGCGTTAATGAACGGAGCCGACATACTGAGAGTTCATGATGTAAAAGAAGCCGTCGAAGCAGTGAAATTAGTCCTTAGTCTTTAGTCGTTAGACTATAGCCGTTACTACTAAAAACTAAAGACTAACAACTAAAGACTGATAAATCGTCAATCAACAACTAAAACAAAAAATTTATTGGCAATTAAAAAAAATAGTATTTTTGTGAGTTAAATCTAACGTTTATGGTAGACTTGATGATAAACGCCTTTATTCAGATCAGATTTCTCGACGTATTGGATATATTCCTGGTCGGATTGCTGCTGTATTTCCTATACACTCTGGTTAAAGGAAGCGCTGCCATCAACATATTCATTGGTATAGTGGCCATCATAATCGGGCTTAGGATAGTGACTTTGTTTCACATGGAGCTTCTCAGCTACATATTAGGCGCCTTTGTAAACGTCGGATTCATAGCCCTGATTATTATATTCCAACCGGAAATAAGGCGATTCCTGCTTAGTATTGGAACTTCCAAATTTGCCATCAGATTCCGTAAGTTCATGTCGCATTTTGGCGTACAGTACAGCACAGACGACAGCACCGAACTCGACCCTATTTGCGAAGCTTGCATCTCAATGAGCAACGACAAGGTCGGTGCCTTGATACTTCTCACACAAGAAAATGATTTACAGGATATTATAGACACCGGAGTAGTAATTGACGCCGTCATAAGCAAGCCTCTGTTGGAGAATATCTTCTTTAAAAACAGCCCGCTCCACGACGGTGCAATGGTCATATCTAAAAACAAAATAGTAGCTGCCCGCTGCATCCTTCCTATCACTCAACAGACAAGATTACCAGGCAGTTACGGTCTGCGTCACCGTTCAGGTATAGGCGTTTCCGAAACCCACGACTGCATCGTTTTGGTAGTCTCCGAGGAAACCGGCAGCATACGCATTGTTTTCAACGGCAAAGTCACCGATGTGAAGCCATCAGAGATGAAGGCCAAAATCAAAGAAATCCAAAGCAGGAAAAATATAGGATAAATCCACCCTATTTTATTTCAATCAAATGATCCGACTGGGTTTTGTAGAAATACCTTTCGTAAGGATCATAGCGGAAACGGTATATTGTATCTGTTGGTTCATCGGAACGTTTGTCAATGAAGTCGTTGAGCAAGAAATCGTAGCAATAACCGGCATAAAGCCTGCCCAGCAGTGAAGCGAACCGATAGAAACCGTCTATGTTGATTGTATCGACATAAGTGTTCGCATACACCTTGTTTGACTGATAATCAACATCAAACATAACATCAGTCTCATTAACATAGTTTTGTTCGGTGAAAGCCAAGGAGTTTGTCAAACCGTTTGAAAACTCAAACCAAGCGGCCACATTTACTACGTCAATCGGCATGTCCATGCAATACCTCTGGGTGTAAACCCAACCACAAAACTCTTGATTTTCATTTATTTCGCGCACCTCAATACGCGGAACGTTTATAACCCAATGCACTGAATCGGGTGTTGAGTCCTCACCTTCCCAATACTGAACCTTCAAGCCGTAGTCCTCAAGAGTCTCCTTCATCGTATTGTAAACAATATCAAGGAATTTGTCGTCGTCTATCTTGTTCACAACCTTGATTTGGCCTTCCATGTACTCGATCTGCTCCTCAAGAGTGGCATTCTCAAGTTCTTCAGGCATCTCATCCTCACGGAGGTTCTGCTTCACCAGCCTGCCTGGCAGATACAAAGCCACCACGGTTTTTCTGTTTTGCTTTACAAAACGCCTGGCAATGCTGTGCTGCTCAGAACAAGAGAGCAACAATACAATCGCCCCAAGTAACAATATCCAAATGTTTCTTTTCATATCTAGAACAACGTCAGCTGTCCGTCTTTATTGTTATCAGATTCTTTTTTATGTTCCTCAGAATCAATCTGTTCTGCCTCAGAAACCTCTATAGTTTCTGGAGTTTCCACGACTTCAGACCGTTCTGAGTTCTCAAAGTTCTCTTGAGAATCCGGTTCAGCGTTTTCTATGATATCTGCAGGAGTTTCCTCCTCAACTACCGGTGGCTCAAACGGTTCAAGAAACTCGTAGTAGTTCACATCATGTACCGAGAGACGTTTGCCTTTGGCCTTGTAGCTCTTAACACCTATGTATTCATCAACATTAACTTCCTCATCTTCAAAGTGTTTGCCGCTTACTCCGTCATTAAACTTTAACAAAAGTCTGGGCAGCATGTCCATGTTGACAGCTATCAATTTGGCATCTTCGCTTTCGCCGATGAATGAGATTCGCTTGTTGAGCGGGGTATCCTCTTCGACTGTAAACCTCTTGATATACATCAACTTAGTTTCAGCTTCTATGTACAGCACAGTAAAGATGGTCTCAGGCTCGAACTTGAATATCATTGTCATGTCGTCGTCGAAATGAGTCGAGAGGTCAAAATTGGTGAGACGGAACTCACCGTTGGCATGAATCTGCATGATTCTGTCGTTGCCCGAATAACGGCCTATCGATACACCGCGTCCATCGGCGTTCAGACGCTTTACAGTGTCGTCGTACCATATCTCACGTGCCGAAAGGGTCGAAACGCCTTCCTCGCGCTTAAAAATGCGGTTTACGGAGTGATTTGTGAGCTTATTGCCTCGGCTACCCCTGCCCTTGATATCCAAAGTGGCAAAATCATAGTCGAACGAGAGCTTTTTAAGCTTAGGAGCCGGACGCAGCATCACCTTCACCACTTCGGCTTCGCCATTAGGATTTGCCGAGAAATACACCACCTTGGAACCACTTTCACCCATGGTTAGGTCGTAAATCTTGTCGTGGGTTATGCCATCCACATAGAAACGCTTGACATAGTACGGATTGCCAGGCTTTCCATTGCGATAAGCCATGTTGTAGATGGTACGCTTGTCACCCTTATGGTAAATGTTGGCATAGATAATCTTATCAGGGCCAACAAACAGTTTGGGCTGCAGCTTGACTACAGAGAATGTGCCGTTCTCGCGGAACACTATAACATCGTCTATATCCGAGCAATCGCACACGTAACCATAAGCGTCCTTGTTCTGTTCCTTCCTGAGTCCAACACTGTTACAGATGAAGCCTTCATCCTTGTTGACATACAGTTTCTCGTTGTTGGCAGCCACAGCCACAGCCGAAATGTTGTCAAAGTTGCGGATTTCAGTCTTACGCTCGCGACCCTTGCCGTATTTTCTCTTTATTTCCTCGAAATAATGAACAGTGTAATCTACAATATGATCGAGGTCGTAAAGCACCTGTTCTATCTGTTTTTCAATGACTTCCAGCTGTTCTTCAGCTTTCTTGATATCGAATTTTGAGATCTTGCGGACAGGCTTTTCGCAAAGCTTCAGCACATCGTCACGGGTAATCTCACGTTTCAGGTTAGGACGATACGGGTCGAAAGCCTTCTCGATGGCATCAATCTGAGCCTCATAGCTTGGCGCGTCTTTTTCCAAAATCTTATAGATTCGTTTCTCGAAGAAAATCTTTTCCAAAGACACCCAATGCCATTGACCTTCAAGCTCTTCGAGAGTGTTCTGCAACTCCCAGCTCAGCAGGTCGACTGTATGGTCGGTGTTATGCTTCAGAATGGCCGAAATGGTAGTAAATTCAGGCTTATCGTTATGAATGACGCAGGTACAGAGGCTGTTTATCTTAATCTGACACTTGGTGAAAGCATACAGAGCGTCTATTGTCTGGTCGGGAGATACGCCAGGTGCAAGATGGATGACGATTTCAGCAGTCTTGGCTGTGTTATCATCCACACGGCGGATCTTAATCTTACCCTTCTCGCCAGCCTGAGTGATGGACTGAATCAAGGTTTCAGTAGTTGTTCCATATGGTATCTCAGTGATTACCAATGTCTTTTTGTCGAGTTGGGATATCTTGGCCCTCACCTGCACACGGCTACCACGGCCTCCGTCGTTGTAGCCGCGCACGTCGATCAAACCTCCTGTCTGGAAGTCAGGATAGAGCTCAAACGGCTGATCTTTCAGATAAGCTATTGAAGCGTCGATGAGTTCGTTGAAATTGTGAGGTAAAATCTCCGATTTCAAACCCACGGCAATGCCCATGGCACCTTGTGAAAGCAGAAGCGGGAACTTTACCGGAAGGGCGATAGGCTCTTTATTGCGGCCATCGTACGAGAATGTCCAGTCGGTGGTTTTAGGGTTAAACACCACATCCAGAGCGAATTTCGAGAGACGCGCCTCAATATAACGAGGGGCAGCGGCTCCGTCGCCGGTAAGAATATTGCCCCAGTTACCCTGACAGTCAATCAAAAGGTCTTTCTGGCCCAGATTCACGAGAGCGTCGCCTATTGAAGCGTCTCCGTGAGGGTGATACTTCATGGTGTTACCGACAATGTTAGCCACCTTATTGTAGCGTCCGTCGTCTATCTCCTTCATTGAGTGAAGGATACGGCGTTGCACAGGCTTCAAACCATCGTCAATTTCAGGCACGGCACGGTCCAAAATCACATAGGACGAATAGTCCAAGAACCAGTTCTCGAACATACCCTTAAGGGGGATGATGCGGTAGCCGTCGCCCGACTGCACAAGCATTCCCGATTCCTCTTCGGCTGTAGGATCGAAGCCGTCAAGCACTTGGGTAACATCGTCACCAATTTGGTTTACTTCTTCAACCTCCTGATTTTCAATATTCTCGTCTTCAAAATCGCTCATCTATCTAAAATTTTTTTGAGACAGTCAGCCAACTGTCCCCACACACGTTTTCAATAAATTTAACTCTACAAAATTACAAAATTACCTTATTTCCAAAACCTCAAAATCAAAATTTCTATCAACAAAGTTATCAACGATATAAGTATGAAAGTACGCCATAACATTGAGCGTCTGACCATCATTTGCATCACATCGTCTGAACGGATTTCACCGGCCTTCATCACAGTCAACACATTCAAACCGTTGTCTTTCATCAATTTGGAGACCTCTTCCCCATTCATAAACTGCATTTTCGACTCCGCTCGACTGTCGTTCCAAGCAGTAGTTGCTATGAGTTCATCGCCTTTGTTGACTGTATAGAAGCCTGCGCCCGGTAACTCATCGTAAAGCCTTACCACAGCTCGGTTGTTGCGCAAATCGACCACTGGAATCATCTCGAAGTTGCCTTGCTCATTGCGAATCCTCATATCGCTTTCGGCAAAAGCAGTCAAATCATTGACTGTCAATTCTCTATCTATGCCGATAGTATATGAAAGCCTACCCGTCTGAGCACCCAGCATGGCAATCTTGTACATGACAGGAACAAACAGGGCATTGTCGGCAAAATTGGTCCAATCTCCTCCCAATTGTGAGGCAAAACTGAAGATATTTCCGCCCCCAACCTTACTTAAAGTAAAGAATGAAGTACCATTTTGCAAAGACATAAGTGTCAATGTGTTGCGAAATTTCAATTTCCTTATTTGAGTATGCTTGTAAACCTTGGGCAGGTCAGCGTTATCAGGAATATTGACGAAGATGTCAGAGAAGAATTCATGCTGAGATGCTACCATGTTTACGCTCAAAGTATCGTTCTCGGCCTTGGTCTCATCTGAAGGCAGCACCACCACACTACCGCCATCGCTCGCGAAATCGACAATGGTCCGCCACATTGTTTCGTTAAGGTCAGCATCGCCATCTACAACAACCATTTGGTAATCCATAAGATACTGTTGATCAATGCGATGCGGATCAATTGCCTGATAATCAAATTGTAAATTGTCGGAAAACAAGGTCGCTATAGGCGATGTCATAGTGTAATTGGATGTCAATTCCACTATCTTGATGACCGGACGGACGTTTAAGACGAAGTTGTAGGTGTCATCAAATGTTATAGGATAATCGTTTATGGAAACTGCGGCTGATTTTTCGCCCGATTCGTTCATAACGAATTGCATGGCCGTAACGCCCTTTCCGTCCGCAGGTATATCAATGGTCGTAAATGCCGCCGAAACCCCGTCTATTTCGAGATAAACGGGCAATCCGTTGATTTCTTTGCCCCCATCGTTCACAACCCTGACATTAACCTCGTTGGCAAGGCCAGTCTGCAGCACCGGCGACGACAGCCACACAGTGTCAATATAGATATTTTGCTGATAATCAGAACTTAACGGCAGTCCGACAATCTGAATAGCCGAGTCGGCGACTATGCCCCGCATGTCCATCATGTCGTTCTGAAAATCGGAATACACAAAGAGCGAAGCCGATTTGAAGCCATTGCGACGCATAATCATCTGCAAATTTTCATATAAGTTATTGAAAGTCATTGGAGAAGCTCCGGTCTGCATAGCATCTATACTCATCAGCATCTCATCCTGGTTCATGGGGTATTCATTGTCTGGCTGACGGCTGTTAGTGAGCAGGACAAAACGCTGCGAAGGGCTTACGCTCTTGACCAAAGCGCGAGCCGACGAACGTGCATCCTCAACCAGCTTGACCTCCTCCGACTGGCTCTGCATAGACATGGAATTGTCTATGTAAACCGCTATCAGATTGTCGGCGTCATCAGTCTTCAGCTTCTGTTCAGGATCGTAAGGATAAGCAAATGCAAAAACCAGTCCGGCGATAAAAAGCATCCTCATTATCAGCACTATAAGATACTTCAACCTCTTGGTCTTGACATTCTCCTGCTCTATTGTCTTCAGTGTAGCGGTGTTGCTGAAATACACCACCTTGTGCCTTCTGAAGTTAAACAGATGCACGATTACCGGTATCGCCAGAGCGAACAGACACCAGAGAATATTGGGATAGAGAAAATCCATAGTCTTTTATTTTACCAATGTTACTGATGACAATTCTTGACCGACAGACCTTATGCCATCTTGGATACGGAGTACCTGCTCTTCCGATATGTACTGTCCTTGCTTATATTGGCGCATCAGCGATGAATTGATGTTGAGCCGTTCCGCCAATTTGCTGACATTCAGATAAGGGTGCGCATTGTAAAACGCCGAAATATCATATCTGTAATCAAATTCAATGTCTTTCAGTTCCCCAGGGACCGGTTTACCGTCATCGATATATGTTTCAACCATTTCCCTATAGCCTTCAAGGAAGTCTTCCTTGGCTTCTTCAACGGTTTCGCCACTTCCGATGATGACGTTTTTCAATTCTGGAGCGTGTACTCCGAACAATCCGTCCACACCTTTTTCGATTAATGCGACAACTTTTTTCATAATACTATCCTATTTGTTTTAAAATTTTATTACAAATTCCATTTCTAACTTCTTGAGAATCATGTCGTTCCATCTCAATAAAATAGTCTTTGTCAGGATGACAATAAATATCATGTTTCTTTCCGTGCCTCTTCAATCGCCAGCCATTTGCCTCCGCAATTCTTCTTAATTCGCTCCATTTCATAAAAATTCGTTTTTAATTCCGCTGCAAAGATATAACATTTTTGTTATACATGCAAGGAAAATTAAAGAAATTTTTAGTGAATTTTACGCCCTATCGGGCGATGAGACTTGTTCCTTTTTTTATCAAGAAAAAAGGAATACAAATTTTTCATATTTTTGCAAAATAAAATCTTTTTAATTATGGCGAAGGATTTAAAACCTCATATCGGGATTTTCGGGCGAATGAATAATGGTAAAAGCTCGATAATCAACAAGTTGACAGGACAGAACATGGCAATTGTGTCAGAGCAGGCCGGAACGACCACCGACCCGGTGAAGAAATCAATCGAGATATTCGGCATCGGACCTGTGATTTTGATCGACACTGCCGGCATAGACGATATGAGCGAACTCGGGAAGCAAAGAGTTGAGAAGACTTATCAAACTTTAAAAGAGATTGACTGCGCCATACTGGTCATCACCGGAGAGGATTTCGGCGAGCCGGAGAGGAATATCATAGCAGAATTCAAGAGGCATGAGGTACCTTTTATCATCGTTCACAACAAGTCTGACATAGCAAAACTCAGCGAAAATAAACTTAAAGTTTTAGTTAAAGAATATAATACTAACATTTTAGAATTCAGTGCATTAAAAGACGACGCAAAAGCCATACAAGAGGCTCTGAAAAAAGCTATTCCTGAAAGCGCTTACAAAAAAGCATCATTGTTGGGCGGTATCATAAAACCCGGCGACGTGGTGGTTCTGGTCACCCCTATCGACGACGAGGCACCTGAAGGCCGTATGATTCTGCCTCAGGTTATGGCCATCCGCGACGTGCTCGACAACGACTGCATTTGTGTGGTACTGAAAGAGACGGCACTGAAACAGTATTTCGAATCAAACATGCCACGTCCGAATCTTGTAGTCACCGATTCTCAGGTGTTTAAGATTGTCAATGAGATTGTACCTAAAGACGTGATGCTCACAAGCTTCAGCATCATCCTGGCCCGACTGAGAGGCGATTTCGGGAATTATCTGAAAGGCACCCCTCAGCTGTCAAACCTCAAAGACGGCGACAAGATTCTCATGCTTGAGTCATGCACTCATGAAATAAGCTGTGGCGACATCGGGCGTGTGAAACTGCCGAATCTCATAAGGAAATTCACCGGAAAGAACATAGAATTCACTTATCTAGCAGGCCTCACCCCTATCGAAAACATTCATCAATATGCAATGGCCATTCAATGCGGCGGCTGCATGGCGACACGCAAACAGCTCATCAACCGCACGAATATGGCAGTCGAGAACGGCATACCGATCAGTAACTACGGCATGGCGATTGCTTATATGAACGGGATTTTTGATAGAGTGACGGGGGTTTTTAGCTATTAGCCATTAGCCATTAGCTATTAGCCATTAGACTTTTTTATTAAAAATATTTTTTAATTAGAAAAAAGAGTATATTTGCAGGACCAACCAACAATAGTTTGGAGATAACCTAAAGTTGAGATAAATAATTGAGACTAAGGGCCTTACAAACGAACAATCAGAGCCGGAAGAGTTAAGAATCCGACGGCAAGGGAATTGAAACTCCTCTTTTCTCAGCTGATTTTTGTTGTTATATACAAGGAAAATAACAATAAAAAGCTAAAAATATGCAATTTCATCCTGAAAAATGTCGCATCCCGGACGAGCCTAACCGCCCGTTTATCTCATCGGAAGAGATTTGGGACTACATCAACAACACTAAGAGCACACCGGAGCGCGTGCACGAAATCATCGAGAAATCACTGGCAAAGAACCGCCTGACCATGGAAGAGACAGCTGTTTTGGTCAACACCACCGATCCTAAGCTTGTCGAAGAAATCAAGGAAGGCGCCCGCGAGTTGAAACGCCGCATCTACGGCAACCGCATAGTTCTGTTTGCCCCTCTATACGTGGGTAACTATTGCGTAAATAACTGCAGTTACTGCGGTTTCCGTTCATCGAACAAAGAGCAGATCCGTACCACCCTCACCGACGAAGAACTCGTCCGCAACGTGGAGGCATTGGAGGATGACGGTCAGAAACGACTCATCTTGGTTTATGGCGAGTCACCGAAATACTCACCGGAGTATATCGCTCACACTGTGAAAGTGACCTACAACACCAAGAAAGGCAAAGGCTCAATCCGCCGCGTGAACATCAACGCAGCTCCATTGGATGTTGAAGGCTTCCGCACGGTGAAAGAAGCCGGTATCGGAACATATCAGATCTTCCAGGAGACTTATTGCCCTGAGATTTACAATGAATATCACCCGATTAACACCAAGAAAGGCGATTACAACTACCGTCTGACCGCCATGGACCGCGCTCAGCAGGCTGGCATAGACGACAACGGTCTTGGTATACTCTTCGGTTTGTACGACTGGCGTTACGAGGTCTTAGCCATGATCCGTCACACCAACCACCTCGAGGCTTGCTTCAACGTGGGACCGCACACCATCTCCTTCCCTCGTATCAAAGACGCATCAGGCTTGAGCATCGACAAGAAATATTTCGTCGACGACGATACATTTGAGAAGATCATCGCCATCTTCCGTCTGGCAGTGCCTTACACCGGCATGATCCTGACAGCACGTGAGGACGCCGATTTCCGCGCAAAAGCCATTGAATATGGGATATCACAGATCGACGGCGGCACCAACCTGCAGATTGGCGACTACAAATATCATCACGAGGAAGAAGAGAAAAACAGCGACAAGCAGGAAGACCAGAACCTGCACCGCGAGCAGTTCAAGATCGGCGACGACCGTACCTTGGGCGAAATCATTGACAAGCTCCTCGACCACGACTTCATCCCGAGCTTCTGCACAGCATGCTATCGTTTGGGCAGAACCGGCGAGCATTTCATGGAGTTCAGTGTGCCAGGCTTTATCAAACGTTATTGCACACCTAACGCTATCCTCACCCTCAGCGAGTATCTCGTGGACTACGCAACACCTGAAGTCGCCGCAAAAGGCTGGAAAACCATCGAAAACAACTTCAAGAACGTTGACCCGCAGTTCCTCGATGAGCTCAAGAAGCGTATTGAGAGGATTAAACAGGGTGAAAGAGACTTGTATTTCTAGCCATTAGCGACTAGCCATTAGCCATTAGAGAATCTGCTAACGGCTAATAGCTTAAAAAGAAGGTTTTACTTCAATTTGGATTATATAATGAATGATGTTTTGGTGACCGTGAAAACGGTCACCTTTTTTGTTTAATAACGTGAGGTGAACATTAATGACGTGAGGTAAACGCCTTCGAGTCGCCCCAGGCGTTGTACAGCACCTTATGCCCTATCGACTCCATGCGTATGTCCAGACAGGTCTGGCACTGGTCGGGTTTGTCTTTGACGCAGGCTTTGTCAGGATAGATGAGGTAATTTTCACGGAACTCATTGGGAGTCAGGTTAGGCATGATTACGTTGGCGCCAACCATTATGGCTTTTTCACGTCCGAGAGGATCGACAGTCTGGTTGGCGGTAGCCGCCACCATATTGATTTCAGGCATCATCAGGCGCAATACGGCTATCATCTTCAAAGTCAAGTTCATTCGCTCTTGAGCCGACGGGATCTGATGTCTAAACTCATAAAGCGGAGTGTCGGGATGCGGTATGAACGGTCCCATTCCCACCATAGCAACGTCCTTACGCTTGAAAAACAGCAGATCGTCCGCCAAGTCGTCTAATGTCTGGAACGGCAGTCCGACCATCACACCGGTACCTGTCTGATAACCCAGTCGCAGCAAGGTGTCAATGCTGTCAAGGCGTTTGTGAAAGTCGTGATTCTTGTCCTTGGGATGAATCTTGTAATACAAATCTTCGTTAGAAGCCTCTATGCGAAGCAGATAACGGTGTGCACCCGCTTCAAACCAACGGCGGTATGTTTCCTCTGTCTGCTCGCCAAGCGACAGGGTGATACCCAGACTTCCGTTGTCGATTTTCTTGATTTCCCTTACGAGATATTCGATTTTGTCGACAAATTCCTTATCGTCGCGCTCACCGCTCTGTATGGCCACAGAGCCATATCCCAGTTTATGGGCCAAATGAGCGCATTCAAGCACTTCTTCATCGCTAAGGGTATATCGCTCAACTTTAGTGTTTTTTCCTCTTACGCCGCAGTATAGGCAGTATTTTCGGCATTTATTGCTATACTCTATTAGTCCGCGCAGATGAACACAGTTGTCCAGATAATGAAGTTTGGTCTTCAGCGCCTTGTCGAAAAGACGTGACATCTCCTCGCCTTTTGAAGCGAGAAGAGTTATAAGTTCATCTTTTGTAAAGTCGTGTTGATCTAGTATTTCGTCGAATTGCGACATTAAAAATATTTTTTGCAAAGATAATAAAAAGTCTTTAGTCTTTAGTTGTTAGTCTTTAGTTTTTTACAACAAAATAGAGACGGTCAGCTGACCGTCTCTACTAAAGTCTAATGTCTAAAGACTAAGGTCTAAAGATTAGATGATACCCTGAGCTAACATAGCTTTTGCAACACGCATGAAGCCGGCGATGTTGGCGCCCTTCACGTAGTTGATAGTACCGTCAGCCTGTTTACCGTACTCAACGCACATGTCATAAATGTCGTTCATGATCTTGTGGAGTTTCTGGTCAACTTCTGGAGCTGTCCAGTTGATGTGAGCTGCGTTCTGGCAGATCTCGAGACCTGATGTAGCAACACCACCTGCGTTGACAGCCTTACCTGGAGCGAATGGAATACCTGCCTTCTGGAATGCCTCGATAGCACCTGGCTGGCAACCCATGTTAGAAACTTCAGCGACGAATTTAACGCCGTTCTTGATCAATTCCTTAGCATCTTCTTCTGCCATTTCATTCTGGAATGCGCATGGGCATGCGATATCGCATTTCACTGTCCAAGCTTTCTTACCAGCGGTGAATTTAGCCTTGCCTGGGAATTTGTCGGCCATATCCTGAACCTTGTTACGGTTTGAAGCACGCATGTCGAGCATGTAGTCGATCATTTCGCTTGTGATACCGTCAGCGATTTCGCAAACGCCGTCTGGGCCAGAAATAGCGACGACCTTAGCGCCGAGTTCTGTAGCTTTGATAGCTGCACCCCATGCCACGTTACCGAAGCCTGAGAGAGCGACTTTCTTGCCCTGCATTGTCTCACCCTTCTGGTGAACCATGCGGTCAACATAGTACATTGCACCGAAACCTGTAGCTTCCGGACGGATCAATGAACCACCCCAGCCATAGCTCTTACCTGTAAGAGCGCCTGTGCTGTGCTCGCGAGCGAGTTTCTTGTAAGCACCATAGAGGTAACCGATCTCACGGCCGCCGACACCGACGTCACCAGCTGGTGAATCCTGGTCAGCACCGATGTTTCTCCAAAGCTCATACATGAAAGCCTGGCAGAAACGCATGATTTCAGCGTCTGATTTGCCTGTTGGGTCGAA